>DASTZP010000027.1:0-92132 GCA_035764245.1 Solirubrobacterales bacterium
CTTCGAAGCTGCTGAAGTTCGGCGAGGAGGCGCGGCGCGGCCTCGAGGCCGGCGTCGACAAGCTCGCCGACACCGTCGCGATCACGCTCGGCCCGAAGGGGCAGAACGTGGTGCTCGACAAGAAGTGGGGAGCGCCGACGATCACGAACGACGGCGTCACGATCGCGCGTGAGATCGAGGTCGAAAACGTGTTCGAGAACCAGGGCGCACAGCTCGTCCGTGAGGTCGCCACGGCGACCAACGACGTCGCCGGCGACGGCACGACGACCGCGACGCTGCTGGCGCAGACGATCGTCCGCCACGGGCTGAAGAACGTCGCGGCCGGCGCCAACCCGCTGGCCCTGCGGCGCGGCATCGAGTCCGCCGTGGACCAGGTCACCGAGCAGCTGCGCTCAAAGCAGTCGAAGGAGATCTCGGGCAAGGAGCAGATCGCCCGCGTCGCGGCGATCTCGGCCGCCGACGATGAGATCGGCAACGTGATCGCGGACGCGATCGAGAAGGTCGGCAAGGACGGCGTCGTGAACGTCGAGGAAGGCCAGACCTTCGGAATGGAGCTCGAGTTCACGGAGGGGATGCAGTTCGACAAGGGCTACATCTCGCCGTACATGGTCACCGACCAGGACCGCATGGAGGCGGTGCTGAAAGACCCCTACATCCTCATCGCCAACCAGAAAATCGGCTCCGTGCGGGACATCCTGCCGGTGCTCGAGCAGGTGATGCAGGGTGGGAAACCGCTGCTGATCGTGGCCGAGGACGTCGAGGGCGAGTGCCTCGCGACCCTGGTCGTGAACAAGCTCCGCGGCACCTTTACCGGCGTCGCCGTCAAAGCCCCCGGCTTCGGCGACCGCCGCAAGCGGATGCTCGAGGACATCGCGATCCTCACGGGCGGCGAGGTGATCACCGAGGAGATGGGCCTGAAACTGGAGAACACCCAGCTCGCCCAGCTCGGTCAGGCCAGGACCGTCGTCGTCTCCAAGGACACGACCACGATCATCGACGGCGCCGGTGACGCCGAGGAGATCAAGGGCCGGATCAAGCAGATCAAATCGGAAGTCGAGAACACCGACTCCGACTTCGATCGCGAGAAGCTCCAGGAGCGTCTCGCCAAGCTCGCCGGAGGCGTTGCCGTGGTCAAGGTCGGCGCCGCCACCGAGACCGAGATGAAGGAGAAAAAGCACCGCGTCGAGGACGCGCTGCAGGCGACCCGTGCCGCCCTCGAGGAGGGCGTCGTGCCGGGCGGTGGCGTTGCCCTGCTGAACGCCCAGGCCGGTCTCGACCCGGACAAGCTGGACGAGCCGGACGAGGTGACCGGCGCGCGGATCATCCACCGCTCGCTGGAGGAGCCGGTGCGCCAGATCGCCGAGAACTCGGGTCTCGAGGGCTCGGTCGTCGTCAACAAGGTCCGGGAGCTGAAGGAGGGCGAAGGCCTGAACGCGGCGACCGGCGAGTACGGCGACCTGATCAAGGCCGGCGTCATCGACCCGACCAAGGTCACCCGCTCCGCCCTGGAGAACGCCGCCTCGATCGCGAAGAACATCCTCGTGACCGAGGCGATCATCGCCGAACCGCCGGAGGAGAACGGCGCCGGCGGCGGCATGCCCGGTGGCATGCCGGACATGGGCGGCATGATGTAGCCAGCCTGCCGCGCCATACTGGGCGCAACAGGCGAGT
The DNA here is from genome assembly GCA_035764245.1 of Solirubrobacterales bacterium. Classification (GTDB taxonomy): domain Bacteria; phylum Actinomycetota; class Thermoleophilia; order Solirubrobacterales; family 70-9; genus VAYN01. Next base: position 1,672 of record DASTZP010000027.1, read on the forward strand.
GTTTCGAGAGAGGCCCGGGAAACCGGGCCTCTTTTTTGCGCGAGACCGTGTGAACCCGCCTATATGGCGGGTTCACACGGTCTCGGCAATTACACCTCTATTTCTTCCGCGGCTTGGGCGGCAGCGGCTGCAGGAAGCCGGCGTTGGTTTCGGCCGTTTCGAGAAAGTTGGGGCGGCGGATCTTCTTGCGCAGGGTGTTGGTGGTGCGCGGGTAGAGGCGAAGGTCGTAGGGGTTGCCGGCGCCGAAGCCCTGGTAGTAGACGAGCATCCGCACGCGCGGGTGCTTGACGGTCCAGGCGATCGTCTGCTTGACCCAGCGGGGGTCGTCCTCGCCGGAGACGGCCCACTCGGTCATCGCCACCGGCATCCCCTTCCACTGCTTGCCCGCGTAGAAGCGGTTGAGGTCCTGCCAGACCGGATACTGGGAGTAGAAGTCGGTTCCGACCCAGTCGATCCAGCGCCGGCCCGGCCAGTAGTTGCCCGGGAAGTTGCCTTTGACCCGCGGGGATCCGCCCGGCAGCGGGCTCCAGACGATGCTGACCGGCGCCGCCGGCAGTTCGGTCGGCGGCGGGCCTTTGGTCCGGTTCACCGGCGGCAGCCCGATTTCCGCCAGCGTCGCGTTGACGCCTTCGAGGCTCTGCCCCCCGCGGACGATCGCCGAGATCCGGCGGAAGGCCTGTTTGTACCAGCCGGTGGTGTGTTCGCCGCCTTTCTGGGAGCCGTCGCAGTTGACCGCCGACCAGGCGTTGAGGCAGCGGTTCGGCTCCCCCAGGGGGCGGATGTAGGCGGGCAGTCCGCGCGCCGTGAAGAACTCGTTCAGCTGCAGCAGGTAGTCGTCGCCGTACCCGAGGGCGATCTGCTGCGGCGTGATCAGCTCCGCCAGCGTCTGGTCGTCGGCGGTCGAGATATGGAGGATCGGCCGCGTCGCCGTTTCCCGCCAGCGTTCGTAGGCCTCGTTGAGGCTGTTGCCCCAGGGATGGAAGGTCTGCAGCAACGCCGGGTGCTTCCCCGTCAGTTCGGCGAATTCGTAGAACTCGGCGGTCGTCCCCCGGTCGCTGACCCCGAGGAAGACGTTCGGCTTCGGCGGCACCAGGGAGAGCGCGCCGGCCTGGGACGGCACCAGCAGGGCAGCGGCGAGCGCGGCCACCACCGGAACTCGTCTAAGCGTCCTCCAGTACATCGCTCATCCTTCGCGGTTCGACGCCGAGTGCCTGCACGTCGGCCGGCCCTCGCTCGCTGATCATCGAGACCTCCATCAACTCGGCCTCCTCCCAGGTAGCGAACACGGCCTCCCCGAAGAGGTTGCGGAGCGCGATCAGCCCCGCCCGCACGAACGGCAGCGGCAGGTGCACCAGCGGCCGCGGCCGACCGGCGATGCGGCTGACCAGGTCGGACATCTGGTCGTAGGTGAGCGTTTCCGGCCCCGCCAGCTCGTAGCGGCTGGTCCGCTCCCCGTCGCTGCGATCGCGCTCGAGCGCCCCCACCACCGCCCGCGCCACGTCCGCCGCCCAGATCGGCTGGAAGCGCGCCGTCCCCGCGCCGGAGACCGGCAGCACCGGCAGGAAGGAGAAGCGGCGCAGCAGCGTTATCCACGGGTCGCTGTGGTCGTAGACGATCGAGGGGGCGAAGACGGTGGTCTGCAGCGGCGAGGAGAGCACCGCCTGCTCGGCCAGCCACTTGGCGCGGAAGAAGCGCGTCCGCTGCGCCGACTCGGCGTCGAGGGCGCTGAAGAAGTGGAAGCTCTCGACCCCGCTGCGCTCAGCCGCCCGCAGCAGCCGCACCGTCGCCAGCCCGTTCAGCTCCTCGATCCGCTTCGGCGGCTGGTCGCGGATCGAGGCTGCCAGGTGGACCACCCGGTCGACCCCCCGCAGCGCCTGGCGGACCAGGTAGGGGTCCGACATCTCGCCGAGGTCGCCGAGCGCGATCTGCACGTCGACCCGCCGCGGCCCCAGGCGCCGCGGCTCCCGCACCAGGCAGCGGACCTCCTCGCCCTGCTCCAGCAGCAGCGGCAATAGCCGCGAACCGATGCTTCCAGTCGCCCCCGTCAACAGCAGCATGTCCGCATCATCCCTAAAATGTGCGCTCGCGCTTGGCCGGGGCCCCCGGCAGGCACCCGGAAATCGAAGCTAGGAGAACTGCCCGAATGACCTACGTCATCGCCGAGCCATGCATAGGCCAGAAGGACAACTCGTGCGTCGAGGTGTGCCCGGTCGACTGCATCCACCCGACTCCTGACGAGCCCGACTACGACAACGTCGAGCAGCTCTACATCGACCCGGACGAGTGCATCGACTGCGACGCCTGCGTCGAGGCCTGCCCGGTCGACGCCTGCTTCGCCGAGGACCAGCTCCCGGCAGAGTGGGCCAAATACGCGGAGATCAACGCGAACTACTTTAAGAACCAGGCCGCGTAGTCGAGCGCGCCAGGACTTCGAAAGGGCCGCCTTCGGGCGGCCTTTTCCTTTCCCGAGGCGGAACGATGTCGAACCCACTCGATGACGCGTTTGCGAAGGCGGAGTCGGAGCGGGCTGTAGAGGCCCACATGAAGCGTGAGAAGGAGCGCGTGGAGGAGCTGGCCGTGCGCGACTGGCTGAAGCAATATGGGGAACTTCTGGCGGCCGTCCCACGCCGCGTGACCAGGTCCTCGGAGAAGGTCATGCTGGCCTGGGCGCCGGAGATCGAGCCGCCCTCGTGCGTGGAGACGGTGAGCCTCGGAAAGGACCGAGGGTCTCCGCTCGCATTTGGCCCCTGCGACGCCTGGAGATTCACCAAGGATCTCGGAGAAAAAACCTGGATGAGGTTTTCCATCTCGACCGACTGCTCCACGGTCTTCACCACCAAGGACTCGACGAGCGTCAGCCGGACCCTGCGGCGGGCCGTGCATGTCGCAATGCTCGACGCGTTCCTCGACGTGCAGACCGGCCGCCACACCCTGAGGCTGGATGCCACTTCCGGGTCGGGCGACCTGCCTTACAGCGTCTGGCGCTCCAACTTGCCGAGCCCCGAGGCCGTAGCGAAGGTCATCGCCGAGCAGGAGCTCGCCCGCCGGCGCTAGGGGGGATTGGCGAACCCCATTGCGCGGCCAGCACGACGCCCGGCCCTCGCCATCCATTCTCTCCTGGCGACGATTGGCGAGTTGACCTCGCTATAGGCATGTCAACTCTCCAATCGCGCCTCTCAGTAGCCGGTCGGGTGGCGGGCGGTGAACGGTCCGCTCGCGGCGGCGCGCAGGCTTTTGTGCCACCTGGGGCCGGTGCCGCTGGTGTTGCCGGCGGTGTCCCAGCGGAGGCCGGCGATCACCGCATAGGCGTGGCCGCCGTTGGCGTAGACGGTGATCCAGCGCCCCCTGCCGGCGCTGCCCCAGCCGGCGAGGGAGCCGGAGGGCATCGGCGTGTCGATCAGCATGGCGCCGCGGAGGGCGAAGCTGACCGCGCCGGAGCAGTCGTAGCCGGCGTCCCACCAGCGGGCGTGGCCGCCGCCGTAGACATAGGGCTTGGTGCGGATCTTGTTTGCCGCCGCGATCACCTTTTTCACCGCGGGCGGCGCGTCGGCGGGCGGGACCGCCCGGCCGTTGACGAGGATCGCCTTGCCCGGAGGCGCGGTCGGGGCCGCGACTTCCGGGGTCGTCGAGGAGACCCCACCCGGGGTTTCCGCCGCGGCCGGCGCCGCGAGGACCGTCGCCATCGCGACCACGACCAGCACAGCTATGGAGATGCAAAGGGCGGGCGTCTTCCTGGCCACCCCAAGGGCGTTCGTCATTCAACTCCTCCTTCGTCGGCCGGCGGGGTTAGCTGTCGGGCTGGCGCTGAAGGAGCCTGCGCCCCCACTCGAAGGTGGGTTAGCCCCAGAAACCTGGGTCCCCCGCTCCCCGGCATGAGCCGAGGATTAGGCGTTTGTGTGCAGACCTTAACGTAGGTCTGCGGCGAAAGTTGCGATTCCCAGTGTGCGCTTGGTCACGCTGGAACTACTGCACGACCGGGAGCGGCGTGCCGCCGACCGGCGGCGCTTCCGCCGGGGACGGCGTCGACTGCAGCACCGGCAGCTCCTGCGGCGTCATCGCGATGATCCCGCGGGCAGCCTGGCGGATCGCCTGCGAGGCGGGGGCGTCGGGGTCGTCGATGACCAGCGGCGAGCCGTTGTCGGCGTGCTCGCGCAGAGGCTCCGAGAGCGGCACCTTGCCGAGCAGCGGCACGTCGAGCTCGTCGGAGAGCAGCTGGCCGCCGCCCTCGCCGAAGATCGTGAAGCGCTCCCCGGTGGGAGTCGTGAAGCCGGACATGTTCTCGATCACGCCGAGGATCTCGAGGTCAAACTTTTTCGCCATCTCGGCGCCGCGCTGGGCGACCGACTGCGCCGCCGGCTGCGGCGTCGTGACGACGAGGAACTTGGCCTGCGGCAGCAGCTGGGCGAGCGTCATCGAGACGTCGCCGGTCCCCGGCGGCAGGTCCAGAAGCAGGTACTCGAGCTCGTCCCAGGCGACGTCCTCGAGGAACTGCTGGATCGCCTTGTGCAGCATCGGGCCGCGCCAGACGACGGCGGAGTTGTCCTCGACGAAGAAGCCGATCGACATCACCTTGACCCCGCTGGGCGAGTCCAACGGCAGGATCTTCCGCTCCGCGTTCACCTCCGGTTTGCGGTTGACGCCGAGCATGCGCGGGATCGAGTAGCCGTAGACGTCGCAGTCGAGCGCCCCGGACGGGTGGCCTTCGGCGGTCAGCGCCGCGGCCAGGTTGGCGGTCATCGTCGACTTGCCGACGCCGCCCTTGCCGGAGGAGACGCAGATCACGTTTTTGACCTTCGCCAGCGCCCCCTGCGGCAGCTTGCCGCGGCCGAGGGTCTGCTGCAGCCGGCCTTTCTCCTCGTCGGAGAGGACGTCGAAGCCGACCGCGACCTCGGTCACGCCTTCCAGCTGGGAGACCTGCTGGGCGACGGCCTGTTCGAAGTGCGAGCGGATCGGGCAGCCGGCGGTGGTCAGGGAGACGACGACCTCGACGCGGCCGCTCTCCTTGACGTCGATCGAGCGGACCATGCCCAGCTCGACGATCGAGCGCCGCAGCTCGGGGTCGATGACGGCGCGCAGCTTCTCGGTGATCTGATCTTCGGTGGGGAGTGGCATCGACCCGATTCTCGCAAAGCACCGGCTTCGGGAGCCGCGTGGGGGAGAGATCGCAGCCCCTCGGCCCTTGGTCCCCCGTAACGCAGGCGAGCGAAGGAGGACCGATGTCGGGATCGAGACTTGCAGTCGGGAGGGCCGTGGCCCTGGGGGTGCTGCTGGCGCTGAGCGCGCTCCTGCTGGCGGCTTCGAAGGCGGAGGCGGGGAGGTACGCGGTCGCCCAGTGCGGCTGGTACGTCGGCGCCGACGCAACCTGGGCCGACACCACCGGCGGTGCCAAGTTCCGCTCCGACGGCTACTGCGTGCCGCCGGCCGGCAGCGACCCGTTCGGCGGCGTCCACCTGAAGAGCCTCACCCGCGACGGCCAGTCGACGGTTTCGGGGACCCGCTTCGCCCGCTGGCGCTGGAGCGCGGTGCCGGGGACGCGGATCATGGCCGTGCGGGGCAGCTGGTGGCACGCCCTCCACGACGGCATGGAGCAGCGGCTCGGCGGCGTCAACTGGGGCGGCGGCTTCGAACCGTTCCTGCAGGCCGCGGCGACCGAGACCGGCGTCCAGGAGTTCAGCCGTGGGTTCCCGATCGGCGTCTCCGCCTTCGAGGACCGGTTGCTGTGCGCCCGCGGCGAGGACAAGTGGTGCTCGCTCGAACAGGGTTCATGGTCCGGCCTGCGGGCGCTGACGATCACGGTCGAGGACGAATTCGCCCCGATCAAGGTCGGCCCCTATGGCGGCGGGCTGATCGCCGGCGGCTGGCGCCGGGGCAACCAGGAGGTGGCGGTGACGGCGACGGACGACCAGTCCGGTGTCCGCTTCGGCGAAACCACCTTCGACGGAGCGCGGGTCGGCCTCACCGAGTACCCCTGCGAAAAGGCCTCGATCGCCGGCGAGTGGCGGGCCACCCGGATGCGGCCCTGCCTGACCACCGTCTCCGCCACCCACGCCATCTCGACCACCGCCTTCAGCGACGGGCCCCACACCCTCGTCCACTGCGCCGCCGACTTCTCGGGCGCCAGCACCTGCAGCCAGGCCCGCACCGTCCTCGTCGACAACAACCCGCCGGCGCACCCGCGCGCGGTGGCGCTCGCCGGCGGCGAGGGCTGGCGGCGGAGCAACGACTTCGACCTCGCCTGGGAGAACCCGGACCAGGGCCCGGCGAGCCCGATCGCCGGCGTCGGCTGGCGGATCTCCGGCGGCTCCGGCTTCGACACCGGCGCCCGCTTCGCCCCCGGCCGCGACCGCCGCTCGCTCGCCGACCTCTCGGTTCCGGCTGCAGGCTCCTACTCGCTGGCGCTCTGGCTGCGGGACGAGGCGGGGAACGAGGCAGCGGGATCGCCGGCGATCGTGCCGCTCCGCCTCGACGACGTCGCCCCGCGGCTCGCCTTCGCCGGCGAGAGCGGGGAGGGACAGCTGAAGGCGGCGGTCGTCGATGCCCACTCCGGCCCGGCCGAGGGCCGGCTCCTCTACCGGCGGATCGACTCCGAGCGGTGGATCGAGCTGCCGACCAGGCTCGTGCGCGGCGCCGAGGGCGCCGACCTCGTCGCCCCGATGCCGGAGCTCGGCTTCGGCACCTTCGTCTTCCGCGCCGAGGCCGCCGACGCGGCCGGCAACGCCGCCGCGACCACCCTTCGCGCCGACGGGACCCAGATGGCGATCCGCCGGGTCCCGCCCCCGCACGTCTCCCGCGGCAAGTCCCGGCTCTTCGCCCGGCTGCGGGGCGGGCACGGCCGCGGCGACTCGCTCACCGTCCCCTTTGGCGCCCCCGCCCTCCTCAGCGGCCGGCTGACGCGCGCCGACGGCGCCGGTCTCGGCGATCGCGAGCTGCGGATCGTCTCCCGGCCCTCCCGGGGAGCGCTGCTGCCGACCGCGGTGGAGCGGGTGCGCACCGGCGAGCAGGGCGGCTTCCAGCTGTCCCTCCCGGCGGGGCCGTCGCGGCGGATCACCGTCGCCTTCCTGGGCGACGGCGGGCTCGAGGAGGCCCAGCGCCCCGGGCTCGAGCTGCGGGTGCGCTCAGGCGTGAGCCTGCGCGCCGCCCCGCGGCAGCTTCGAACCGGCGAAACGGTCGTCCTCAGCGGCAAGGTCAGGAGCCGGGGCGCGCCGATTCCGCGCCGCGGCAAGCTCGTCGCGATCCAGTTCTTCGAGCAGGCCAGCCGCAGCTGGCGGCCAGTCCTGGTCACCCGCAGCGACCACCACGGGCGTTTCCGCGCGCAGTACCGGTTCCGCTACGTCAGCGGCCGGGCGGCGATTCGGCTGCGGGCGACGGCGCTGGCCGAGGAGCGCTGGCCGTATGCGCCCGGATCCTCGCCCCCGGTCACGGTCCGGGTTCAGGGAAGCTAGGGTTTCGTCCCATGTCGCAAGCGACCCTTCACACCAGCGCCGGGGCGATCGTGCTCGAGCTTCACGACGAGGACGCGCCGAAAACCGTCGAGAACTTCCGCAAGCTGTCCGCGGACGGGTTCTACGACCAGCTCGTCTTCCACCGGGTGATCCCGGACTTCATGATCCAGGGCGGCTGCCCGGAAGGCACCGGTCGCGGCGGCCCGGGCTACACCTTCGAGGACGAGATCAACGACCACAAGGTGGTCCGCGGGGCGCTGGCGATGGCCAACGCGGGGCCGAACACCAACGGCTCCCAGTTCTTCATCGTCACCACCGGCGCGGCGCCGTGGCTCGACGGCAAGCACACCGTCTTCGGCGAGGTGATCGACGGCATGGACGTCGTCGACACGATCGAGTCGGTGCCTACCGACGCCGGCGACAAGCCGCTGGAGGCGCAGACGATCGAACGGGTCGAGCTCGACGAGAGCTGAGCAAGGGGCCGCGCGCCGGGCGCGGCCGCGCATCATCCCGTGAGGATGATGATCACGAAGAAGACGAGCACGACCTCGCTGACGATCCACGAGTTCGTGTTCATCCAGTCGCGGACCTTCGGCAGCACGGTCTGAGCGCGGTCGCCCAGCGCCACCACCATCAGCGACGGCGTCGCCAGGAACAGCAGGGCGAGCAGGATGAAGGGCAGCGCGTGCAGGTACGGGTCGCCCTGGTTGGAGAGGAAGCTGCCGACGCTGAGCGAGGTGATCAGGTCGCTGGGGAAGAAGCCGAGCAGGAGGAAGCCGAGGATGAAGGTCGTCTTCGGCGTCGCGTTCTGGAGCTTGCCCATCCACTTCGGCGGCTCGCTCTCATTGCGCTTGGCGTAGTTGCGGTACATCGCGAAGACGAGCAGCGCGAGGACGACGTAGTCGGCGGTCGAGAGGCCGGAGCTTTCTTCCCCCTCGGCTCCGTTGGTCACCAGGTACCCGATCGCCACGACCAGCGGGATCGACAACGCCGCTCCGAGCACGTAGGCAGCGGAGATCTTCTTCCAGGACGGGCTGGTGGCGAAGAAGAAGGCGCTGATGATCTGCGGCCCGGCGACCATCACGAACGCCAGCGGCAACACCTTGAGGAAGTCCATGCGCGCCACCCTCTCACAAGCGAAGGCGGCAGAGGGCAAGAGCCCGTCAGCGGAGGGGGTGGGATTCGAACCCACGAGACGCCGAAAGACGCCTAACGGCTTTCAAGGCCGCCGCATTCAACCGCTCTGCCACCCCTCCCAGAGCGCTCAGGCTTCCTCACTGATTGTATGCCTGCATGCGCCGCCTGCTCCTCCTCGCCTCCGCGATGATCTTCTTCGACGTCGCCTTCTTCGCGGCGATCGCGCCGCTGCTCCCGGAATACGTCGACCAGCTCGGGCTGACCAAGGCCGAAGCGGGAATCCTCTCCGCCGCCTACGCGGCCGGGACCCTGGCGGCGTCGCTGCCTGCGGGGTTCGTCGCCAGCCGGTTGGGGCCGAAGCGGACGGTGATCATCGGCCTGCTTCTGCTCGGCTGCTCCAGCGTCGTCTTCGGCTTCGCCGAGCAGATCTATCTCCTCGACGGGGCCCGCTTCGTCCAGGGGATCGCCGGCGCCCTGATCTGGTCGGGGGCGCTGACCTGGCTGATCTCGGCCGCCCCCGAGGAGAAACGCGGCTCGATCATCGGCACCGCGCTCGGGACCGCGGTCGCCGGCGCCCTGCTCGGCCCGGCGCTGGGGGCGATCGCCGGATCGGTCGGGACCGAGGTCGTCTTCAGCTCCGTCCTCCTGGTCACGGCCTTCCTCGCACTCGCCGCGGCCCGCCTGCCGGAGACGGCCAACCCCGAAGAGCAGAACCTGGGGGAGGTGCTGGCGACGCTGAAGAGCCGGCCGGTGCTCGAGGCGGCCGCCTTCGTCGCCGTGCCCTCGGTGATGTTCGGCGCGATCGAGGTGCTGGTGCCGCTGCGGATCGACTCGCTCGGCGGCAGCCACGGGCTGATCGCCGCCGGGTTCATCGCCGGCGCCGGCCTCGAGGCGATGCTGGCACCGGTTGCCGGGCGGATGTCCGACCGGGTCGGCCGCCGCCTGCCCTACGTAATCGGCCTCTCGATTTGCGCCTTCGCGATGGTGGTGATCGCGGTGGTCCCCTCGCTCGAGGAGGTCCTGGCGGGGCTGATCGTCACCTCGCTCGGGGCCGGCCTCTGCTTCGCGCCGGCGCTGACCCTGATCTCCGACGTCGCCGAGGCGAGCAGCCTCCACCAGGGCTTCGCCGCCGGCCTCTCCAACATGGCCTGGGCCTCCGGGCAGGTGATCGGCGGCGTCGGCGGCGGCGTCGTCGCCAGCCTCACCGGCAACGCCGCGCCGAGCCTGGCGATCTCACTGCTGCTCGTCTTCACGGTCTTCTACGCCTACCGGACGCTGCAGCCGAACACAGGTCCGCAGGCGGCGGCGAGTTAGGGTCGTGCGATGGCGCGGGCGGCCGGGAGCGCGGCGGGCGAGTGGGTCAACTGGGCCGGCGACCAGCGCTGCCGGCCGGCCCGGGTCGTCCGTCCCGCCGGCCGCGAGGAGCTGGCGGAGGCGGTTGCCGCCGCCGGCGCCGCCGGGCAGAGGGTGCGCGTGCCCGGCTCCGGCCACTCCTTCACCGAGGCGGCGCTGACGGACGCGGTGATGATCCGGGTCGAGGCGCTGCGCGGGGTCCTCGACGCCGACCCGCAGAGCGGCCTGGTCAAGGTCGGCGGGGGGACGGTCCTCGCCGAGCTGAACGAGGAGCTGGCCCGGCTGGGGCTGGCGATGGAGAACCTCGGCGACATCGACAGCCAGACGATCGCCGGCGCGATCTCGACCGGCACCCACGGGACCGGGGCGCGGCTGCGCAACATCTCCGCCCAGGTCGAGGGCCTGGAGCTGGTCCTCGCCGACGGCAGCGTCCGCCACCTCAGCGCCGCCACCCACCCGGAGCTGCTGCGGGCGGCGCGGGTCGGGGTCGGCGCCCTCGGCGCGATCTCGGCGGTGACCCTGCGCTGCGTGCCGGCCTTCACCCTGCTGCGGGTCGACGCGCCGCACCCGCGTGAGGAGGTCCTCGACCGCTTCGACGAGTGGGCGGATGCGCACGAGCACTTCGAGCTCTTCACCTTCCCCTACGCCGACTCGGCGCTGGTCCTGGAGCGCAATCGCAGCGAGGGACCGCCGCGCCCGCGCGGCCGCGCCGCCGCCTACCTCAACGACGTCGTCCTCGAGAACTGGGCGCTGGGGGCGCTGGCGGGGACCGGGAGGGCGCTGCCGCGGACGATCCCGGCGCTCTCCCGCCTCGCCGGCCGCCTCGCCTCCGGCAGCCGCACCAGCGACCGCAGCGACCGCGTCTTCGTCAACGAGCGCCGGGTCCGGTTCACGGAGATGGAGTACGGGGTGCCGCGGGAGAACGGGCCGGAGGCGGTGCGGCGGGTGATCGAGTGGGTGCGGGCGAACGAGTACCCGGTCTTCTTCCCGATCGAGATGCGGGTCGCCGCCGGCGACGACGCCTACCTCAGCCCCTCGCACGAGCGCGAGACCGCCTATATCGCCGTCCACCAGTACCGGGGGATGGAGTGGCGGCCCTACTTCGAGGCGGTCGAGGCGATCATGGACGACTACGGCGGCCGCCCCCACTGGGGCAAGCGCCACTTCCAGACGGCGGCGACGCTGGCGCCGCGCTACCCGGCCTGGGAGGAGTTCCGCCGTGCCCGCGACACCCTCGACCCGGGCCGCACCTTCGCCAACGAGTACACCGAGCGCGTGCTCGGCGCTTAGAGAAACGCTTTTCCGTCGCCGCGGTAGGTCGGGACCTCGTCGACGATGCGGTCGCCTTCGACGAGGAGGAGGGTGTCGAAGCGCTCGCAGAGCTCGCCCGCTTTGGCGTGGCGCAGGTAGACGCGGTCGCCGACGCCGAGGTCGCCGGCCGGGGGGCCCACCAATGGCGTCTGCACCTCGCCGGCCCCCTCCTCGTCGTCGAACCGCAGGCCCGGCGGCAGCCAGGGCGCCGGCAGCCGGCCCGGGTTGCCAGGGCCGGAGGCGAGGTAGCCGCCGCCGAGCGCCGTCGCCACCCAGTCGGAGGGCTTGCGCGTGACCGGCAGCGCGAAGGCGGCGGCGGGGGTGAGGCTGAAGCGGCTGTAGTGGTCGAAGAGGACGGGTGCGTAGAAGCCCGAGCCGGCGGTCACCTCGGTCACCGCCTCCTCGGCGGCGGTCAGTTCGAGGCTGCCGGTGCCGCCGCCGTTGACGACCTCCAGCTCGACGAACTCGCCGAGGGCGGAGACGATCGCCCCGCGCCGCTCGGCGATTTCGGCCGCGGAGCGTTTCTGCATGAAGCGGATCGCGGCGCCGCGCAGCCGCTGCCCGGGCGGCAGGTCGCCGACCCCGGAGATCTGCCCCTCGTAGGCCATCAGCGCGTCGAGTTCGATCTGCGGCCGCTTCTCGATCTCCCGCGCCAGCGCCACCGCCTGCTCGACCGAGTGGATCGGCGAGCGCTTCGGCCCGATCTTGACCCGGCCGCCGAGCCACCACCAGCTGGCGTCGACGTCGATGCAGACGCGCAGCGGCGGCGCCCCCTTGCCCAGCACCGACTCGATCATCTCCAGGTGCTCGATGCAGTCGACCATCACGATCGGCGCCCCGTCGGGGCTCGCCGCCGAGCGCAGCGCCAGCTCTTCCAGCGCGCCGACGTCGGCGGTCGGGTAGGCGAGCAGGAGGTCCTCGAACCCCTGCTCGGCGAGCCAGAGAGTCTCCGGCAGGGTGTAGGTCATCAGCCCCTGGAAGCGTGGGTCGCGATCGAGGATCGCCTGCAGCAGCGCCCGGCAGCGGACCGACTTCGAGGCGACCCGCACGGTCTTGTCCCCCGAGCGCGCGAGCATCGCCCCGGCGTTCTCCCACATCGCCTCCAGATCGACGAAGGCGAACGGCGCCTCGACCTCGGCGAAGATCCGCTCGTAGCGCTCGTGCGACTGGACGGGGACGGACACGGGGCCAGCCTATCCGCGGGGTCGAACGGAGCGGCCGAATCGGCAGGTTTACGCGGGGATGATTGACCGATAGACCCGTTTGCACTATAGGTACGAGCCGGTCACTTCGCGGCGTTCGGAGGCGTCGAAGGGAGCCTCGTGATCCGGGTCATGCTGATATCGGCGGTGCGTCTCAACCGCGAGGGAATCGCCGCGATGATCGCCGGTCGTCCCGGCGTGGAGGTCAGCGAGCTCGTCGACGGGGAGGGGGAGATCCCGGCCGGCAGGGCGGACGTGGCGGTCGTCGACGCCTCGGGTTGCGAGGGAATCGAGGTGGCGCGGCGGGCGATCGACGCGACCGCGGCGCCGATCGTCGTGCTCGGCGTCCCCGAGGCCGAGGAGGAGGTGATCGAGTTGGCGGAGATGGGGGTGATCGGCTTCCTCGAGCGGGAGGCGGCGGTCGACGAGCTGCTCGAGGGGATCGAGCGGGCGGCTCGCGAGGAGGCGAGCTTCTCCCCCCGGATCGGGACGGCGCTGCTGCGCCGGGTCAACTCGCTCGGCGGCCCGGGCAGGCCGGACAGCGAGCTCGGGATCCTGACGATGCGCGAGCGCGAGGTGGTCCATCTCGTCGCCGAGGGCCTGACCAACAAGCAGATCGCGCAGCGGCTCTGCATCGAGGTCGCAACGGTCAAGAACCACGTCCACAACATCCTCGAGAAGCTCGAGGTGGACGGCCGCTCGGAAGCCGTCGCGCGCCTGCGGATCGCCACTTGATCCAGATCCCCTCATGAACCTTCTCTGAACCCCCGGGCACAGGTGCGGAAGGCTCGCGGACTGGACCGAAGTCAGGCCCCGGCGGTCCATTGTCACCGCGGTCGCCGGCGCCCAGAATCGAGATCTCTCGACGAAGGAGGGCACATGGCAACGACGGAAACCGAGAACGGGGCAGCTGCGATGGCGGAGCAGTACGAGCCCTTTACGCCGTTTCAGGAGGGCTACGCGTTCGAGGCCGAGCCCTCGGCGCTGAGCCTGCTCGAGCACTCGGAGGCGCCGTTGCCGGCGACGCCGTTCGCCTCCGAATACCAGGGCGAGGAAGGCGAGGACGGGGAGTCGCTGGAGTTGCGGGAGCTCCTCTTCGAGCTCTACGACCAGGAGTTCGACGAGACGCTGGAGGCCCTCTCGAGCGAGATGTGGGAGGCGCTGAACGAGCGCGCCGAGCCGTTCGGGGAGACGGAGTCGGGCCCCTCGGCCGAGCAGTTCCTGCAGGAGTGGAGCGCGCCGGTGCGCGAGGCGGCCGAGACGATGCTCGAGAACATCGCCGAGGCGGCTTCGGAGCTGGACGCCGCCTCCCTCACCGAGGCCGAGGTGGACCAGCTCTTCGAGCGCTTCGAGCCGCGCGAGACCGGCCTCGAGGCGCACTTCGAGGACTTCCTCGGCGGCCTCTGGAAGAAGGCGAAGACGTTCACCGTGAACGCGGTCGGGAGCCTCGGCAAGGGCATCGTCCAGGCCGCCGGCCAAGGCCTCTCGATGCTCCCCGGGATCGGTGGGCTGTTGAAACAGCTGAAAGGCCTCGTGCGGCCGCTGATTGAGCGGGTACTGCGGGGGGCGGTCAACCGCCTGCCGACGACCCTGCGCCCCGCCGCGAAGCAGCTGGCCCAGCGGATGCTCGGCCTCAGGCTCGAGGTGGAGGAGGCGCAGCTCGAGGCCGCCCCGGCCGCCGCCGACGTCGGCGCCCTGCAGCGCGAGTTCGACCTCGAGGCGGGGGCGCTGCTGTTCGCCCCCGACGAAGTCTCGCGGGAGGTGGTCCTCAGCGAAGCTCTGACCAGCGGCGAGGAAGAGGGCGAGGGCAGCGTCGCCGAGCTGCAGGAGGCGCGCGCCCGCTTCGTCGACGACCTGGAGAAGGGGGTCGACCCCGCGCAGGCGATGGAGCAGTTCCTGCCGGCGGTGATGGCGCTGCTCCCGATCGCCCGCACGGTGATCCGCGTGATCGGCCGCGATCGCGTTAGGGACTTCTTCGTCAACGCCTGCGCCGCCGCGATCTCGAACTACATCGACCCCGCTCAGGCGAAGAAGCTCTCGAGGGCCCTCGTCGACACCAGCATGCGGATGGTCTCGCTGGAGGCCTCGGAGGGCGAGGTCGAGAGCGAGGCGGGCGACCCCCGCGTCGCCTACGAGGCGATCGCCCAGACCCTCGAGGACACGATGCGCCGGCTCGGCGAGCTTGACGAGACCGCCTTCGAGGACGAGACCGTCCTCGAGGCCTCGGTGGCCGAGGCCTTCCGCGAGGCGGCGGCGGAGAACTTCCCGCCGCAGCTGATCGTGCCGGAGCTGCACGAGGCGCCGCTGCGGGCGACCTGGGCGCTGATGCCGCGCCGCCGCCAGCCCAAGTACTACAAGAAGTACACGCACGTCTTCGACGTCGAGCTGACGCCCCAGGTCGCCAACTCGGTGACGACCTTCGGCGGCAAGAAACTCGGCGCCGTCCTCCGTCAGCAGCTCGGGGTGACCCTGCCGGTGCGGGCCAAGGTCCACATCTACCAGGCGATCGCCGGGACGACGCTGCCGCGGATCGCGAGGCTGGAGCGGGGCGTGCCGGGGATGTCGGGCAAGCACGGGAAGGTGCAGCTGCACCCGCTCACCCGCCAGGCCGCCGGGGTGCTGCTGCACCACCCGCGGCTCGGCCGCGACGTCCCCGGCGCCTTCCGCTCCTCGCGCCGCGCGATCGCGATCGGGCAGCGCTTCTACTTCCTGCAGATCTCCGGGGCGAAGCCGATCACGGTCCCGACCCGGAGCGGCGGCACGCGCGTCCGCCGGCCGAGCGACGTCAACATCACGCTCGACTTCCCGCGGGACGAGTTCCGCGTCTTCCTCTACCTCAGCGAGGCCGACTCCCAGGAGATCGCGGCGAAGATCCGCAAACGCGACCTGACCTCGGTCCTGATCCTCTCGAAACGGGTCTACGACTCCGGCGTCCGCGTCGCCCTCAGCGGCGACATCCAGCGCCACGTCAAGATCCTGATGGAGCAGATGCCGCAGGAGCAGTTCCTCGGCAGCGTCCTCGCCAAGGTCGCCGACGCGGTCAAGCAGCAGCTGGCGCGCAAGATCGTCGACTGGGTGACGAAGGCGATCGCCGACTACATGAAGGCGGCCGGCGGCGAGTTCGTCGCCGCGACCGAAAGTCCCGCCGACGGGGTCTCGATCGTGATCCGGTTGAAGAGCCCGCCGGGAGCGCCGCTGCTGCGCAAGGTGCTGCGCGGCGAAGGGATCGGGATCGGCGCGATGGCCGACCTCGGCTCCGTCTTCCGGGGCGTCCCGCAGCTGTCGGTGAAGACGGTCCCGGGGTTCCGCCATGACTGAGGAGACCGGGCCGTTGCGCCTGCAGGTGGCGCGGCAGGTGGCGCACTGGCGCGCCGCCACCGTCGCCCTGCAGGACCCCGCCAACTTTGCCTCGACCGCGGCCTGGAAGTCGCTGGAGGGCTACCTCGACGTCGCCCTCCGCAAGCACCTGGCCGAGGCGGCCGACCGCCTCCAGCGCGAGGCGGACGTGCTGGCGGCCGAGTTGCGGGCCGCCTTCAGCGCCGCCCAGCTGGAAGAGGTGCGTCGGAAGGTGATCCGGTTCCGCCAGCGCTACCTGCAGGTGGAGACCGCCTTCGACTTCTACGGCGACGCCGTCAACACGCGGACGAGCCCGCGGATCGCCGGCCTGCTCAGCGCCTGCGACGAGCTGGCGACGACGAGCATGAAACGGGTGCTCGACCCGCTCGGCCGCCCTGCCCCGCCGATCCTCACCTACGTCGACAAGGGGCTCGGCGCCTCGATCCTGCGGGCGGGGCTGCGGCTCTGGGACGGCGGCTCGGTCAGCCCCGCCGCGGCGCTGAAGATCACCCGCCAGAACCTCTACCGGCCGACGGCGCTGATCCACGAGTCCGGGCACCAGGTGGCCCACATCCTCGGCTGGAACGAGGAGCTGGGGGCGTTGCTGCAGAGCGAGCTGCGGGGGGCCCCGGAGGGGGTCGCGGCCACCTGGGGCAGCTGGTCCTCGGAGATCGCCGCCGACACCCACGCCTTCGCGCACACCGGCTACGGGTCGGTGGCGGCCCTCCACGACGTCGTCTCCGGCGGCCCCGCGGTCTTCCGCTTCGACCCCGGCGATCCGCACCCGATCGCCTACCTGCGCGTCCTCCTCGGGGTCGCGATGGCCGTCCGCTTCTTCGGGAGCGGCCCCTGGGACGACCTCGGCCGCGCCTGGGTGCAGGCGCACCCGCTCGAGGGCGCCTCGCCGCAGACGCGGGCGCTGGTGAGGGCTTCGCTGCCGCACCTGCCGCGGATCGCCGAGCTCTGCCTGCTGGCGCCGATGCGCGCCTTCGGCGGCAAGCCGCTGACCGCCCTGGTCGACCCGGCGCAGGTGCGCCCCGACGCGCTGACGCGGCTCGCCCAGGAAGCCGGCGCCTCCCTGACCACCTCTTCGCACTGGGTGCGCAAGGAGGGGCTGCGGCTGCTGGCGCTGACGAGCTACCGGGTGGCGACGGAGCCCGAGCGGGCGGCCGAGATAGCGCAGCAGTCCGACGACTGGATGCTCCGCCTCAGCACCCCGATGGCGGTGGCGGCATGAACGGCGAGCAAGGAGGCCAGCGGTGAGCGAATCGGAAAGCCTGAAAGAGACTCTCCAAGAGATCGTGGCGGGGCTCGAGAACGTCAGCCTGCAACTGGAGGCGACGGAGCCGCGACGACGACGGGCCCTGACCGGGCTGGTCAGAGAGGCGAACGAGGCGCTCGCGAGGCTGGACGAGCACGAGCACCACTGGCACACGCCGGAGGGGCCCGGCGTCTACGAACCCGACCCGGAAGTGCGCACAGAGGGCGAGTTCGTAGCCGAGCAGCTGCGCCGGCTCGGCGACCCGGGCGACGACAGCCAGGCCTACAAAGACAGGGAGCCCTACTTGGCGCCCAGCGGCCTCGAGCTGCTGGCGGCCGCGCTGCACCCGCAGCCACACCCACGTCCACATGAGCCGGAAACGGAGGCCAGCTGATGTTCGGCAAGCTCGCACTGCTCAACGCACCCCCCGGGGCCTCGATCTCGCAAAGCGAGGCCGAGGCAGCGGCAAACCAGGTGCTGCTGCTGCACCCGATCCAGCTCTCGCGCTTCCTCGAGGAGGTCTGGGCGGCGCGGAACAGCCAGATCAAGTGGCTGACGCCGGCGAACCTCGAGATCCCCGAAGTTCCCCAGCTGGGCCTGGAGCGAGACCCCGGCATCCGCGGCTTCCTCCCGCAGTGGATCTCCGCCTCGCCGGCGCCGACGACGGGCAATTTCGAGCTGCTCTTCACGCCGCCGGGAGGAGCGCCCGAAAAAACCGCCCCGCTGGGCCCGGGCGCGACCGACGCCGAGGTCAAGACCGCGCTCGAAGGCACGGCGGCGAAGACGAACGTCGCCGTCACCGGCGGGCCGCTCGGGCAGCGGCCGATCGGGGTGCGGTTCCTCGGCCCGCTCGCGTCCGGGCAGGTGGCCCCGCTCAAAGTCGATCAAGGCTTCAGCCTGGAAGCCAACGGCCAGCTGGTCGAACCGCAGGTCCAGTCGAACCAGGCGAATTACCCGCCGTCCCTCTGGGACCACCTGATCTACGCCTACATGATCGAGAACACGCGCGTCTACGAGATCTTCCGCCGGGTGCTGGAGGAATACGCCTACGGGGAGCGCCTCGGCGTTCCCGAGGGCGCGGCGCAGCAGTGGCTGCGGACGACCGAGCAGCTCTTCTACTCGGACGCGCCGCCGCTCCAGCTCTACGCGCTGACGAGCTCGATCCGGCCCGATATCCGGGCGGTCCGGCGCAACGCGTACCAGCGCATGTTCGGGCTCGACCTCAACCACGGCACCGACGACAACCGGCCCTACCCGTACCCCCGGGCGTCGGCGGCGAACACCGAGTTCAGCTCCAAGTTCGAAGAGCTGCTGCGCGAGGTGTGGCGGGCGACCGAGAACGCCCGCAACAGCGCCGGCAAGAACGACACCGACATCTCGATGATCGCCAACCTGGCGCGGACGATCTACGACATGCTCCGCGTGCGCCGTCAGGAAAACGTCGGCAACCTCGCCCGCGACGAGCTCTTCCACGTCTCGACGATGGGCTGGTTCCACCTGACGCTGAGCTTCAACACGCCGATCGTCCGCTCCCTCGGGGCGGAAGCGACCTCGCCCGCCGAGCGCCTGCAGAAAATCGGCGACCGCGTCGGCCTGCCGGCCCACAGCCGCTCCGACAGCTACTTCCACCTCGCCGGCGATATGTCGCTGATCCTGCGCGAGATGGAGATGGGGACCTTTAACAACGCGACCAATGGCGTGCCGGCGCTGTTCCAGCTCGAGCCCAATCCGAGCGTCTTCCAGGCGGCGATGCAGGGCATCATCACCCACTGGACGATCGCCACCGGCCGCGATCTGAAGACGGCCCGCGTCTCGGTCGCCCCGACCGCGCCGGCCCCGGTCCGCCCGACGCCGAGGACGATCGGCCGGCCTCCGTCGGAGAACGGCCGCCCGAAGCAGGTGCCGGAGGCGACTGCGCGTTAGAAGCTCGGTCCAGCCAGAGCGGAGAGGGAGGGATTCGAACCCTCGAGAGAGCTTGCGCCCCCTACTCGCTTAGCAGGCGAGTGCCTTCAGCCACTCGGCCACCTCTCCACGTGCGCGCGCGGCGCGTCCGACGATTGTAGGTACTGGGAGCGGAGCGGGACGGCTCCCGTCTACTCTCAGCGGGACATGCACGCGCTCAGCGACAACAGCTCCGGGGACCATCTCGGGCGCCGGACCAAGATCATCGCCACCGTCGGCCCCGCGAGCTGGGAGCCGACGATGCTGGAGCGGCTGGTCGCGGCCGGGACCGACGTCTTCCGCCTCAACTTCTCCCACGCCGGCAGCGAGCGGCAGGCGGAGACGATCGGGGCGATCCGGGCGGCGGCGGAGCGGGTCGGGCGCGAGGTCGCGGTGCTCGGGGACCTGCCGGGCCCGAAGCTGCGGATCGGCTCGCTGCACGACGACTTCGCCGAGCTGAAGACGGGGATGCACGTGACCCTGACCCCGGAGCAGGTCGAGGGCGACGAGGGCACGATCCCGGTGCAGTGGTCCGGCGTCTCCGACCTGCGCGAGGACCAGCTCGTCTATCTCGCCGACGGTGCGATCCGGCTGCGGGTCGGCGACAAGGAGGACCACGGTGTCGGCGCCGAGGTCGAGGTCGGCGGCACCCTCTCCTCTCATAAGGGGATGAACATCCCCGGCGGCGCCGATCTGCCGGCGACCACCGGCGTCGACCTCGACTGGGTCGAGTTCGCGGTCGAGCAGAACATCGACCTGCTGGCGGTCTCCTTCGTCTCGACCGCTGCCGACCTCGAGCCGGTGACGGCGCGGTTGCGGGAGCTCGGCTCGCGGATCCCGGTGATCGCGAAGATCGAGCGCCAGCAGGCGGCCGAGAACATCGAGGAGATCGTCCGCGCCGCCCCCGGCGGGATCATGGTCGCTCGCGGCGACCTCGGGATCGAAGTCCCGCTGGAGCAGGTGCCGGTCGAGCAGAAGCGGCTGATCCGGGCCGCCGGCCGGGCCTCGAAACCGGCGATCACGGCGACCCAGATGCTGGCCTCGATGGTGACCGCGCGGCGCCCGACCCGGGCCGAGGTGACCGACGTCGCCAACGCGATCTGGGACGGCACCGACGCGGTGATGCTCTCCGAGGAGACGGCGGTCGGCCAGCATCCCGTCGAGGCAGTGGAAGTGATGGACCGGATCGCCCGCGCGACCGAGCCCGACCTGCCCTACAACGAGTGGCTCTTCAGCCGCACCGACCAGGCGACCCAGGACGTCGCCGACTCGGTCGCCCAGAGCGCCGTCGGCGCCGTCTACCGGCTCGGGCTGAAGGCGGTGGTGGTGCCGACCAACACCGGCCGCACCGCCCGCCTCGTCTCCGCCCACCGGCCGAACGTGCCGGTGCTCGCGGTCTCCCCATATATAGAGACGGTGCGGCGGGTCCAGCTCCTGTTCGGGATCGCCGCCGTGCAGAGCGACTTCGGGACCGAGCTGCGCAGCCTGCTCGGCCACTGCGCGGGGGAGGCGGCCAAGCACGGGATCGCCGAGCCCGGCGAGCTGGTCGCGATCACCGCCGGCCTCGACGGCCAGGAACTGGGCACGAACCTGTTCGAGGTCCATAGGGTTCCGCAGCTATGAGCGAGAACCCGGCAGCCAGGCTGGAGCGCGAGGACGGCGGCCTCGCCACGATCACCCTCGACAGCCCGCCGCTGAACCTCTTCGACCAGCGGATGATGGACGGTCTGCGGGCGGCGATCGACGAGGTCGCCGCGGACCCGCCGCGGGCGCTGCTGATCCGGGCCGAGGGCAGGGCGGTCTCCGGCGGCGTCGACGTCCACGTCTTCGCCGGGCTGACGCCGCAGCAGGGGAGCGAGCTGTGGGCCGAGCTGCTGGGGATGATCGACAAGGTCGAACTGCTGCCGGCGCCGGTCGTCTTCGCCGCCCACGCGCTGACCCTGACCGCGGCCTTCGAGCTGGCGCTCGCCTGCGACCTGATCGTCGCCTCGCCGCAGGCGAAGTTCGGCCTGGTCGAGAAAGTGGTCGGGCTGACGCCGTCGATGGGCGGGACGCAGCGGCTGGCCGAGCGCGCCGGCAGCGGGCGGGCGCGCCATTTCGTGATGTCGGGTGGGATCTTCGACGCCGAGGAGATGGAGCGCTGGGGCGTCGTCAACCTCCTCTTCGAGGACCACGACTTCGAGGCGGCCTCGCGCAAGCTGGCCGAGGAGCTGGCGGCGGGGCCGACGAAGGCGCACGCGATGACGAAGCACATCCTCCGCCGCTTCCGCGAAGGCGGGATCCCGGCCGCGGACGAGGCGGTCCGGACCGAAGCCGCCGAGCTGTTCGCGACCGAGGACCTGCAGAACGCGGTCCGCACCTTCCTCGAGAAGGGCGGCCCGGGACATGCCACCTTCGAGGGCCGCTGATCGCGAGTCCGCGAAAACCGTCGCAGAGCGACGGTTCTCGCGGACTCGGTGACGGTAGGCTGCGCCGATGCCGGGAGTTCCGGGAATGCCGAACGTCGACTTCGACGCGATCGCCAAGGGGATGGCGATGGCCGTGCCCTTCGCCGGGTTCCTCGGTCTGGAGATAACCGAGGTCGGCCCCGGCGAGGCGACCGTCGTCCTGCCGCAGCGGGCGGAGCTCAACAACCACGTCGGCTCCCAGCACGCGGGCGCGCTCTTCACCGCGGCCGAGACCGCCTCCGGCGCGGCCTTCGTCGGCGCCTTCGCGGTCCGCATGGGCGACGTCGTCCCGCTCGCCAAGTCGGCGGAGATCGACTACCTCAAGGTCGCCAACGGCCCGATCACCGCCGTCGGCACCCTCGGCATCGACCCGGCCAAGGCCCTCGCCACCCTGGACGACGAGGGCAAGGTCGAGTTCCCCTGCGAGGTCGAGCTCACCAACCGCGACGGAGCCCGCGTCGCCACCGCCACCGTCCACTGGCACGTCCGGCTCAAAGACAAGCCCGCCTAGCGCACCCCGAGCCCCGAGCCCCTAGAATCGCCCTTCCGGGGAGCCACCCCCGATCTTGCGCCCGTAGCTCAGCTGGATAGAGCGTCGGTCTACGAAACCGAAGGTCACAGGTTCAAATCCTGTCGGGCGCGTTCCTCGCTGTGCCGGGGGGCGCCCAATAGGGTCTCCGCGATGGCAGAGGCCGCCAAAGCCAAAGCGCGCCTACTCAGCTACGGCCACTCAAGCTCTCGATGTGGCGCTGTTGAAGGCCGCGGGCCAAGGCGCGAACCGCAGCTCGTTTTGGATCACATCACGGGGGGCGACTACGATGGCACCATGCCGATGACCGACTCGTCATCGAGCCCGACTTCAACCGGCGTGGTGACGAGTACGGGCGGCTCCGCAGGGAGTTGCGTGGCCTCGAAGTACCGATTGATCTCGTGATCTATCGCAAGGACGAGGCCGAGAGATGGGGCAACGTGCCTGGCAGCTCCCTTTATCGGGCTCTCGGGGAAGGCCGTGTCCTCGCCGGAGCCTGATCTCTCCGAGACCTCCAGAATCCTTCTCAATACGCCGTCCCGTTTCGCTACGACGAACTGCTCGATACGGAGTCGCTTGAGCGCGAGGTTCTAGTCGCCCTGGTTGACGAAGTGGCGGCGTGGGTTGCCGACCAGCTCGGCGGGGCTAGCTTGCGAAACCGAAGGTCAGGCTCTTGCCGCCGACCATTCACCGCGGGGTGCCTCAGTGCTGACGGAACTTCTCCCAAGAGACGCCGGCTGCCTCTTCATCTTCGGTCATGTGGCGGAGAACGCCGCGTGAGCCGCGTGCGCTGAACTGGTCCAAGTCGCCCCAGTCGTCGAGAGGCCGACCTCCCTCGCCACCTCTTGGTCAGCTCGACGACGCTCGCGCTTGGCGCTCTCCTTCGCCTCCGCCCGCGTCATCCACGCTCCACCACCGTTCTTAGCTCCGGCATGCTCGGTCTTTACGCGCTTGTAGCCCACGGCTCTACGATACATTTTGTCTGTGCTGCCGACAAGGAGATGAGCTGATGGACATCGCAGAGGCGAAAGCAAGGCTCGAAGCGGTACTTGACGAGCTCGCGGAGGCTGGTTTCTCCGTTTGGGGTTGGGACGATGAGTCGATCCAGATCGGGCGGCTGAACGAGCCGAGCGATGCCTGCGCTCCCCGTCACGCATCGCTCGATGTGCGCCGCGACATCGACGGGACCCCCGAGGAGGTTCGGGAGGGGCGGGAGCCTTCCTGAGCGGGCCCGCCGCTTGTTTCATGTATCGAAACATGAAACAATGAGCTCCATGCTGAAGGGACAGGACGTGGTTGTGCTGCTGAAACTACTCGGCTTGGACGAGCCGTTTCCCGTGCGCGATCTCGCAAGCCAGCTCGGCTTCGACGTGGCGGGCACGCATCGTGCGATGCGCCGCCTTGACGAAGCCGGTCTCTATTCGGTCGAGCGTCGGAGGGTCTATCGAGCCGCGGCGGAGGAGTTCCTGATCCACGCAGCCAAGTTCAGCTTCCCCGCCCGCTGGGGGTCTGAAAAGCGGGGAATTCCTACGTCGTGGGCGGTTGAGCCGCTGAAGGCAGAGCTTGCCGAGTCGGGTGGCCTGCCTCCCGTGTGGCCATATGCCAGGGGGACGGTACGCGGTCTCGGGTTAGAGCCGCTGCACGCGATGGTCCCGAAGGCAGCGCTTGCGGATCGCGAGCTGTGGGAGCGCCTGGCGCTGGTCGACGCGCTCCGAAGCAACGACAACCTTCGCGTGAGTCAGCTCGCGGAGAAGCTCCTCAGGGAGAGAATTGGATCGTGAGCATCGCCATGCTGGAGCGAGCAGCGCAGGAGTTGGCTCCGTTCCTCGACGAGGTGGCATTCGTCGGTGGCGCGACCATCGCGCTGTGGATCACCGACCAAG
The DNA here is from genome assembly GCA_035764245.1 of Solirubrobacterales bacterium. GTDB lineage: Bacteria > Actinomycetota > Thermoleophilia > Solirubrobacterales > 70-9 > VAYN01. The sequence goes on from DASTZP010000027.1 coordinate 25,514, forward strand.
GAGCGCCTTCGCCTCGGGTGACGAAGGACGTCGACCTTGTGGTCGAGGTTGCTTCGCGCGCTGGCTGGTACCGGTTCGAGGAACGCCTTCGCACTCATGGGCTTCGCAACGATTCATCGAGCCGCGTCATTTGTAGATGGAGAGCGGGGAGCCCCGGCGACGAGCTGCTGGTCGACCTGATGCCGGGCGATGCGTCGATCCTCGGCTTCGAGAACCGATGGCAAAGGCCGGCGCTTGACCATGCCGAGACGTTGCCGCTGCCGTCTGGTCAGCAGATACGAGCGATCTCGCCGCCTTACCTGTTGGCGACGAAGCTGGAGGCTTGGAGCGGACGCGGGGGTGGTGACCATCTCCGCAGCCACGACCTCGAGGACGTGATCAGGCTGGTCGATGCACGAGCCGAGGTCGTCGAGGAAGTCGACGAGTCTTCCGATGATCTTCGTTCTTATCTATCCCGCGAGATCGAGACTCTCGTTGACCAGCCCCGATTTTTGGACGCGATCGACGGAACCGTCGTCGGCTTCGGGCGAGGCCGCTCTGGCGACGGGGATCGCGTCGAGGAGATCGTCCTGCCGCGTCTCCGCGCTCTCGCCGAGAGGTAATCCCCAGCCCGACGCAGCCCCCTCCTGGGGCAACAACTAGGGCAACATGCCCCACAGACTCCAGCCGGTCTCAGCAGATCGCGATCAGCCGGAATCGGCTTGAAATCTGGCTCCACGTAGCCCAGCCGAGCCACCGCTTCGGGCTACGAAACCGAAGGTCACAGGTTCAAATCCCTCGAGCCTCAGGTCGCTAACTGGAAACCCAGCCCGCCCCGAAGTGCCCAGTCTGGTCCCCATCGGCGTGCCGCTCCGTTCCTATGCTCGTCGCGGGTCGGAACGGCTGTGGCGGAGCAAGAACACAAGGACCGGGCTCTGGCCAAGTTGACGGGGATCGACCATCCGCTCCGTTGGCGATCGCCACTTCCCTTTCGCTGCGGCCGATGAGCGCGAAGGAGCTGGCCGACGAGCTGGGCGCGCCGGTCGGGAAGGTCCGCTACCAGCTCGGCCGGCTGCGCTCGGCCGGCCTCGCCGAGCTGAAGGAGGAACGCCAGCGACGCGGCGTCTCCGAGCGGGTCGACTTCGTCCGGGCGCAACCGTTCACGGAGGCGGAGATCGCGCAGTTGACCGTCTCCCAGCGAGAGAAGGCGATCACCGCCATCCTCAAAGCGGTCCTCAACGACACCGCGAAGGCGCTGCGCGGACGAGCAGGGGTGGAGCGAGGCCTTCGCGATCCACCGCGACGCGCAGGCACGGCTTCTCGGCGTGCGGGATCGGGCGGATGCCCGGATCGAGGAAGGCGAGAGGCCGACCGTCGTCTCAGTGGCTCCCGCTGCAGCCACGAGCCTCTGCGGTCAGCGGTGGGACTGGATTGAGGGCGAGGCCTTCCCGCTCCCCTAGCCCAGATCGAATCCCCGTCGCTCTCCGATGCCGTACAAAACTCGTTTGTTCACGATTAGACTCTCTCACGTACCTAAAACCAGGGCGGGGAGCGGGAGAGTCGGATGCCGACTGTGCGTGTGTGCAGCATCAACGGGGAGTGGATGAACCGCTGGTTCACGCGGGACGCGGAAGCCACCGCGCAGTTCCTGCCGTCGTTCTCCGCCGAAGACGCGGCTCCGGCCCGGCTCGCCGCGACGATCGAGGCGATCGGCGCCGAGATCGTGGCGATCCAGGAGGCTCCCAGCCGCGAGGCGGAGATGCAGCTGTTCGTCGGCCAGTACCTCGGCGACTACGAGTTCTTCCTCTCCGACGCCGGCGGGCAGCAGAAGCTGGCGCTCCTCTACAAGCCGGACGCGGTCGACTCGGCGGCGCTCGCCCGGCACGAAGACATCGCCGGGCTGATCGACGAATGGGAAGCCGACGTCGACGGCGACGCCGTTCTAGACGGCTACGGGTTCACCCGCACGCCCCTCGTCGTCGACCTGGTCGTGGGCGGACATCCGCTGCAGGTGGTCGTCGCCCACATGAAGTCCAACTTCATCAACCAGGGGAAGGAGCTCTGGGAGAGCCCCGCCAATCGGCAGGCCTACATCACCTCGGCGCTGAAGAACCGGCGGCGTATCTCGACCGAAGGCAAGCGCACGCGCAGCTATCTCGACGCTCGGGCGAGCGCCGATCCGGGGGCGGCGATCATCGTCCTCGGCGACCTCAACGACGGGCCGGGCCTCGACTACTTCGAGGACCTCTATCTCACCCACAACGTCACCGACATCATCGCCGGCTCGGTGTTCGCGCCGGAGCTCGCCTTCGCCCACGCCCAGCACGACGTCCCCGCCGACAAACGGTTCACGGCCGAGTTCGAGGACTTCGTCCCCGAGCCGGCGATGAAGCGGCTGCTGCTCGACCACGTCATGGTCTCGCCCGGTCTGCTCGGCGCGAACGGCCTGCGCAAGGTCGACGGCTCCGGCGCCGTCTACCACGCCGAGTACGACGCCCACGTCAGCGGCAACGGCGACGATCGCAATGACCGGCCGACCGATCACCGGCCCGTCGGCGTCGACCTCGCCTATTGAGCTTGGACGAGCCCCGGATGCCGCCCCTGGCAGACCCCGGCGCCGCCGGCAAGGTCGGCGCCGGGGCCCGCGAGCGGTTCGGCGAAACCGTCGACAACGCCGGCAAGGCGATCGTCGCGATCGCGGGGGCCGGCGTCTTCTTCTTCGGCGTCGGTTACTTCGTCGAGTGGCAGAAGTTCAAGCGCGGGGGCCTGCCGCCCGACGAGATCCTGCCACTGATCTCACAGGCGCGGATCGCCGCCGCCGGGGTCCGCGAGCTGGCGGTCTCGATCTTCTTCGGTGTCCTGGTGATCGCCGTGCTCGGATGGGGAGGGGCCCGCATCGCCCGCTGGGCCGCCCGCCGGCCGGACAGCCACTCCAGGTTCCGGCGCCTGCTGGCCGGCGGGCTCGGGCACGAGGCGGTCGTCCCCTCACTGTCCTTCGGGGGGCTGATCCTGCTCTTCGTCCCGCTGGACTGGGCGGGAGTGATCGTCACCGTCGTCCTGACGCTCCTCCTCTACTACTCGCTGCGGCTGATCGCGGCATATCTGGGGCAGGTGGCCGAGGACGGGGGCACTCCCTTTCCGCTCTGGCGGCTGGTGATCGCCGCCGGCCTCGCCGCGGTCGTCCTCAGCGGCGCCCGCCAGCGGGAGTTCCCCGAAGTGCGGCCGCACGCGCTGGTCATCCTCGACGACGGCCGCGAGTTCCCCGGCAGCTACGTCACCAGCGACTCGAGCTCGGTCCTGATCCGGTTCCGCAAAGAGGGCCGCGAGCATCCCCAGCTGCTGATTCTCAAGCGCGAGGACGTCGAGCAGGTGCTGCTGGAGAAGGACCCCTACGTCTTCCCCACCGAGGAGTCGCTCTTCGGCCGGATCTTCAACGTCGAGTTCGCCTGCATCCTGCCCGAGTGCCGGGCCGGCGATTCAGAGGTGGGGGTCTCGTCGCTGCTCTGATGTCACTGTCGTGGCCGTCCGGGTCAGGGTTACGGGCAAAATGTGACAGGGAAAAACGAACGTCCGACGTGACTATTCACCGTCGCCGGGTCACGCGTCCGGTGGCGAATACCGTTGGGATACCCAAAGGCTGTCGCGGCCGAAACGCAGTCTCTGCTCTTCGAGGTACTGGCTGTTCCTGCCCCTGATCGATTGCTCAGACGAAGCTTGACCTTGGAGAGCATTTGACACCTGTATGACGCTCGGCTTGAGTGCTGCCCGCTTAGCAGCAGGGGTCCGCGAAGGATTGCGGAATGCAAGCGATGGCAGACCGTTCGGGGAAACATGCGCGCGACAAGATTGCAGCGATTGAGAATCCGCTGCGCTTGGCGATCGTCAGCAGTTTGACCATGAGCGCGACGACTGCGGTCGAGCTGGCGAACCAGCTCGACGTTCCCGTGGAGAAAGTGCGCTATCACCTGCGGTGGCTGCGCGACGCGGACCTCGTCGAGGTCAAGGAAAAAGCCCGTCGCGGGGGCATCACGGAGAACGTCTACAGCATCGATCCCCGCAAGTACCTGATCAGGCATGGGGACAGGGTCAATGTCTCCAGCGGTCGTTTGGATCTGGTACATGCCCGGCTGCTGCGGCTGATGTTCAGGGAGGCGATGGAGGCGGCCCGTGCCGGCACCTTCTCCGAACGGCCCCAGCAGGCGCTGCTGCGGTTCCTTCTGCCGCTCGACGAACAGGGGTGGGAGGAGGCGATTGCGATTCACGAACGGGTGATCAACGAAGTTCTGGAGGTAAGGGCTGAGAGCCAGGCGCGCCTCGACGCCGGCGACGAGCAGGAAATCCTCGCCCGATTGGCAACGCTGCTCTTCGAGAGTCGGGGCACGCAGCGGGCTTAGGGCTCCGTGCCGGATCGCAGATGGCGAAGGGGGAGAACAGGCGGATAGCCGAGCGGCTGGCGGTGATGGCGGATCCGCTGAGGTCGGCGGTGGTCGACTGCCTGGTCCTCGCCCCCGCCACCATAGGGGAGCTCGCCGACGAGATGGGGGTGCCGGCCGAACGGATCCGCTATCAGGTGAAGCGCCTGCGGCGAGCCGGCATCGTCAGCGTGCATGAAGAAAAGCGGCGCCGCGGTGCAGTCGAGTACGTCTACGTCGCCGACAGTCGCAGGCTGGTGTCACCCGGAGAGGAAGCAGGCGACCGCGGACATCGGCAGCGGCGCCACGTCACCCAGAGCCTGAGGTCGATCTTCAAAGAGGCGTTGCAGGCGACCCAGGCCGGAGCGTTTCGCGGCTGGGAGGACTGCGGAATATCCCGCGTCCCCCTCCGGCTCGACCCGCGGGGGTTCGGAGAAGTGCGCCAGATCATCGAGTCCGCGGTGGGGGATCTCTTCGACGTCAGGGAGAAGAGCAGCATCCGGCTGCAGCGGACGGGTGAGACGGCGCGACCGGTGACCACGGTACTGCTGTTCTTCGAGACGCCGCGGTGACTACAGAAGAATCCACGATTGGTGCAGAAGCGCCAACTTTGGTCGTACGTGGAGGACCGTCCATTGGAGTACATTGCAGTTCTGCCGCGGATGATTCGGGGAATCGAGCGGCAGCGGCAGTTGCCGTCGGCGCCCAGGGAGCGCCACGCATCGGGGAGTCGCCATCGGAGTATTCGATGACGCTGCCCTACCCCCACATCTGAGTGCGACCGATGGTCGAGAACCCGAAGCGGCTGCCGAGGGAAAAGCTGGCGATCCTGGGCAATGACATTCGGCTCGGCATCATCACCAGTCTCCTCCTGGGGCCGGCGAGCGTCGCCGAGCTGGCCGCCGAGCTCGAGGTTCCGGTCGCGAAGGTCCGCTACCACCTCAACCGCATGCGCGACGTGAACCTCGTCGAGCTCTACGGGGAGACGAGCCGGCGCGGCGTCACCGAGAACCTCTTTACGGTCGATCCCCGCAAGAACCTGATGGAACCGGACGAGATGGAGGGTTTACCGCGCCATCGCTTCGATCGTCCCTACACCCGCCTGCTGAAGCAGATGTTCCGCGAGGTCGCGGAGGCGGTCGAGGCAAGAAATTTCAGATCCAGGCCCGAGCACACCGGTGTCCGCCTGCCGCTGCCGCTGGACGAGCGGGGATGGCGGGAGTCCGCCGCGATCTACCGGCAGCTGATCGACGAGGTTCTCACGGTGAGGGAAGCGAGCCTCAACCGGCTCGAAGCCAGCGGGGAGACGCCGATCAAGGCTCTGGGGATGATCCTCAGCTTCGAACGCGCGGCGGACGGTTCCGGGTGAAGGCGGGCTCCGAGGCCAGAGCCGTGATTCTGGCGCTCAGCGATCCATTCAGGCTCGCGCTGGTGACCAGGCTGGCGCTCGGACCGGCGAGCGCCGCCGAGCTGGCCGCGGACCTCGACGTCCCGGTCGAACAGGTCCGCTACCAGCTGAAGCGGCTGCGGGCGGCAGGGATCGTGACGATCCATGGGGAGCGCGAGCACCGGGGCGCGGTGGAGCGCACTTTCGTCGCCGACGGTCGCAAGCTCGTCTTCCGCGGAGAGGAATTGGCCGGCCTTCCCGAGCGGGAGCTTCGGGGTCATGACACGGAGCTGCTGAGGATCTTCTTCCGCGAAGTGGTCGAAGCGGCGCGCACCGGGTCGCTGTTCGACGAGGACGAACACTTCCTCGTCCGAATGCCGCTCCTGCTCGATGCCCAGGGGTTTCGGGAAGTCGGCGAGCGCTTCGAGGCGGCGCTGGATCGCCTCCTCGAGGTGAGGACGCAGTGCCTGGCGCGACTTGAGGAGGCGGGAGAGAAGCCGAGGTCCGCCACGTCGGCCTTCTTCTTCTTCGAGATCCCGAAGTGAGCCGGCCTGCATTGCTGGGAGGAATCTGACCTTGGGCCTGTTTTGACCTCCCGGGTGCCCGTCGGTTAGCTTCGCCGCGCCCCGGTGACCTGGTCACCTAAGCACCCCGCGGGGCGGCTGAATTCCCCGTCAGCCGCTCCGCGCTCTTTGGGAGGAGAGGAGCCGGAATTGCGCCACTCGAGCCAGTCGGTCGAGACGTACCCCGAAGTGGGAGCGCAGCTTCGGAGGAGGATGCCCGAGATCGAGGAGGCGGTCTGCGCCCGCGTCTTCGCCCTCGCCGATAGCGAGGAAATGGACGATCCCGGCTACGCCGCGGGGGTGCGCGCCGCGGTCGGGACCGCTCTGCTCTACGGCATCGAAGCGCTGCAGGCCGCCGACGATCTGCCACCGCCGGTGCCGACCGAGCTGCTCGCCCAGGCCCGGCTTGCGGCAAGTCACGCGGTCAGCCTTGACAGGGTTCTGCGGCGCTACTTCACCGGCTACGCGCTGCTCTCCAACTTCGTCGTCGAAGAGGTGGAAAGGACGGCTCCCTCGGCCAGCGGCTATGCGACCCGCTACCTGCAGACGCAGACCCGCGTGCTCGAACACCTGACAGACGCGATCGCCGAGGAGTACCGGCGCTGCACCGGGCTGCAGGTCGCCGGCTGGCGGGAGCGCCGTGAGCGTTCGATCGAGGCCCTGCTCTCGGGGCAGATCGTCGACACCTCCGAAATTCCCTACGACTTCGGCGCCTGGCATCTCGCGGCGATCGCCTGGGGAGCCGGCGCCGAGGACGCCTGCCGCGCCTTGGCGGAGCGACTCGATCGCCGCCCCCTGCTCGTCCCCCGCGACGACGGCACCCTCTGGGCCTGGCTGGGGGGTCGGGCACCGCTTCCGGTCGACGCTTTGTCGTCGCCTCTCGAGTGCCTCGGCGCCGAGGCGTCGATCGCGCTCGGGGATTCGGCCCGGGGCATCGCCGGGTGGCGGCGCAGCCACCGGCAGGCGAAGGCGGCGATGACCATCGCGCTCCGCGAGCCCCGCCCCGTGACCCGCTACGTCGACGTCGCGCTGGTCGCCGCGACGGCCCAGGACGATCTGCTGCGGACGGCGCTGCGCCTCACCTACCTGGCGCCGCTCGACGACGAGCGCGACGGCGGCGCGGCCTTCCGGGAGACGCTCAGCGCCTACCTGCGGACGCGGCAGAACGCATCCTCCGCCGCGGCCGTCCTCGGGGTCGACCGCCACACCGTCTCCAACCGGCTGCGAGGGATCGAAGAGCGGATCGGCCGCCCTCTGGCCTCCTGCATCACCGAGATCGGCCTCGCGCTCCGGCTCGAGCGGCTCGGGCTCATCTCCGGGTCCGATCCGAAGCCATCGACCGCCGGCGTCTTCGCCGACTTGGCGCTTCCCGGCGCTCCTTCTGCGCCAAATAGGTAGGGACGCTCGCCAGCCCTTCGGCGAGGGTCGCCTTCTGTCAGGAACCTACCCCGCGGGCCCACCCGCCTGCGGGCCTACAGGAGGAAATAGTGAAGAAGAGATTGTCAATCATCGGCCTCGCCCTGCTTGCGGCGCTGGCTCTCAGTGCGGTCGCAGGAGCCGCCGGGGCATCCGCCTCGCAGTTCCGGGCCCAGCAGTACCCGGCGACCATCACCGGGACCCAGGGCGCGACCCAGAAACTGGTTCTCAACGGGACCACCATTAAATGCAACAACCCGACCGGGACGGCGACGGCGTCAGCCGCCTCCTCAACGCTCGCACTGAGCCCGAGCTACAGTGGCTGCACGCTGGGTGGGTTGAATGCGAATTTCGTCTCCAACGGCTGTCAGCTGATCTACACCAGCATCTCCGAATCGGCGCCCCTCACCGGGACCTTGGGAGTCAGCTGCGAAGCTGGGGCTGCGATCGAAATCAAACAGGGGACCTGCGTCGTCTCGATCCCCACCCAGTCGGGTGTGGGCGGTGTCGAATTCACCAACGCCGGCACGGGCTCGACCCGGACGATCACCGCGACCTACAACATCACCGCCCTCTCCTACTCCGGGGGCTCGGGTTGCCCGGCCAGCCTCAAAGGCTCCTACAGCAACGGCACCCTGACCGGCGGCACCGTGTTCAAAGGGTCGGTGGGCCTCAGGCAGATCGGCGTCTACGTTGACAATGCCCAGGTCGAAGACGCCCCCCGGTTCCAGTCGGGCACCTACCCGGCGATCGTCCAATCCTCGTCGCCGAGCGCGTTCCTGATTACTCTCAACGGGACGACGATCAAATGCAATTACGCGGTCGCCACCAGCAAACTGGCCTCGGCTGCCCCTGAACTCCGTCAGGAAATGGGCTTTGCCGGCTGCTCGGCGGGCGGCATCGCATTCACGCTCAGCGCGACCGGCTGCACCTTCAACGACTACGTCGAAGGCGGATCCTTCTCGGGCGGGCGTGAACTCGCCTGTTCGCCGGGCCAGGAAATGACGCTCACCTGGGGGACCTGCGTGATCAAATTCCCCTCCCAGAACATGGCCGGTTCCGTCGCCTACACGAACGGCGAATCCGGAGGGGTGAAAAACGTCGGGGTCGGCTTCAGCGCCTCCGGCGTCAAATACACCGGTGGCGCCGGCTGCGCCACCAGCATCCAAGGCTCTCATGCAGACGGGGCGCTGGCGAATAGCTGGACCCTGAAGTCGTACGCGGACGCGGGCGGCAATATGGGCGCCCAGAGCAACCTGTGGATTCAGTAGCTCAGTTCGGTTCCTAGCACCGAATAAAAGGGGTCGCGGCGGCACCGCGACCCCTTTTTTTGCGCCCGCCTTTCCGCTCAGCCATTCTCGACCTTGGAGAGATCGAATGCCCACCGCGCCGGCAGTCGCCTCGCCCTGGGTGCCACCGCGGATCGGATCCACCGCTCTGGAATGCGGTCTAGGAGAGGTGTTCCGGGAGGAGACCGGCAGCCGAACCCACAGTGAGGTTTTGACACGGGTCGACCCCGATGGTCTCGTTCCGGCGGCAGGAAGCATCGCCAGATGGGAGGCGGTGCCGGTGAACAGGGAAGCCAGGGACAGGGAAAGGGATCAGGTGCGAAACGCACTGGGACATCAGAGACTTGGGAGCTCGGGAGCTTTGACCCCGCAGTTGCCGACCAAGCGGCGCCGATCCGCTTTCCCCACCGATCGCGCCCGCGGGGCGGCGGTGCCCCTGGCCGCCGGCCCCGCCACTACTTCGGACGCGGACGCCTGCGGGCAGCCGCTTCGCAAATGAGAGGAGAAACGATGTTCAGTCGAATCCACCAGAAGCTCGGCAACGCCGGTTTCGCGATCTCGATCGTGGCCCTGGTCCTGGCCCTGACCGGCGGCGCCTACGCGGCCGGCAAGCTGACCGGGAAGCAGAAGAAGGAAGTCGAAAAGATCGCCAAGAAGGCCGCGAAGAAGACTGCGAAGCCGGGGCCCGCCGGGCCGGCCGGCGGCCCGGGTGCCAAGGGCGACACCGGCGCGGCCGGATCGAACGGGACCAACGGCACGGCCGGGGCGAACGGCAAGAGCGTCGTCGCGTCAGCTGCCTCGAATACCGAATGCACCGGTGGGGTCGGCGGGACGAAATTCGAAGTCGAAGGCTCGGGGACGCCAAGCCACGTCTGCAACGGGAAAAACGGCCAGACCGGCTTCACGGCAACGCTGCCGCCCGGACAGACCGAGACCGGTAGTTGGAGCATTGGGCTCACGGCGGTAAACGACAATCTCCCGAAGTATGCGGCGATTTCCTTCCCGATTCCGCTCGCGGCCCCGATCGCTTCCGATCACGTAATCCACGTCAAATGGGATGAAGTGGGTCCCTCGGAATGCGAACAAGGGACGTCTGACGCACCCGCTGCCGCTCCCGGCTACTTCTGCGTCTATTCCACCACGTCCGAAGGCTTTTTTACCCCCAGCTTCCTTTCCGCATACACCAGCGGAGAACTCGATGGTGGCTCCAGCGTTGAAGGGGCAGGCACCTCGGGCGCGATCCTTCTGTTCAGCGGTGCCGAAGAAGCTGGAGCCTACGGCACGTTCGCGGTAACGGCGGCAGTCGAGTAGCGGACACCACCTACCCCACCCCGGGCTCGCGCCCGGGGTGGGAGATCGGCAACGGACAGAACGATGACTATCCTCAGCAGCTCACCCCTCCGCCGGCTCCTTCTCCTGGGCGCGATCCTGGTGTCGACTCTGGCCGCCCTGGGTGGATTCGCAGCCCCTCGCGCATCGGCGGTCAGCGACTCCGAAGAGCTGTTCTCGATCCTGCTCGGTCAGGGTGAGGCTGCGGGGGAAGCGCGCACTTTCACGAGCGCCGCGTCCGATCCCGCGACCAGCCACCTCTACTTCAGCGAGCCCGAACAGGCCCGGATCGACGAGTACACCCCGTGGGGCGGTTTCGTCAAGGCAATCGGATGGGACGTCGCGCCCGGCCCGGTCAACGAGCAGCAGGAAATCCGGATCAAAGCTGCCGAGGGTCAGTTCCGCCTCAGCTTCGAAGGCGCAACCACTTCTGACATCCCCCTCGCGGTGGGGGCTAAAGGTCCAGTAGCGGCCGAAGCCATCGAGAACGCCCTCGAGGGCCTTTCCACCATCGGCGGAGCCGGCGGCTCGGTCTCCGTCATCGCCAGCCAGGGAACCCCCGACGGGTTCACCCCCTACATCTACGTGGTCGCCTTCAAAGGGTCGCTCGCCGGTCAAGACCTTGACCAGATGACGCTGGAACCGGGAGCAGATCCCCTCAGCGGCGGGCAGCCCTCGACCGCGGCGGAGGTGCGCACCCGGGCCAACGGCGGGCCGGCGACGACCGGCCTCGAGGTCTGCACCGCGGAATCCGGCTGCCAGGCCGGCCTCCAAGGTGACGGTGCCGGTCAGTTCGGGGCGGCGCGAGGCCTCGCGTTCGCAGGAGGAAACCTCTACGTCCAGGAAAGCAGATATAGCGGAGGAGCCGACTACAGGGTTCAGGAGATCAGCCCGGAGGGGCGCTTTATCCGGATGTTCGGCGGCGACGTGATCTCGGACGGGGCGAGTGGGACCGGCGACCTCGCCGCGGGCTCCGCCACGGTGAGCGGAGTCGTGACGACCAGCAGGTTCTTCGAAGTGGGCCAGCAGGTGACCGGAGCCGGCATCGACGCCGGGACCACGATCGTTGCCGTCGGGTCGGGCACCTTGACGCTTTCGAAGGCGGCCACCTCGAGCGGGAACGGCGTCAGCATCGAAGCGCCGGAAGGGACCGGCAACGTGCCGGCCAACGCAAAGCAGACGATCTCGATGGGGAAGGCAGCGTCCGGAGCAGCCCCGACCGGCGGCAGTTTCACCGTGACCTTTGCGACTCCGGACCCGTCACCCTCGAAAGATACGACCGCCGCCATTCCTTTCGGAGCCACGGCGGCGGAATTCGAAGCCCGGCTCGCCGAACTGTCGAACCTCGATGCGGCGGACGTCGCGGTCACGGGCCCGGCGGGAGGGCCCTGGACGGTCGAATTCGTCGGGCCCCGGTTCGGCGACTCGGCGCCGCCGCTCCTGAATGTCTCGACGAAAGAACTCCAGCCCCCCTTGCCATTTGCCAGTGAATCGTATGGCTATGACATAAGCACGGAGTCATCGCCCGAGATTTGTATAGATGCTCCGTCGTGCCGTCGCGGAGTTCAGGGTATGGGACCCGGCGAATTCAGCGGCGGTCCCCACTACCGGGATATCTTCGGTGGATACGAACCGGGTTACGGTCTGGCCGCCACGCCTACGGGAATCGCAGTCGCCGACCACGGCCGCATCCAGCGTTTCGGTCTCGACGGTGCCTTTCAAAATCTGCTGCCGACCCCCGGCCGAATCCCGGTTGCACTGGCCGCGACCCCCGGCGGCAATTTCTGGGCGTATTTCAGTGCCGAGCCGCCAGACGAACCTGTCCGAGCCGCCATCGGGCTGGACGGTGCCACCGGCGCTCAGCTGGCCGAAGTACCGCTGGGCCAAAATCAGTCAAATCTCGCAACCGACCAGGCTGGGAACCTCTATCTTGGCTGGGCTCCCGCCGGGTCCTTCGTTGCGGAGAGGGTGAAACAACTCGACTCGAGCCTGCAACCGCTGTCGCCGGAGTCGTGCTGTCAAGCGCCGCTCAGCGACCCCGCGGATCTTTTCTACTTCAGGTTGGTTGCAATGGCAACCAACCCAGTGGGCGATCTACTCGTCGTCTACACGGGCAAATCGGGGGCGTTCGGACCTCCGAACCTCATCAAGCTCTTCGGCCCCGGCCCGGTCCAGTTCGAAGCGCCTCCAGCCGCCCCGCCGACGATCGCATCGCAGTTCGCCTCCTCGGTCCAAGCCAACGAGGCTACCGTCTCCGGTTTCGTCAACCCGCGCTTCTGGACCGACACGAAGGTCTACGTCGAATACGGCACCGGCAGCTGCGCGGCAGGGGAATGCACCACCACCAGGCCGATGCCGCCGGGGGGGTTCCTGACCGACAAAGCGACGAGCTCGATGACGAAGGTGCCCGGGATCATCCTCGAGGACCTCGAGCCGAACACCGTCTACCACTACCGGCTCGTCGCTGCCAGCAGCGGCGGTGGACCGGTTGCCGGCATCGGCGGCACCGAGGGCTCCGCCGGGGAGGAAAGCACCTTCACCACTGCGGCTCCGCAGTCCGAACCGCAGGCCGGTTGCCCCAACGCGGCTGTGAAGACCGGCTTCTCGAGCCCGCTGCCCGACTGCCGGGCCTACGAGATGGTCAGCCCGGTCAACAAAGACGGCGGCGACATTAAAACTCTGCCGAACGCCTTCGTGTACTCGAACGCTGTTGATCAGAGCGCTGCCGGCGGCGGGGCCTTCACCTTCTCCAGCTATCGATCGTTCGGTCAGCCGGACGGCGCGGCGATGACGAACCAGTACCTGTCCACCCGTGTCGACGGCAGCGGCTGGCGGTCCTCGGCGATCACTCCCTCGCAGGCTCTCAACAGCTCTGGCAAGGGGTACTCGCTCATCAACTGGGACAACATGTTCCGGGCTTTCTCCCCCGACCTCTGCAGCGCCTGGGTCTTCGTCGGCACCGAACCGGCGCTGGACGAGGCGATTGCGGACCCGAAGCTGCCCGTCCTCTACCGGCGGGAGAACTGCGCGGGTTCGGGGGACTACGAAGCGCTGGCGCAGGGGGAAGCGATCGAACCCGGCAAAAAAAACCCCTTCAGTGGAGGGGAAGTGGAACTACAAGGCGTCTCGGCTGACGGTACTACGGTGCTGGTGCGGTCGAATAACAACCTCATTCCTGACGCTGGCGGCGGTGGCAAAGCGCGTGCATACTACATCAGCGGAGGCCAGACGAGTCTCGTCTGCATCCTGCCGAACGGTACTCGTCATGAAGGCGACTGCGCAGCCGGAAACGCGGCCAACATCGAGGGAATAGTGGGGGTGGGCGAGGGTAACCGGGTCGGCGCCCTGACCCATGCTATGTCCGCCGACGGCTCACGCGTCTACTGGACGGCGATTCTGGAAAATGCCGAATATGACGGCAAAGGGACAATCTACCTGCGTCAAAACCCGGGAGCGGAGCAGAGCGCGTCGGGGGGTTGCGAGGAAGCCGAAAAAGCCTGCACCATCGCGGTGTCGGGGACCAAATCAGCCGCCGCTGCGCGCTTCCGGGCGGCAAGCGCCGACGGCTCGAGGGCTGTCTACGAATTCGCCGACGGCTCACTCGCGGGCAACCTCTACCAGTTCGACGCCGATACCGGCACCTCCAGCCTGGTCGCGAAAAAAACGCTGGGCTATGTCGCCGGCGCCGACGACCTGTCGATCTACTACTTCGTCTCGGAAGAAAAACTCGCTGGCACCGAAGGCGCGCAAAAAGGCGAGCCGAACCTCTACGTGGTCCAGGAAGGTACGCCCACCTTCATCGCGACGCTGTCGCGCCTGGACGCGAACTCGAACCCTAGACGGCTGTCCAACGTCAGCCCCCAGGCGGTCTTTCACATTGCGAGGGCAACTCCGGACGGCCGGACCCTGGCCTTCCTCTCGACCAACAGCCTCACCGGGTACGACAACACCGATGCCTCCAGCCCGCTGCCCTGCGGGGTCAGCGAAGGGACGAAGGAGGGGATGTGTGCCGCGGAGGTCTACCTGTACCGGGTTGGGTCGGAGGCGCCGGTCTGCGTTTCCTGCAACCCGACCGGCGCGCAACCGGAAGGGAGGAACGGCCTGAAAGTTGGGGATTTCTTCGTCCCATACACCGTCTCCGGCACCCTGACCGCGCCGACCACCCAGCTCTACACTCCGCGCAACCTCTCGGTTGACGGAACACGCCTGTTCTTCGACAGCTTCAGCTCGCTGCTCCCTCGGGACACGAACGGGAAGCGGGACGTCTATGAGTGGTCGGCGGCTGCAGGGGCCGGGGAGTGCGAGGCGATGGGGGCGGAAAGGTACGTTGCCTCCTCGCAGGGCTGCCTCAGCTTGATCTCCTCGGGCGAAAGCTCCAGCGACTCGGAATTCCGCGATGCCGACGAGAGTGGCGCCAACGCCTTCTTTACCACCAACGCCAGCCTGTTGCCGCAGGATCCAGGGCTCTATGACGTCTACGACGCCCGTGTCGAAGGCGGATTCCCCCAGCCCGAAGTGGTGGCGGCCTGCGAAGGGGAAGCCTGCCAGGGTCCGTTCAACCCGCCGACCGACCCGACTCCGGCCAGCTCGAGCTTCAACGGTCCGGGGAACTTCCAGCCGAAGAGCCCGGCGAAGAAGAAGCACAAGAAGCACAAGAAAAAGCAACAGAAGAAGAAACACAAGAAGAAGCAGAAGGCCGGCCGCGACAGCAGCAAGGCCAACCGGGACGGGAGGAACGGGTGATGGGTCGGCGACTGTTGTCACTTTTGATCGGGGCGATCCTGGTGGGGGCGGCCGCCGCGGGTCCGGCTGCCGGCGGCGCCGACGCCGCCTTCGGGGTCTCGAACTTCGAGTTCGGCTTCGTCAACGCGGACGGTTCGGTCGCGACCCAGGCAGGCTCGCACCCCTACGCGCTGCGCACCCGCATCGGGTGGAACCTCAAGAGCGACCCCGATGGGTGGAAAGGACAGAGTCCCGACGGGATGGTCCGGGATCTGGTCGTCAGCCTCCCCGCCGGCTTCGCCGGCACCACCGTCGACGTGCCGCGCTGTGCCACCGCGAACTTCCTCGAACTGGCCTCGAAATCCGGCGAGGAAGGGATCCCCAACTGCCCCGACAGCAGCGCCGTCGGCACCTCGGAAACCATCCTCCACACCGGCGTCTTCCATGGACCCGTCTTCAACCTGGAGCCGCCGCCGGGAGTCGCGGTCAAACTCGGGTACTTCGTCTACACCACCCCGGTGATCATCGAAGTCGGCGTCAACCAGGAGCCCCCTTACAACGTCGTTTCGAGCCTGACCAAAATTCCCCAGACCTCTCCGATATATGAAGGCTTCCTCGAACTCTGGGGCTTCCCGGCGTCGCCGGCGCACGATTCCGAGCGCGGCCACTGCTTCGTCAGCCACGAGGCCGACAGCTGCGCCAGCAACGCGCCAGACGTGCCGTTCTTCACCCTCCCGACGAGTTGCACCGGCCCGCTCGGGATCGGCTACGCGACCGACTCCTGGGAAAACCCAGGCGGGGTCCTCGGCGACGGCAGTCCCGACCTCGCCGACCCGAACTGGGTCTCCGGGGAGATCTTCACCCAGAACAACGAGAACCCGCCTGGCCCGCAAGGCCTGACCGGCTGCACGACGCTCAATTTCAAGCCGCGGATAACCGCGCAGCCGACCTCGAGGGCTGCCCAGTCCCCGACCGGGCTCGACTTCTCGCTCAACGTCAACGACGAGGGTCTCTTGTCGCCGCCGGGGAGGGCGCAGTCGACGATCCGCAAGGCGGTCGTCACCCTGCCCGAGGGCTTCACCACCAACCCCTCTCTGGCCGAAGGGCTGGTCACCTGCAGCGAAGCCGACCTCGCCCGCGAGACGGTGAATGCCTCGGCGGGGAGCGGTTGCCCGAACGCGTCCAAGATCGGGACGGTTGAAGTCGAAAGCCCGCTCCTGAAAGAGTCGGTCAACGGCTCGCTCTTCATCGCCACGCCATACGAGAACCCGTTCGGGAGCCTCCTCGGCCTCTACATGGTGATCCGCAACCCGCTGCTGGGGATCGTCATCAAGCAGCCGCTGAAGGTCGAAAACGACCCTCTCACCGGCCAGATCACGACCGTCGCCGACGACCTTCCGCAGCTGCCGTTCAGCCACTTCCGGCTGCACTTCCGTGAGGGTACGCGCAGCCCGCTGGCATCGCCGCCGCTCTGCGGCGAGTACCAGGTGCCGGCGGTTCTGACGCCGTGGTCGGGCGCGGCTCCGATCACCTCCACGGACACCTTCTCGATCATCTCCGGTCCCGACGGCGGCCCGTGCCCGAGCGGCGGCACGCCCCCCTTCCGCCCGGGGCTGTTGGCCGGGACGATCAACAACGCGGCCGGGCGCTACTCGCCCTTCTACGTGCACATGACGCGGAAGGACGGCGAACAGGAGATCACCCACTTCTCGATCAAGCTGCCGCCGGGGGTGATCGGCAAGCTGGCCGGGATTCCGTTCTGCCCCGACCTGGCGATCGCCGCCGCCGTGGCCCGTACCGGCCCGCACGGCGGTCAGGAAGAGATCGACAACCCGAGCTGTCCGGCGGCTTCGGAGATCGGGCGGACGCTGGTCGGCGCCGGGGTCGGGCCCTCGCTCGCCTACGCGCCGGGGAAGGTCTACCTGGCCGGCCCCTACAACGGGTCCCAGCTCTCGATCGCGGCGATCACGGCCGCGAAGGTCGGCCCCTTCGACCTCGGGACGGTCGTCGTCCGCGAGGCCCTCAAGGTCAACCCCGAAACGGCGGAAGTGTTCGTCGACGCGACCGGTTCGGACCCGCTGCCGCACATCATCAAAGGCATCCCGGTCCACCTCCGCGACATCAGGGTCTACGTCGACCGGCCCGACTTCGTGCTCAATCCGACCTCCTGCGCGCGGACCTCGACGGCCTCGACGGTGCTCGGCTCCGGGACCGATTTCGCCAGCGAAGCCGACGACAGCCCTGTCACCGTGACCAGTCCCTTCCAGGCGGCGAGCTGCGCCAGCCTCGGCTTCAAGCCACGGCTCTCGATCTCGCTGAAGGGGGGCACGAAGCGCGGTAAGAACCCGGCCCTGACGGCGGTGGTGAGGCCGCGCCCGGGGGATGCCAACATCGGCCATGCCCGGGTCACGCTGCCCCGCTCCGAGTTCCTCGAACAGGGGCACATCAAGACGATCTGCACCCGGGTCCAGTTCAACGCCGGCGTCGGCAACGGCGAACAGTGCCCGGCCGCCTCCGTCTACGGCCGGGCGCGGGCGGTGACGCCGCTGCTCGACGAACCGCTCAGCGGTCCCGTCTTCCTGCGCTCTTCGAACCACCCGCTGCCCGACCTGGTCGCCGCCCTGCACAGCGGCAGGATCGAGGTCGCCCTCGTCGGCCGGATCGACTCCGCCACCAAGGGCCGCGCCAAAGGCCTGATCCGCACGACCTTCGACGCGGTGCCCGATGCCCCGGTGACCAAGTTCACCCTGAAGATGTTCGGCGGCAAGAAAAGCCTGCTCGTCAACTCGACCAACCTCTGCCGGCGGACCCACAAGGCGATCGCCGAATTCACCGGGCAGAACGGCCGGCCCTACGACTTCAACCCGCCGGTCAAGGCCAAGTGCAAGGGCAAGGGCGGGAAGAAGTCACGGCAGCGGTAGATGCGCCGGCGGGTGTTGCTGCTAAGCGCGGCGCTGGCGCTTCTGACCGCGGTCGGCTCCGCGACCGCCGAGGTTCTCCAGAAAGGGAACCTGCGGGTCAGCGTGCTCAGCCGCATCCAGCCGTTCAAGCTGCCGCGACACGGCACGGCTCCGATCGCGGTCTTCGTCGGCGGTCACATCGGCACCACCGACGGGCAGGTCCCGCCGCAGCTGGAGACGATGACGATCGACGTCAACCGGCACGGCCTCCTGCAGTCGCAAGGGCTGCCGGTCTGCCCGATCTCGGCGATCAAGGCCAGCTCGACCGGCCGGTCCCTGCGCAGATGCGGCGACGCCCTGGTCGGCTCCGGTCGCTTCTGGGCCTCGGTCGTCTTCCCCGCCCAGCGGCCCTACCCGACGCGCGGTCGGCTGCTCATCTTCAACGGACGCGCGGGAGGTAAGCCGGCCCTGTTCGCCCACATCTTCACCACAGTTCCCTTCGCGACCTCGTTCGTGATCGTGTTCTCGATCCGCTCGATCCACAAGGGGCCCTACGGCACCGAGCTGAAGGCGTCGCTTCCCGGGGCCCTGGGCAGTTGGGGCTTCGTCGACCGGATCAAGCTGACGCTGCGGCGCAAATACACCTACCGGGGAAAGGCCCTCAGCTACTTCAACTCCGGCTGTCCGGCGCTGGCGAAAGCCGACACCGCGGTGTTTCCGCTGGCGCGAGCCAAGTTCCAGTTCGTCGACGGCAAGGAGATGAGCCTCAACGTCACCAAGAGCTGCCGGGTGGACGAATGAAGCGTTTGGTCGCGGTCCTGCTCGTCGTCGCCCTCTTCGGCGTCTGCTCGCCCGCCCGCGCCGACTACAACCCGGTCGGATCGGGCCAGACCAAGATCCAGCTCGACCAGAGCTTCGTCCGCCTCCTGGCCCGGGACGGGGTCCGCCTGCGGGCCGTGGCTCCGGCCAGGCTCAGGGGCCGGACGGTCAGCTTCCCGGCCGTCGGCGGCAAGTTCGACCCGGTTACCGGCCAGGGGACGGTCGAGCACGAGGGCGCGATCGTCTTCCAGGCGGGAAACCGGAAGATCCCGCTGAAGCAGCTGAAGCTGCGGACCACCCAGAAGCACGCGCCCTTCTCGGCCAAGGTGGGCGGCAGCCAGCTCAAGATCGCCACCGTCCCCGGCGTCCGCGTTTCGCGCGCGGGGTTCGGCGACAAGGTCAAGACGGGCGACCTCGCGCTCAGCGCGAAGCTCGCGGTCCGGCTCGGCAAGAAGCTGAACCGGCGCGATCTCTTCAAGCCCGGCCTCTCGATCGGCAGGACGACCACCACGGCGCTGCCGGAAACGGTCTTCCTGCTCGAGCGCGGGGCAGCGACCCTCACCTTCGACCCCGGTTTCACCGCCAAGCTGCAATCGCTGAACGTTGCGGTGAACCCGATCTTCCCGGCCGAACACGTCGGCCCGGTCTTCACGCTGCCGATCTTCGGCGGCAAACTCGCCCCCGACGCCTCGGCCGGCAGGGTCGAAACCAGCGGTGCGATCGAACTCCTGCAGCTGGGAGGGGGTCAGGTCTTCTGGAAACGGCCGTGGCTGGACGTCGACAGCGCCTCGCTGACTGCCGAAGCCGACGTTCAGCCCTCGCCGCCGTACGCGGGCAAGATCGGCCTCGTCCCGGTGGCCGCCATGTCGATCGGCGGGGTGACGGCCGACCCGGCCAGGCGGACGATCGGCGCCGCCTCGACCTCGCTGGCGCTCGACCCTGGCACCGCCGACACGTTCAACCAGGTCTTTGCCGCTCCGGAAGGCAAGGGCGCGACCTTCTTCGGCGGCGAACCCGTGGGGACGGTCTCCTTTACGGCAACGGCCCGGTAGACGGCTTCGCGGGCCGCTCCGCCGCACCGTGAAGTCTTAGCCGAGCGCTTCCGCCAACCCGACGACGATGCCCTCGGGGCCGCGCAGGAAGCAGAGCCGGTAGGCGTTGCCGAACTGGGTGATCTCGCCGACCAGCTCGGCGCCGTGGTTGTCGCAGAGGCGGGCGACGACGTCGTCCACGTCGTCGACGGCGAACATGATGCGGCGGATGCCGAGGGCGTTGGCCGGGGCGTCTTCCGGCTCGGCCCTGACGGCGGACGGGTTGTGGAACTTCGACAGCTCTACCCGGCCGTGGCCGTCCGGGGTCCTCATCATCGCGATGTCGCAGCGGACGTCCTCGAGGCCGATGATGCGGCCTGCCCAATCCCCCTCGACCTGCGTCTCGCCGTCCAGCTCCATGCCGAGCTCGGTGAAGAACGCCTTGGCGCGCTCGAGATCCTCGACGACGATGAGAACGTTGTCCATCCGCTGGATCGCCATGTCCCGGGAGGGTAGGGACCCGAAGGTCTCGCTGCTCGTCTAGCCGCCCCGGCGCGCGGCGCGGGTGCCGACCCCTCGCGCGAGCAAAGCGGCCAAGCCCTCCTCGCCGGGGTCGGGGATGGCGCAGGCGGCCTCCGGGCCGTGGAGCTCGGGCGCCAGGGGGTCGCGGCCGGTCCGGCGGGCGAGCGCCGCCAGCGGCCCGAAGAGGACGGTCTGGACGAGGGCCGGCGGCCTGACGAAGCGGATCGCGTCGCTGTACTCGCGCGTGATCGCCGCCAGCCAGAGGGGGTCGGGGAGGCCCTTGGCGTTGACCCGGCCGAGGGCGCCGAGGGACCAGATCGCCTCGATCATCGAGGCGAAGCGGGCGGCTGGTTCCCCTTGCGCGGCGGGCGTTGCCTGTACTTCGACGCGGACGTAGGCGACGCCGTCGCCGGCGTTCCACCAGTCGTGCGCGGTGCCGGCCGAGACCTCGACGGCGCCGTCGCCGGCGCGGACGGTGCGCTCGCTCCCGCCCACCATGAAGCCGACCTCGCCTTCGCGCACCTCGAACCGCTCGACGAAGTGCTCGTGGACGTGGGCGCCGGCGACCGCGGCGCCGGGCTGCAGCCAGAGGTCGACCTCGATCCGCCGCCCGTCCGGGTCCGCCGCGAGGAGGTGCGCGATCTCACCGGTCGCCGGGTTGTGGAGCCAGCCGCCGACCTGGAGCGGGGCGGAGCCGTCGACGGTCATGGCCTGGTACTTCGGCCCGCAGGGCTAGCTTCCCTGCTCCTCCTCGCGGTCGTCGAGCTCGTCGGCGTCGCGGACCGCCCAGTCGAGACGTTCGGCGAGCTGGTCAGTGAAATGGCTCGACTCGAAGTCGCTGCTGACGATCCGCTCCCGGTAGACCAGCTTCCCTCCGGCCTCCGGCAGATCCGTCACCACTAATACCTGCGGCATCTTCGCCTCCTTCTGTCGGGTGTCCGCTTCAGGATGGACCGGGACTCTTAGGAGCCGGTCAAGATCGGGTAAAAGTCCGATCTCACGTTCGAGGAGGGCGGTGCGTTCTATCGGTATGGATGCCTGGACGACCTACGCGAGCCCTGTCGGCGACCTCACCGTGCTCGCCGGCCCGGCCGGGATCCGCGGCCTCTACTTCCCCGAGCGGGCGCCGCGCTTCGACGCGCCCGGCCGCGCGATGCCCGGGGTCGTCTCCCAGCTGAAGCAGTACTTCGCCGGCGAGCGGCAGCGCTTCGAGGTCGACCTGGACCTCGTCGGGACGCCGCTGCAGCGGGCGGTCTGGGCGCGCCTCCAGGCTATCCCCTACGGGTCGACGACCACCTACGGCGAGCTCGCCGGCTCGATCGACCCCTCCCTCTTCCCGGAGGATCTCGAGCCCTACCGGCGCGTCCGCACCGTCGCCGCGGCGATCGGCCGCACCCCGACGCCGATCCTCGTCCCCTGCCACCGGGTGATCGGCGCCGACGGCTCGCTGACCGGGTACGGAGGCGGGCTGCCGCGCAAGCGCTTCCTGCTCGAGCTCGAGGGTGCCGCCGGCCGCGCTGTCGATCCGGCGCCCGCGCAAGGGCAGCTGACGATGATCTGAGCCTCCATCCGCCCGCCCGCCTAGGGTGGCGCGCCGATGCCCGCTACCGCTCGCTCGCGCCTCGCCCTCGCCGCCGCCCTCACCGTCGTCTTCGCCCTCGGCGCCCTGCTTCCCGGCGCCCTGGCCGGCCCTTCGGAGCCGACCGCGGTCCGCACCGCCCTCGCCCAGACCTCCAAGGTCCAGGGCGCCCCCAACCGCACCATGGTCCTCAGCCGGGTGGTGGTCGAACCGGGGGCGAAGCTGGCGCTCCACCATCACCTGGGGACGCAGATCTCCCGCATCGCCGCCGGCACCCTCACCTACACCGTCCGCAAGGGCTCCGCGGTGGTAAGCGAAGGCGACGCCGAAAAGGACCCGCGGAGGGTGCGGACGATCGCCGCCGGTCAGACCGCGCGGATCCAGCCCGGTCAGTGGCTGGTCGAGCAGCCCTCCGACATCCACGAAGCGGCCAACCGGGGCAGCGACCCGGTCGTCATTTACCTCTCGACGCTGCTGAAGAGCGGCTCGGCGCCGGCGACGCCGGTCACGCTCCCCTGAGCCCGGCCTCCGCCGGTCGCCACATCAGCCAGACCCGCGGCCCGCGCGGGAGGTCGACCTCCTCGGTGACCTCGAAGCCGTGCCGTTCGTAGAGCGGGACGTTGCGGACGTTGCTGCTCTCCAGGTAGGCCGGGAGGCCGAGGCGGTCGGCGTGGGCGACGCCCGGCTCCAGCAAGGCGGTACCGAGCCCCTGCCCCTGCTGCTCCGGGCGGACGCCGACGGCGACCAGGTAGAGGTGCTCCTCCCGCGGGTGCCGGGACTCGACCCCCAGCAGCCCGCGCGCGACCAGCCCGGTCCGCAGCCCGAGGCCGCGGAAGGTCGCCGCCCCGAGGCGGAGGAACTGCAGCGGCGACTCGCGCCAGCGCCCCGCCCCGGCCCAGAGCGCGGCGCCGCCCTCGGCCCGCCAGGTCAGCCCGCCCGGGACGAGGCGCCGCGCGTGCATCGCGAAGAAGTGCCTGCCGTAGCGGCGCCGCCTCGCCTCGTCCGGGAAGGCCCAGCCCAGCACCGGGTCGTTCATGAAGGCCGCGTGCAGGTCGTCGACCAGGCGCGAGACGTCCTCGGGGCGCGCCGCGGTGACCGCCGTCGTCACCCCGGCCTCCCCGCTAGCCGTTGAGGCGGACCGGCAGGGTTTTCAGCTGGTTGAGGAAGCCCGACTCGACGTAGACCGGGTCGCCGGCCATCTCCGTCTCCGGGTAGCGGGCGAGGGTCTCCTCGAGGAGGATCTTCAGCTCCAGCCGCGCCAGCGCGGTCCCGAGGCAGAAGTGGCGGCCGCCGGCGCCGAAGGCCTGGTGTTCGGGGTTGCGGAGGACGTCGAAGCGGTCGGGGTCCTCGTAGCGGCTCTCGTCGCGGTTGGACGAGGCGTACCACATCACCACCTTGTCGCCCTCCTTGATCTGCTGCCCGCCGAGCTCGCAGTCCCTGGTCGCGGTGCGGCGGAAGTGGGCGAAGGCGGGGAACATCCGCAGCGCCTCCTCGACCGCGCCGGGGATCCGCGCCGGGTCCTCGACCAGGAGCCGGCGCTGGTCCGGGTTCTCCATCAGCGCCCGCATCGCGCTGCAGTAGGTCGCCTTGGTGCTGTCGTTGCCGGCGGCGACGAGGAGGAAGAAGCCCATCACGATCTCGTGCTCCTCCAGCTTCTGGCCTTCGACTTCGGCGTGGACGAGGACGCTGGTGAGGTCGTCGGTCGGGTTCTCGCGGCGCTCGGCAATCATCGCCCCGCAGCGCTCGAAGACCTGCTGGATCGCTTCCTGGATCGTCGCTTCGACGCTCTCGACGTCCGGGCTGTAGTCGGGGTCGTTGGCGGCCAGCGCCATGTTCATCAGCTCTGCCCAGGCGGCGTCGTCCTCCTCGGGGATCCCCATGAAGCTGCCGATCACCCGGGAGACGGCGGGTTGGGCGACGTCGGTGACGAGGTCGCAGGTCTCGCGCCCCTTCAGCCGGTCGAGCGTGCCGGTGACGATCTCCCGGATCGCCCCCTCGTGGGCGGCGATCCGCTTCGGCGTGAAGCCGGCCTGGAACAGCGCCTTCAGGCGGTCGTGCTTGGGCGGGTCCATGCCGATGAACATCGCCCGCGCCAGCTCGATCGGGAAGACCTCGTCGATGACGACGACGCCGCCCCGTTCGGAGGAGTAGGTCTCGAAGTCGCGGCTGACCGCGTGGACGTCGTCGGCGCGGGTCACCGACCAGAAGCCCTTCGCCTGCGGCAGCTCGGTCACTTCCGAGGTCCAGTGCACCGGGCACTCGCTGCGCATCCGCTTGAACAGCTCCTGCGGCGGCCCGTGCTCCCAGTGCTCGCGCTCGAGCACGAGCGCGTCCTCGACGCTCCCTCCTCCGGCGGCGATCTCAGCCTGGATCTTCGCTTGGTCGGCCACGCCCCGGCAGCATACTGGCCGGCTGGCCAGTTTCGTTGCGGCTATCGTCGAGCTTGTGACGGGGACGCGGGGAAAAGTCATCGGCATCGCCTTGCTGCTCGTCGCTGTGTTCTCGCTTTCCCTGACCGGGAACGCCGGCGCGTACCGCTTCGCGCCCGATCCAGGCTTCGGGGCCGGGGGGACGGTCGACCTCCTGGCTGTCAATCAGCCGGGTCGTACCTTCTACGGGGTTCACGAGGTGCGGCCGGGACCGGAAGGGACCGCTTGGGTCCTCTACCGCGCCCTGCCGACGCCGGAGCAGTCCGAATGCGAAACCCCGTCCTACATCTCCCGCTACCTGTCGGACGGGCGGGTCGACACGGGCTTCGGGGCCGGCGGGTTCGCCCAGATCTATTCGCCGATCGGCTGCACGTACCCGAGCCTCCATGTCGACCGGCAGTTCCGTCCGCTGATCACCTGGAGGAGCACCGGCGGCTCCCGCGGCCCCAGCACGCTGGCGATCGCCCGCTACACGGCGGACGGCGCCCTCGACCCGACCTTCGGCAGCGCCGGCGTCTCGCTGCTGACCATCCCCTGTCCCGGCGGCGCCGGCGCCAATCTCGATTCCGGCGCCGACGGCGGTCTGCTCCTCGGCTTCGGCTGCTGGGCGGACGAATCCTCCCCCGAAGCGACGTCGACCTCCCCCTACCAGTCCTACATCGCGAGGCTCCTCCCGAACGGTGCGCTCGATTCCGGCTTCGACGGCGACGGGCTCCTGGCGCCCTCGCGGGAGGCGGGCTGGGGAGGACCCAAAGTCGCCGCGGTCGAAGCGGACGGTTCAGTGATCCTCGCGCAGACCACCGATTACGTCGAAGGATCTCCGCAGCGCTCGCGGCTGCTGCGGTTGCTGTCCGACGGCACCCTCGACGGGACGTATCAGGCCCGCGCAGAAGTGTCGCTGCGCCGGCTCGCAAACATCGCCGCCCCGAGCATTCCCGAACTCATGACCGACTTCCTGCTCCGGCGCAACGGCGACCTCGTGGTCGGCGGCGGCTCGGATCGGGGCGGCTGGGTCGCGACTCTGCGCCACGACGGTTCGCTGCAGCGGGAGTTCAGCGGCGACGGCTTCCGCAGGTTCTCGGAGCCGATCAGGGTCGTCGCCGCCGATCGCCATGGGGGCCTCCTCCTCCTCGGCTGGAAATTCAGAGGCTTGTCGATTCTCCGGCTGCTTGCCGACGGTAATCGCGACCGCACCGTCGGTGGGCCGAGAGGTCAGCGACTGCTATTGGAGAGCGAGGGTTCGCTGTCGGACTTCGTCTCGCTCTGGCGCGGACGGCCCCTTTTCTTCCTCCGCAAACTCGGCGGCTGCTCCAGTCGCCAGGACTGCGAAGAACCTGCCGAACTGCGTCGCCTTCGGCTGCCTGAGAGGAAGCAGCGACGCTGAGTTAGAACGGCAGCTTCTCGCGCGCTGACTTCCCGGCCGAGTGGCTCTTGCTGCTGGCGCGTTGGGATTTGCCGAACGACTTGCTGAGCAGGGTGCCGATCGGGCCCGGCGCCTTGCTTCCTGCCCGCTGACCGGCGCCGAAGCCTTTGTCGGTACCGCGCTTGGCGTGGTTGGAGAGTCTCGGCACGAGGAAGCCGAGGATCGCCAGCAGGACGCAGATTCCGATTACGACTCCGATCACCATTTGGTTGCTCTCCCTTGTTGAGTTGACCTAGAGCTTCTGCTCGAGGTCGTCGGCTTTCTCGCCGTGGCGGCGCGCCAGCAGGCGCTCGCGCTCGGCCCGTTCGGCCGCTTCCTGGGCCGTCTCCTCGTGCTCCTGCGCTTTGCTCGCGTGCAGGTCGGCCTCCTGGCGGTGGCCGCCGGCCTGTTCGCCGAGGCGTTGCCGTTCGAGATCGCGCCTGGCCTTGCGCTTTCGCGCCGCTCGAAGGGCGACGATCAGGAGGACGACTGCGACGACGACGATGAGGACTATCAATGCGGTGGACATGGCTTCTTCTTTACCCGTCCAGCGATTGGTAAACCCGCCCTATCCGGGTAGAAGCGGGCCGTGTTCGACTGGCTCACCCACGAGGTCTCGCAGAGCGCCATCACCTACCCGGTGGTCGGCTTCGCCGCCGCCGCCGACGTCCTCTTCCCGCTGATCCCCTCGGAGACGATCGTCATCACTGCAGGAGTGTTGGCGGCGCAGGGGGACCTGCTGATCTGGGCGCTGGTGCCGGCGGTCGCCCTCGGCGCCTTCGTCGGCGACAACCTCTGCTACCTGCTCGGCCGCAGCATCGGCGACCCGATCGCCGACCGCCTCTTCGCCGACGAGAAGGGGCAGGCGCGGCTGCAGTGGGCCGAGGAGGCGCTGCGCCGCCGCGGGGCGATCCTGATCGGCGTCGGCCGCTTCATCCCCGGCGGGCGCACGGCGACCACCTTCGCCGCCGGCACCCTGGAGATGCCCTACCGCCAGTTCGTCGTCGCCGACGCTTTCGCGGCGGCGATCTGGGCCGTCTACGTCTCGATGCTCGGCTACCTCGGCGGCGAGACCTTCAACGACAGCCTCTGGCTGCCGCTCGCCACCTCGTTCGCCTGCGCGATGCTCGTCGGCCTCGGCTTCGAGGCCTGGCGCCGCGTCCAGAGCCGCCGCGGCAAGGACATCCTCGGCGACGAGCTGCCGGAGGAGGCAGCGGCCCTTTGAGCTCGACCTCCAGGTTTGCTTCACTTCTCTGACCAGAGAAAGGAGGTGGTCCTAACTTGATTCACATGCTTGATGGGACTCTGGAGGTGCAGGGCCGCTAGGCGCCGCACTGGTTCGGGCGCCCGGCGGAATCCACCCCGGGCACCGGCGTGACGTTGGGAGCCGGGTCTTGTCCCGCTCGGTCGCAGTTCCCGCGTTCGTTTTCTGCACCAGGCCGGGGTCGCCGCGAGGCGGCCCCGGCGTTTTTTGGTTAGGCCGCAGCTCAGCGGGCGATGGCCTGCAGGCCGTCCTCGGCTTCGCTGAGGAAGTGGGAGGCGATCCGCCAGCGCCGCTGCAGGACCGGTTCGATTTCGCCCGTCCCGCAGCCCAGCTCCGAGACGCATTCGCCCCAGTCGTTGGCGCCTTCGATGTAGCGGTTGAAGGCCTTCTCGGCGGGGGTGGCGACGAGGCCGAGGCAGTCGACCTGGAGGCTGCGGATCGGGATCTCCCCATAGGTGGTGCGGATGCCCCGCACCTCGGCGACGTACTGGTCGTAGGTGACGCCGACGGCGAGCCGCCGCCGCAGCCCGTCCATCGAGCCGACGAAGCTGCCGAGCTGGCTCTGGCAGAGGTCGCCGGCGGGGACATGCTGCGCACCGTCCCCGCTCTTTGCGGCCTCCCCGGCGTCGTTTCCAGATTTTTCCTTGCTGGAGGACGGGAAATCCTGGAAACGACCCTCGTCGCTGGAGACGGTCGAGGCGGCGGTCGAATTCGAGTCGCCGCCGCAGCCGGCGACCAGCACCGCCGCCAGCAGCGCGCAGCCGATCAGCTTGAGCCGGGCGGTGGCGGACACGCGCGGCAGTTTAGGAGGACTACGTCGTGTAAAACACCCTGCCGTGCGGTGGATCAGGGGTTTCGGGACGGCAATGCTGGCGGCGCTTCTGCTCTGCCTTGCCGCGCCCGCGACCCAGGCCCGCTCGGCGCCGCACGTGCTCGTCGTCGGCGACAGCCTCGAGGAGCTGACCTCGCCCTACCTGAGCCGTTACCTGCCGGGGGTCGAACTGACGGTCAACGCCGTCGGCGGCTACAACAGCTACCAGATCTTCGATCTCTTCCAGGAAAGCTTCGACCCCTCGGTCGACGTCGTCGTCTTCGACGCCGGCACCAACGACAACCCGTCCTATCCGGAGATCCTCGCCGGCAATCTGGAGCAGGTGGTGGAAGTCGTCGGCGACCGCTGCATGGTCGTGCCGACGATCCACGGCCTCCATCCCGGCGGGGTCGACGACTCCGGCAAGAATCGGGTCGTGGCGGAATTCGCCGCCTCGCGGCCGGGGACGCAGGTGCCCGACTGGCAGCGGACGGTCGCCACCCGTCCCGACCTGATGCAGGCCGACAACCTGCACCCGACTGAAGAGGGGGCCGACTACCGCGCCCAGCTGATCGCCCAGGGGGTGCAGGGGTGCCTCGCTTACGGCGAGGCGGTGGCGACCGCGCCGCCCGAACCGAGGACCGACGTCGAGCCGATCGCGACCGTCGGCAGGCTGCAGGCGCGCGAGGAAGCGGTGATGGGGGAGATCCGCACTGGCCTGCTGCGGCAGGCGGCTGCCTCGCTCCTCGCCGGGGCCGTCCTCGCCCGCGGCTGAGAGCCAACTGGCCGAAGTGGCAATCTGTAGGCATGGAGCTGCCCCGTGAGTGAGGTGGTGATGCCGCGCCTCTCCGACTCGATGGAGGAGGGGACGATCCTCACCTGGCTGAAACAGGTGGGGGACGAGGTCGCGGTCGGGGACGAGCTGGTCGAAATCGAGACCGACAAGGCGAACATGGCCTACGAATCCGACGTCGCCGGGACGTTGCAGGAGATCTTGGCTCAGGAGGGGGAGACGCTTCCGATCGGGTCTCCTATTGCTCGGATCGGGGAGGGGGTCAACGGTGAGGGACCGGGCGCTCGGCCCGCGGGTCCTGCCGCCGCAGGGGACCCACCCCCTCCTGCAACTGCGCAGGAGGGGGTCCCCCCTACGACGTCACCCACGGGAGAGGCGGAGGCGCAGGACTCCGATGCTCCGGCCGCTGAGGCGGAGCACGAGCCGGAGGATCGGGATGCGGAGGTTGCAGATGCTCAACCTCGGGACGGGGACGATCGGGTGAAAGCGTCCCCGCTCGCGCGGCGCTTGGCCCGTGACAAGGGCCTGGACCTAAAAGCTCTCCACGGTTCCGGTCCCGGGGGCCGGATCGTCAAACACGACGTCGAGGAGGCGGTCCCTCCAGCGGGTGGCGAAGATGCGGGACCCGCGCCAGTTGGCGCGGGGGTCGTATCGGAGACAGGACCCGCTGGCCAACCACCTTCGTCCGAAACGGCAAAGGGTGCGGTTGAGACCCAGGACCCGAACAAGCTGCAGCAGACGATCGCGCGGCGGATGGCGGAGTCGAAGGCGACCGCGCCGCACTTCTACCTGACGATCGAGATCGACATGGGGAAGGCGGTCGAGGCGCGGGCGGCGATCAAAGCCGCCACGAAGGAGGGCGACGTCGTTCCCTCCTTCAACGACATGATCGTCAAGGCATGCGCGATCGCCCTGCGCGAGTTCCCGAAAGCCAACGGCGCCTACCGCGACGGCCGCTTCGAGCTCTACTCGCGGGTCAACGTCGGCGTCGCGGTCGCCGCGGAGGAAGCGCTGGTGGTGCCGACCGTCTTCGACGCCGACCGCAAGGGCCTGCGTCAGATCGCCGCCGACACCCGCGCCGTCGCCGCCAAGGTCCGCGACGGCTCGGTGACCCCGCCGGAGCTCTCGGGCGGCACCTTCACCGTCTCCAACCTGGGGATGTTCGGGATCGACGAGTTCGACGCCGTCATCAACATGGGCCAGGCGGCGATCCTCGCCGTCGGCGCGATCCGCGAGGTCCCGGCGGTCCGCGACGGCGAGATCGTCCCGGCGCGGCTGATGAAAGCGACCCTCTCCTGCGACCACCGCATCCTCTACGGCGCCGAGGGCGCCGAGTTCCTCGCCCGGGTGAAGCAGCTGCTCGAGGAGCCGGTCGCGCTCGCCCTCTAGTCCTCCGCGGGGTAGACCGCCTGGCCGCCGCCGAGCTCAGGCGGCAGCGCTTTCGGCCCCTCGGGGTACATGTGCCGCAGCTGCTCCTCGCTCATCTCCAGCGTGCTGGTGATCTCTTCCCGCGGGGCGCCGACGACGAGCCAGAGCTGGTCGGCCGCGGTGTCGTTGAAGAGCTGGCGGTCGGTGTCGGGCTCGACCAGGAGCGTGTCGAGCGGTGCCAGCGTCAGCACCTCGTCGCCGATCCGCACCCGTCCCTCGCCCTCGAGCAAGACGTAGAGCTCCTCCTGGGTGAAGTGCCGGTGCCGCGTCGAGGCTTTTCCCGGCTCCAGCCGCCACATCCGCGCCCCCAGCTGCGTCGCCTCGAGCTGACCGCCGATGTCCGTGTTCGGCGTCTTCATCTGGTTCGAGCGCCGCCAGAAGGCGTCGGCGGAACGAAGAACCCGATAGCCCACTAGACCTCGAGCCAGGTGCCCTTGGGGCCGAGGTTGCGGACCGGGGTCGCGCCGATCTGGCTCTCGCAGCCCCAGGACTCGTGGATGTGGCCGCAGACGGCGAGGCGGGGCCGCTTCTCTTCGATCGCCCGCAGCAGCGCCGGGCTGCCGAAGTTGCCGCCGCCTCCGGCGGAGTCGCAGTGGTCCTTGGGCGGCGAGTGGAGGACGAGCACCGCTCCCTCGGGGCAGGCGGCGAGCATCGCGGTCGCGGCCTCGTCGTCGAGGTCGAAGCTCCAGTCCCAGGGCGTCACCGGGATGCCGGCGCCGAGGCCGAAGAACTCGGTGCCCTCGATCGTCGTCCCCTCGCCGTGGAGGACGGTCGCGGCGCTCCAGCCGGCGGCCGCCTCGCGCAGCGCGTCGGCGGTCTCGTTGTTGCCGGGGACGAGGACGGTCGGGGTCTCGATCGCCGCCAGCGCCGCGATCGTCTCCTCCAGGCCCTCGTGCACCGAGGCGAAGTCGCCGGCGCCGATCACGACGTCGGCCTCGGCCGACATCTCGACCAGCCGCGCCCCCTGCTCGAGGTCGCGATGGAGGTCGCTGAAGGCGAGGATCTTCACCGGGTGAAAACTAGCTGCTCGGCGCCGGGCTCGGCCGCAGCCGCCGCAGTAGTCGCCGCCTCGGCACCGGTTCCTCCTCGGCCCGCACCTGGAGGTCGAAGTAGAGGAGCGTCTGGCCGACGGCGACGTAGGGGATGAAGAGGGCGAAGACGACCGAGCCGAGGACGTTGATCCAGAAGAGGGGGAAGGCGGTGAAGATCAGCGCGAAGCCGAGCAGCGGCCCGGCGGCGATGCTGAGCAGCCAGAGGACGCCCGCGACCCGCACCGTGTGCAGCCAGCGGCCGCGGACCAGCTGCGAGCTGCCGCGGAAGGCCTCGCGGATGGACTTGTCGGTGAAGAGGACCTCCTGCTGGACGAAGAGCCAGCTGACGTATTTCCAGGCGGCGATCGGGATCCCGACCACGGTCAGCAGGAGCAGCAGCAGGGCGAAGGTGACCATCAGCTGGGCGGCGACCACGCGCCAGAACCGCGCCAGCATCCCCCGGATCGAGTCGCGGACGCCGACCCGCCGTCCCCGCGCCAGTTCCCGCACGAAGACGATCACGATCGCGGCGACGAGCGTGTAGGCGATCGGCGGCCCGAGCGTTTCCGCCAGGTCGGCGAAGGCGAGGTGGACGCCCGCCCGCCCGGCGGCGTCGTCGAGCTGCCGCCCGTTGGCGAGCGCTTCGGCGAGCAGCTTCACCCCGCCGACGATCGGGAAGGCGATCAGCCCGATCGGGACCAGCGGCCACCAGTGGCGGCGGTAGAGCCGGCGGGCGCAGCGCAGGATCTGGCCGAAGGCGCGGCGCGCCCGCAGCTGCTTCAGGTCGACCGGCCCCCAGCGGGTGACGCCGAAGAGCAGGACCAGGACCAGGAGGATCGCGAGGACGACCCCGATCGCCGCCGGCCGCGACTTCGTCGCCAGGTGGGTGAGGTCGGTGACCGCGGTGACGGCGCCGCAGAAGGCGCCGGTGACCGGCCCGCCGACGACCGAGCCGCCGGGGAAGCGGGGGCTGGTCGTGCGCTGCTTTTCCATCCAGGCGAACGGTTCGCGCCAGACCGTCTTCGTCACCGGGCCCTGCGGCCCGTTGTTGAACCCCTTTTCGCGTTCGCCCCAGCGGCCCCGGTAGCTGAGCCACTGGAAGGCGCCCTCTTCCGGCGCCGTTTCCGGCAGCAGCACCGGCCGCAGCTTCAGTTCGCGCAGCGGCTCGGAGGTGTTGTCGCAGCCGACCCCGGAGCCGTTCTGCCCGTTCTCGACGTAGACGGCGGAGTCGTAGAAGGTCGCGTGCGAGCCGGCGGCGGGGTAGACGACCGGGTGCGTTCCCTGCTTCTGCACCTTGCCGTCTTCCCAGTCGGCCCGCTCGCCGCCGGCGTGTTGGAAGAGGATGATCTCGCTCGGCTCTTCCGCCAGCGCACCCGCCGTGGTGTTCGACTCGAAGGTGATCTGCATCCCCTCCCAGTCGCCCTCGTGGAGGTCGTTGAACTGGTTGAAGTACCAGTAGAACCAGTACTGCAGGGCGAACCCGTCGCGGTTCGGTTCGCGGGCGACGTGGGCGTAGGTGATCGCCGGCGCCTTGCCTTCCTCGACCAGCTTGCGGAAGGCGCGGGCGTAGACGCAGGTGTCGCCGAGGACCTTGCCTTCGTAGTCGAGGTAGTAGCCGTCGCGGAGCCCGGCGATGTCGGCCGCGGTCGGCGCCCTCTTCACCTCGACGAGATCCCCGTCGGGTTCTTCGTGGGTGAGCGTGACGGTCGGGTTGCCGAGGACGGCGTCGACGCTGGTCGGCTGGTACTGCTCCTCCTTGGTGTCGCAGGGAGGGTCGCGCTGCTCGCGCAGCATCGTGATCGGCACGTACCTCTCGGCCAGCTCCTGCGCCGCCGGGTCGACCGGCAACGGCTCTCCGGCCCCCGTTGCCGCGCTCGCCCCCGGCGCCCACAGCGCCAGGGCTGCGACGACCAGCGGGACGAGGCGGCGGCTCACACCTCTTCTTCTACCTTGCCGCCCGGCATCCGCGCCAGGGCGACGACGAAGGCGACCGCCATCACCCCGGCCATCGCGTAGAAGACGGTGCGGGAGGCGAGGGCGAAGTCGTGGGGGATCGCGTCGACGACCTTCTGGATCTTGGGCGGCAGGTGTTCGCCGGGCGTGTTGCCGGCGGTGCTGCCCTGGCTGATCACGTCGGCGACTTCGCTGCCGACCTGCTTCGGGATCCCCTGGCTGTCGGCGGTCGCTTCCAGGTTGGAGCGGTTCTCGAGGATCAGGATCGAGCCGAGCACGGCCAGCCCGAGGCTGGAGCCGAAGTTGCGCACGGTCTGGGTGATCCCGGTCGCCTCGCCGTAGCGCTCCCGCGGCACCCGGTTGAGGGCGTCGGTGTTGGCGGGGCTGAGGACGAGGCCGACCCCGATGCCGGCGAGGACGATCCAGTACCACTGGTCGGAGACCGAGAGCTCGGTCAGCGAGTTGCCCCAGAGGTAAAAGCCGACGGCGGCGATCGCGCAGCCGGGGACGACGGCGCTGCGGGCGCCGACCTTGTCGAGGAGCTGACCGCCGCGCTGCGAGGCGACGGCGAAGCCGGCGAAGAAGATCAGCAGGTAGAGCCCGGTTTCCGAGGCGCTTTCGCCGAGCGAGATCTGCGCGTACATGCTGGCGAAGAAGAAGAGCGGGACGAACGGGATCATCAGCAGGAAGAGGATGACGTTGTCCACCGCGAAAGCGCGGTCCTTGAAGACCTCGAGCCGCAGCAGCGGGTTCTCGATTCGCAGCTCGTAGCGGACGAAGGAGGCGAGGATGACGAGGCCGCCGGCGATGCAGGCCCAGGTCGCGGGGCTGTCCCAGCCCCAGACGCTCGACTGCTGCAGGCCGAGCACCGTGAACCCCATGCCGAGGGTGATCAGGGCGGTGCCGGTGTAGTCGATCGGCGCCGGGTGCTTCTCGTCGGCCGGTTTCGACTTCCAGATCAGGACGAGGGCGATGATGGCGACCGGGATGTTGACCCAGAAGATCGCCCGCCAGGACCACTCGACGAGGTAGCCGCCGGCGAGCGGCCCGACCGAGGTGAGGCCGCCGGCGATCGCGAAGAAGATCGCCATCGCGCGGCCGCGCTCGCGGACCGGGAAGGCGTTGAGGACGATCGCCAGCGCCGCCGGGAACATGATCGCCGCGCCGGCGCCCTGAATGACTCGGAAGACGATGAACCAGGGCTCGTCGAGCGAGCTGTCGGGGGTGGCGCCGCAGAGGGCGGAGGCGGCGGCGAAGACGATGACGCCGGTCACGACCATGCGGCGGTGGCCGGCGATGTCGGCGAGGCGGCCGCCGAAGGCGAACAGCGCCGAGAGCGAGAGCAGGTAGCCGTTGATGATCCACTGCACCCCCGTCGCCGAGAGCGAGAGATCGTCCTGGATCGTCGGGATCGCGATCGCGACGATCGTCTGGTCGATGAAGGTCATCGAGACGGCGAAGATCATCGCCGCGAGGATCAGCTTGCTGTTCTGGGTCTGTGACTGGTTCATGGCCAGCCCTTTGCCACGCGGCTGGCGATTCCTCCCCCCGTTCGGGTATTCTCGCCGCCCTGATGCCCCAGGTCTTCTGGCTCGGATTCGGAATCGCCGCCGCCTTCGTCCTCGTCGGCGCCTTCGCCGGTGCGCGCTCGCGCTCCGCGAGCCTCGGCAGCGGCGCCGCGATCGGCGTCTACCTGGGCGCGATGAGCGCTTTCCCGCTGCTGGCCATCGGCCTCGCGACCGCCTAGCGCAGCCGCTTCAGCAATCGATTGGGAACGCTGCCCCAGGGGTAGCCGGTGTCGCATGACCAACGCGACCGAAGTTCCCGTCCTCACCCTGCACGACGGCGTCGAGATCCCGCAGCTCGGGTTCGGCGTCTTCCAGATCCCGCCCGGGGAGACCCAGGAGACGGTCGAGGACGCGCTCGCGGTCGGCTACCGCCACGTCGACACCGCCGCCGCCTACGGCAACGAGGCCGGGGTGGGGGCCGCGATCGCGGCCAGCGGCGTGCGGCGCGATGACGTCTTCGTCACCACCAAGCTCTGGAACTCCGAGCAGGGCTACAACTCAACGCTGAAGGCCTTCGAGAAGAGCCTCGAGCGGTTGGGGACCGGCCACGTCGACCTCTACCTGATCCACTGGCCGCGGCCGGACGCCGACCTGTACCTGGAGACCTGGCGCGCCTTCGAACGGATCCGCGAGGAAGGCGGCGCCCGCTCGATCGGCGTCTCCAACTTCAGGGTCGAGGACCTCGAGCGGCTGGAGGCCGAGGCCGAGCAGCAACCCACCGTGAACCAGATCGAGCTGCACCCGCGCTTCCAGCAGGCCGAGCTGCGGGCCTGGCACGCCGACCACGACGTCGCCACCGAGGCCTGGAGCCCGCTCGCCCAGGGCGACCTGCTCGAAGACGGGACGATCGAGACGGTCGCCGCCCACCACGACCGCACCCCGGCGCAGACGATCCTGCGCTGGCACCTGCAGGTTGGCAACGTCGTGATCCCGAAGTCAGCGACGCCGGAGCGGATCCGGGAGAACTTCGAGGTGTTCGATTTCGAGCTGAGCGAGGACGACATGGCCGCGCTCGCGCGGCTCGAGAGCGGGGAGCGGATCGGGCCGGATCCCGGCTCGTTCAGCGCCGCCTGACCTGCGACTACGCTGCCGCCGATGAGCGTCGATCGGCGGGTGCTGCGCAAGCGGGGGCTGCTCGTTGCCGAGGGGGAGACGCAGGGCCAGGCCGACGCGGTCACCCGGCGCCGTCTGACCCGGATCAACGCCGTCGCCGCCACCGCCTTCGTCCTCGGCGGGTCCTTGTTCTGTGTCGGGGCGTTGTTGGCGCAGGCGCACGTCGGGGGGCCGCGGTTGGTTGCTGCGGTCTTCATGGTCGGGGGCGTGTTCTTCACGACCGGTGGCTATGCGTCGGTGCTGCAGGTCGCGAACGCGCCGCGGGGAGTTGATGCGGACGGGGTCGTGCGGGCGGCGCCCTGGCGCTGGTGGTCGACCGAGCCCGGCCGGCTCGACTGGGCGAGCGCCGTCGCCCTCTTCGTCGGCACCCTTTACTTCGGCGCCAGCCTCGCGGCGGCGCTGGTCGGCGACCTCACCGTCGCCCAGGAACACCGCCTCGTCTGGGCGCCGGAATTCGTCGGCTGCGTGCTCTTCCTGCTCTCCGGCCACCTCGCCCTGACCGAGATGCACCGCGACCGCCCGCGCGGGCGGCGTGCCGACCTCGGCTGGTGGATTGTCGTCGTCAACCAGGTCGGCTCGGCCCTCTTCATGGCCGCCGCGGTGGCCGCCTTCGTTCGCCCCGCGAGCGGCGACGAGCTCGCGGTCGGCCTCGCCAACTGGGCCACCTTCGCCGGCGCCGCCTGCTTCGCCGTCGCCGGCGTCATGCAGGAGTTCGAGCGTCCTGGCGAGTGCCGGACCGAGCGGGGGTAGGACGCAGGGAGGCCGAATAGCAGCGCTATTTGGCCGACCGAGGACGACGCCCCGCGAAGTGTCCGGCGCCGCCAGGCTCTGAAAGGATTGGCTGCGTGGCCAGTGCGGGCAAAGCGGAGGCGCCGCGGACCGAACGCTTGATGCCGGGGATCTGGCGGTTGCGGCTGCCGCTCCCCTGGCCGGGGGTGCCGCACGGGAACGCCTGGGCGGTCGCCCACGACGGCGGCATCGTCATGTTCGACACCGGCATGGGCGGCAAGGGACGGCTGCGGCAGCTCGACCTGGCGCTGGCGCAGGCCGGCTTCGGGGTCGAGGACGTCCGCCTCGTCGTCTGCACCCACTCCCACACCGACCACTACGGGCTCGGCGGCGCGATCGTCGAGCGCGCCGGTTGCGAGCTCTGGATGCACCCGCGCTGGGAGCACGTGCGCCTGCTCGCCGACGACCCGGGGGCGGCGCTGGAGGCGCGGATCGAGACGGCGCGGGAGAGCGGCGTCCCGCTGGCGGCGCTGGAACGCTACCGCGAGGCCCGCAGCGACGAGGAAAGCGGGATCGACGTGCTGAAGGAGCCCGACCGCGACCTCGTCCCGGGGGTGGAGATACAGACCGACCTCGGCGCCTGGCAGGTCCACGAGACCCCGGGCCACGCCCCCTCGCACGTCGTCCTCCACCAGCCCGAGCGCAGGCTGCTGATCTCCGGCGACCACCTGCTCGGGCGCACGGTCCTCTTCTTCGACTACGGCCACAGCCCCGACCCGGTTGGCGAATTCCTCTCCAGCCTCGACGAGGTCGAGGGGCTCGACGTCGGCCTCGTCCTGCCCGGCCACGGCCGCACCTTCCGCGACCCCGAGGCGAAGATCGCCGAGTCCCGCCGCCAGGTCGCCGAGCTGCTGGCGAAAGTGCGGGCGGCGCTGGCCGACGGCGAGCGCATGGCCTTCGAGATCGTCGCCGAGATCATCGGCCCCGAGAACGTCAACACCCCGGCCAGCGCCTGGGCCCTGCAGATCGTCCGCTCCTGCCTCGACCACCTGGCGATCCTCGGCGAGGCGGAGAAGATCGAGGGGACGGACCCGCAACGCTGGCGGCTCACGTAGCCTGTCGGTTCGATGGCGAGCTTCAAATACGTCCGCCAGGTGGCCGCCCCGCCCGAGACCGTCTTCGACGTCCTCACCGACCACCGGCGTTACACCGAGATCACCCCCCTGCGCAAGGCCGAGCTGGAGCGGGAGGGGGAGCCGGCGCCGAACGGGCTCGGCGCGATCCGCGTCCTCAGCGCCGCCCCCGGGCCGCCGATGCGCGAGGAAGTGATCGCCTACGAGCGCCCCTCCCGCTTCTCCTACAAGATCCTCTCCGGCCTGCCGGTCCGCGACCACGTCGGCACGGTCGAAATGCAGCCTTCCGACGGCGGCACCGAGGTCGTCTACGCGGTGAAGACGACGCCGACGATTCCGCTCGCCGGCCCCGTCTTCATGCTGATCCTGAAGAAAGCGATCCGGGACCTGATCAGCGGGGTCGCGAAAGAGTCAGAGCGCCGCGCCGCCGATGCGCGTTAGGCGCTTCTTCGAACTCCACCTCCAGCATCGCTCCAACCAGATGCTGGCCGTGGCGCTGCTGGCGCTGGCGATTCTCGTCAGCGGCGCGATCTTCGCCTACGAGGAGCTGAAGCGCCCGGGGGACGTCCACAACGAGGAGGCGATCCGCAACTTCAAGCCGCAAAAGCCGCCGCCGCCGAAGGAACCGAAGACCGTCAACTGGCCCTTCTTCGGGCTCAACCCGGCGCGGACGCGCTACCTGCCGGTCAACGGGGTGAAACCCCCCTTCGACAAACTCTGGCGCTTCACCGATCGGCCGCTGCTCGAGTTCCCGCCGATCTACGTCGGCGGCAAGCTCTACTTCGTCAACAACAGCGGCTACGCCTATGCGCTCGACGCCGACACCGGCAAAGAGCTGTGGAAACGCCGGATCGGTCGCCTCAACGCCTCCTCGCCGGCGTACTACAGACACCGCCTCTACATCGTCAACCTCGTCCCCGGCCACATCGTCAAGCTGGATGCCAAGACCGGCAAGTTGATCTGGAAACGGAACCTGCCGGGGCGGGCCGAGTCCTCGCCGGTGGTGATCGACCGCACCGTCTACTTCGGCTGCGAGAACGGCGAACTGTTCGCGATGAGCACCGGCAAAGGGCAGGTGCGCTGGTCGACCCCGCTCGGCGGCGCGATCAAGGCGGCCCCGGCCTACTACGGCGGCAAGCTCTTCGTCGGCGACTACGGCGGCTACATGAACGCGGTCGACGCCAAGACCGGGAAGCTGGTCTGGCAGAGCGGCTCGCTCGGCCCCGGCTTCGGCGGCTCCGGCGCCTTCTACTCGACCCCGGCGGTCGCCTACGGCCGCGTCTACGCCGGCAACAACGACGCCCGCGTCTACAGCTACGACACCGGCAACGGCGAGCTCGCCTGGTCGTACTCGACCGGCGGCTACGCCTACTCGGGCCCGGCGGTCGCCAACACCAAGCACAGCCCGCCGAGCGTCTTCATCGGCTCCTTCGACGGCAACGTCTACGCGCTCGACGCCAAGGACGGCAGCGTCCGCTGGAGCCGGGACGCCGGGGGACAGGTGATCGGCTCGCTCTCGGCGATCGGCGACGTCGTCTACGCCGCCGAGTTCACGAACAAGACCACGAGCGGCTACATGATGCGCAGCGGCAAGCGCGTCTGGCGCTACCCGAAGGGGACCTACACGCCGGTGATCTCCGATGGCCGCCGCATCTACCTCACCGGCTACTCGTCGATCACCGCGCTCCAACCCCACCGGGGGGCGGCGGCGGTAGCTGAGGCGCGCCCCGCGCGTAAGAGGGGAAAAGCCCGGAGTGGAGGCGGGCGCGGAGGACGCTCAGGCTAGAGCCGTAGTTCTGGATTCGGTAGCTGTTGGCGTCGCCGAAGTCCTGGTAGTAGACGAGCATCTTCGTCCGCGGGTGGCTTTTGACCCAGGCGAAGAGCTTGTTGACGAAGCTCGGGTCGTCGCCGCTTTCGACCGCCCACTCGGTGATCGCGAAGGGCTTGCCGGAGAAGCGGCGGTAGAGCCCGGTCAGCGCCTCCCATTCCGGGTAGCCGGAGTAGAAGTCGGTGCCCGCCCAGTCGACCCAGCGCGAGCCGGGGTAGAAGTGTTTCGGCCGGTTGTGGGGGACGGTCGGGGAGCCGGCGGGGAGCGGGCTCCAGACGATCGCCACCGGCGCTTTCGGCATCGCCCGGAGGTTGACGGTCAGCGGCGGCAGCCCGGCTTCGGCGAGGCGGCGGTTGATCTCCCGCGCCTTGCCACCGCCGTGGACGACGACGTAGATGCGCCGGAAGGCGAGTTTGTAGGCGCGCGGGCTGTGCTCGGGCCCGCGCGAGGCGCCGGCGCAGTCGTAGGCGGCCCAGACGTTGAGGCAGCGGTTGGGCTCGCCGAGCGGCCGCACGTAGGCGCGCATCCCCTTTTCGTAGAAGAGCTTGTTGAGGCGGACGAGGTAGCGGTCGCCGGCGCCGGCGGCGATCTGCGCCGGCGTGATCAGCTCGGCGCCGATGTTGTTGTCGGCGGTCGAGAGGTGGATCATCGGCCGCGCGTTGGCGATCTGCCAGCGCCGGATCACCTCGTCGAAGTCGGTCCCCCAGGTGCGGAAGGACTGGATCACCGCCGGGTGCTTGTCGAGGTCGTTGGCGAACTGGCCGAAGTCGGCCGGGTCGCCGGTGTCCGAGACGCCCCAGTAGACCTTCTTGCCGGGCGGCAGCAGCGGGCTGAAAGCGAGCGCGGGCGCAGCCGTCAGCACCAGCGCCAGAGCGCCGACGAGGGCAACCGCGAGTGCGGCTCGGGACTTGAGCGGGCCGGGCACCGAAGCGCCATGGTGGCAAGGGGGCCGCCTCGGCCTCGGGACGAAG
Organism: Solirubrobacterales bacterium; assembly: GCA_035764245.1. Taxonomy (GTDB): domain Bacteria; phylum Actinomycetota; class Thermoleophilia; order Solirubrobacterales; family 70-9; genus VAYN01. The sequence goes on from DASTZP010000027.1 coordinate 65,915, forward strand.
CGGTGCGGTGCAACCCCGTTTGCGTCAGGCGGCGAGGGGCTGCTGGTGCTCGGCGACGAGGGCCAGGACCTCCGGCGCGAACTTCTCGATGAAGGCGGGGCCGACGCCGTGGATGGCGAGCAGAGAGTCCTCGTCGTGGGGGCGGGCGGCGGCGATCGCGGTGATCGTCTTGTTGCTGGCGACGGTGAAGGCGGGCTTGCCGGCGGCGGCTTGTAGGCGCCAGGCTTTCAGCGCCTCGAACAGCGGCGCGTCGGCGGCGGCGAGGTCGGGCGCCGGCGCCGCCGGCGCTTTCGCCCGCGTCGAGCGGGCGGGCGCGATCGTCTCCGGGTCCGGTAGCCAGTCGAGCATGTCGCAGACGTCGCAGCAGCGCTCCAGCGGCGCCCCGGCGGTGCGGTCGGAGAAGTGGTCGAGGAGGGCGCGGCGGCGGCACTCGGTGCCGTAGATGAAGGCCTTGATCGCGTGGTAGGCGCGCCAGCCGCGCTCGCGGGCGATCGCCAGGTCCGGGTCGCCGGCCCGCTGTTCGTTGAAGCGGACGAGGCGGCCGAGGTCGGACTTCAGCGCCAGCATCGTCGCCCGGGAGGGGAGGCCGTCGCGCCCGGCGCGGCCCGCCTCCTGGTAGTAGGCCTCGACGCTGGTCGGGATCGTCACGTGCCAGACCGAGCGCACGTCTGCCTTGTCGACGCCCATCCCGAAGGCGTTGGTGGCGCAGATGACGCCGCTGTCCGTCGCCATGAAGCGCTCCTGGATCGCGGTCCGGTGCTCCGGCTCCAGCCCGGCGTGGTAGGCGACCGCGGCGACGCCGGCGTCGCGCAGGTCCGCCGCCACCTCTTCGGTCTGCTTGCGGGTGCCGCAGTAGACGATCGCGGGCAGGTTGGCCGGGTCGCGGAGGCCGGTCTCGAGCAGCGCCTGCCGCCGCGCCGTCGAGCCCTTGCCCTCGAGCGCGACGACGTCGAAGGAGAGGTTGGGCCGGTCGAAGCCGGAGCGGACCTGGAGCGGGTCGCGCATCTCGAACCGCGAGGCGATCTCCCGCGCGACCGGCACCGTCGCCGTCGCCGTGCAGGCCATAACCGTCGGCCGCCCCAGCCGCTCGACCACCTGCGGCAGGCGCAGGTAGTCGGGCCGGAAGTCGTGCCCCCACTCGGAGACGCAGTGCGCCTCGTCGACGGCGATCAGGTCGATCTTCCGGCGGGAGAGCGCTTCGAGGAAGACGTTGGAGGCGAACCGCTCCGGCGCGCAGTAGACGATCCGCGCGTCCCCCCGCACCATCTCCAGCGCCTCGGAGACCTCCCAATCCCCCATCCCGGAGGTGATCATCGCCACCCGGTGCCCGCCACCGCTGAGCTTCCCCCACTGGTCCCGCATCAAGGCGATCAGCGGACTGACCACGATCGTCAACTCCTCGGAGGCGAGCCCCGGCAGCTGGTAGCAAAGGCTCTTCCCACCCCCGGTAGGCATGACGATCAGCGAATCGCGCCCCTCCAGGGCAGCAATAACCGCCTCGCGCTGCCCATCCCGCCACTCGGCGTATCCGAGCTCAGTGAGCAACTCATCAGCTTTCCGACCGGCCTCCGACATGGGCGAGCAACCTTAGGCCTCCCACCGGCAGCACCGAGCCTCGTGCCCCGGACTTTGCGACCTCTCCGGCGGGTGGCGTCGTAGGGGGGACCCCCTCCTGCGCAGTTGCAGGAGGGGGTGGGTCCCCTGCGGCGACAGGACCCGCCGGCCGAGCGCCCCCGTCCCTACCCGTGTTCCGCCGACGCAATAGCCGCCGGCACCAGGCTCAACTTCTCCGCCAGCGTGTCGATAGCCACCGCCAGCTTCTTCGTATCCGCCTTAGTCAGCTCCGTGTAGAGCACGAACCCGTCCGCGGTCCGATACGGCTCCAGCGAGTTGAAGACCATCTTGAAGTCGGCTTCGATCTCGCCGGAGAGGTCGGCGTCGCTCTTATCCAGCAGCGGCTTCACCGCTTCGAAAGCAGCCTCGGAGCCTTCGACGTTGGCCTCGAAGTCGACCAGGTCGATGTGCGAGTAGCGCTCCTCCTCGCCGGTGATCTTCGAGGCCGAGACCTCGCCGAGGAGCTCGTTGGCGCCGTTGGCGATCTGCACCGCCTGCAGTTCGACCGTCTTCACCTTCCGGGCCAGCTCTTCGACGTCGGCCTGCAGCTGTTCGGCGACCGGCGCCATGCCCTTGGCGGTTCCTTCTTCCCAGAGCGCCTTCTCGATCCGGTGGAAGCCTTCGAATTCGCCCGCCGGCACGTCGTTTTCGCGCGCGTCGATCTTCGGGTCGAGGCTGCCGAAGGACTCGGCCACCGGCTCGATCCGCTCGTAGGGGATGCGGGCCGCGGCGTAGAGGGATTTCGCCTTGGTGACGTCACCGGCGACCACGGCGGCGACGAACGGTTCGGTCGCGGCGACCAGCTCGGCGGTGTTCTCCTCCAGGTAGGAGCGGTAGTCGGCGATCGCCGCTTCCACCTCCGGGCTGCTCTCGGTCTCGAGCTCGCCGGTCACGGTCAGCGTCCCGGCCTCGCCGTCGCCACCCGGACAGAGGAGGGTGTACTCGCCCTGTTCGAGGGTGAGGGTGAAGCTGCCGTTGTCGCCCTCGGCGATGTCCGGCGTCTCCCCGAGGACCGTTTCCCCGTCGAGGACCTCGAGCTCGTGCAGGTCGGGATTCGAGCTGCCGTTCTCGACCTCGAAGGTGATCGGGCCGGCGGCCGCCTCGGCGTCGGCGGGGTCACAGCCGGCGTCGGTAAGGGTGAAGGTGAGCGTGGTCGCTTCCGATGCGGCCGCGGTGGTGGTCTCATCGCTCGAGCCGCAGGCGGTCGCGAAGACCACCAGCAGCCCGAAGGCTCCTGCGCAAATCACACTTCGGACGAAATGGGGGTTCATCTGTTGCGTTTCTCCTTTGCTTCGTGACTGGTTAATTGGGTCCGCCGGTCTTTTTCACCGCATAGCGGGAAAAAGGACCGGCGCACTCTCACGCCAGCAGCGCCTCGCCGACGTAGCCGCCGGGCGAGGCGCCGGGGGGCACCGCGAAGACGGCGCTGCCAACGTGCTTGATGTACTCGTTGAGCGCGTCCATCGAGCCGAGGCGGCGCTGGATCGCGACGAACTGCTCGGGGTGGCGCTGGAAGCTGATGAAGAAGAGCCCGGCTTCGAGCTCGCCGAGGCTCTCGTCGACGCCGTCGGTGAAGGAGTAGCCGCGGCGGAGGATGCGGGCGCCGCCGTTCTCCCTGGCCGAGGCGAGGCGGACGTGGGCGTCCGGTGGGATCACGGGATGGCCGTTGCGCCGCGCGTCGAGCGGCAGCTGCTCGAACTCGTCCTCGCGGCCGAGCGGGGCGCCGCTGTACTTGTGGCGGCCGATCGTCCGCTCCTGGTCCTGCAGCGAGGCGCGGTCCCAGACCTCGAGCAGCATCCGGATCCGGCGCGTGACCATGTAGGTGCCGCCGCGCATCCAGGCCGGTCCTTCGTCGCCGACCCAGACGAAGCGCTCCATGTCCTCGCCGTCCTCGGCGCGGATGTTGGCGGTGCCGTCCTTCATCCCCATCAGGTTGCGCGGCGTGTCCTGGCTGCGGCTGGTCGAGGCGGTGCGGCCGAAGCCGAGCTGGGACCAGCGCATGGCGACGACGCCGCGGCCGATCCGGGCGAGGTTGCGGACCGCGTGGAAGGCGACCTGGGGGTCGTCGGAGCAGGCCTGGACGCAGATGTCGCCGCCGACCTCAGCCGGGTTCAGCTCGTCGCCGGGAAGCGGCGGCAGCGGTTGCAGCGCCGGGGGCCGCATCGCGGCCAGTCCCAGCCCCGGCTTCGCGAACAGGCTCGGTCCGAAGCCGAAGGTGACGGTGAGGCGGGAGGGAAGGAGGCCGACGGTCTCGCCGGTGTCGTCGGGCGGTGCCAGCGGCACGTCGTTGACGTCGCCGACCATCTCGCCGGCGCTCGCTTCGGCCGCCGCCACCGTCCACAACCGCATCAGCTCGCGCAGCTCCGCCGGGTCTTCGCCGAGGAGGTCGAAGGCGGCGAAGTGAAGGCGGTCCTGGGCGGCGGTGCCGATCCCCGCCTGGTGGTCCCCGTAGAAGGGGACCGCGCCGGTGCCCTCGTCACTCCCCTCGGCGATTCGATGGCCTGCCAGGAGCCCCCCGCCTCCGAAACCGACCGCCGCGGCGCCCACGCCGGCGGAAGCCAGCAGGCGGCGGCGGTTGATCTTGGTCATCGGCGGCAAGGGGTCCTGGCGACTGGTATTAGGCCACCCTAATTAGGGCGGCCGAAAGCCTAGCAGGACAGTAGGGATTAGCGTCGCGCGGGCGCGAGCGGAGTGGTTATCGGAGGGCGGCTACGGCAGCCAGGGTTGGGCCCACTGGCCCGTGCCGTGGACCAGCTTCTCGGCCTCTTCCGGTCCCCAGGTCCCCGGCGCATACGGGTGGACGGGGCCGGGATCGTCGAGCAGCGACTGCACCACCCGCCAGGTCTCCTCGATCGCGCTCTGGCGCGTGAACAGCTGGTGATTGCCGGCGATCGCGTCGCCGAGCAGGCGCTCATAGGGCTCGGGGTCCTCGCCCTTCACCCGCTCGAAGAGGACCGCGAGGTCGGCCGCCTGGAATGCCTCGGCGCCCGCTTCCTTCGCGTAGAGGCGGATCCGGGCCCCCGGTTCGGGCTCGATCCGGATCGTCAGCTGGTTCGGTTCCGGCGTCTTGCCGGGGCCGACCCCCAGCCGCGGCGGCCGCTTGAAGAAGACCGAGACTTCGCTCACCTTCACCGGCAGGCACTTGCCGGCGCGGACGAAGAAGGGGACCCCGGCCCAGCGCCAGTTGTCGACCTCGAGCTCGACCGCGGCGAAGGTCTCGGTGGTCGAGCCGGGCGCCACGTCCTTGACGTCGAGGAACCCCTCGTACTGGCCGCGCACGTAGCGCTTCGGGTCCGCCGCCCGCATCGCCTTGAAGAACTCCAGCTTCTTGTCGCGGACGCTGTCGGGGTGGTTGCCGGTCGGCGGCTCCATGCCGACGATGCCGAGCACCTGCAGGGCGTGGTTCTGGATCACGTCACGCATCGCCCCGACCGCGTCGTAGAAGCGCCCGCGGTCCTCGACCCCGAAGTTCTCGGCGATCGTCATCTGCACGTGGGAGACGTGCTCGCGGTTCCAGACCGGCTCCAGCATCGCGTTGGCGAAGCGCAGGTAGGTGATGTCGAGCACCGGCTCCTTGCCGAGGTAGTGGTCGATGCGGAGGATCTGCTCCTCGCGCAGGACCGAGCACAGTTCCGAGTTCAGCGCGCGCGCCGACTCGAGGTCGTGGCCGAAGGGCTTCTCGATCACGACGTGGGCGTTCTCGGTCAGCCCGGCCTTGCCGAGACCCTGGACGACGGTCGCGAACAGCGATGGCGGGATCTCGAGGTAGAAGACCGGCCGCTGCGCCTCGCCGATCGCCTTCCCGACCCGCTCGAAGGTGTCGGGATCGGCGTAGTCGCCCTGGACGTAGGAGAGGCGCGCGGCGAGGCGTTCGAAGACGTCCTCGTCGGGGTCGCCGACGCTGGCGCCGATCGCGTCGCGGGCGTGCCGGCGCAGCTGCTCGTCGTCCCACTCGTCGATCGCGACGCCGACGATCGGGCAGTCGAGCTTGCCGCGCTCCTCCAGCCGGTAAAGCGCCCGGAAGGTCATTTTCTTCGCCAGGTCGCCGCTGATCCCGAAGATCGCCAGCACGTCGGCCGCATCGCTCATCGGCCGCAGGCTATCGTCCGCCCATCCCTGCATTGCCACCCAGCGGAGGTCGTGAATGGAACTCGGAATCGTCGGCCTAGGCCGAATGGGAGCGAACATGGCCCGGCGCCTGATGCGCGACGGTCACGAGATCGTCGCCTACGACGTCAACCCCGACGCGGTCTCCCAGCTGGCCGGCGAGGGCGCGCAGGGAGCCTCCTCGCTGCAGGACCTGGCGGCGAAGCTGAGCCCGCCGCGTTCGGTCTGGGTGATGGTCCCGGCCGGCGAGATCACCGAGCAGACGGTCGACGACGTCGCCGCGGTGCTGGAGTCCGGCGACGCGATCGTCGACGGCGGCAACTCGTACTACCGCGACGACATCCGCCGCGCCGCGAAGGTGGGGGAGAAGGGGATCGACTACGTCGACTGCGGGACCAGCGGCGGCGTCTTCGGGCTCGAGCGCGGCTACTGCCTGATGATCGGCGGTCCCGAGGCGGCCGTGCAGCGGCTCGACCCGATCTTCGCCAGCCTCGCGCCGGGGGTCGAGGCGGCCGAGCGCACCCCCGGCCGCGACGGCGAGGTGTCCCCGTCGGAGAACGGCTACCTCCACTGCGGGCCGAACGGGGCCGGCCACTTCGTGAAGATGGTCCACAACGGGATCGAGTACGGGGTGATGGCGGCCTACGCCGAGGGGCTCAACATCCTCAAGAACGCGAACGCCGGCAAGGTCCAGCGCGAGGCCGACGCCGAGACGGCGCCGCTCGACCACCCTGAGTACTACCAGTACGACCTCGACCTGCCCGAGGTCGCCGAGGTCTGGCGGCGTGGCAGCGTGATCGGCTCCTGGCTGCTCGACCTGACCGCGGCGGCGCTGCAGGAATCATCCGACCTCGACGAGTTCACCGGCCGCGTCTCCGACTCCGGCGAGGGACGCTGGACGGCGATCGCGGCGATCGACGAGGGGGTGCCGACGCCGGTCCTCACCACCGCCCTGCACGAGCGCTTCTACTCGCGCGGGCTCGGCGACTTCGGCGACAAGGTCCTCTCGGCGATGCGCAAGCAGTTCGGCGGCCACGACGAGAAGGCGAGCTGAGCGCGTGCCGATCGAGCTCGAGGTCGCCGGCGACGAAAAGGCGGCCTCGCGCCGCGCCGCTGAGCTGATCGCCGCCGCCGGCGGCGAAGCCGCGGCGGAGCGCAACCACTTCACACTGGCGATGAGCGGCGGCCGCTCGCCCTGGGCGATGCTGGCGATCCTCGGCGAGCTCGAGGAGATGCCGTGGGACAAGACCGAGCTGTTCCAGGTCGACGAGCGGGTCGCCTCTCCCGGCAGCCCCGACCGCAACCTCACCCACATGGTCCTCGGCCTCTCAATGGACCACCAGGCGGCGCTGCGGCCGATGCCGGTCACCCAGCGCGACCTCGAGGCGGCGGCGCAGGAGTACGAATCGATGCTGCCCGAGCGCCTCGACCTCGTCCACCTCGGCCTCGGCCCCGACGGCCACACCGCCTCCCTCGTCCCCGGCGACCCCGTCCTCGAGGTGACCGACCGGCGCGTCGCCCTCACCGGCGACTACCAGGGCCACCCCCGCATGACCCTTACTTATCCCGCGATCAACGACGCCCGCCGGATCGTCTGGCTGGTCACCGGCCCCGACAAGGTCGAGCCGCTGCAGAAGCTCCTCGCCGGCGACGAATCCATCCCGGCCGGCCGCGTCCGCAACGAGAACATGATCGTCGTCGCCGACGAGGCGGCTGCGGGTAGATGACCCCTACCGACGGACGACGGAGATCGCCCGTCGACGACAGGCGTGCCAGCCGAATTCTCGTCCAGGTGATCGGGCTTGCCGAGGCGTTGCCATTTCGACCAGAGGCAGACCTTCCATATCCGCCGCTCAAGTATCGACTGGGCGGTCAGTTGGGCCGAGACGAAGGCGCTAGTGCGCGGGGTTGATGCGTGTCGAGTTTGTAGCTCTATAGGACTACAAACTCGACATTCGGCCTAAACAGCCGAGTCCAGCGAGACCGCGTGGTTGGCGATGATGCGGTTGTCCGGGTCCCACTTGCGCTTGACGTCGGCGAGGCGGGCGCAGATCTCGGGCGGGAGGATCGCGTCGGCGTCGCAGGGTCGCTCGGCGAAGTTGAAGTAGCCGCCGTCGGCGCCCCAGGGGGATAGGTCCTCTTTCAACTGGTCGAGCCGGCCGTTGATCGCCTGACCCAGCTCCGGCGTCATCGGCATCCCGATCCCGAGCAGCGCCCAGCCAGCGTCGAGGTGGGAGAGGGCGCCGCCGCTGGAGTCCGGCCGCCCCATCGCGCCGCCCATCTGCCGCAGCTCAGTCAGCAGCAGCGGGGTGCCCGAGTCGGGGCCGGCAAGGGAGACGAAGACGTCGATCGCCTCGTCCGGCAGATCGCGCAGCACCGTGTGGTGGCCAAGGCCCGGCACCGGCTGCTCGGGGTCCATGTGGATCCGGCAGAGCGCCGCGGGTGGGACCTGGTCGAAGGTGCTCATCATCGGCTCGCCGATCTCCAGCAGCGGCGCGAAGGCGGCTTCTCCCTCCTCGCGGCTGCCGATGCAGGCGCCGTCGATCGTCAGCAGCGGCATACCCCGCAGCGGCTCCGGCACGTCCGGGACGTCGGGCGGGGTCAGAAAGCGGACCACGGAGGTGACGTTGTCGCCGACCCCAGCTGCCCAGTCACGGTAGATGCGCATGGCCTCGGCGCCGACCGCGGCGGGCCAGAGGAAGGCGCCGGCGTAGGCATCTTTGACCGGGACCAGCTCGATGTGCAGCGCGACGACGATCGCGTAGTCGCCGCCGCCCCCGCGCAGCGCCCAGAAAAGGTCGGGCTCATTGTCGGCATCGACCGTGCGGGCCTCGCCGTCGGCAGTGATCAGCTCGATCGCCCTCACTCGGTTGCAGGCGAAGCCGTACTGGCGGCCGAACCAGCTGAGCCCACCGCCGAGGTGGAAGCCGGTGACGCCGACGTCGGGCGAGGAGCCGGGCAGCGAGCTGAGCCCCTGCGCCTGGGCGGCTTCGGCGAGCTCGACCGAGAGCACCCCGGCCTCGACCCGCGCGGTCCGTGCGGTGGAGTCGACCTCGACGCCGCGCATGCGCTCGGTCTTGATCAAAATCGCGTCCTCCAGCGACCCGAGCGCAGCCGCTCCGTGACCGGTCCCCTGGCCGGAGACCCGCAGCCCGTTCTCGGCCGCGAAGCGGATCACGGCGGCGATGTCGTCGCCGCTCTCGACGAATGCGACGGCGCTTGGGTGCGGGTCGGCGACGAGGTTCCAGCCGAGACGCGCCTGGTCCCAGTCGGCGTCGGCAGGGGTCGCGATACGGCCGGCGATCGCCAGCCCGCTGAAGTCGGTCACTTCGGTCTCCTTTGGCTCAGGTGTAGCTGGTCCGCTCCACCGCGCCTCCCCTGGCGATGAAGACCTCGCTCACCATATCCGGGGGAAAGAGACCGTGGGCGGCGACGCCGGGGTCGGCCTCCAGCCGCGCGGCCAGCGCCGCCGGGTCGTCGAGGCCAGGGCCCCGGTAGTCGGCGATGACGCCGCCGTCGGGGCTGCGCGGGGCGTCGCGCCGCTCGACCTCGGGGCCGAGCCGCTCCAGCGTCGAGGCGGCGCCGAAGCCGAACAGCTCCAGCGGCACCGGCCAGGTGAAGGCCTCGACCGGCTTGCTCGAATCCCCGATCACGACGAACCGATCGGCCGCCGCGGCGACGATCTTCTCGCGCAGGTGGGCGCCGCCGCCGCCCTTGATCAGCCAGCCGTCGGGCGTCACCTCGTCGGCCCCGTCAATCGCGAGGTCGAGGCGGGTGAGGCTGTCGAAGTCCTCGACCGGGATCCCCAGCTCGCGCGCCTGCTCTTCGGTCGCGATCGAGGTGGCGACGCAGCGGATGTCCTCGAGGCCGCGGCGGGCGATCGCCGGCAGCAGGTGGGCGACCGTCGATCCGGTCCCCAGCCCGAGCGTCATCCCGCTCTCGACGAGCTCCGCGGCCGCCTCGGCCGCCAGGCGCTTCTCCTCGTCCGCCGCGCTCACGACCGGCACGCTACCTTTCTCCAATGACTTCCAGCAGCGCAACCGCAACCGAGGCCCAGGACTACAAGGTCGCCGACATCGGGCTCGCCGATTTTGGCCGCAAGGAGATCTCTCTCGCCGAGGTCGAGATGCCCGGCCTGATGCAGACCCGCGAGGAGTACGGCGCCGCCCAGCCGCTCAAGGGGGCGCGGATCACCGGCTCGCTCCACATGACGATCCAGACCGCGGTCCTGATCGAGACCCTGGTCGCCCTCGGAGCCGAGGTGCGCTGGGCGAGCTGCAACATCTTCAGCACCCAGGACCACGCCGCCGCGGCGATCGCCGCGGCCGGCATCCCCGTCTACGCCTGGAAAGGCGAGACGCTGGAGGAGTACTGGTGGTGCACCGAGCAGGCGCTCGACTGGCCCGACGGCGAGGGCCCGAACATGATCCTCGACGACGGCGGCGACGCGACCCTGCTCGTCCACAAGGGCGTCGAGTTCGAGAAGGCGGGCTCGGTCCCGGACCCCGACTCGGCCGAATCGGAAGAGTTCAAGATCGTCCTGCAGACGCTGCAGCGCTCGCTCGAGTCCGACCCGCAGCGCTGGACCCGGATCGCCGCCAACGTCAAGGGCGTCACCGAGGAGACGACGACCGGCGTCCACCGGCTCTACCAGCTGGCCGAGACCGGCGACCTCCTCTTCCCGGCGATCAACGTCAACGACTCGGTCACCAAGTCCAAGTTCGACAACCTCTACGGCTGCCGTCACTCGCTGGTCGACGGGATCAACCGCGCGACCGACGTGATGATCGGCGGCAAGGTCGCCGTCATCTGCGGCTACGGCGATGTCGGCAAGGGCTGCGCCTCTTCGCTGCGCGGCCAGGGAGCGCGGGTGATCGTCACCGAGATCGACCCGATTTGCGCCCTGCAGGCGGCGATGGAGGGTTACGAGGTGCGCAAGCTCGAGGACGTCGTCGAGAGCGCCGACATCTTCGTCACCGCCACCGGCAACAAGGACATCATCACCCTCGACCACATGCGGCGGATGAAGCACAACGCGATCGTCGGCAACATCGGCCACTTCGACAACGAGATCGAGATGGCCTCGCTGGAAGAGTCCGAGGCCGAGCGGATCGAGATCAAGCCCCAGGTCGACGAGTGGAAGTTTCCCGACGGCCACGCGATCATCGTCCTCTCCGAAGGGCGCCTGCTGAACCTCGGCAACGCCACCGGGCACCCGAGCTTCGTGATGTCGAACTCGTTCACCAACCAGGTGATCGCCCAGATCGACCTCTTCGGCCACCGCGACGACAAATACGGCGGCGCTCCTAACGTCTACGTGCTGCCCAAGCACCTCGACGAGAAGGTCGCCCGCCTGCATCTGGCGGCTCTCGGGGTTGACCTGACCGAGCTGACGCCGGAGCAGTCGGCCTACCTCGGGGTCCCGGTCGAGGGCCCCTACAAGTCGAACCACTACCGCTACTAATCCACCCGCGCCGGGATTTAACCTCGGCACGATGGATCCCAGGCTCTGGATCTCCTCCAGCGGCGAGGCGCCGCATTCCGTCGCCCTGACCGCTGAGCGGACGGTGGTCGGGCGCTCGCCCGAGGCCGACGTCGCCCTCGAGGACGAGGCGGTCTCCTGGAACCACCTCGAGATCGAGCGCCGCGGCGACGTCCTGATGGCGACCGACCTCGACAGCCGCAACGGCACCGCCCTGAACGGCGAGCCGCTGGACAAGCCGAGGCGGCTGCGCGACGGCGACACCCTGATCGTCGGCGGATACCGGCTCGAAGTGAAGACCGGATCGGTGACCCCGGTCGGCGCCACCGTCGCCGCCAGCGAGCCCTCCGTCGCCCTCAACGAGGAGGAGCGGGCGACCGCCGCCGCCCTCGTCGCCCCCTACCGCTCCGAGGGCGCCTTCGCCGGCCGCCCCGCCACCCGCGCCGAGATCGCCGCCGAGCTCCACGTCTCCGAGCGCACCGCCCAGCGTCGCCTCGACGCCCTCGCCGCGAAATTGGACGTCCACGGCGACGCCGGCCGCGACCGCCCCCGGCAGATCGCCGCTCGCGTCATCGAGCTAGGCCTCGACCGCCCGCGCTGAATCGCGAGTCCGCGAAAACCCTCGCTATACGACGGTTTTCGCGGCCTCGGTGAAGATCAGGCTCGAATCGGGGCAGATTTGGCTCGGCGGGTGGCCTGTCTGGCATCGACGCGTCGGCGTCCGGCGCGGACGATCAGAGTTCAACCACCGAGGGAGGACTCCAATGAAGCGGCTAATCGTCATCTGCTTGCTGGCTTGCCTGGCAATGTCCGCTGCGGGCGCAGAAGCGTCTCCGGAACCGCCGGTCCCGTCGGAAGGGTGCCGTTATGTGGAGGCGGGACGACCTGGCGCTGCTGACAACCGGCTCGTGATCGATACCGACACCAAGATCGGACTTCGGCGGGAAGGAGACAGGATCGCGATCTTTCAGCCCTTGAAACCCGAGAGCCCGGCTCTCACATGCGAAGGGCCGCCGGCGACCGTCCACTCGATAGACCGGATTGTCTATCGACCTCCAGGGGGCGGCGATCCGCCCAGAATCGCTCACTGGTTAAAGATCGATCAGACCAACGGCGTGCTGCAGCCGGGGGCAAGCGTTGAGCCCGGCGGCGACGAGATCGAGATCTACGCCGAGTTTCCACAGGAACCGCACGACAAGTGGACCTCGATCTTCGTGATCGGAGGCGAGGGCCCCGATTGGATCCGGATCGGCGGCCTCCGTCGCGGGCGGTCCGGCGTCAACCTCGACCTGCAGCGAGACGGGCGGCACCCGGATGCCGACCTAATCGTCGCTGCGGCGACGGACGCCCATTACAAGGTGATCGGGGGAGATGGCGATGACCGGATCAAGGCCACCGCGAAAGGGACCGAGTTCGAGTGGCGGCTGCCACACAGAACCCTCACCCTCGTCGGCGGCGACGGTGACGACTTGCTCGTAGGCGGCGAGGAGCGAGACTTCGTGGAAGGACGGGAGGGGGATGACGCGATCTACGGAGGCGCCGGCAGAGACCATCTGGAGGGTGGTGAAGGCAACGACCGAGCGTTCGGTGGTCCTGGGGACGACAGCCTCAGCAGTCAGTTCGACCAGAACGGGCCGTTCACCGACTTTCTTTCGGGAGGAGGAGGCCGTGACTCTCTGCGGGCGATCGATGGTGACGCCGACACGCTCACCTGCGGCACGGGTCCGGACAACGTCTGGGTCGACGTGTTCGACGTCTGGAGCCACTCGACCTGCGAGAAGCCGCACGGACCCGCCTTCAACTGACCCGCATCGAGCCACTCCCGGCCCGGTGGGTGGCGCCGCTGTCATTGGTCGGCACGGCTCCGGGCCCGAGCATGGGTGCATCGACTCACCTATTGCTCGTGAAAGGAGCACCCGATGTTCAAGAAGACCCTGATCGCAATGTTCGCGCTGCTCGCCCTCATGGTCCCGGCAGCGGCCTCGGCGGCGTCCGGCTCGGGCGCGGTCGTCTTCTCGAAATCCTCGAAAGTCGGGGACGAGGTCAAAGGCGGGCTGTTCGCCGTCAAAGACGGCCGGCTCAACCAGCTGACCGAAGACCCGACCGACACCGAACCGAACTTCTCGCCGGACGGGCGCACGATCGCCTTCGCCCGCGGCGGCGACATCTACTCGGTGCGGCCCGACGGCTCCGGCCAGCGACAGCTGACCAGCGGCCCCGAGGTCGACTCGCTGCCGAAGATCGCCCCCAACGGCCGCTACGTCGTCTTCGAGCGACGCGGTGCCCTTGGCGGTCCCTCGTCTCTCTACAGCGTCCGGGCTACCGGCGGCGGGCTGCACGGCGTCGCCACCAGCGGCGACAACCGAGAAGTCGCCTTCTCGCCCGACGGCAAGACGATCGTCTTCGTCCGTTCGACCCCGGCCGGGGGAGACGCCAAGGACGACCTCTACTCGGTCCGCCCCAGCGGTAACGCCCAGACCCGCCTGACCCGGACCGCGGTCGATGAGTTCGCTCCCCGCTTCTTCGCCGGCGGCCTCATCTACAGCCGCGGCGAGAGCAGCCCCGGCCCGGCCGCCTACGCCGACATCTACACGATGCGCGCCGACGGCACCAAGGTGAAACCGCAGGTGCGCGGCGTCGGCTCGGCCTACGTCGAAGACGTCTCGCCGAACGGCAAGCTGCTGATCTTCCGGCGCGACCAGGGTCTCTGGGAGAAGAAGATCGGCAACACCAAAGCCCGCAAGCTGAGCCAGCTGCCGGACCAGTCGCAGACGACCTCGGTCTTCTCCTCCGACGGCAGGCGCGTCGCCGCCTTCGTGACCGTGGAAGAGCAGCAGCTGCTCGTATCGATCGACGTCGAGACCCGGCGGCAGACCCAGCTCGCCTCCGGCCACGACTTCGACGAAGGCGAGGGAACCGTGCTCGGCCCGGTCATGGACTGGCAGCCGGTGCCGCAGCGCCGCTAAAGCAGACGACCAGTCGGCGTTTCCGTCCCCCATCCGGCTATAACGGCCGGGTGGGGGATTTCTCTATTGGCGACGAGGTTGCCGGCTACCGCATCGAGGAGCTGATCGCGCGCGGCGGCATGGGCGTCGTCTACCGCGCCACCCACCTCGGCCTCGAGCGGCCGGTGGCGCTGAAGGTGATCGCCCGCGAGCTCGTCGACCGTCCCGGCTTCCGCGAGCGCTTCCTGCGCGAGTCCCGGCTCGCGGCCCGGCTCGAGCACCCGGCGGTGGTGCCCGTCTACGACTCGCGCGAGGTCGACGGCGAGCTGATCGTCGCCATGCGCCTGGTCAGGGGCGGCGATCTGCGGCGGCTGATCGACCGCGAGGGACCGCTGCCGCCGCACCGCGCGATCAACCTCCTCGCCCAGGTCGCCGACGCCCTCGACGCCGCCCACGCCGCCGGGATCGTCCACCGCGACGTCAAGCCCCACAACATCCTCATCGAAGGCGACCGCGCCTACCTCTCGGACTTCGGCCTCGCCAAAGCGGTCGACGAAAGCGGCGCCGCCTCCAGCGCCTCGGTCGTCGGCACCGCCCAGTACATGTCCCCGGAGCAGTGGCGGGGGGACTCGATCGGGCCCGCCGCCGACGTCTACTCGCTCGGCTGCGTCCTCTACGAGGCGCTGACCGGGATCGCGCCCTTCCGGCGCGAGGAAGCCGAGACCCCGCCGCAGATGCCGCACGGGGTGGAGGCGGCGATCCGCCGCGCCGTCGCCAAGGAGCCGGGGCGGCGCTACGCGACCGCCGGCGCCCTGATCGCCGCCGCCCGCGCCGCCGAGGGCTCGGAGGTGCGGCCGACCGCGGTCCTCTCCCGCGACCAGAGCGAGCGCACCACCGTCCCCAACCACTCGCGCCGCTTCTTCGGTCTGGCCGGGGGCAGGGCGGCGGCCTGGCTCGCCGGCGGCGCCCTCATCTTCGTCGCGGCGATGGTCGCCGCCGTCCTCTTCCTCCTCCTCGGCGACGACGGGCCGGAGGTCTCGGCGCCGATCGCCGTCGGCACCCCGCCGCTGCGGGTCGCCGCCGGCGCCAAGGCGGTCTGGGTGACGAGCGAAAAGGACGGGACGCTGACCCGGCTCGACCCCGAGACCGGCGAAGTCCTCTTCAAGCGCAATCTCGGCGTCGGCATCTCCGGCATCGCGATCGGCAGCAACTGGACCTGGGCGACGAACTCGCAGACGGGTGAGCTGCTCCGCCTCGACCCGAAGAGCGGCCAGGTCCTCAAGGAAATCGACCTCCCCGGCGAACCGGGGCCGCTCGCCCTCGGCGGCGGCCGCGTCTGGGTCGCCGACCAGGCCGGGTCGGGGATCACCGCGGTCAACGCCGAAGCCGGCGAGGTCTACCGCCGCGGCCTGCCGCCGCAGGCGCAGAAGCTGCGGCTGGCCTGGGGGGCGCAGGGCCTCTGGGTGACGGTTGCCGAAGCCAACGCCCTGCGCCGCGTCGACCCGCGGACCCTGGTCGCCGAACAGCCGATCCGCGTCGGCCCCGGTCCCGCCGGGGTCACCGTCGCCGGCGGCTTCGTCTGGGTAGCCGCCAGCCGCCAGGGCGCCGTGACCAAAGCCGACCCCTCGCTGCGGGTGGTCGTCGACTCGATCGACGTCGACGGGCATCCGGGCGGGATCGACGGCGGCACCAGCGCCGTCTGGGTCGCCGACCGTGAGGCCGACGCGGTGAGGAAGATCGACCTCGAGAGCGGCGAGGTCGAGGGCGCTCCGATCGAGGTCGGGCCCGAACCGGGCGCCGTCGCCGTCGGCGGCGACGCGGTTTGGGTCGCAAATAACGGAGACGGCAGCGTCACCCGGATCGAGCCGTGACTCCGGCGGGTTGGTCACGGCCCTCGAATCTCTAGGATCGGGCCAATGACCCAGGACATCGATCAGCTCGCCATCAACACGATCCGCACCCTCTCGATGGACGCCGTCCAGAAGGCGAACTCGGGCCACCCCGGGACGCCGATGTCGCTGGCGCCCGTCGCCTACGAGCTCTGGCAGAACCACCTCCGCTACGACCCGGCCAACCCGATCTGGCCGAACCGCGACCGCTTCGTGCTCTCGGCCGGCCACGCCTCGATGCTCCTGTACTCGATGATCTTCCTCGCCGGCGTCCGCAAGGTCGACGAGAACTACAACGTCACCGACGAACCGGCCTGCGGCCTCGACGAGATCGAACGCTTCCGCCAGCTCCACTCGCGCACCCCGGGGCACCCGGAGTACCGCTGGACGACCGGCGTCGAGACGACCACCGGCCCGCTCGGCCAGGGGGTTGGCGCCTCGGTCGGGATGGCGATGGCCTCGAAATGGCTGGGCGCCACCTACGGCGCCGAGCTCTTCGACTTCGACACCTACGCCCTCGCCGGCGACGGCTGCCTGCAGGAGGGGATCTCGCACGAAGCCGCCTCGCTGGCCGGCCACCTGAAGCTGGACAACCTCTGCTGGATCTTTGACAACAACCACATCTCGATCGACGGCGACACGGCGCTGGCCTTCAGCGACGACGTCCTCACCCGCTTCGAGGGCTACGGCTGGAACGTGATCCGGGTCGGCGACGCCAACGACACCGGTCTCCTCGGCAAAGCCTTCAACGCGTTCAAGGCCGAGGTCGGCCGCCCGACCCTGATCGTCGTCGACAGCCACATCGGCTGGGGCTCGCCGAACAAGCAGGACACCGAGTCCGCCCACGGCGAACCCCTGGGCGAAGAGGAGATCGAACTGACCAAGGAGGTCTACGGCTGGCCCAAGGACGCCAAGTTCCTCGTCCCCGACGGCGTCCGCGAGCGCTTCGACGAGGTGATCGGCAGGCGCGGCGCCGAGGCGCACTCCGCCTGGGTGGAGAAGTTCAATGACTTCAAGAGCAGCAGCCCCGAGAAGGCGGCCGAGCTGGAGACCATGCAGCACCGCGGCCTGCCCGACGGCTGGGACTCCGACCTGCCCAGCTTCGAGGCCGACGAAGAGAAGGGCCTCGCCACCCGCAAGGCCTCGAACAAGGTCCAGAACGCGATCGCCGCGAAGGTGCCGTGGCTGATCGCCGGCTCCTGCGACCTCACCGACTCGACCTCGGTCCGGCTCAGCGACGCCGACCAGTACGAGCCCGGCAGCTACGACGGCCGCCAGGTCCACTTCGGGATCCGCGAACACGCCGCCGCGGCTGCCTGCAGCGGGATGTCGACGGCGAAGCTGCGCCCGCTCTGGTCGACCTACCTCACCTTCTCCGACTACGGCCGCGCCGCGATCCGCCTCTCGGCGCAGATGGAGCTGCCGGTCGTCCACCTCTTCACCCACGACTCGATCGGCCTCGGCGAGGACGGCCCGACCCACCAGCCGGTCGAGCAGCTGATGTCGCTGCGGGCGATGCCGGAGCTGGACGTGATCCGCCCCGCCGACGCCAACGAGGTGACCGAGGCCTGGAAGATCGCCCTCAACCGCACCCACTGCCCGGTCGCCCTGGTGATGACCCGGCAGAACGTGCCGGTCTTCGACCGCTCCAAGTACGCCTCGGCGGAGGGGGTCCAGCGCGGCGGCTACGTCCTCGCCGACCCCGAGGACGGCGATCCCGAGCTGATCCTGATCGCCACTGGCAGCGAGGTCCAGCTCGCCCTCGGCGCCCACGAGCGCCTGAAGGGGGACGGGATCCGCAGCCGCGTCGTCAGCCTCCCATGCTGGGAGATCTTCGAGAAGCAGGACCAGTCCTACCGCGACGAGGTGCTGCCACCCGAGGTCACCGCCCGCGTCTCGATCGAGGAGGGGTCGCCCCTCGGCTGGGAGCGCTACGTCGGTAGGGAGGGCGCGATCATGGGTATGAGTACCTTTGGACAGTCGGCGCCCTTCGCCGACGTCGAGGCCGAGTTCGGGTTCACCGTCGACAACGTCGCCGAGGTGACGCGCCGGGTGGCCGAGAAAGCGGTCGCAAGACCAACTACCTGAGGGGGCTCCAGATGAAGCCGACGCAGCGTCTGCACGAACTGGGCCAGAGCCTCTGGCTCGACAACATCACCCGGCCGATGCTCGCCGAGGGGGTGCTGGAGGGCTACATCCGCGACCTCTCGGTCACCGGCCTGACCTCGAACCCGTCGATCTTCGACAAGGCGATCTCGGGCGGCGACGCCTACAACGAGCAGATCGCCGAGGTGGCGCCGAAGGCGGCCGCGGGCGAGGGCGTCGGCGCCAACGAGCAGGAGAAGGTCTTCTTCGAGCTGGCGCTGGCCGACCTGCGCGACGCCGCCGACCTCTTCGCCGACGTCCACCGCCGCACCGCCGGCGTCGACGGCTTCGTCAGCCTCGAGGTCTCGCCGCTGATCGCCGACGACGCCGCGGCGACGATCGAGGAGGCGAAGGCGCTCCACGCCAAGGGCGAACGGGACAACATCTTCATCAAGATCCCCGGCACCGAGGCCGGCCGCGAGGCAATCGAGGAGTCGATCTTCGCCGGCGTCCCGATCAACGTCACCCTGCTCTTCGACGACAAGCAGTACCTCGGCGCCGCCGACGCCTACATGCGCGGCCTCGAGCGGCGGATCGAGGCCGGTCTCGATCCGAACGTCGCCTCCGTCGCCTCGCTATTCATCAGCCGCTGGGACGTCGCCGTCGGCAAGGAGGTACCGGAGGAGCTGGTCAACCGGCTCGGGATCGCGATCGGCGGCCGTGCCTACCGCGCTTACAACGAGCTGCTGGAATCCGACCGCATGCGGCGACTGATGAACGAGGGCGCGCGGCCGCAGCGGTTGCTGTGGGCGAGCACCGGGACCAAGGACCCCGACGCCTCCGACACCCTCTACATCGAGGCCTTCGCCTCGCCGCTGACGGTCAACACGATGCCGGAGCCGACCCTGAAAGCGTTCGCCGACCACGGCGAGGTCACCGACCTCTTCCCGAAGGACGGCGGCAACGCCGAGCAGGTCCTGGCCGAGTTCGCCGAGGCCGGGATCGACGTCGCCGCCCTGGCGACCCGCCTGCAGGTCGAGGGCAAAGAGGCCTTCAACAAGTCCTGGGAAGAGCTGCTGGCGTCGATCGAGTCGCAGAGCGGGGTTACGGCCGGGTGAGCGACGAGGGGCCGTCCCTCCGCCAGACCCCCGCCTGGTCCCAACTGCAGGCGCATTACGAGCAGATCCGCGACACCCACCTGCGCGAGCTCTTCGCCGCCGACCCCGATCGCGGCGAGCGGTTGCGGGCCGAGGGGGCCGGCCTTTACCTCGACTTCTCGAAGAACCGGATCACCGACGAGACGCTGATGCTGCTGGGCGCGCTGGCGCAGCAGCGCGGAGTCGCCGAGCGCCGGGACGCGATGTTCGCCGGCGAGCACATCAACGTCTCCGAGGACCGCGCCGTGCTGCATGTGGCGCTGCGGATGCCGCGTGGGCGCTCGCTCGTCGTCGACGGCGTCGACGTGGTCAAGGAGGTGCACGAGACGCTCGACCGGATGGCCGACTTCTGCGAGCGGGTGCGCTCGGGCGAGTGGCGCGGCCACACCGGCAAGCCGATCCGCAACGTCGTCAACATCGGCATCGGCGGCTCCGACCTCGGCCCGGTGATGGCCTACGAGGCGCTCAAGCACTACAGCCGCCGCGAGATGAGCTTCCGCTTCGTCTCCAACGTCGACGCCACCGACTTCGCCGAGTCGACCCGCGACCTCGACCCGGCCGAGACGCTCTTCGTCGTTTCCTCGAAGACCTTCACGACGCTGGAGACGATGACCAACGCCCAGACCGCGCGCGAATGGCTGCTGACCGGGGTCGGTGGCGACGAGGCGGCCGTCGCCAAGCACTTCGTCGCCGTCTCCACCAACGCCGCGGAGACGACGAAGTTCGGGATCGACCGCGAGAACATGTTCGGCTTCTGGGAGTGGGTCGGCGGCCGCTACTCGATGGATTCGGCGATCGGGCTCTCGACGATGCTGGCGATCGGCCCCGCCCGCTTCGAGGAGATGCTGACCGGCTTCCACGCGATGGACGAGCACTTCCGCGAGGCCGACACCGGCGCCAACCTGCCGATGATCATGGGCCTGCTGGCGGTCTGGTACGCCGACTTCTTCGGCGCCGAAACGCAGGCCGTCCTGCCCTACGACCAGTACCTGCACCGCTTCCCGGCCTACCTGCAGCAGCTGACGATGGAGTCGAACGGCAAGCACGTCACCCTCGACGGCGCCCGCGTCGACTACGACACCGGCCAGATCTACTGGGGGGAGCCGGGGACCAACGGCCAGCACAGCTTCTACCAGCTGATCCACCAGGGGACGCGGCTGATCCCCTGCGACTTCATCGGCTTCGCCAACTCCCTCAACCCCCTCGGTCGCCATCACGACATCCTCATGTCGAACGTCTTCGCCCAGGGCGAAGCGCTCGCCTTCGGCAAAACGGCGGAGGAGGTGCGCGAGGAGGGGACGGCGGAGGAGGTCGTCCCGCACCGGGTGATGGAGGGGAACCGGCCCTCGAACACGATCCTCGCTGAGCGGTTGACGCCGGCGACCCTGGGCTCGCTGGTCGCCCTCTACGAGCACAGCGTCTTCACCCAGGGGGCGATCTGGGGGATCGACTCCTTCGACCAGTGGGGGGTCGAGCTGGGCAAGGTCCTGGCCGTGGCGATCATCCCCGAGCTCGAGTCCGAGGCCGAGCCGAAGCTGCGCCACGACAGCTCCACCAACGCCCTGATCCGGCGTTACCGCAGCCTCCGCGACGACGTGTGAGCCAAGTCGTGGTCGGCGGCCGGTTCCGGCGCTAGCCTGCCGGGCATGCTGCCGTTCGACCCGCTTCCCCTGGCGGAGTCGTCCAACCTGCTCGCCGCCCGCAACCAGATGGCGTGGACGCTGGGCTTCCATATCGTCTTCTCCTGCCTCGGGGTGGCGCTGCCGGCGACGATCCTGGTCGCCAACTACCTCGGTCTCAAGAAGGACGACGAGGCGGCGATGGAGCTGGCCCGGCGCTGGTCGAAGGCGATGGCGGTCACCTTCGCCGTCGGCGCCGTCAGCGGCACCCTGCTGAGCTTCGAGTTCGGCCTGCTCTGGCCGGAGTTCATGGACCGCTTCGGCGCCGCCTTCGGCGTCGCCTTCGCGATCGAGGGGATCTTCTTCTTCCTCGAGGCGATCTTCCTCGCCGTCTACATCTACGGCTGGAAACGGCTGAAGCCGTGGCAGCACTTCTGGGCCGGGGTGCCGATGGTGATCACCGGCATCGGCGGCGCCTTCGCGGTCGTCGCCGCCAACTCCTGGATGAACCAGCCGCAGGGCTTCACCCTCGACGCCGCCGGCAAGGTCGTCGACGTCGAGCCGCTGAAGGTCCTGCTCAACCCGGCGACCGGCTACGAGGTGCCGCACATGCTGCTCGCCGCCTACATGGTGACCGGCTTCCTCGTCGCCTCGATCTACGCGGTCGGAATGCTGAAGGGGCGCCGCGACCGCCTGCACCGGCTCGGACTGCTGATCCCGCTGACGATCGCCTGCATCGCCACTCCGATCCAGCTCTTCGTCGGCGACACCGCGGCGCGCGAAGTCGCCGACCACCAACCGGCCAAGTTCGCGGCGATGGAGTGCATCCAGGAAACCGGCACCCACCAGGACGAGTACGTCGGCGGCATCTGCACCGACGACGGGGTCAAGGGGGCGATCGCGATCCCCGACCTCGACTCCTTCCTGGTCGGCTGGAGCTTCGACACCAAGGTGACCGGGCTGAACGACATCCCCGACGACGAAGAGCCGCCGGCCAACACCCTGCTCCACCTCTCCTTCGACGCGATGGTCGGGATCGGCACGGCTCTGATGGCGCTGGCCCTGTGGTTCGCTTTCATCTGGTGGCGAAAGCGGGACATCCCGCGGACGCCGTGGTTCCTGCGCGCGGTCGCGGTCTCCGGCGTCGGCGCGATCGTCGCCCTCTGGTGCGGCTGGATCGTCACCGAGGTCGGCCGCCAGCCCTGGATCGTCCAGGGCTACATGCGGACCTCCGAAGCGGTGACCAAAGCCGACGGGATCTGGTTCACCTTCGCCTTGGTGATGGCGATCTACGCGGCGCTGACCGCGATCACGATCGGCGTCCTGCGGGCGATGTCGAAGCGCTGGCGCGAGGGCGGGGCCGAGGCCGAAGCCGAGGGCCCCTACGCGCCGCGAGAGGAGGCCGGCGCGTGAGCCTCGCCGACGCCGCGGCGCTGATCCTCTGGGCCGGGGTCACCTTCTACGCGCTGTTCGGCGGCGCCGACTTCGGCGGCGGCTTCTGGGACCTCGTCGCCGGCGGCGCCGAGCGTGGCGAGCGGCCGCGGGCGACGATCCAGCGCTCCCTGACCCCCGTCTGGGAGGCGAACCACGTCTGGCTGATCTTCTGCCTCGTCGTCCTCTGGACCGCCTTCCCCTCGGCCTTCTACGCGGTGATGACGACGCTGTACGTGCCGCTGACGATCGCCGCCTTCGGGATCATCCTGCGCGGCTCCGGGTTCGCTTTCCGCAAGTCGATCGAAGGCCTCTCCGGGCGGCGCATCGCCGGGGCCACTTTCGCGATCTCCTCGCTGCTGACGCCGTTCTTCATGGGGACCGTGGTCGGCGCGATCGCCGCCGAAAACGTGCCGGCCGACGGCAACGGCGACGCCTTCAGCTCCTGGCTGCAGCCGCTGCCGCTGCTGGTCGGGGTGCTGTTCGTGGTCGGCGGGGCCTACCTCGCGGCGATCTTCCTCGTCGGCGACGCGCGGCGGGCGGGCGAACCGGAGATGGAGCGCTATTTCGAGCGCCGCGCCCTCGGGGCCGCAGTGGTCGCCGGTGCGCTGGCGGTCGCCGGCCTCTTCCTTCTCAACTCCGAAGCCGGCTACGTCCACGACCGCCTCCTCGACCAGGGCCTGCCGCTGGTGATCCTCTCGCTGCTCTGCGGCGCCGCCGCGATCGCCGTCCTCCTGCGCGGCGGCCGCAAACCCCTGCGCCCGCTCGCCGGCGCCACCTTCGTCGCCGTGATCTGGGGCTGGGCCGTCGCCCAGTTCCCATACCTGCTGCCAACCAGCCTCCGCATCGACGAGGCGGCCGCTCCCGACGCCACCCTCACCGTCGTCCTCATCGTCTTCGGCGTCGCCGCCGTCCTCGTCCTCCCCTCGCTGTTTCTCCTCTTCACGCTCGCCCAGAAGGACCTGCTGGAGAGCGAGCACTGAACCGCCGGTAGCCCCGGTTAGGCTGCCGCGCGTGGTCAAGGCGATTCTCTTCGACATCGACGGCACCCTGCTCCACACCGGTGGGGCCGGGGCGGAGGCCTGGCAGCGGGCATTCCGCGAGCTCTACGAGGTCGAAGCCAACATCGAGGAACACACGCACGCGGGCATGACCGATCCCGAGATCGCCGAGATCGTCTTCCGCGAGGTGCTGGGGCGCGATGGCAGCGACGTCGAGCGGGCGGAGGCGATCGGGTGCTACCTCGGGCATCTGGCCGAGGCCGTGACCGAATCAGATGGCTATTTCGTGATCGAGGGAATCGAAGAGCTGTTGCCGCGCCTGGTTGAAGATGGGGTCCTGCTCGGCCTGGTCACGGGCAACATCGAGTCCGCCGCCCACATCAAGCTCGCCCGCGGCGACCTCAACCGCTACTTCGCCTTCGGCGGCTACGGCTCCGACTCGCGCAGCCGTACCGAGCTGACCAAGAAGGCCCTGGAGCGCGGGGGCGAGGTCGCCGGCAGGCCTCTCGACCGCGAGCAGACGATCGCGGTCGGCGACACCCCCCGCGACGTCAAAGCCGGCCACGGCGCCGGCATCCGCGTCGTCGGCGTTGCCACCGGCTCCTATTCGGTCGGAGAGCTCGCCGACGCCGGAGCCGACTGGGCGATCGAGAACGTGAAGGACGGCTTTCCGGCCTAGGGCTTGCTGCAGCGCGCCTGGTAGATGTTCAGGAAGCCGTTCTCGAAGCCGTTGCGCGCCATCCGCAGGTAGAGGCGCCAGACGCGCATCCGTTCGGCCCCGGCGAGGCGCTCGCCCTCGGCACGGTTGGCGTCGAGGTTCTGCGCCCAGTGCTTCAGCGTCTCCGCGTAGTCGGGGCCGAAGTCCTCGACGTGGTGGACGACGAAGCCGGCCCTTTCGAGGGCCAGGAGGTTGCGCGAGAGGTGGAGGGGCGCCGCGTCGGGGAAGACGTAGCGCTCGGAGAAGTCGCCGGCCTCGGGGTCGGTGTGGCGGAGGCGGGTGATCCCGTGGTTGAGCAGGCGGCCGCCGGAGTCGAGCAGGCTCGCCAGCGTCTCCGCGTAGAGGTCGATGTTGGCCGAGCCGACGTGCTCGACCATGCCGATGCTGGCAATCGCGTCGAACTTCTCGCCCAGCGAGGGCAGATCGCGGTAATCCATGACGCGGATGTCGACGCGGTCGGCGACGCCGGCCTCCTCGGCCCGCTGCCGCGCCTTTTCGGCCTGCGGGGGGGAGAGGGTGATGCCGACCACGTTCGCCCCGTACTTCGTCGCCGCCCAGAGCGGGAAGCCGCCCCAGCCGCAGCCGACGTCGAGGACCCGCTCACCCTCCTTGATCGCGAGCTTGCGGGCGACCGTGTCGAGCTTCTCTTCCTGGGCTTCCTCCAGCGTCTTCATCTCGCCGTCGCGCCAGATCGCGCAGCTGTAGACCATCGTCGGCCCGAGGAAGAGCTCGAAGAACTCGTTGGAGACGTCGTAGTGGTGGCGGACGGCGCGGGCGTCGCGCTCCTTGCTGTGGCGCTTCCCGCTCGGCCGCAGCTCGGCCGCCGGCCGCTTCGGCGGCTTCACGATCCCCATTGCCCGCACCGCCGCCAGCATCAGCGCCCGCTGGTCGGCGCTGTCGAGCGCGGGCGGCTGCCAGCCGTCGAGGACGCGGATCACCTTGTCGATGTCGTCGACCTCGAGCTCGCCGCTGACGTAGGCGCGGCCGAGCCCGAGCTGGCCGGGCGCGCGCAGCGCGTGGGCGATCGCCCGCGGCGAGCGGACGCGGAAGACGGGGCCGTCCTCGGAGGTCGAAGCGAGCTTCGAGCCGTCCCAAAACTCGATCCCGAACGGCCGCTCCGGCAGGCGGGTCTCGATCTCCCTTCGCAGCGGCGCGGTGTTTGCGAACGGCATCCCGGGGGAGCCTACTCCCAAGCGATTGGCCGCGAGGCCAGGAACGCGCCCCCTATGATCGGCCCTGCATGACGACCGTCGGACCGCTCCCCTCAGACATCCAGCCCGTCGAGAACGAGACCCGGGACCGGATCATCACGGGCCTCGTCACCGTGATCCCCTTCCTCGCCGTCATCGTCGCCGGCTGGCAGGTATGGGGAAGCGCGCTGAACTGGACCGACGTCTTCCTCTTCGTCGGCCTGTACTTCTTCACCGGGCTCGGTATCACCGTCGGTTTCCACCGCCTCCTCACCCACCGCGCCTTCAAGACCTACCCCTGGCTGCGCGGTCTGTTCGGGATCCTCGGGTCGGCGGCGATCGAGGGGCCGGTCATCTCCTGGGTCGCGGACCACCGCAAGCACCACACCTTCTCCGACGAACACGGCGACCCCCACAGCCCCCACGTCGACCACGGCGGCGGCTGGAAAGGGGCGATGAAGGGCCTCTTCCACGCGCACGTGGGCTGGATCTTCATCCACACCCAGCGCGGCAACAAGGAACGCTTCGCTCCCGACCTGATCAAGGACCCGATCATCAGCTGGGTCGACCGCACCTTCCTGGTCTGGGCGATCGGCGGCCTGCTGCTGCCGTTCTTCCTCGGCTGGGCCATCGGCGGAACCCTGTTCGCGGCGGTCACCGGACTGCTCTGGGGCGGCCTCGTCCGCGTCTTCGTCCTCCACCACTTCACCTACAGCATCAACTCGCTCTGCCACGTCTTCGGCAAGCGCGACTACGAGACGACCGACGAGTCGCGCAACCTGGCGCTGATCGCGATCCCGACCATGGGCGAGGCCTGGCACAACAACCACCACGCCTTCCCGACCTCCGCCACCCACGGCCTGCGCTGGTGGCAGGTCGACATCTCGGCCCTGATCATCGACGGCTTGGAGAAGGTCGGCCTGGTCTGGGACGTGGTGCGCGTCTCGCCTGAGCGGATGGCGGCGAAGGTCGCCTAGGGC
>DASTZP010000028.1:0-21781 GCA_035764245.1 Solirubrobacterales bacterium
CCAAGGACGAACGCCGGGCGGGGATGGAGGCTGCGCGATGAGGATCGAGCTGAACGGCACCCCGCACGAGCTGCCCGATGGCGCCACGCTCGACGCCGCGGTCCGCGCCTCCGGGGCCGGGGAGGGAGCGCGCGGGGTCGCGGTCGCTCTCGACGGCGAGGTCATCCCCCGTGGCGAGTGGTCGCGGACGGCGCTGCGCGAAGGGCAGGCGGTCGAGGTGCTGGCGGCGATCCAGGGCGGCGCCGAGACCTGGGAGCTCGGCGGCCGCGAGTGGGGCTCGCGCCTGATCGCCGGCACCGGCGGCTTCCGCTCGCTGGAGCAGATGGAGCACGCCCTGCAGGCCGCCGGGACCGAGATCGTCACCGTCGCCCTGCGCCGGATCGACCCCGCCGCCGAGGGCTCGGTGCTCGACGTGATCGACCGCCTCGGACTCTTCGTCCTCCCCAACACCGCCGGTTGCTACACCGCCCGCGACGCCGTCCGCACCGCCAAGCTCGCCCGCGAGGCCTTCCAGACGGACTGGATCAAGCTCGAGGTGATTGGCGACGACCGCACTCTCTACCCCGACGCGGTCGAGCTCCTCGACGCCGCCGAACAGCTCGTCGCCGACGGCTTCACCGTTCTCCCCTACACCAACGACGACCCGATCCTCGCCCGCCGCCTCGAGGAGGCCGGCTGCGCCGCGGTGATGCCGCTCGGCTCGCCGATCGGCTCCGGCGCCGGCATCCGCAACCCCTACAACGTCGCGATCATCGCCGAGCGCGCCGGCGTGCCCGTCGTCCTCGATGCCGGCGTCGGCACCGCCTCGGACGCCGCCCAGGCGATGGAGCTCGGCTGCGACGCGGTCCTCGCCGCCAGCGCCATCTTCGGCGCCGAGGACCCGGTGGCGATGGCGACCGCGCTGCGGCGCGGCGTCGAGGCGGGTCACCTCGCCCGCCGCGCGGGGCGCATCCCCCGCCGTACCCACGCCGAGGCCTCGACCGCCTACGAGGGATTGCCCGACCTCTCCTGAGCCCACTGCAGCGCGCCGCAAAGCAGCCTGGGTATGCAATATGTTCCGAGTACTACGCCGTTCCCAAACGAGGAGACGAACCTTGATCGCTCGCATCGCCAAGCACCTGTCCTTCTCCAACGTGGTCGCATGCCTGGCGCTCTTCATCGCCCTGGGCGGTTCCGTCTACGCGGCCGGGCAGATCAGCGGGAAACAGATCAAGAAGAACTCCTTGCCGGGCAACCGGATCAAGCCGAAGACGGTCCCCAGTAACCGCATCAAGCCGAACTCCCTCTCGGGCAAGCAGATCAACGAGACGACCCTCACCGGCATCAGCGCGGCAGCCCTCGCCGAGGTGCAGTACGAGGCGGTCACGGCCGACCTTCCTTGGGGCACGCCCAGCACCCTGACGGCCAATTGCCCCTCGGGTTCGTACGCGATCGGGGGTGGGGCGACCCTGAGCGACGATCAGGGTTACGTCGTCGACGACGGACCGAGCTCATTGCGGACCGGCTGGACGGCCACCGCCTACTCATACGCCTCCCGCGGCGTCGCGGTGACCGTGACCGCCGTCTGCGTCGTCGTTCAGAAGCCGGGCGGTGCGGTCAATAGCGTCAACCTCCCCGCTCCGCCGGTGCAGTACGAACCCTTCGGATGACGCGACCCGATCGGGGCCTGACGGTCTACTCTTGATCACTTGCGCCCCTGTAGCTCAGCTGGTTAGAGCGGCGGCCTTTTAAGCCGCGCGGCGCGGGTTCGAGTCCCGCCGGGGGCATTCGTGGGAGCGCTGATCCTCACCGGTCCCCCGGGGGTCGGGAAGACGACCGTCGCTGGGCTCCTGGCTCGGCGGGAGGAGCGCTCCGTCCACGTCGAAGCCGACCGCTTCTTCTTCTTCGTCAAGAGCGGCTTCGTCGAGCCTTGGGACCCGGCGTCGGCCGAGCAGAACCAGCTGGTGATGAAGACGGCCGCCTTCGCGGCGGCAAGCTATGCGGGGGAGGGCTACGCGACGATCTTCGAGGGCATCGTCATCCCCCGCTGGACCCTGGGCGTGGTCCGCGAAGCCTTCGAGACGGCCGGCGTCCCGACCTCCTACGCGGTCCTGCGAGCGCCGCAGGCCGACTGCGTTGCTCGGGTCCAAGAGCGGGAAGGCGACCCGGACGCCTACGCGCCCGAGGTTCTCGCCGCGCTCTGCTCCGAATTCGACGATCTCGAAGCCTTCGAGCGCCACGCGGTCGACGTCGCCGGGATGGACGCCGAGCAGGGCGCTGCCGCGCTCGCCACTCGACTCGACGGGGGCGAGCTTGCCCTCTGACGTCCGCCTCCTCCGCGTCCCCTGCGACATCGAAGCCGAGGACGACGCCCGCCTCGAGCGGATTCGCGACGAGGTCGGCATGGGCTTCGACGCCCTGCGCGACATCGATAACGGGGTCTCGGTCTTCGGCTCCGCCCGGATCGGGGCGGACCACCCCTGGTACGAGCTGACCCGCGAGACGGGCGCCTGCCTGGCCAAGCACGGCTTCAGCGTCATCACCGGCGGCGGGCCCGGCCTGATGGAGGCGGCCAACCGCGGCGCGGCCGAGGCCGGCGGCGAGTCGATCGGGCTCAACATCGAGCTGCCGCACGAGCAGCGGCCCAACGAGTACCTGACCCGCTCGCTGCGCTTCCACTACTTCTTCACCCGCAAGCTGATGTTCGTCCGTTACGCCCGCGCCTTCGTGATCATGCCCGGCGGCTTCGGCACCCTCGACGAGCTCTTCGAGGCCCTCACCCTGATCCAGACCGAGCGCATCCAGCACTTCCCGGTGATCCTCGTCGGCTCCGAGTTCTGGGCGCCGATGCTCGACTGGATCGACCGCAGCCTCGAGGACAACAGCCTGATCACACCCGGCGACAAAGAGCTGCTGGTCGTCGCCGAGGAGCCGATGCAGGTCTGCGAGCGCGTGATCCGGGCGAGCGAGCTGCAGCGGGGCGACGACGGGGCCGGACGCACTCGAGCGCCCGGCCCCTGAGAGCGATCTAGCCGACGAAGACACCTAGCTGTTTTTCGCTCTGGAATCCTTTGACGACGGTGTCGCCGCTGAATTCCCCGTCTGATTTTTCCCCGGTGCCGGCGAGGGGGCACAGTTTCCCGTCTTTGGTCTTGTTGTATTTGACCCCGGTCACCGTGGCTTTGACGGTCACCGTTTTCGGCGGTCCCGCGTTGTTCACGTAGGAGACGGAATTCAGGCCTTCCTGGCTGCCGAACTGGACTTCGCAGGTACCGATCACGACCTTGACCACTTTGCCGCCGGGACAGACCAGGTCGACATCGGTCGTATTCGCGTTGAACCGGTATTTGCAACCTTCCATATTGACGGTGGCAGATGCGCCGAAGATGTTGCACCCGCTGTAGCTCGGCAGTACTTCGAGCTGTTCAACCGCCTTGTTCACTTCCCCGGTGTAGGTAGCCGAGCATTCGAGCCCCATGCCGTTCTCGATAGTGAAGATGAACGGTTCTGCCTGTTCCCCCACGATCGAGATGGCCGGTTCGACTTCAGCGTTGAAGACGCCGGCAGCGTCGGTAAACACGCTGATCTGTTTTCCGCCTATGGAACCTTTGACGAGCGCGACGGTTTCGAGGCTGGAGCTGGTCCCATTGCCCGTGCCGCTGAGAGGACAAAGGCCGGTGTCTACGGTTTTGCTGTACGCGAAGCCATTGATGCTGGCAGTGGCTTTCACGCTTTTCGGAGGACCAGCCTGATTTTCGTAGCTCATCGATTTCAGGCCTTCTTGAGCGCTGATCCGCACTTCGCACGTGGACCCGAAGACGGAACCGACGGCTTTGATCGATTTGCCAGTAGGGCAAAGAACGTCAGCCGTGTTGCCCGCGGCGTGAAACTGGAAAGTGCAGCCTTCGAAATTGACGGTTACAGCAGCAAAGCCGAGAAGAGTGCATCCATTGAGGCTTGGCGCAACCGCGAGAGCCTCGACGGCGCTGCTGACTTCACCCGTGTAGCTGCTGGAATTGCAGGTGAGCGTGGTGCTCTCGATTTTCATGGTCGTGGTGCCTTCGCCCGTGCCTTGAACTGCCACCGGTCCAATTTCGGCGTTGAACACTTTTGCCTGCGCCGTCGCTGCGAGGGCGGTAGACAGAAGCGTGAGCATCAAGGCAAGGCCGAGGATTCGCAGTAACTGCATGTCAAGACCTCCTGGTGGGGATGTTCGACTGACCTCCACCTGTAACAGGGAACTCCTGAGTAGTCAGCAAACCTTTTTGTTTAGGGACGTATGTGTGACTCCACCGCTCAAGGGGAGCAAGGCATGCCGTCCCCGGGGGAAGGAGCCCTGGCGGCAGAAGATGTCTAGTGCCGGAAGTGCCGGTGCTTCGTGAAGACCATCGCCACGCCGGCGGCCTCGCAGGCCTCGATTACCTCGGCGTCGCGTTTGGAGCCGCCCGGCTGGATCACGGCGGTGGTGCCGGCCTGGATCGCCAGCTCAGGACCGTCGGCGAAGGGGAAGAAGGCATCGGAGGCTAGGGCGGAGCCGCGCAGGAGGTCGTCGGCCTCGGCGCCGCGGGCCTCGCGGCACTTCTCGACCGCGAGGCGGACCGAGTCGACGCGGCTCATCTGGCCGGCGCCGATGCCGAGGGTCGCCCCGTCCTTGGCGAGCACGATCGCGTTGGAGCGGACGCGGCGGCAGACGGTCCAGGCGAAGAGCATGTCCTGCCACTGCTCCTCGCTCGGCTCGTTGCCGGTGACCGCCTCCATGATCTCGCGCGGCTCGGGGTCGCCGTCGCGGTCCTGGATCAGGAGACCGCCCATCACGCGCTTGACGTCGCGTTCGCTTGGGTCGGGCTGGCGGCGCTCCTCCTCGCAGAGGATCCGGATCGCCTCCTTCTGGGTCAGCACCTCGAGCGCACCGTCCTCGTAGCCGGGCGCGCTCAGCACCTCGACGAAGTTTTCGTGCAGCTTCTCGGCGAGCTCGCGGCCGACCGGCCGGTTGAGGGCGATCACGCCGCCGTAGGCCGAGAGCGGGTCGCAGGCCAGCGCCTTCAGGTAGGCCTCGAGCGCATCGGCGCCGATCGCCACCCCGCAGGGGTTGTTGTGCTTGACGATCACGCAGGCCGGCTGCTCGAAGTCGCTCGCCAGGCTCCGGGCCGAGTCGAGGTCGAGGACGTTGTTGAAGGAGAGCGCCCGCCCGTGCAGCTTCGAGCAGCGCGAGAGGATGTGGCTGCGCAGGCCCTGCTCGGCGTAGAGCGCCGCCCGCTGGTGCGGGTTCTCGCCGTAGGAGAGGTCGAGCACCTTCTCGTAGGCGACCGCCAGGTGTTCGGGGAAGTCCTCGTACTCCATCGAGAACCAGCGGCTGATCGCCGCGTCGTAGCGCGCGGTCTGGGCGAAGGCCTCGTTGGCGAGCCAGTGGCGCGTCGCGGCGGAGATCTCGCCGCCGCTCTCTTCCAGCTCGGCGCAGACGGCGTCGTAGGACTCGGGCTTGACGATCACGGCGACGCTCTCGTGGTTCTTCGCCGCCGCCCGGATCATCGTCGGGCCGCCGATGTCGATGTTCTCGATCGCCTCGTCGTGGGCGACTTCGTGGCCGGCGACGGTCTGCTCGAAGGGGTAGAGGTTGACGCAGACGACGTCGATCGGCTCGATTCCCTCGCGCTCCAGCGTCGCCTTGTGCTCCGGGTCGCCGCGCCGCGCCAGGAGCGCCGCGTGCAGCCGCGGATGCAGCGTCTTCACCCGGCCGCCGAGGATCTCCTCCTGGCCGGTGAACTCGGAGACGTCGGTCACCTCGATCCCCGCCTCGCGCAGCGCCGTCGCGGTGCCGCCGGTGGAGAGGATCTCCACCCCGAGCGCCGCCAGGCCCTTGGCGAAGTCGGCGACCCCGGTCTTGTCGGAGACCGAGATCAGCGCCCGGCGCACCCGCACCTGGCCGTCGCCGAGGCTCTCCTGCTGGGTTTCGGTGGCGGGGTCGCTCAT
The DNA here is from genome assembly GCA_035764245.1 of Solirubrobacterales bacterium. Lineage (GTDB taxonomy): Bacteria > Actinomycetota > Thermoleophilia > Solirubrobacterales > 70-9 > VAYN01. The sequence goes on from DASTZP010000028.1 coordinate 5,950, forward strand.
TCGATCGCGACCTTGCGGGGGTCGCTGGGGTCGATCCTAACCCTGCCCTCCGCGATCATGCGGATCGCCTCCGGGTAGAGCTCGTGCTCGACGTTGTGGACCGCAGCCTCGAGCACCTGACGTTCGCGGCCGACCGGCACCGGCACCCGCCGCTGCAGGATCACCGGCCCGGTGTCGATCCCCTCGTCGACGAAGTGGACGGTGACGCCGGTCTCCTCCACACCCGCCTCCAGCGCCTGGCCGATCGCGTCGAGGCCGGGGAATTCCGGCAGCAGGGCGGGGTGGATGTTGACGATGCGGCCCGCGAAGCGGGCGACGAACGGTTCGGTCAGGAGCTGCATGTAGCCGGCGAGGACGACGAGGCCGGGATGGTGGGATTCGACCCAGTCCCCCATCGCCGCGTCGCGCCCCATCCGGTCGGCGAAGGCGTCGGCGGGGAAGACGGCGGTGTCGATGCCCGCGCGGGTGGCCCGTTCCAGCGCTCCCGCGCCCGGCTTGTCGGAGCCGACGCCGACCACCTCGACGAGCCCCCGCCCGTGCAACTTGTCGAGGATCGCCTGTAGGTTGGTGCCGCTGCCCGAGGCGAGGACGACGATCCGGAACGAACTCACCGCCGCATCTTCGCGCACGCGGCCGGGTTGCAGCCGGTGCTCGGTGGTTTTCCATCTAAAGTGACCCCCGTCCAGGGGCACCCGAAAGGCTGGGGGAGAGTTGACGACTGCAGGCAGGACCAGAGCGGGAAGCGCTCTCGCGATCTTCGCGCTCGCGCTCGCGGCGCTGGCCGCCTGGGCCTCTGTCGCCGCCGCCTCGCCTCCGGGCAACGATGCCTTCGCCAACGCCGAGCCCCTCGGCGAGTTCGCGCCGGCCGGCATCATCGGCCTCAACGCCGAAGCGACGAAGGAGACCGGGGAGCCCAACCACGCCGGCAACCCCGGCGGCCACTCGGTCTGGTACTCGTGGACGCCGAAAGCCAACTGGCGAGTTTCGGTCAGGACCGCGAACGCCTGCTTCGGCCAGCTCGATGCGCTGGTGGCGGTCTACACCGGCTCCGCCGTCGACGCCCTCACCCCGGTCGCCAGCAACGAAAGCCCCCTCGGCGGCTGCTCCTTCTTCTCCGAACCTCCCCAGGCGGAGTTCGAAGCCGCCGCCGGCACCACTTACTGGATCGCGGTCGACGGCAGGGACGGGGACGAGGGGGCGTTCGAACTCCTGCTCGATCCGCCGCCGGCCAACGACGACTTCGCGAACGCGACCGCGCTCGACCCGGAGCCTCCCCAGAACGTCTTCGGCACGACCCGCCTGGCCGACAAGGAGACCGGCGAGCCGGCGCACGCCGGCGACCCCGGCGGCAACTCGGTCTGGTACTCGTGGACGCCTTCTGAGAACGGGACCGTCGACGTCTCGACCTGCTCGGGCTCCAGCAATATCGACGCCGTGCTCGCCGTCTACACCGGCTCCGACGTCGACGCCCTGACGCCGGTGGCGGCCAACGACGACGGGCCCGCAGGCGAAAGCTTCATCGGCGGGTGCAACTTCACCGACAGCGAAGTCAGCGTCGACGTCACCGCCGGCACTACCTACCGGATCGCGGTCGACGCCGCCGGCGGCGAGGTCGGCCGCTTCACCCTGCGGATCCGCGGGCGGTCGCAGAACGACGACTTCGCCAGCCCCCGGGTCCTCGACCCCGTGCTGTCGACTTTCGTCAATCAGGAGACCAACAGGCTGGCGACCAAGGAGGGGGGCGAGCCCGACCACGCCGGTGACCCCGGCGGTCATTCGCTCTGGTACGAGTGGACGCCCTCGAGCGGCGGCCCGGTGGCGATCTCCACCTGCACCCACGAAGGCGAGGTCGACACCCTGCTCGCCGTCTACACGGGCTCGACCGTGGGCGGCCTCACCCCCGTCGCCGCCAACGACGACGTCGATGACGGGCGTTGCAGCGACCTCAACAGCGAGGTCCGCTTCACCGCCAGCGCCGGCACGACCTACCGGATCGCCGTCGACGGCAAGGCGGGCGCCGAGGGCAGGTTCGACCTCTTCATCGAGTCGCCGCCCGGCAACGACGACTTCGCCGACGCCCAGACGCTGGGCGCAGGCCTCCCCGTCTTCGGCTCCGGCTCGACCTGGTTCGCCGGCAAGGAGACGGGCGAGCCAGACCACGCCGGCGACCCCGGCGGCCAGTCCGTCTGGTTCGCCTGGACCCCCTCCAGCAGCGGCCAGGTGGCGATCTCCATCTGTCCCTTCATGGAAAGCTCGCCCGACACCCTGCTCGCCGTCTACACCGGCAGCGCCGTCGACGCGCTCACCCCGGTCGCCGCCAGCGACGACTCGGCGGCGGCCTGCAAATCGACCGGCAGCCAGGTCCAGCTGAACGTCTCCGCCGGCACCACCTACCGGATCGCCGTCGACGCCAAGGACGGGGGCCCAGGGCCCTTCGGGCTCAATATCAGCGGGCCACCGGCCAACGACGACTTCGAGGACGCCAGCGTGCTCCCGGACCAGCCGGTCAACGCCTTCGGCTCCACCGTCTTCGCCGACAAGCAGGGCGGCGAGCCCGACCACGCCGGCGACCCCGGCGGTCATTCGCTCTGGTACGAGTGGACGCCGTCGAGCAGCGGCGCGGTCGCGATCACCGCCTGTGGCCGCAACGCCGACACCGACCCGCTGCTCGCGGTCTACACCGGCTCCGCCGTCAACGCCCTGACGCCGGTGGCCGCCAGCGACGACGCGCCCGGTGAGCCGGAGGAAGAATTCTGCGCATCGGCAGAGGGCTTCAGCCGGGTCCAGATGAACGTCACCGCCGGCACCACCTACCGGATCGCCCTCGACACCAAGGGCGGCGAGGGGATGGTCGACCTCTTCTTCAAGCTCACCCCGGTCAACGACGACTTCGCCGACGCGCAACAGCTCTCCGCCCCCCTGCCCTCGACCGCCTCCGGCGACACCGACTTGGCGAGCAGGGAGAGCGGTGAGCCCAACCACGCGGGCAACGCCGGCGGTCACTCGGTCTGGTTCAAGTGGACGCCGACCCAGAGCGGCCCGGTCGCGGTATCGACCTGCTCGGTCTTCGGCGACCTCGACACCCTGCTCGCCGTCTACACCGGCTCGACCCTGGGCGGCCTGACCGCGGTCGCCAATGACGACGACGGCACCGGCGACAGAGACTGCCGCGGCACGGACAGCGAAGCCCAGTTCACCGCCACCGCCGGCGTCACCTACCGGATCGCGGTCGACGGCAAGGCCGGCAGCACCGGCTTCTTCCAGCTCCTCCTCGAGGGGAAGGCCGCCAACGACGACTTCGGCAAGCCGCAGCCGCTCGGCGGCAGCCTGCCGACGTACTCCTGGTCCTGGAACCGGTTCGCGAGCAAGCAGGGCGGGGAGCCCGACCACGCGGGGGGCGCCGGTGGCTCCTCGGTCTGGTTCAAGTGGACCGCTCCCCGCAGCGGGACGGTCAGCGTCGACACCTGCGAAAGCAGCGTCGACACCCTGCTCGCCGTCTACACCGGGACCGCCGTCGGCTCCCTCACCCCGGTGGCGAGCAACGACGAGGGCAGCGGCAAGTGCGCGCCGCAGAGCAAGCTCACCTTCGAGGCGGTCGCCAACACCGTCTACCGGATCGCCGTCGACGGCAAGGCCGGCGCCCAGGGACGGCTCGCGCTGTACCTCGAAGCCGGCCCCGACAACGACGACTTCGCGGCGTCGGCGGTTATCGGCTCCCTCGGCTGGTACCTGCCCGGGTCGACGCTCCTGGCGACGAAGCAGAGCGGCGAGCCCAACCACGCCGGCAACCCCGGCGGCCACTCGGTCTGGTACTCGTGGACGCCGAGCAAAGGCGGTGCCGTCGAACTCGACGCCTGCACCGCGACCTTCGACCCCCTGCTCGCCGTCTACACCGGCAGCGCGGTCGGCGGCCTCGCCCCGGTGGCGACCGCCGACGCCGGCAGCGGCGAATGCGAGGCCGGCGGCAGCGTCAGGTTCGACGCCCTCGCCGGCGCCACCTACCGGATCGCGGTCGACGGAGCGGGCGGCGACGCCGGCCGCTTCCAGCTTCACCTGCGGGCGGCGAAAGCGACGCCGCCCCCACCTCCCGATCCGGGCGGGGGCGGGACCGATGGCGGTGGCACCCAGCCGCCGGTCGTCAGCCCGCCCCCGGCGGTCGACCCACCCGCGACGCGGAAACCGAAACCGCTCAGATGCAAACGCGGCTTCAAGAAGAAACTCGTCAAGGGCAAGCCGCGCTGCGTGAAGAAGAAAAAGAAGAAGAAACGGCGGCGTTAGCCGGGCTCAGCCGAGCGCGCGGCAGACGGCCTGCTTCTGCACCCGCGTGATCGCCTTCGCGACCGGCGGCGAGCCCTGGCCGGGGACGATCTGGGCGTTGGCGACGAAGACGACTGAGCGCTTGCCGTCGGCGCGGGCGGCGATGAGGATGCGATAGCCGGGGAACGATCCGGTGTGGCCATAGACGGTGCCGCAGCCGGTCCGGTAGCGGAAGATGCCGATGCTGGCGGAGTTCTTCCCGGGCCCCGGCGGCGAGGAGGAGCCGGGACGGAAGGCGCCGTCGAGCTCGCGCGCGGCCCTCAGCACGGTCGGCACGTAGACACGGACGAAGTGGGAGAGGTCGATCGGGGTCGAGACGATTCCGCCCGAGGCCCAGGCGCCGGCCGGGTTGATCAGTTCGCTGACGTCCTCCGGCTTCTTCCCCGGCTCGACGTCGTAGCCGTGGAGGAAGGGGCGCGGCAGCTTTACGGTCCGCGGCAGGCTGCTGCCGCCCATCCCCAGCGGGCCGAAGACCCGTTTCGCCAGCAGCCGTTCGTAGGGAAGGCCGCTCGCCTTCTCCTCGATCAGCCCGGCGGCGACGTTGTCGGTGTCGGAGTAGTGGTATCTCGATTCCGGCGCGAACTCGAGCGGCTCGTCGCGGACGAAGCCGATCAGCTCGATGGGAGAGAGATAGCGGGCCGGGTCGGCGAGGAACTGTTCGATGAAGGCGGGTGCGCGGATGTAGTCGGCGAGGCCGCTGGTGTGCTGCAGCAGCTGCCGCATGGTCACCGCTTCGGCCGCCGGCAGCAGGCCGGGAATCGACTGCCCGAGCGTCGTCTCCAGCGAGAGCGCTCCCCCGTCGGCGAGCTTCACCGCGAGGTAGGAGTTGAAGCCCTTGGCGACGCTGGCGATGCGGAAGTGCAGGCCGGGCGCCGGGGGGAGGCCGCCCCCCGCGGTGCCGACGCCGAAGAACTCCTTGTGCGGGCCGCGGTCGATCAGGACCGCGATGCCGGGAGGGCCGCCCTTCGACTTGACGATCGCCTCGAGGTCACGCTGCAGCTTGGAGTCGAAGGGGACGCGGAACTTGGCCGCGGCGGGGGAGGCGACCAGGAGGCTCGCCGAGACGACGGCGCAGGCCGCGAGAACCAGGCGCTTCCAGCTCATCCGCCGAACCTAACCGCTTGCCGGCGCCGCGGCAATCGTCTCCAGGGCGAATTTGCCATCGGCCTGGTCGGGATCGCCGAGGGGGTAGTCGCCCGTGAAGCAGGCGTCGCAGTGCTCGCCCGGGTCGCCGCCAATCGCCTCGTAGACGCCGGCGATCGAGAGGTAGGCGAGGCTGTCGGCCTCGAGCTCGTCGGCGATCCCCTCGATCGAGCGGCCGTGGGCGATCATCTCCTCGCGGGTCGACATGTCGACGCCGTAGTGGCAAGGGTTGCGGATCGGCGGCGCCGAGATCCGCAGGTGCACCTCGGCGGCGCCGGCGTCGCGCAGCATCCCGACGATCTGCCGGGTGGTGTTGCCGCGGACGATCGAGTCGTCGACGACGACGAGTCGCTGGCCGGCGACGATCTCCGGCAGCGGGTTGAACTTCAGCCGCAGGCCGTGCTTGCGCAGCTCTTGGCCGGGCTGGATGAAGGTGCGGGCGACGTAGCGGTTCTTGATCAGGCCGTCGTCGCGGGGCAGCCCCGAGGCGCGGGCAAAGCCGGCGGCGGCGGGGTTGCCGGAGTCCGGCACGGCGATCACCAGGTCGGCCTCGACCGGCGCCTCGCGCCAGAGGATCTCGCCCATCCGCCCGCGCGCCTGCTGCAGGACCTTGCCCTCGAGGCGGCTGTCGGGGCGGGAGAAGTAAATGTGCTCGAAGACGCAACTGGCGCGCCGCTCGGCCTTCACCACCTGGCGCGTCTCCAGCCCGCGCTCGGTCAGGCTGACCATCTCGCCGGGGTGGACCTCGCGCATCAGTTCGGCGCCGATGATGTCGAAGGCGCAGCTCTCGGAGGCGACGACGAAGCGGTCGTCGAGGCGGCCGAGGCTGAGCGGCCGGATCCCGTGCGGGTCGCGGAAGGCGACGATCGCCCGCTTGGTCATCACCACGGTCGAGTAGGCGCCCCGCAGGCGCGGCATCACGTCGGCGACCGCGTCCTCGATCATCTTTCCTTCGTGGGAGGAGAGCAGGGCGGCCATGATCTCCGAGTCGGAGGTGCCGCGGAACCGCAGCCCCTGCTCCTTCAGCTCGCCCCAGAGCTCGACCGCGTTGGTGAGGTTGCCGTTGTGGGCGAGGGCGACCTCGCGGCCGTCGTCGCGCCAGATCGGCTGCGCGTTCTCCCAGGAGCCGCCGCCGGTGGTCGAGTAGCGGACGTGGCCGATCGCCATGTCGCCCTGCATCGCCGCCAGCTTCTCCTCCGAGAAGACCTGGGAGACGAGGCCCTGGTCCCGCATCGTCGTGATCATCCCGCCCTCGCAGGTGGCGATCCCGGCCGACTCCTGGCCACGGTGCTGCAGCGCGTAGAGCCCGAAGTAGGCGAGCCGGGAGACGTCGTGCCCGGGTGCGTATACGCCGAAGACGCCGCATTCGTCTCGCGGCCCCTCACGGTCGATGCTGAACCCCTGATCGGGAGTCAAAAGCGCGTTTTCCTCGCTGCGGTCGAAGACGGACGCGCAGGCAGACAAGACGTGCTGCCTACCTGCGCAGGGTAGCAGTGAGCGGCGGCTACCCGATCCGTCTGCGGCCCCCGCAAATTGCTTGGTCCGGGGCGGCTAGGCGAGCTGCAGCGCACCCTCCATCGGCTCGCCGACCACCAGGCCGAAGCGCTCCAGCAGTCCCGGGACCGACTCCGACTGCATTTCCAGGCCGTAGCGGTCGTTGAGGGCCGCCAGTTCCTCTGGGGTCGCGTTGAGGACGCCGCCCAGGTCGACCAGCTCCTCGAAGAAGTGCTCGAAGCCGGCCGGGGCGATGATCTCGAGGATCCGGCAGGGCTCGTCGCCGGCGTTCCAGAAGGTGTGCCACTCGTTGCGCGGCTTGAAGACGAGGTCGCCCGGGCCCGCCTCGACCACCTCGTCGCCAAGCAGGCCGCCCATCCGCCCCTCGAGCACGAAGCTGTACTCGTCCTCGCGGGTGTGCCGGTGCAGGGGCGCCGCCAGGGCGCGGGGGGAGAGCGGGTGTTCGACCAGCGAGAAGTCGCCGCCGGCGTCCTCGCCGTTGATCATGAACCTGACGCCGATGCTGCCGAGGAAGCCCGCCTTGCCGTCGCCGGGACCGATAACCGTTGCCATCTCTGTCTCCTTTTCAATTTCGTTGAACACTGCTGTTTCGCGAAAATCGTAGCGGCGGTTGACGGATCTGTCAAGATTGGTCGTACACCTATGTCCGACGGAAAACGGAAGTACGAGAAGAAGCGCCGCGCCGAAGCCGAGGCGCAGACCCGCGAGCGGATCACCGAAAGCGCGGTCGAGCTGCACGGCACCCTCGGCCCGGCCCGCACCTCGATGAGCGCCGTCGCCGAGCACGCCGGCGTCCGCCGCTCGACCCTCTATCGCCACTTCCCCGACGAGGCGGCGCTGTTCGGCGCCTGCTCAGCCCACTGGGCGGAACGCAACCCGCCGCCGGACGTCAGCCGCTGGGAGCGGGTCGAGGATCCGGATCAGCGTCTCGCCATGGCCCTGGGGGAGATGTACTCCTACTACCGCCGAGCGGGCGGGATGATCGACAAGCTCTTGCGCGACGAGAACGCGGTGCCCGTCGTCGCCGAGAAGTTCGCCCCCTACCACCAGTTCCTTGCCTTCGCCACGGAACTCCTGCTGCGCGGTCGCGGCCTCCGCGGCAACGCCGCCAAGCGCACCCGCGCCGCGATCGGCCACGCCCTCGCCTTCCGCACCTGGCAGGACCTGACCGCGGCCCAGGGCCTCGACGACGATCAGGCCGTCGAGCTGATGCGGCGGTTAGTGGCCGCGGCCGCTTAGCGGGCCGCGCTTGTAGCCCTTGATCCCGAACCGCCTCAGGGCGCGCGCTTCGTTTCCGTGCTCGCTGGTTCCAACGGCCAGCAGCTCTACTCGGACCCTCTTCTTCCGGGGCAGCTTGGCCAGGTAGCGCCTCACCCCTCGCGGAATCTGCACCCTCACGGTGACGCTCGCCTTTGCCGGGAGGGCGACGTCGACCGGCGTCAGCTCGACGGCCTGGATGCCATTGCGTCGCGGCAGCGAGATCGTGCCGGTGACCGACGCGGTGCCCGCCATCGTCGCTTCGAGCTGGACCCAGATCGCCTGCCTGGTCACCCGGCGACCCGGGGTCACGATGCCGAAGGCCTCGCAGGGCCCGTGGGTCCATGCCTGGAAGCTGCACTGGTCCTGGGTTTCGTCCCCGTAGCCGTCCGCGTCGAAGTCCGGCTCGGCGATCGCGACCACCGGCACGCCTTTGGCGAGCTGAACCTGGAACTCGCGCGATGCTCCAACCGGGAACTCGCCCGCCACGACTCCGATGAGATGGTTGGGCCCTGAGAGGGCTTCGCAGAAGAGCGTTCCCTCCGACCCTCGGAGGCCGATCCGGGTGTACTCGGACACCGGGATCCTGGTGGTGAACTCGTTGGCCCCCTCGTGCAACGTCTCGACGGAGCTCTCCCCGAGGAGGTGGGCTACCTGTTCGTCTGACTCCTGCCAGGCGACGAGCTGCTGCGGCAAGGGAGCCAGACCGGGCCCCACCTGCGCCTTCCAGCGGGTGATCACCGCCTCTTTCGACCCGCGCAGTTCCCACGGCCCGGTGCTTTCGCCGAAGGTTCCGTCCATCACCCCGTTGTTCAGCCCGAGGACGGTGCCCGCTTGCGTCGCGTTGCCGCTGCAGCGGTCGCCGAATTCGGTTGAGGTGGCCAGCGCCCCCACCGGCGTCAGCATGCAGATGGCGGTGACGAGAGCGGTGACGGCGGTCGCGGCGGCTGGTCGAAGCATGCCGCAAGAACTCTATGAGCAAACAGAAGTTGCGCTACTGCTCCCCATCCGCCTTGCGCAGGCTGTCGCCGCTCTCGGGGTCGAAGAGGTGCAGCTTCGAGGTGTCGGCCCAGAGCTGGGCGGTTTCGCGGCGCTTGACCTTGCTGGTCGGGTCGAGGCGGGCGACGATCTGCTCGTGGCCCTCGCGGATTTCGCCGGCGCCGGTTTCCTCGAGGCTCTCTTCGACGATGTCGGCGAGCTGGTCGGACTGGACGCCTGCTGACTCGATGTGGAAGTAGGCGTAGAGGTCGGAGCCGAGCGACTCGACGAGGTCGATCTCGGCCTCGAAGGTGATCCCGCGCTCCTCCTTGAGGTCGCCGATTACCTCGACGTCCTCGAAGTTCTCCGGCCGGATCCCGACGATTACCTGGCCGTCGCCCTGCTCGACGCCGACGTCGCCGAGGTCGACCTCGCCGATCGGCAGCGCCAGCTTGCCGCCGCTGACTTCCCCCGGCATGAAGTTCATGGCGGGAGAGCCGATGAAGCCGGCGACGAAGAGGTTGCGCGGGTTGTCGTAGAGCTCGGCCGGGGTTCCCACCTGCTGCAGGACGCCAGCCCGCATCACCGCGACCCGGTCGCCGAGGGTCATCGCCTCGGTCTGGTCGTGGGTGACGTAGACGGTCGTCGTTTCCAACTTCGACTGCAGTTTCGCCACCTCGGTCCGCATCTGCACCCGCAGCTTCGCGTCGAGGTTGGAGAGCGGCTCGTCCATCAGGAACGCTTTCGGGTCGCGGACGATCGCCCGCCCCATCGCCACCCGCTGGCGCTGGCCGCCGGAGAGGTTGGCCGGCCGCCGGTCGAGGTGCTGCTCGAGGTCGAGCGTCCGCGCCGCCTCCTCGACCTTCTGGTCGATCTCGGACTTGTCGGCGCCGGCCAGCTTCAGCGCGAAGCCCATGTTCTCGCGCACCGTCATGTGCGGGTAGAGCGCGTAGTTCTGGAAGACCATGGCGATGTCGCGGTCCTTCGGCGAGCGGTCGTTGACGGTCTCGCCGCCGATCTTCACCTCGCCGCTGGAGATGTCCTCGAGCCCGGCGATCATCCGCAGCGCCGTCGACTTGCCGCAGCCCGACGGCCCGACGAGGATCATGAACTCGCCGTCCTGGATGTCGAGATCCATGTCTTTGACGGCTTCGAAGCCGTCGGCAAAGGTCTTGGTGACTCCGTCGAGGACTATCTCTGACATCGGTTGGCTCCTTTATCCCTTGACGGCGCCGGCGGTGAGCCCGGCGACGATTCGGCGCTGGAAGATGAGTACGAAGACGATGATCGGCACCGTCACCACCACCGCGGCGGCGGCGATGCTGCCGGTCGGGGCGGTGAACGACGATTCGCCGGTGAAGAAGGCGAGGGCCGCCGGAACGGTTCGCGAGGCATCCGAGCTGGTCAGCGAGATCGCGAAGAGGAAGTCGTTCCAGCAGAAGATGAAGACGAGGATCGCGGCGGTGAAGACGCCCGGCGCGGCGAGCGGCACGATCACCTTCGTGAAGGCCTGGAAGGGCGTCGCGCCGTCGACCTGCGCCGCCTGCTCGAGCTCCCAGGGGATCTCCCGGAAGAAGGCGACGAGGACGTAGATCGCCAGCGGCAGCGAGAAGGTGAGGTAGGGGATGATCAGTCCCAGCCAGGTGTCGTAGAGGCCGAGCGCCCGCCACATGTCGAACAGCGGCCCGACGGTCGAGATCGGCGGGAACATCGCGATCGCCAGCGCCCCGGCGAGGATCAGCCGCTTGCCGGGGAATTCGAGCCGGGCGATGGCGTACGCGCAGAAGGAGGCGAGGACGATCGAGATCGCGGTCGTGATCAGGGCGATCCCGATCGAGTTGATCAGCGGTTTGATGAAGGGGCTCTCGTCGATCCCGCCTTCGAACAGGCTCTTGTAGTTGTCGAAGGAGACCTCCGAGGGGATGAAGCGCTGGTCGGTCAGCGCTTCCGGCGGCTTCAGCGAGATCGAGATCAGCCAGAGCACCGGGATCAGCGCGAAGATCACCACCAGCGCGATGGCGATGGTCCAGAGGGCGTAGTCGCGGTTGGTGCGCTGGTCCATCTCAGCCTCCCGGTCGCCCTTCCTGGACTTTGGCCCCGAAGCCGCGCACGAAGACGAAGGCGATCAGGAAGACGCAGAGGAAGATCAGCACCGAGACCGCCGAGCCGAGCCCGAGGTTGAGGCGGCTGATCAGCTGGTTGTAGCCGAGGATCGAGACCGATTCGGTGTCCAGCGCACCGCGGGTCATGATGAAGATCGTGTCGAAGACGCGGAAGGCGTCGAGGGTGCGGAACAGCAGCGCGACGAGGATCGCCGGCTTCATCAGCGGCAGCGTGATCCGCGTGAAGCGCTGCCAGGCGGTGGCGCCGTCGACCCGCGCCGCCTCGTAGAGCTGGCTGTCGATCGTCACCAGCCCGGCCAGCAGCAGCAGCGCCATGAACGGCGTCGTCTTCCAGACCTCGGCGAGGATGATCACGGCGAAGGAGCTGAAGCGGCCGCCGAACCAGTCCATGTCGTCGGCGATCAGCGGCAGGTTGTTGACGAACCCGGTTTCGGGCGAGAAGGCGAACTGCCAGGCGAAGGCGGCGACGACGGTGATGATCCCGTAGGGGATGAGGACCGAGGTGCGGACGACGCCGCGGCCGAAGATCGCCCTGTACATGACCAGCGCGATCGCCATCCCCAGGACCAGCTCGATCGCGACCGAGATGAACATGATGAAGACGGTGTTGAAGAGGTCGGTCCACCAGAGGCTGGAGGTGAGGACCGCGCTGTAGTTGCTGAGCCCGACGAAGCCGCCCTCGTCGGGGAAGCGGAGGTCGACGTCCTGCAGCGAGAGGATCACCGCGTAGACGATCGGGTAGGCGGTGACGAGCAGCATCGCCAGCACCGCCGGCGCGCACAGCATCCAGGCCAGTTTCCGTTCCGACCGGGTGCGCTCGGACTTCATCAGAGCAGCCCTTCCCGCTTGACCGCCTTTTCGACGTTCTCCTTCAGTTCGTCGAAGATCGATTCGGTGTCTTCGGGGTCGATCTTGTCCGGCGGGTGCAGCGAGCGCTGGACCGCGAGGCTGACGTCCTGGTAGGCGGGGGTGGTCGGCCGCGGCCCGGAGGCTTCGATCGATTCCTTGACCAGCTCGGCGAAGCCGGGGTAGGCCTCGGTCACGACTTTGTCGGTGTAGAGGTCAGAGCGCGAGGGCGGCAGGCCGTCGAGTTCGACCGCCGTTTTCTGGCTGTCCTTGTCGGCCAGACAGGTGGCCGCTTCGAAGGCGACGTCCTTGTTCTCCGAGAAGGCGCTGACCGCGAGGTTGAAGCCGCCCAGCGGCGGTTTGCTCGGCGTCCCGGCGACGACCTCGGGGAAGCGCGCGAACCCCATCACTTTGCCGATGTCCGGCGCTTCGGCCTGGGCGCTCGCGTAGGCGAAGGTGTAGTTGGTCATGAAGGCCGATTCACCGGCCTCGAAGCCGAGGCGGGCGCTGTCCTCGTCGGAGGTCGAGAGGCTCGGCGGCGCGGCATTGCTATTCGCCAGCTTGCCCATCACCGCCAGGGCCTCTTCGGTGGGCCCCTGCTTAAGCGCGACTTCTTCGGGGCCGGAGAGGATCTGGGTGCCGGCGCTCTCGATCAGCGCGTTGGCCCAGACCATGAAGCCCTCGTAGCGGGACGCCTGGACCTGGATCGTGCCGGCTTCCTTCAGGCCTTCGGCCTGTTCGATCATCTGGTCCCAGGTCTCCGGCGGCTTCTTCACCAGGTCTTTGCGGTACCAGAGCAACTGGGTGTTGGTGTTGAACGGCGCCGCGTAGAGCTTGCCCTCAAAGGAGGCGGTTTCGATCACGTTGGGGAAGACGTTTTCGGTGGCGGCTTTCTTCTCGGCCCCCGTCCACTCTTCGACCCAGCCGGCGTTGGCGAACTCGCCGGTCCAGATCACGTCCATGCCGACGATGTCGATCGAGGAGTCCTCGGCGCCGAGCCGGCGGACCAGTTGTTCGCGCTGCTGGCTGGCGTCGGTGGGGAGGAATTCCGGCGTGATCGTGTACTTGCCGTTCGACTCTTCCGAGCACCGTTTCGAGACTTCCTCGATCGTCCCGCCGGGCTGGATCGCGACGAAGAAGGTCAGCTCGCGGGAGCCGGACTTGCTGGAGGAGCTGCCGCAGGCAGCCAGCGCGGTCGCGGCCAGCGCCGCTGCCGCCGCCACGACCAGGGCACGCTTCGCCCACGCGGATTTCACGTTCTCTCCTCCATAGCCCACCCCCGGCCCCGAGCCGGGGATGCATTGAAGAAGCTGCCCGCGAGGGGTCTTGTCTAAACCCGCAGGAGGGTCGCGAGCGCCAGCTGCAAACCGGCGACCGCGGAGGCGAGCGGGGCGTCGTCGCCGGCGGCGCGGGCGCGGATCAGCGCGCCCTCGATCGTCGAGACGACGAGCCCGGCGAAGTTCTCGGCCTCGCGCTTGCCCACCCCTTCCTCGCGGAGGGCGGCGGCGATCGGGGCTTCCCAGCTTTCGAAGGCGGCGGTCGCGGCGGCGGCGAGGGCGGGATCCTCGGGCCGGGCCAGCGCCGCCGCGGCGACGGGGCAGCCGAGCCGCTCCGGCTTGTCCTTGACCCGGCGGCGGAACATCTCGCCGAAGGTGGCGAGGGTCTCGGCGAGGCCGAGCTCGGCCAGCGAGCTCTCGATCGCGGCGCGGATCTCCCGCCCCTCGAGCTCGGCCGCCTCGACCGCGAGCTGGCGCTTGCCGCCGGGGAAGTGGTGGTAGATCGAGCCGCGGGGAGCCTTGCCGCGCTCGGCGACGTCGCGCAGCTCCATCCCCGCGTAGCCCTTCTCGGCGAGCAGCTTGCGGGCCCCGTTGAGGAGCCGGTCGCGCCCGTCGCGGCGGGTGGGCTGGAGTTTTTTTGAGTCTGCGATTGGTGCTATGCCCACGGTCATAGTATAGTCGCCGGCGCGATGTATGACCGTGGACATAGAGCGGCTGTCCTGATCGCCTGCACCGGGGCCTTCCTCGCCTTCCTCGACACGACGATCGTCAACATCGCCTTCCCGGACATCGCGGCCTCTTATCCCGAGGCGAGCCGTGGCCTCCTCTCCTGGGTCCTCGACGGCTACTTCGTCGTCATCGCGGCGCTGCTGGTGCCGGCGGGCGGCCTCGCCGACCGCTTCGGCCACAAGCGCGTCTTCCTCGCCGGGCTCGCCGGCTTCACCGCCGCCAGCCTGCTCTGCGCGCTGGCGCCGTCGCTGGAGGCGCTGATCGCCTTCCGCGTCCTGCAGGGGGTAGGGGCGGCGGCGATCGCGCCGACCTCGCTGGCGATCGTCCTCGACAGCTTCCCGGTCGAGAAGCGGGCGACCGGGGTCGGCCTCTGGGGAGCGGCCGCGGCCGCGGCGGCGGCGACCGGCCCGACCCTGGGCGGGGCCCTGGTCGAGCTCTCCGACTGGCGCCTCGTCTTCCTCGTCAACCTGCCGCTCGGCGCCGCCGTCATCCTCGCCGGCCGCCGGCTGCTGCCGGCGCAGCCGCCGCGCGACAGCCGCCTCCCCGACCTCCCCGGGGCGCTGCTGCTGGCGCTCGGCCTGGCGGCGCTGACCCTGGCGATCGTCGAGGGCAATGACTGGGGGTGGACGGCCCCCGGCACCCTCGCCGCCTTCGCGGCCGCCGCGGCGATGCTGGCGGCCGTCGTCGCCCGCAGCCTCCGCCACCCGCGTCCGATCGTCGAACCGGAGCTGTTCTCCCATCGCTCCTTCGCGGTCGGCAACCTCGGCACGCTGCTGTTCGCCGCCGCTTTCTTCTCCCTGATCCTCGGCAACGTCCTCTTCCTGACCACGATCTGGGGCTACAGCGTCCTCACCGCCGGGCTCGCCACCCTCCCCGGGCCGGCTCTGACGACGGTCGTCTCCGGTCCCGCCGGCCGCCTCGCCGACCGCTTCGGCCACCGGGCGGTGGTCGTCCCGGGGACGCTGGCCTTCGCCGCCGGGGTGATGGTCCTGCGCTCGGCCGGCCCCGAGCCCGACTGGATCGGCCTCTGGCTGCCCGGCGCGGTCCTGACCGGGATCGGGATCGGCCTCGCCTTCCCGACCCTCGGCTCGGCTGCGGTCCGCGACGTCGGCGACGACCGCTTCGCCACCGCCAGCGCCGTCAACGCCGCCTTCCGCCAGGTCGGCGCCGTCCTCGGCACCGCGATCCTCGTCGCCATCGTCGGCGACCCGGTCGGGCTCGGGGAGGCGCTGCGCGTCTCCGACGACGCCTACCTCTTCGCGGTCTTCGCCGCCCTGGCCTCCGGCGCCGTCGCCCTCGGGCTGGCGCCGGCGGTTGAGCGTGAGGAGCGACCGGTCGCGCTCGGCGCCTCAGCGCGCTCTTGAAGCTCCGAGGTTCCTGTGTGATGACGCGGCGCGCTGGAGGGGGGAGGGTGTGGGTGTCCCTCTCCGGAATTGACCTCCCCTCCGCTTCGCTTCGGGGAGAACCTGGTGCGCGCCTTCGGCGCGCATTAACCAGATTGCATGCCGCCGAACATTCCTCCGAGGGACACCCACACCCTCCCCTACCAGCGAGCTCCCGCAGCTCATCCCCGCCGAGACCGCAAAAAGCATCCCTCAAGGGGCTTTTTTGCGGTCTCGCGAGCTTGCCGTCCTGAGAGAGCGTGTT
>DASTZP010000029.1:0-10026 GCA_035764245.1 Solirubrobacterales bacterium
CTGGTGCTCGTCCATGGTGACGGCGTCCTCGCCATCCGTCTCCCGCAGCGAGACGCGGACGTCTTCGTCCTTGCGGGTCGGAACGTTCTTGCCGACGAAGTCGGCGCGGATCGGCAGCTCGCGGTGGCCGCGGTCGACGAGGACGGCGAGCTGCACGCGCGCGGGGCGGCCGTACTCGAAGAGCGCGTCGATCGCCGCGCGGATCGTCCGGCCGGTGTAGAGGACGTCGTCGACGAGGATGACCGTGCGGTCGGAGAGGTCGAAGTCGATGTGGGAAGCGTGGACGACCGGCTGCGCGGCGGGGGCCTTGGCGCCGACGTCGTCGCGGTAGAAGGAGATGTCGAGGTCGCCGATCGGCAGCTCGGAGCCGGTCAGCTCGCCGAGGAAGGTGTGGAGGCGGCGGGCCAGCACGGCGCCGCGAGTGTGGATGCCAATGACCGCCAGATGCTCCGAGTCCGGGTTCTTCTCGGCGATCTCGTGGGCGATCCGCCGCAGCGTTCGCCTCAGGTCGTCGTGCTCCAGCACGACCTTCTCGTTCACTTCAGTGGCTTCCTTCCTGGCCTCACGGGACCTGGTTAAAGGACGCGGGGAGCGTAGCAGCGGGCCCGGCGGGCGAGGGGTAGGGCCCCTCGGCGGACAACAGCGGGGAGGGTCCGGCGAGGGGCCCTACCCCTCGCCATTCGGTTCCCGGGCTCCGTTTTGGACGAGATGGGGCTCTCCTCGCTCTGGAAAGGGCAGCTCGACGACGTCGAAGTCGCGCGGGGCGATCGTCGGCTCGAAGACCTCCTTTGCCTCTTCGATCACCTTGCCGACGTGGTAGCGGGAGGAGATGTGGACGAGCGCCAGCAGCTTCACGTGGGCCTCGGCGGCGACGGCGGCGGCCTGACTGACCGTCGAGTGACCGGTCTCGGCGGCGCGCTGGACCTCCTCCTCGGCGAAGGAGGCGTCGTGGACGAGCAGGTCGGCGTCGGCGGCGGCGGAGACGGTGGCTGGGCTGGGCGCGGTATCACCGGTGATCGCGATCGTGCGGCCGGGGCGGCTCGGGCCCATCACCTGCTCGGGGGCGACGGGACCGCCCTCCCCCTCGACCGTCTCGCCGCGCTGGAGGGCGGCGAAGGCGGGGCCTTCGGGGACGCCGGCGGCGACCGCGGCCGCGGGATCGAAGCGACCCGGACGCTCGGCCTCGACCAAGGCGTAGCCGTTGGCGCGGGAGCCGTGGGCGGCTTCGAAGGGGCGGACCTCGTAGCCGTCGTGCTCGATCGGGTCGCCCGGCCCCACCTCGACTAGGTCGAGGGTGAACTTGAGCCGGCCGATCAGAGGCGAAAAGACCTGGAAGAGCTCGGCGAGTCCCGGCGGGCCGTAGATCTTCAGCGGCACCCGGCGGTCGGTCAGGTCATAGGTCTTCAGCAGCCCCGGGATCCCCAGCACGTGGTCGGCGTGGAAGTGCGTCAGGTAGATCTCGTCCGCCTGCACCAGCCCCAGCGAGCGCTGCATCTGCCGCTGCGTCCCTTCGCCGCAGTCGAACAGCAGCCGCTCTCCCCCACGCGCGACCAGCACGCTCGCGGTCGAGCGTCGCGCCGAGGGGACCGACCCCCCGGTTCCGAGAAAGGTCACCGTCAAATCCATCGGCCGGCGAGCCTACGCGAAGTTCAGTTCAGGTTCCGCCGCGAGGGTTGCTTCCTCTAATGCGCGCCGCAAAGACTCGAAGTCCCAGCGCTCGATCTCAAAGTCAGAGGCGAAACTGATCTTGCGCTTCTGGTTGTTCCTCGCAGGTTCGAGCCGCAGATAGCCGCGGAAGCCACCGACGGCGTCCAAGGGCACCAAGTAGATCGACTTCAAGGGCGGAAAGTAGACGCCGAAGATGTGGGCCAAGCCCACGTAGGACCGCCTCCCCTGGCCGTGATCGGTAGAGCGGGTGTTGAAGGAGACACAGCCCTTTTCCTGCCAGCCGGTCTTGCACTGAACCTTCAGCAGGTCTGACCCACCTAGATCTACGCCCAGGTCATATGGCTGCCCTCCGCCCCAAGGAACCAGGACGTTGAGACTTCGGGCTAGCAGCGCAGCCATGATCACTGCCTCAGCCTCGTTGCCTTTGGTTGCGGTCTTCACTTATGTAATGTTATGTCTGCGGGCGGACGTCGCGCAGGCGCGGCCCGGTCACTTCCCTTGGCGGTTAAGCTGCGGGACACGCGCCCGTAGCTCAGCTGGATAGAGCGACAGCCTCCGGAGCTGTAGGCCACAGGTTCGAATCCTGTCGGGCGCGCTCTCTCCAACCCATTTCAACGTCTTCCCAGCTCGCTACGCTCGGCGGCTCAATGGTACGCCGAGTTACTCCAGCTCAATTTCGAGCGCTTGTTCAGAAGGAAGAAGCCCGTCAACGGCGGGCGATAAACGAGTACAACGCAGCTGCTCGAAAGTACAACTCGGAACTCAAGCGGGCCGTAGACAGTCACAACTCCGAAGTCCGAAAGGCTCGGCAGGAGGTCGACCGCTACAACCGAGAAGCCCGCGCCCATAACGCTCGGGTTCGGGCTGACCGACAACGTCTCGCGCGGGAAATAGATCAAATTGAGCGGCGAGTTCGAGCATCCCAAGCTTCCCCTGCTCAGCGATCGAGCCTGTCGCTCCACGAGGCATATCGAGCCGTTGATGCGGCTGCTAACGCAGAAGATTGGGGGTCCCACGGGAACCTGCTGGTCGACCTCGCGGAGACCGAGGCGGCAAACAGCGCAGCGGTCTCCAACGTTCTCGCAGGTGACGCAGCAGCGGCCGAAGGAATCGAGAGCAGCGACCTAACCGACCACCTGAGTGCTTTCTCCCAGGATCTCGATAGCCGCTGGCGCGGAGCTCTCTTTTCGCTCAACCCCCAGAACCCAGATGCCGCGCGGCACTTTTGTACGAGCGCCCGGGAGATCTTCACCCAGATCCTCGATATCAGCGCTCCGGACGATGCAGTCAAGGCGGAGATCAGAGACTGTCGCCTGACTCCAGCTGGACATCCCATTCGCAGAGACAAGATCCGCTATCTGCTGGCGCGCAGTTCCCGTGACCGGGATGGGTTGGAGCAGTTCGTCGACAGTGATATCGACGATGTCGTTGGCTTGTTCCGGGTCTTCAACGACGGCACCCATGGAGATGCTGGGGCCTTCGATTTGGCGTCTCTCTACGCGCTGAGAGGTCGAGTCGAGGGAGCTATCCGCTTCCTCTCGACCGTCGCTCGTCGGTGATTAGGGAGCGGCAAACTTTCCTTAGCTCTCCGCCGCCTTGAACCTCGCCCGCCACTCGTCGCGGTCAAACTCGGCGGGGTCGGTCTCGGCGAGGAAGCGTTCGAGGACGGCGATGAAGCGGCCGGGACGCTCGAGCTGGGGGACGTGGCCGGTGTCCTCGAAGACCTCGAGGCGGCTGCCGGCGAGCTGGGCGTGGGCCTCGCGGGCGTGCTCGACGGGGATGATCGGATCGTTCTCGCCCCAGACGATCAGCAGCGGCAGCGATTCGGCGAGGTAGAGCTTGTCGAGGGCGGCGACGCGCTGGCCCTCCATGCCGACGACCGAGCGCAGGGTGGCGACGAAGGCCTTGCGGCGGTCGGGGTCGGTCAGGGTCGCGTAGCCGCGGGTGACTTCGGCGAGGTCGGTGTTGGGCCGCAGGCCGACGAGGCCGAGGCCGCGGCCGACCACGGAGCCGACGCGGCTGCCGACGCCGGCCGTGGCGGCGATGAAGAGCTCGGCGCCGGGCAGGGCCGCCGCGCGCAGGATCGGGCTCACGTCCGGGCCGAGGCCGCCACTGGAGACCAGCGCCAGCCGCTCGACCATCTCCGGGAACTGGTAGGTGAACTGCATCGCGACGCCGCCGCCGAGCGAGTGCCCGACCAGGGTCGCGCGCTCGTGGCCGAGGGCCAGCATCAGGTCGCGGAGGGAGCTGGCGAGGGCGCCGAGCGAATAGTCGCCGCCGCCCGGGGCCGAGGAGCCGTGACCGGGGAAGTCGGGGGCGATCACCGTCCGGTTGATCGCCAGCGGCTCGATCACCGACTCCCAGTTGGCGCAGGTCCCCGCCATCCCGTGGATCAGCAGCAGAACCGGTCCCGATCCCGCTTCGATGAAGTTGATCGGCTGCCCGTGGACCTCGACCGCGCGCGGCCTCACCTCGGTCATCTTCAGCCTGGACACTTTCCCTGCCACGGGAAGAACGTACCCAGGAGGGCGGTCGAGGTATCGCACGGCGGCGAATCCGCGGCCGATTCCAATACCGTGGCGCTGTGAGCGACGCCCCCCACGGCTCCCCCGCCCAGGCCAATCGGCCGCCGCGCGGCGCCCTGATCGTGATCGCGGTCGGCCTCGTCGCCTGCGCCGTCGCCGCCCTCGCCTCGACCGGCAAGGGCGAGGGGGAAGCGGCCAACCTGGAATGGGTCCAGTCCGCCGAGGGCCGGGACTCCGCCGCCGTGCCTGTGCCCGGCGGCGGGGGGACGATGCAGGTGACCGAGGCCCGCATCCGCGCCACCGGCACCAACGTCAGCGGCTACGCGCTCTACGTCGCCAGCGCCAGGCTGAACGTCTCGGCCGGGTCGCCGGTCGACGGCGGCAAGGTCGTCTGCACCGTGAAGGCGCCGCGCGGGACCGAAATCACCCGCAGCAGTGGCGGCCTGCGCGCCACCTATCCCCGCTCCTCGGAAGCCGGGATCTACAACCAGGAAGTGCCGGAAACGGTGCTGATGGACTTCAGCTCCAAGAGCAGCGAACTGGCCGTGCTGGAATTCCCCGACCGGCCGCCCCGCTTCACCAGCGAACGCGGGGTCAAGGTCGAATGGCCCGAATACGAGACCGGCGAAGAGCGGATCGAATACCTCCTCACCGGCAAGCCGAAGCGCGATCTTGAACTGCCCTTCTTCACGATCTGGCGCACCACCGACGTGCCCGCCGCCAAGTTCGGCTGCCGGCTCGAGACCGACGGCGGGACCGCGGCGGTCCGCACCGTCGCGGCGCTGCCCGACCGGACGCCGCCGATCGACGAAGAAGCCGAAGAGCTGAAAGAAGAAGAACGCGAGGAAGCCGAAGAAGAAGCCGAAGACGGCTCCTAGACGTCCAGGCTCTCCTGCGGCGCGACCAGCAGCTCCGGTCCTTCCGCCATCCCTTTGCCGACCTTGTTGAGGGCTGGGTTGGCCGGGGCGCTCGACATCCGGCCGGGGTCGAGCGGCTCGCACATCGCGACCGCGTCCTCGGCGCTCAGGTCCGGCCGCAGCCAGGCCGCCTCCGCCTCCGCGCTCGGCAGGATCGCCGGCATCCGGTCGTGGACCGGGGCCACGACTTTGTTCGGAGTCGTCGTCACCAGGGTGCAGGTGTAGAGGTAGCCGTCGTCGTAGCCGCGCTCTTCGGGCTCCGACCACTCCTTGCGGGTGCAGAGGCCGGCGAAGGCGAAGGGCTCGCCGCCGTCGACCTGGAAGTGCCAGGGCTGGCGCGGCTGCTTCGGATCCTCGGCCTTCATCCACTCGTAGAAGCCGTCGGCGACGATCAGGCAGCGGTGCCGGTACTTGTCGACCAGCGGGCCGTAGGCGCGGCTTTTCAGCAGGTTCTCCCGTTTCGCGTTGATCATCCGATAGCCGACCTTCAGGTCCTTGGCCCAGACCGGGACCAGGCCCCAGCGCATCAGCCGCGCCTCGCGCTCGCCCTGCTCGGCCTCCTCGGGCTCGGGCGAGGCGCGGACGACGAGAACCTCCTGGGTCGGGGCGACGTTGAAGCGGCCGAGCCCGGGTGGCGATTTCTTTTTCGCTTCAGCCCCGTCCTTCGCCGACTCCTTCGCCGGCGCCGCGGCGAGTTTGCGTTCCAGCGCTTTCTCCAGCTCGACCTCGAAGCGGTCGGCGACCTTCTTCGTGTCCTTGGTGGTGACCGTGAAGCGCCCGCACATGGCGAGCAGACTAGCTGGAGGCGGCGGTCGCCTCGGGGCGCAGCTCGACGTGGTCGCGGTACCAGTCGAGGGTGCGGATGAGGCCGTCGCGGAGCTCGACCTCCGGCTGCCAGCCGGTCATCTCGCGCAGCTTGGTCGAGTCGACGAACTGGCGGTCGATCTCTCCCGCCGGGTTGCCGGTGCCGAGGTATTCGGGCTCGAGGTCGACGCCCGAGACGGCGACGATCGTCTCCAGTACCTCGCGCACCGAGTGCGGCGCCTCGCCGCCTGCGTTGAAGGCCTCCCCCGCCCCCGGGCCGCCGGCGCCGACCGCGCTCTCGACCGCCAGGTAGGCGGCGACGGCGTCGCCGACGTAGAGGAAGTCCCGTTCGGGGCTGCCGTCGGAGCGGATCTGCGGGCGGCGGCCGTCGAGGACGGCGGCGATCGCCTCGGGGATCAAGCGCGAGAAGTTGGGGTCGCCGCCGCCGTAGATGTTGGCGAAGCGGGTGACCGCGACCGGCAGGCCGTAGGCGGGCCGGTAGCTGAGGGCGATCGCGTCCGCCGCCGCCTTGCTCGCCTCGTAGGGAGAGGCGGGCTGCAGCCGCATCTCCTCGCGGTACGGGAGCACCTCGCTCGGCCCGTAGGCCTTGTCGGAGGAGGCGACGACGACCGCCGGTACCTCGGCCCGGCGGCACGACTCGAGCAGGCTCCAGGTCCCGCGGACGTTGACTTCAAAGGTCTGGGTCGGGTCGGCCATCGCCGGGCCGACCAGGGTCTGGGCGGCGAGGTGGAAGACGACGTCGAACTCACCGGCGGCGACCGCGGCCTCGACCGCGGCGGCGTCCCTGAGGTCGACCTCCAGCAGCTCCACCTCGGCCTCGATCCCCTGCAGGGCGAGGCCGGAGCGGGGCGGCGGCGCCAGGTCGAGCACCGTCACCGCGTCGCCGCGTTCGAGCAGCCCGCGCGCCAGGTTCGAGGCGACGAAGCCGTGGCCGCCGGTGACGAGAGAGCGCTTCACGGGGCGTCCACCGCGGCCGCGTCCCAGATCCGCCAGGGGGCGCGGCCGGCGCTCCAGAGGTCGTTGAGGACGACGGCGTCCTTGTAGGTGTCCATGCAGTCCCAGAACCCTTCGTGGCGATAGGCGCGCAGCTCCCCCGCCGCCGCCAAGCGCGAGAGCGGCTCGCGCTCGAGGACGCTGTCGGCGTCGAGGTGGCCGAGCACGCCCGGCTCGAAGCAGAGGAAACCGCCGTTGATCCAGTGCTCGCTGCGAGGCTTCTCGACGAAGCCGGTGACCTCGTCGCCGGCCAGCTCCGCCACCCCCCACTGCAGGTTGGGACGGACGACGGTGACGGTGGCGGCGGCGCCGTGGGAGCGGTGGAAGTCGAGCAAGGCGTCGAGGTCGACGTCGGCGACCCCATCGGCGTAGGTAACGCAGAAGGCCTCTCCCCCGAGCCGGTCCGCCAGCGCCGCCACCCGTCCCCCGGTCGGCGTGTCGAGGCCGGTGTCGACGCACTCGACCCGCACCCCCTCGGGCCAGCGCTCGGCGGCGGCGAACTCCGCCACCGCCTCGCCCATATAGCCGGTGGCGAGCAGGAAGCGGTCGAACCCCTGCGCCGCGTAGATCTGGACCACGTGCCAAAGGATCGGCCGGCCGCCGATCTCGACCAACGCCTTCGGCACCGACTCGGTCCGCTCGCGCAGCCGCGTCCCGCGGCCGCCGCAGAGAATTACGACGGGTGGCTTCATCGTTTCCAGAGTTTTAGCCCCTATAGGGGCACAAAGGGTGGAAACGATCAGCCGCCGGCCACGGCCGGGAGGATGGTTACCTCGTCGCCGTCGTTGATCGAGGTCTCGAGGCCCTGCTGGAAGCGGATGTCCTCGCCGCTGACGTAGACGTTGACGAAGCGGCGCAGGTCGCCGTCCTGGGTGATCCGGTCCTTGAGGCCGCCGTGGGCGTCGAAGACGGCGTCGAGGACCTCGCCGACGGTGGCGCCGTCGACCTCCAGCTCGGCCTGGCCGCCGGTGGCGGCGCGCAGCTGGGTCGGAATCTTCACGGTGACTGACATCTAGACGGCTACCTCCTGCGGGAACTCGGCCTCGAAGCTCTCGAGGGCGGGGTCGATCTCGTGCATCTGGAACGTATCGCGGGTCGCGTCGAGGGTCTTCAGCCCCTCGCCGGTGATGTAGACGACCACCCGTTCGCCGGCGGCGAGCTCGCCGCGCTCAGCCAGCTTGCGGAGGACGCCGACGGTGACGCCGCCGGCGGTCTCGGTGAAGATCCCGGTCGTCTCCGCCAGCAGCTTGATCCCCTCGCGGATCTCCTGGTCGGTGACCGAGTCGACCCCGCCGCCGGTGTGGCGGGCCTGCTCGACCGCGTAGGGGCCGTCGGCCGGATCGCCGATCGCGAGGCTCTTGGCGATCGTCTCCGGGCGCTGCGGCTTGCAGACGTCCCAGCCTTCGGCAAAGGCGGTCGCGACCGGGCTGCAGCCCTCGGCCTGGGCGCCGTTGAAGACCGGCTGCCCGCCCTCGACGAGGCCGAGGTCGAGCCACTCCTGGAAGCCGCGGCCGAGCTTGGTGAAGAGCGAGCCGGAGGCAATCGGGCTGACCACCCGGTCGGGCAGTTCCCAGCCGAGCTGCTCAACGGTCTCGTAGGCGAGCGTCTTCGAGCCCTCGGCGTAGTAGGGCCGGAGGTTGACGTTGACGAAGGCCCAGGGGTGGGTCTCCGCCAGCTGCGTGCAGAGTCGGTTGACGTCGTCGTAGTTGCCGCGGACGCCGACCAGGTTGGTCCCGTAGACGCCGGTCGCGAGCAGCTTCTGCTCCTCGAGGTTGGCGGGGACGAAGACGTAGGAGTCGAGGCCGGCGGCGGCGGCGTGGGCGGCGACCGCGTTGGCGAGGTTGCCGGTCGAGGCGCAGGCGACGGTCTCGAAGCCGAGCTCCTTCGCCTTGGCGACGGCGACGGCGACGACGCGGTCCTTGAACGAGTGGGTGGGGTTGGCGGCGTCGTTCTTGACCCAGATCTCGGCCTCGACCCCCAGCCGCTCGGCCAGGCGGTCGGCCTTCAGCAGCGGCGTCAGCCCGGGCTCGAGCGGGTCGCTCGCCTGCCCCTCGAAGGGGAGGAAGTCGCGGTAGCGCCAGATCCCCTGCGAGCCGGCCTGGATCCGCCGTTTCGCCTCGGCCGCGTCGAGCCCGCCGAAGTCATAGGCGACCTCCAGCGGACCGAAGCAGTTTTCGCACACGTAGCTGGCGTCCAGCTCGTAGGTCGTACCGCACTCCTTGCACTTCAAGCTCTCGACTGACATCCGATCCTCATTTCCGCTGTCTACGAAAAAAACCTCCGCCTTGTGGGGCAGAGGTCCGGTCGGACGTCTTCCCCACATCTTCCAGACCCACCTTCGACATCTCGGTCTGCTGGATTTGGCACCTGCCTGGGCCTTGCGGCTCGAAGTGGTTGCCGGAGCTTCACGGGGCCAGATCCCTCCGCTCCTCTAGATGTGGCGTATGTGGGCAGAACTTTACCAGCAGCCCCCGCCTGCTTCCACCGCGTTCGGGGCGGCTAACCTAGGCGCACGATGACGCTGCCGCACGAGATCACGCGAGGGCCGGCCGATGCCGAACCTTCCGAAACCGAGGCTGCGGCGACCCCGCGGCCGGCGCGGCGCGCTCGTCAGCCAGCCGGCGGCGCCTGAGCCCCAGCAGCCGAACGTCGAGCAGATCGACTACGACGGGCTGCGCTGGGTCAACATCGAGTGGCCCGGTTCGCTGGAGCGGAGCTGGCTCGAGGAGCACTTCGACTTCCACGCCCTCGACCTCGAGGACGTCCTCTCGCGCAACCAGCGGCCGAAGATCGACGTCTACGACGACTACCTGTTCATCGTCCTCCACTTCCCGGTCTTCGACCCGCAGGCGGGACGGCTGGGGACCGGCGAGCTCGACCTCTTCGTCGGCCCCGACTACCTGGTGACGATCCCCAACCAGCCGCTGCAGCCGGTCGAGTACCTGTTCGAGCGCTGCCGGGCCAAGGAGGAGATGCGAGAGCAGCTGTTCGCCCGCGGGTCCGGCTACCTCCTCTATCGGCTCGTCGACGACAGCTTCGACTACTGCTTTCCGATGCTGCGCAAGATCGGAAACAAGCTCGACGCGCTCGAGGACGAC
>DASTZP010000030.1:0-64131 GCA_035764245.1 Solirubrobacterales bacterium
CGCCGCCAACATGGTCATGGACGTCCTCGACCGCGCAATCCAGGTCCACGGCTCCCTCGGCATGACCGACGACACCCCGCTGGCGATCATGTGGCGCTTCAGCCGCATGCTCCGCCTCGCCGACGGCCCCGACGAGGTCCACAAAATGGTCCTAGCCCGCCGCGAGCTCAACCGCTGGTCCAAGCGCGCCGAGGCCGAAGCCGAAGGCAACCTCGAGCCCCGGCACGCGGCGCGGATGGTTTGAGCAGGCTGCAGCCTCTGACAAGAATCCAGCCTCTTTCATGGCCCAACAAAAAAGGGCCGGCGACTCGCCGGCCCTTTCCCATTCGCGCGCCTCTTGACTACGAAGTGAAGTAGCCGTAGACCGCGCAGACATTCTCGCCCTGGAACGACGCGGAGTCGTCCCAGGCGAGGGTACCGGTCACAACCGCTCCCCCGGACTGGGCCCCGGAGAAGGTGACGATGCCGCGTTCGTTCCCATCGCTGATGTCCGCGCTGTTGGGCTCGGCGCCTTGTTCGCGTTCGAAGTAAGCGCCACCCGGGCCATCGCCGAAGGCCGCGTAGTCCGAATCGGTGCTCTGCGGATCCACCTCGATTTCGCTGATGTTGGTTGCAGCGTCGCAGGTAGCGCTGATTTTGAAGGTTCCGAACGTACCCAGCGTCGTAGTCGTGTTGGTCGGAATCTTGGCGAACACCTTGCTGACACTGTGACCGCCAACCGTGTTGGCGTTGCCCGCATTACCGGCGCTGCCGGCGCTGTCTGCATTGGTCGCATGGGCGGCATTTGGCACCGTGCCAAGACTGCCGAGGTTGACCTTGGCGCCGGTGATCGCGCCGTTCTTGATCTTCGCGGTGGTCACGGCGTTGTTCTTGATTTTCGCCGAGGTCACCGCGTTCTTCTTGATCTGCTTCGAGCCGACGCTGTTCTTCGCGAGCCCGGCGGCGAGGGCCGTAGCCCCGCCAAGAACGAGGAACAAGGCGATAGACGACACCACGTTCGCGTACGTGAGTCGCTTCCTGATCTGCTTCAAGGGAGTCTCCTTAAGTCTGCCGATCGGCTCCGTCGCCGATCGGTCCTGTCGCAGAGCCTTTCATCCGCCGTGGACGCTGTCCACCGGGACTGGCGAGAGTTGAGGCAAAGAAAAGGCCGGGCATGATGCCCGGCCTTTTCTTCTTGCCAGAAGCGGCTCTAGCTCACGTATGCCAGACCGGACACGAGGCAGTCGGACTGCTCGGGCGTACCGGGGAACACCGGGCCTTCATTGGCATCGACGTCATGCCAGATGATCACCACGTTGGTTCCACTAGGGGTCGTGTACTGAGCGGTGTACATCTCGGTCGGGCCCTGACCATGGCCCATGTCGATGTCAAACGTCTCACCAGGATTGAAATCGATGTCCGCGTCGTAGTCATTGTCCTGGGCGGTCACGACGTCGACCACGGAGTGAGCGACTGAGGTCGTGGCGTCGATTTCGTTCGAGCTTTCGCAGGTCTCAGTGAGGGTGAGGCCGGCCACGTTCAGGATGGTCTGGGGCCCACTACCTTCATTACCACGGAAGAAGATGTTGATGACCTGGTCGGTCTTCTTGGCGGTGTTGGCGGTGTTGGCCGTGTTCGCGCTCGGGACCGTGCCCAGCGTGCCGAGGTTGATGTCGGAACCGGTGAGCGAGCCGTCCTTCACCTTGGCTCCGTTGACGGCTCCGTTCTTGATTTTCGCGCCGCTGACGGCGTTCTTCTTGATTTTCGCCGCGGTGACAGCGTTCTTCTTGATCTGCTTGGAGCCGACGCTGTTCTTGCCAAGCTGCCCGGCGGCGACGGCGGTCGCGCCGCCGAGGACGAGGAACACTGCAATCGACGACATGACGTTGGCATACGTCAATCGCTTGCGTACTTGCTTCACAGATTCTCTCCCTTATCGAGGGGGATGATTCAGACCCGAGACACTCCCGGACATGGGCTCCCCATATTTGGCTGGTCCGAGCGACTTTTTCAGTCGTACCGGACAGCATCAACCGCCCTGGACGGACGGTTTAGACGCGGAATCAACCCCCGTGCTCGGCCGCCTCGGCCGCATCCGCCAGCCGCTCGACCAGACGCGCGAAGGCGTGGATGCCGTCGTCGACCTTGCCGTAGCCGCCGGCGACGTAGCGGGCGTAGACGCCCTCGAGGATGATCGCCAGCTTCCAGTAGCCGAGGGCGACGTAGAAGTCGAGGTCGGAGAGGTCGCGGCCGGAGCGCTCGGCGTAGCGGGCGGCGATCTCCTGCTGGGTGGGGAAGCCGGGAGCCAGGTTGGCCGGCATCCCGAGGGCGACGACGTCGTCGCCGCGCTCAGGCCAGTAGGCCATCAGCAGGCCGACGTCGGCGAGCGGGTCGCCGAGGGTGCAGAGCTCCCAGTCGACCACGGCGGCGACCTCGCCCCGCTCGGTCAGGATCATGTTGTCGAGGCGGTAGTCGCCGTGGACGATCGTCGCCGGCCCCTGCTCGGGGATGCGGGCGGAGAGCGCCGCGTGGACGCGGTCGATCGGCTCCAGCTCTCGCGTCTTCGACTTCTCCCACTGCCCCTGCCAGCGGTGCAGCTGGCGGGCTACGTAGTCCTCCTTGCGCCCGAGGTCGCCGAGACCGACGGCGTCGGGGTCGACCGCGTGGATCTGGACGAGGGTGTCGGCGACGCGCTCGCCGATCGCCCGCCGATCGCCCTCGTCGGGGAAGATCTCGGCCTCGGCGAGCCCGCGCAGGACCGGCCCCTCGACGAACTCCATCACGTAAAAGGGGGCGCCGTTGACGCTCTCGTCCTCGCAGAGTCCGACCACCGGCGCCACCGGCACCTCGGTCCCCCCCAGGGCGGAGACGACCTTGAACTCGCGCCCCATGTCGTGGGCCGAGCCGAGCCGCTTGCCGAGCGGCGGCCGCCGCAGCGCCCACCGCTGCCCGGCGGCGTCGGTCACCCTGTAGGTGAGGTTGGAGTGGCCGCCGGCGATCCGCTCGAAGGCGAGGGGGAAGTCGACCCCGGAGACGTGCTCGCCGAACCAGGATTCGAGCGGCTGGGGGTCGATCCCGTCCGGCGCAGCCGGGGTTCCGTCCTGCTCGGTAGCCTCGTCAGCCATAGGGGCGCAAGCATATTCACGATCCAATCGACGGCTGAGCCCATCCCTCGCCAACCGGCTGCGGATCGGGTTCGCGATCGGGTTCGCCGTGCTCACCGCGATGGCGGTGATCGGCGTCGGCCGCTTCATCCAGCAGCGCCAGGACTTCGAGGACGCGATCGCCCGCTCCTACCAGGTGGAGATGCAGGCGCGGGTGCGGATCGCCCAGGGGACCGGCGGACCGCAGGCGCGGACGGTGGTCACCGAGCAGATCCGCCAGCGCGAGGAACTGCGCGACGAGATCTCCGGCGACACCCGCGACACCACCCTCCTCGTCGCCGCCGGCCTGCTCGCGGGCCTGACCGGCGCCCTGCTCCTCTTCAGCGGCCTGATCTCCTCGATGCGGCGCCCGCTCGAGGAGCTGGTCGATGCCGCCGGCCGCCTCGCCAGCGGCGACCGCAGCGCCCGGGTCGAGGTCGGCGGCCTCTCGGAGACGGCGACCCTCGGCGCCGCCTTCAACGAGATGGCCGAGGAGCTCGAGCAGGAGGAGGTGCGGCGCGAAGAACTGGACCGGCTGAAAGACGAGTTCGTCCTCACCGCCTCGCACGAGCTGCGCAGCCCGCTGACCTCGGTCCAGGGGTTCGCCGAGCTGCTGATGCTCGAACGCGAGTCCCTGAGCCCGCGGCAGGCGGAGACGGTCGAGGTGATCCTCGACAACTGCCGCCACCTGGTCCGGCTCCTCAACGACCTCCTCGACCTCGCCCGCTCCGACGCGGGCCGCCTCGCGATCCGCCCGCAGCCGACCGAGGTCGCGCCGCTGATCGAAGACGTCGCGCGTACGATGCGCGCCCAGACCGAGGCCGCCGGCCAGACCCTGACCGAGCAGATCCAGCCCGGCCTCCCCCAGATCGAAGTCGAGCCAGACCGAATCCGACAAATTTTGGTGAACCTGATTACCAACGCCCATGAGTACTCGCCCGAAGGTGCGTCCATTCAGGTTGCGGCGCGTGCCACCGGTGCCGAGGTGGAGATCGCGGTGAGCGACAACGGCCCAGGCATCCCGGCAGACCAGCAGGAGCGGATCTTCGAACGCTTCACCCGCGGCGACGCCGGGTTGACCCAGCGCGTCGGCGGCACCGGCCTCGGCCTGGCGATCTCGAAATCGCTGGTCGAGCTGCACGGCGGCAGCATCAGCGCCGAGTCGACCGTCGGCCAGGGCTCCACTTTCCGGGTGCTGCTGCCGATCGCGACGGCGGCCTCCGGCGCCGGCGGCGGCCAGGACCGGACGCCGGCGGAGACGGGCTGATGGCGAAGATCCTCGTCGCCGACGACTCGGAGACGATCCTGCTGCTGATGCGGACTCGGCTGGAGATGGCCGGTCACACGGTCGCCGCCGCCGCCGACGGGCAGGAGGTCCTCGACCACATCGACGACGGAGTCGATCCCGACCTGCTGCTCCTCGACGCGATGATGCCGCGCAAGTCCGGCATCGACGCCCTGCGCGAGATCCGCGCCGCCGGCTCGGAAGTGCCGGTCCTGATCGTCAGCGCCCACCAGAACCCGGGCGACGCCGACGCCCCCACCGACCTCCAGATCGAGGGCTACATCACGAAGCCGATCGACTTCGACCGGCTACTGGAGACAATCGCCGAGCTGACGAGCTAATCGTCCTTTTACGGCACCTTTTCCTTACTTGAGTGTGTAACGATCGCTGAGTGATCTGGCGGGCGGCAGAGGGGGTCCTGTGGGAACGCTCGAGCTGAGCTACGCACTGCCGCAGTCCCGGGTGCGAATCAACTCCACCGTCACCACCACCAAGGACTCGGTGCTGTCAACCGAGACCACGGTGCCCCAAACCACGGCGGTCCTGGAGATGGGGGCCGAAAGCCGCACCAACAAGTTGCGGGTGAGGACCGGCCCGATCTTCAATACCGGCGTCTCGCTGGAGCTGAACGACGAAGGCCTGCTCAAGTCCAGCAGCCTGGAATCGAGCGGGGAGCTGGGCAAGGTGGTGCTGGGAGTGGTCGGCGCAGCGGCCACGGTCGCCGGCGCCCTCGTCAGCCCGGCGGGGTTCGGCGGGGCGCTAAGCGCCCAGCGAGCGCTGTTCGGGGTCTCGAGATTCGCCGAGGTCGAGGAGCTGGAGGCGCCGAAACCCCGCGAGCTGGAAGACGCTGCCTTCGCCAAAGAACACCGGCGGGCCGCCGAGCTGCGGAATCAGCTGCGGACCTTGATCGAACAGATCTGGGCGGAGACCGCGGAGCTCACCGCGGGATTACCGGGGATCGACAATCCCGAGGAGCGCTCCCAGGCGCGCGAACGGCTGTTGTTGCTGCAAAGGCTGCAGGCGGCCCTGAAAGAGCAGCTGGCCGAGGTGAACGAGCTGTTCAAGGTGTGGCGGGCGACCACGATCGCCACCAGGACGGAAGAGTTCGAGCGCCTGATCACGCTCGACGAAATCCATGCGGCGGAGACGAAGATCGCCGCCGACGGGTCGCTGTGTTTCGGCAGCGACGCCTCGACAGCGATCGAGTTCGCCTGGTCGAAGCTGAGGATCGCCGTCACCGTCAGCCCCCCGCCGCCGAAGACGGGCGATCTCCCCGCGGCCGGAAAAAACCGGATCCTCGTCTGCATCCCCCGCAAGGCGACCATCGACGTCTACGAGAAGGGCGCGGACGGCAAGGCGGTCCTGAAACAGAGCCGGCCGGCCCTGGTGATGGACGCCGGCTGCGAGGTCGAGGTCGTGAAGCTGCGTAGATCCATCTGGGCGAAACGGAACGTCTCGCTGAAGTTCAGCGAGCTCGGCGCCCTCAACGCCTACACCTACCAGGCCGATTCCTCGGCGGCGGCCTTCGCATCGACCGCGGGAGACCTGCCTGGGAAGGTCACCGGCGGGCTGGAAAGTGCCCTGAAAGCCCGCCAAACGCTCGGCTCCCTGGAGACGCGCGCGATCGATCAGCAGCTCGCCAAAGTGAAAGCCGAAGCCGAACTCAAGCAGGAAGAACTCAAACAGGAGGGCCTGACCGCCACCGCGCGGGACTACGCCGCCCTGGAAGCCCTGAAGCAACGGGCGGCGATGTTCGAACAGCGCAAAGCGATCCGCGACGCGCGCTACACCGAGCCGGCTGTGGACGAGGTGGCGAACAAAATCGCGCAGATGAAACAGCAGGTCGAACTGCTGACGCTGGAAGCGAACCTGAAGAAGCTGAGCTAGCGGCGGCGCACGCCGAACCGGAAGACGACCGGGGACGGGTCGGCGTTGCCGGCGGAATCGACGGCGAAGACGCGGAAGGCGTGGCGACCAGGCCCGACGCGGTAGGCCCGGGGAGAGGAGCAGTCCCGGAAGAGCTTGCGGTCGAGCTTGCAGCGGAAGCGAACGCCCTGCTCGTCCGCGGCGAAGCGGAAGGCGACGCGTCGCCACTTCGCTCGGGTCGCGAGACGGGCCGGCGGATGGAACGTCAGCCTCGTGACGGGTGGCCGGAGGTCGGCCGGGGGCGGAGGCGGCGCCGCCGGACCGGGCAGCGGGGGCGGCGGCAGCAACGTTCGGGTGCGGAAGTCGTTCGGGTCGGCTTCGAAGGCGGTCTCGCATTCGACCGGCGGCGGGTCCCCGTACCGGGGACGGTCGACGGTTGCGCTGTCGACGTCGGCCCCGCAGTTGATGGCGAGGTCGGAGTCGCCCGAGTTGGCGAGGATCGAGTCTTCGCCGGCGCCGGCGAAGTAGGCGTCGCGCCCCGGGTGGCCGAGCAGCTGGTTCGGCCCGCCGTCGCCGTAGAAGACGTCGTCGAAGGAGGAGCCCTCGAGATCCTCGACTTCGGTCAGCGAGTCGAGCGTTCCGCTGCCGCAGGTCGGTGCCTCTCCCCCGCCCGGGCGTCCCGCCGAACCGGTCCCGAGGTTCGCCGCGACGCCTTCTTTGAAGCGCGCCCAGGAGGAGTTGTCGCGGCCGGAGCCGCCGACGATTCGCTCGCCGTCGCAGACCGAGTTGGAGAGGAAGAGGTCGTTGCCGTCGCCGCCGAGGAGCTCGTCGGCGCCGCCGTTGTGGGTCAGCGCCTCGTCGCCGCCGCGCCCGTCGAGGAGGTCGGCGCCGGTCCCCGGACCGTCGACCAGGATCTCTTCGCTTTCGGCTCCCCCGGCGAGCGAGTCCCCCCCTTCGCCGCCGATGGCGACGACGGCCACGGTCCCCGGGAAGGTCGAGGCGACGATGGCGTCGCTGCCGCCCATCCCGGCGAGGAGCAAGGAGTCGAGCGGGTCGGCGAGAGGGCAGACCGCTTCGGTCGCGGACCCGATCGCGCAGCCGCCGGCGTCGCTCGAGCTCTGGTCGAAGCTGCCTGCCGCCAGCTCGAAGGTGACGCTCGCCGACGAGTAGGTGGCGGTGACTTCGTCGTCGCCGCCGCCGCCGACCAGGTAGACCTGCGAGAACGGGGTGGCTCCCGGCGGCGTCATCAAGCCGACGCTGACTTTGCCCGCGTCGCGGGGCACGGCGTCGCCCCCGTTCACGTAGTCGCCGTCGGCCCCGCCGACCAGGTTGTCGGCGCCGCCACCGCCGACGAGCGCGTCGGCGCCGCCGCCGCCATAGACCGTCTCCGCCGCGCTGGTGCCGACGACGTAGTCGGAGAAGGGCGTGCCGACGATCGTCTCGAAGACGCCGGCTTCGACTTCGTCGACGCCGCCGCCGAACGGCGCGACGCCGTTCTCCGCGTTTTCGCCGCCCGCCCCCAGTTCGAGGCGCAGGCCGCGTTCGCCACCCGGGGCCGGAAAGCCGGGGACCGGCACGCTCCCGCCGAAGCCCGGCGTGATCCCGGTCGAGTAGCTGAGCGTGTCGGCGCCGCCGCCGCTGTCGAAGATGCGGTCGATGGTGGAGTCGCCGCGGACGTAGTCGTCATCGCCCTGGCCGTCGATCGAGTCAGCGCCGAAGCCACCGGCCAGGCGGTCGTCGCCGGCCCCGCCCTGCAGCAGGTCGTCGCCGATCCCGCCGAAGAGCTGGTCGTTGCCGGAACCGCCGCGGAGGATGTCGTTGCCGCGCTCGCCGAAGACGACGTCGTCGCCGGCGCCGCCTTCGAAGGTCTGGCTGCCGACGCCGAGGCGGCAGCCCGCGGGGCAGTCGGAGGCAGCGGTGATCGGAGCCGAGACGATGGTGTCGTCACCGCCGCCCGCCGCGACGCTCGCGACGCCGGGCGAGGCGACGATCACATCGGCGCAGGGCGTGCCGTAGGTGGTACCGCCGGCCGTCACCGGCCCTTCGGCGCAGGTCGGCGCCGCGTCGCCCGCCACGGGCTGCGCGAGAAGGACGAGCAAAAGAGTCAGGAAGAGGGCGAGAGCAAGGCGCACACCCTCTGAGTACCCGGATCGGGTGGCCCGGTCCGGTCCATCTTTCCGAGACGCTCAGCTCTTGGCGATCTCGAGCCGGATCTCCTTGCCCTCGAGCTTGGTCCCGTCGAGGAACTCGACGGCGCGCTCGGCCTGGTCCGGATCGACCTCGACGAAGGAGAAGCGGTGGAGGACGCGGACGTCATGGACGGCCTCGTCGGGAAGGACGGCGCCCTCGCGCAGCGCCCAGCGCAGCGACTCCTCGTCGATGCCGCTGTTCTCGCCGCGGTTGACGAAGAGCTTGGTCGTCTCCGCCTTCGCCTTCTCCTCGCCGCCTGCGTCGCCGTTCGCCTCGGCGGCAGCCGGCTTGCGCTCGCGGCGCTCCCCCCGCTCGCGCTCGCGGCGGCGCGGCCGCGGCGCGTGTTCGAGCCGCTCCTCGGGGGTCTCCCACTCGCCGATCGTGGTCTTCACGTCGCGCTCGATGCGGGTGATCTCGTCGCGCTGGTCGGGGGTGACGAAGGTGATCGCGCGGCCGGTGCGCCCGACGCGGCCGGTGCGCCCGATCCGGTGCACGTAGGTCTCCGAGGAGTTCGGCACGTCGTAGTTGATGACGTGGGTGACGTGCTCGACGTCGAGCCCGCGGGCGGCGATGTCGGTCGCGACCAGCAGCTTCACGCGGTGGTCCTTGAAGGAGATCATCACCCCGTCGCGGACGCCCTGGCTGAGGTCGCCGTGCAGCGCCTTCACGTCGAGGCCTTTGTCCTTCAGCGTCTTCTCCAACTTCGAGGCGCCGATTTTGGTCCGGGTGAAGATAATCGCCTGCTCGGGTTCTTCGGTCTTCAGCAGCTCGACCAGGCGCGAGGCCTTCTCCTTGGCGGGGACCTCGACGAAGGCCTGGGAGATCTTGTCGACGGTCAGCTGTTTCGGGGTGATTTTGATCGTCACCGGGTCGTACATGTAGCCCTCGGCGAGCTTCTGGATCGGCGGCGGCATCGTCGCCGAGAAGAGCGCCGTCTGGCGCCCGCTCGGGCACATCCGCAGGATCTTCTCGACGTCCTCGATGAAGCCGAGGTCGAGCATCTCGTCGGCCTCGTCGAGGACCACGTAGCGGGCCGCGGTGAGGACCAGCGAGCGGCGCGACATCAGGTCCTTCATGCGGCCGACGGTGGCGACGACGACGTGGGCGCCGGAGCGCAGCTGCGACTGCTGCGAGCGGATCGGGGCGCCGCCGAAGACGGCGACGATCTCGATGTCCAGGTGCTCGGCAAAGGTGCGAAGCGCCTGCGTCACCTGGATGCAGAGCTCCCGCGTCGGGGTGAGGACGACCGCCTGCACCTCGTCGTTGTCGGGATCGAGGTACTGCAGCAGCGGCAGCCCAAAGGCGGCGGTCTTGCCGGTCCCGGTCTGGGCCTGGCCGATCACGTCGTGCCCGCCGAGCAGCTCCGGGATCGCTTGCTCCTGGATCGGCGTCGGCTCCTCGAAGCCGAGCTCGTCCAGCGCCTGCTGGATGTCAGGCGAGAGTCCGAGGTCTTTGAAGGCAGTCACTTGGTGGGCGGTACTGAGGAGAGAGTCACTTGGAAGGATCGAGGAGAAGCTTGCCGGTGGTGCGGCGGGCGATCAGGTCTTCGTGTGCCCGCTTCGCTTCCGACAGGGGGTAGACCTCACCGATCGTAACCGTCAGCTCGTCGGTGGCGATCTTTGCCAGCAGTTCGCCGATCATCGGCACCAGCAGATCCGGGCGGGAGAGCAGGTGGGCGAGCCAGAACCCGATCACTGCCTTCGAGCCGCGTAGGAGCGAGGCGGTCGATACCTCGCGCTGTTCGCGGGAGGCGATTCCGAAGACGACCATCCGGCCCAGCGGCGCCAGCACGCCCATCTCGGCGTCGAAGGCGGCGCCGCCGCTCATGTGGAGGACCGCGTCGACGCGCTTGCCGTCGTTGGCCTCGCGGATCGCGGCGCCGAGGTCCTCGGCGCGGGAGTCGACGGTCGCGTCGGCGCCGAGGTCCTGGACCAGCTTGCGCTTCTCCTCGCTGGAGGCGAGCCCGATCACCTTCGCCCCGGCCCGCTTCGCCAGCTGCACCGAGAGGCTTCCGGTGCCGCCGGCGGCGGCCTCGACGACGATCGTCTCCCCCGGCTCGATGCGGGCGCAGCGGTGGACCAGCGCGATCGCGGTCAGCCCCTGCAGGAGCCCGCCGGCCGCCTGGTCGTAATCGACCTCGGGCGGAAGCTCGATCAGCTGCGCCTGCGGCACCGCCACCTTCTCGGCGTATCCGCCGCTGCCGAGCAGGGCGACGACGCGGCGGCCGTCGTTGAGCTGGCCGGCGACCTCGGCGCCGGGGATCAGCGGCAGGGTCTGCTCGGCGAGGTAGTCGTTGCGGGAGGCGTGGGTGTCGGCGAAGTTGACGCCGCTGCGCATGACGTTGACGACGACTTCGGCCAGTTTCGGGTTCGGGTCGGCGACGTCGGCGTACTGCAGCACCTCGGGCCCGCCGAACTCCTCGATCTGGATCGCTTTCATGTGGCGCTGAGTCTCGCAGGGGAGGCCGCCCCTGCGCGGTGACGTGAATTACGCTGGCCCCTGGATGTCGCTCACCGTGGTCGGATCAATCGCCTTCGACGCTGTCTCAACCCCGTTCGGGGAGCGCGACCGCATGCTCGGCGGCGCCGCCGTCCACTTCTCCCTCGCCGCCAGCTTCTTCACCGAGGTGCGGCCGGTCGGACCGGTCGGGGACGACTTCGGCGCCGAGCAGTTCGAGGTGCTGGAGCGGCGCGGGATCGTCTGCGACGACGTCGAGCGGGTCGAGGGCGGGCAGAGCTTCTTCTGGCGCGGGCGCTACGAGTACGACCTCAACGTCGCCCACACCGAGGACACGCAGCTGGGCGTCTTCGCCGACTTCCAGCCGAAGCTCTCGGCCGCCTCCCGGGAGGCCGACACCCTCTTCCTCGCCAACATCCAGCCCGACCTGCAGCGGCAGGTACGCGCCCAGTGCGGCTCGGCCCGGCTCAGCGGCCTCGACTCGATGAACCTCTGGATCGAGACCGCAAAGGACTCGCTGACGGCGGCGATCGCCGAAGTCGACTGCCTCGTCGTCAACGACGCCGAGATCCGGATGCTGACCGGCGAATCGAACCTCGCCCGCGCCGCCCGCGCGGTGATGGCGATGGGGCCGCGGGCGGTCGTCGCCAAGCAGGGCGAGTACGGCGCCGCCCTCTTCACCGAGACCGGCTTCTTCGCCCTGCCCGGCTTCCCGCTCGAGGACGTGCGCGACCCGACCGGCGCCGGCGACAGCTTCGCCGGCGGCTTCTTCGGCTACCTCGACGGGGTCGAGGGTGAGATTGACGACGCCGAGCTGCGGCGGGCGATGGGCTACGGCACCGTGCTCGCCTCGTTCAACGTCGAAGAGTTCGGGACCGAGCGGGTCTCGCGGCTGACCCGCGAGGAGATCGACGCGCGCTTCGAGGAATTGCGCTCGATGACCCAGTTCGAGGGTCCCGTCGCCTCCACTTCGTAACAGGGAAGCCAGGCGCGAACTGCGATACTTCCTCCCTCCGACCGACCCAGTCACCAAGGAGGGGCGATGGCCACCGAGCAGCAGACGCAGGACCCGACCGCCGACGCCAACGCCTCAGGTAGCCCCGCGGCGAGCGACTCGCTGACGATCACCGACAACCGCACCGGCCAGACCTACGAGGTGCCGATCTCCGACGGGACCGTGCGGGCGATGGACCTGCGCCAGATCAAAGTCGACGAGGACGAATTCGGGATGATGGCCTACGACCCGGCCTTCACCAACACCGCCTCCTGCCGCTCCTCGGTCACCTACATCGACGGCGCCGCCGGGATCCTCGAACACCGCGGGTACTCGATCGAGCAGCTGTGCGAGCGCTCGACCTTCCTCGAGGTCGCCTATCTGCTGATCTTCGGCGAGCTGCCGACCGCGCCCCAGCTCGACCGCTGGGTCTTCGATATCACCCACCACACCTTCGTCCACGAGGACCTCAAGCACTTCTTCGAGGGCTTCCGCTACGACGCCCACCCGATGGGGATGCTGCTCGCCGGCGTCGGCGCCCTCTCGACCTTCTACCCGGACGCGAAGCAGATCGACGATCCGGAAGAGCGCTACATGGCGGCGGTGCGGCTGATCGCCAAGGTGCCCACCCTCGCCGCCTTCTCCTACCGCCACAACATGGGGCTGCCCTACGTCTACCCGGACAACGAACTCAACTTCGCCCAGAACTTCCTCTCGATGATGTTCAAGAAGACCGAAGACCGACACATCCCCAAGGAGGCGCTGACCAAGGTCCTCGACGTCCTCTTCGTCCTCCACGCCGACCACGAACAGAACTGCTCGACCAACGCCGTCCGCGGGGTCGGCTCCTCCGACGTCGACCCCTACTCGGCGGTGGCGGCCGGGGTGGCGGCGCTCTACGGGCCGCTGCACGGCGGCGCCAACGAGGCGGTGCTGCGGATGCTGCGCCGGATCGAGTCGCCGGAGAACATCCCGGACTTCCTCGAGCGGGTGAAGGAGCGCGAGGAGAAACTGATGGGCTTCGGCCACCGCGTCTACAAGAACTACGACCCGCGGGCGCGGATCATCCAGCAGCACCTCGACGACGTCTTCGCGGCGACCGAATACAACCCGCTGGTCGAGATCGCGCGGGAGCTGGAGAAACGCGCCCTCGACGACGAGTACTTCACCGAGCGCAAGCTCTACCCGAACGTCGACTTCTACTCGGGAATCATCTACGAGGCGATGGACATCCCGACGGACATGTTCACCGTCATCTTCGCGATCCCCCGCACCGCCGGCTGGGTCGCGCAGTGGATGGAGATGCAGGAAGACCCGGAGAAGAAAATCGCCCGCCCGCGCCAGATCTACACCGGCGCGCGGGAGCTGGAGTACGTGCCGCTGGAGCAGCGCGAAGGGCCGGAGAAAATCGTCGGCCCGCCGGCGCGGCGCCCGAAACGGCCGCGGCGCGGCGCCTAGCGACGCAGCGGTGCGACTTTTGGACCGCCTCGGTCCATAAATCGCACCGATCGCATTTCGCGCGCATCCGCTTCGCCGTCGCTCTCGTATCGGAGGGGCAAAGGAAAAATTCCCCTATCCAAGGAGGATCCGATGCTGAAGCGACTGTTGGCCGTCGCGGCCGCTCTCGCCGTTCTCGCACTCCCGGCCAGCGCTGCCACCGCGGCCCCGAGCAAGGACATCGTCGAAACGGCCGCCGGGAACCCGAAGTTCTCGACCCTCGTCTCGCTGGTGAAGAAGGCGGGCCTGGTCGGCGTCCTCTCCGGCAAGACCAACTACACCGTCTTCGCCCCCACCAACGCGGCCTTCGCCAAGGTCCCGAAGAAGACCCTCGACGAGCTCGCCGCCAATAAAGCGATGCTGAAGAAGGTCCTGCTCTACCACGTCCTCCCCGGCAAGGTGCCGGCGAGCAAGGTCGTGATGATGAAATCGGCCAAGACCGCCGAGGGCTCGAAGGTGACCTTCGAGGTCCGCAGCGGCAACGCCTTCGTCAACGACGCGAAGATCGTCAAGACCGACGTCCGCTGCAGCAACGGGATCA
Organism: Solirubrobacterales bacterium; assembly: GCA_035764245.1. Taxonomy (GTDB): domain Bacteria; phylum Actinomycetota; class Thermoleophilia; order Solirubrobacterales; family 70-9; genus VAYN01. The sequence goes on from DASTZP010000030.1 coordinate 13,953, forward strand.
TCCACGCGATCAACGGCGTGCTGCTGCCGCCCGGGGCCTAGCTCCCCCGCGGTGTGCCTTTTCCACCCCAGGCGGGGGAAAAGGCACACCGCTTCCCATTAGCCTCGGGGGCATGCCGAGCTGGAAGCTGACCGTCCGCCACGGGCCCGACGTCGGGCACGAGCGCTTCGACGACCTCGTCGAGGCGGTGGCGGCGATGCGCGAGCGGGCGCTGGCGATCCGCAGCGAGGGACCGGTGCGGCCGGTCAGCGCGCTGCGGGACTTCGAGCCCCGCGACCAGGTCCACGCGCGGCTGCAGCTGAGCGGCGGCGGCTTCCTGCGCAAGTCGGTCGCGGGGGTGGACGTGCGGGGAGACGGGACGTTCGTGCCCTTCCGCGGCGGGGTAGCCCGGGAGGAGCTGGACCCGACCGACCACGACACGCCGTTCGACCTCGTGCGCGAGACTCTGGAAGCAGGAGAGCGATGAGCAGGACCGAGACCGAGATCCCCAAGGGCAGCTACGCCGCCGGCGAGCGGGTGAAGCTGCCCGCCGGCGCCGAACCCCCCTACACCGTCTTCATCAACGGGATCGAACAGCCGAAGGAGAGCTACCGGATCGAAGCCGGCGAGATCGACTTCGGGCGGCCGATCGTCAAGGAGAAGGTCGGGACGAGCCGCTGGCTGGCGATGTACCTCGGCCTCTGGGGCACCTACCGCAAGAACGAGACGATCGACGTCCAGTTCACCAAGAACGGCAAGATCGAACTCCGCTCCGACCTCCCGGTCATCCCCTACGCCGAGGGCGAGGGACCGTGAACATCGGCTTCCTCCTCCTCTGCGACCACAGCGAGGCCGTCAACGGCAAGCTCTACCTGACCGGCGGCGGCTGGAACGTCCTTCGCCTTCCCGAGCTCCCCCACGAGTGGTCCTTCTCGATCGGCCTCGGCATCGACGTCGCCTGGCACGAGACCAACAGCCCGCACGAGCTAGTCGTCACCGTCCAGGACCCCGACGGCAACGAGCTCGGCGAGGGCCTCACCGCCAACTTCGAGACGGGCCGCCCCCCTGGCCTCCCCGAAGGCCAGGAGCAGCGCTTGGTGATGTCGATCGCCGCCACCGCCGCCTTCGCCACCGCCGGCCCCCACGCCGCCGTCGTCCAGATCAACGGCGAGGAGATCGGCCGGGCGAGGTTCTACCTGATGGAAGGATCCTCGGTCGAAGCCCTCTGAATTCGCTTTTTCCGGATTCGACCCTCGCAATTTCGGATCAGGCCGGTGAGCTAAGCTGTCCTTTACCCGTCCTATCAAGAGGACAGGAAGGAGACAGCTTGACCGCAACCACGCCCAAGGATCCACAGCTCCGACGACTGCTGGAGATTGATACGGAGGTTGAGGGAGTGAAGGCTGCGTTCGAGACCGCAATTGCGGAGGTGACGGCGCATCCTGAGATCGATGGATCAGCGGAGAAGCGGCTCACCGAGGTGGGGAAACGCCTTAGTGCCCTGAAGCCGCAACTAGAGGCAGCCGATCTAAGCTTCGAGCAGAAAGCAACTCTTTACGCCGCAATGGTGGACATCACCAATGCTATGAACGCGGCACCCGACGATCTCGACAGGTTCGAGGCCGCACTGATTGGCATTGAGCGGGTGCGCCATGTGATTCGCGATGCCCTCGATGAGTTCGTCGGCGGCGCCTCAGCGGATCGACGTCGCCTCCTCGAGGAGATCGAGCGCAGCCTACGCGGAGTGAAGCAAGCGGATCTTGCGAAGCTGCTGGATGTCGATCCCCGTACCGTTCGCCGCTGGAGTTCGGAGCCGGGGGAGGCCGAGCACCGGCTTCAACTCGTTGCTCATCTCGTCGCCATCCTTCGACACGCTTGGACCCCTAAGGGAATCGTCGGCTGGTTTCAGCGTCCTCGACGAGACCTTGCGGGGGAACGCCCGATCGACCTACTGGCGGACCCGGCGTCGGAGCGCCGTTTGCTCACCGCTGCCCGAAGCAGTCGAAACCAATACGCAACCTGAGCCATGGCCGAAATCGCGTTCAAGCGTGCGCGCGGCGTGGTCTATCGGGCAACTACGTATGACACCTGCCTGTGGGTTTCGCCAAACAGCCGCTCCGGGCGCTGGAACGATCCGCAGACCGGAACCATCTCCCAATATTGCACTCTCGACGTGGCGTCCGCCCTCGCCGAGATGGTTCGCTCGGAGAACCTTCGGGAGCTCGAGGACGCGAGGGAGCTTTTGGTCAGCGTTTGGGAATTGAGGATCGACGAGGGTGCTGTCGTCGACTACTCGACGCCCTCCCTCGTAGAGGACCAGGGATTTGAATGGGATTGCTTGGTCTCGGATGAGTGGGGGGCATGCCAAGCGGAGGCGCGACGACTCATCGCCGAGGGGGCAAGGGGGGTGGTTGCCCCAAGCGCTGCCTTGCCTCAGGGTGTGACTTTGACCCTTTTCGGTCCGAGGACCGAGATTGCGTGGAGCGTCGAACCAAGCCTCTCTATCCAAATTCCCGCTCGCCATATCTTTCGCGGCGCCCCTGGGGGTGGCCTTGTCCGCGACACCCGCTTCTTTGGCGAGGCATATCCAGACCTGACCCCCCGCAACGCCCAAAGCTTCTTCAACTTCGAGCTGGACGCGGAACGCCGAGCTACTTGAACACGTAGAGCAGCAGGAACGCGGTGATCGCAAACGCCGCGCCGGCCGCCTGGATGCCGCGGTCGCCGGCGATGATTCCGGACATCGAGCGGTCGTCGTTGCGGTCGTAGATCAGGTAGAGGTAGCGAAAGATCCCGTAGACGGCCGGGGGGATCGTCCACATCATCTCGTTGCCGACGATCGGCGAGTTGACGGTGTAGATGGCGTAGCTGATCACGGTCCCGGTGGTGACGAGGGAGACCATCTGGTCGAGGAAGGGCAGCGAGTAGTGCTCGAGGACCGGCCGGGTCGAGGTGCCCTCGTGCAGCTCGGAGACCGCCTCTTGGCGGCGCTTGGTGAAGCCGAGGAAGGCGGCGAGCATGCCAGTGCAGAGCAGCAGCCATTCCGAGGCGTGGGCGTCGACGGCGCTGGCGCCGGCGGCGACGCGGAGGATGAAGAGCCCCGCCAGCGTCATCACGTCGATGATCACGATCTGCTTGAGGCCGAGGCTGTAGGCGGTCTGGGCGACGCCGTAGGCGACGACCATCAGCCCGACCTCCCAGTTGACCAGCCCGAACGCGAGGGCGACGGCGACGAGGGCGAGGACCGGGGCGATGACCATCGCCGTCCGCTCCGAGAGCTCTCCCGCCGCCAGCGGCCGGAACCGCTTCTTCGGGTGCTTGCGGTCGAGCTCGACGTCGACCAGGTCGTTGAGGAAGTAGCCGGCGCTGGAGACCAGGCAGAAGGCGACAAAGGTGATCGTCGCCTCGACGACCGCGTGCGACTGGTCGAACTTGCCGGAGAAGAGCAGACCGGCGAAGACGAAGACGTTTTTGATCCACTCCTTCGGCCGCCCGGTCTTGATCGCGGCGCGCAGCGGCGAGCGGCGCGGCACGACCTCGCCGGTCTCGGGCTCGTGGGACTGGTTCGGCTCAGCCGGCACGGTGGGCTGTTCGGAGGTGATCGTTTCCATTGCAGAAAGCGGCCAAGCCGCCTGAATAGGGGGCCAGACCAGGAATGCGAGTCGCGACAGGGTACCGCCGCGCGGCGGCGACATCCTCACGCGGGGTCGAGAAGCACCCCCGGGTTCAGCATCCCCGCTGGGTCGAGCTCCGCCTTGGCGGCGCGGAGGGCGGCGGCGAAGGGGGCCGGGCGCTGGCGGTCGTACCAGGGCCGGTGGTCGCGGCCGACGGCGTGGTGGTGGGTGATCGTGCCGCCGCCCTCGATCAGCGCCTCGGAGACGGCGGCCTTGACCTCGTCCCACTGCCCGACCTCGCCGCCGCGGACGGCCGGCGCGAGGACGGTGAAGTAGGGGGCGGCGCCGTCGGGGTAGACGTGGGTGAGGCGGCAGCTGACGCGGGGGGAGCCGGGGCCGTCGGCCGGGACGCCGCTCGCCTCGGCCGCGGCGCGACGCGCGGTCTCCATCACCGTCGCCTGGAAGTCCTCGAAGCGGTCCCAGGTGATCGCCGTCTCGAAGGTCTCCGAGAGGACGCCGCAGGCGACGAAGGTGTCGCGCAGGTACGGCGCCAGCAGGAACGCCCCGCGCCACTGCCCGACGGCGTCCTCACCGGCGCCCGAGGAACGGACCTCACCGGGGGCGCCGCCGTGCTCGCGGGCGATCCCAAGTGCCTGCTCCATCTCGTGGTCGACCGGGCGGTCGGCGGCCTCGAAGCCGAGGATGAGGAGGTGGGCGCTGCCGTCGCCGGCGCCGGTCAGCTCCGCCTCGGCAGCGTCGAGGAGGCGACAGTTGGCCGGGTGCAGGCCGGACTGGGCGATCGCCCGGACCACCTCCGCCGCCTGGTTGAAGTCGCCGAACGTCACCCCCGCCGAAGCCTTGTGCTCTGGGCGCGGGCGGACCCGGACCCAGCTCTCGGCGATCACGCCGAGAATCCCCTCCGAGCCGATCAGCATCCGGTCCGGCGAGGGGCCGGCCCCGGACCCCGGCAGCCGCCGGCTCTCCCAGGTCCCGCGCGGGGTGATCGCCCGCACCGACTCGACGAGGTCGTCGACGTGCGTCTCCAGGGTCGCGAAGTGGCCGCCGGCCCGGGTGGCGATCCACCCTCCGAGGGTCGAGTACTCGAAGGACTGCGGGAAGTGGCGCAGGGTCAGCCCGTGCTCCTTCAGCTGCTCCTCCAGACCCGGCCCGGTCGCCCCCGCCTGGATCCGCGCCGCCAGCGACCGCGGGTCAACCTCCAGGACCCGGTCGAGCCGCCGCAGGTCGAGCGAGACGACCGGCCTCTCCCCCAGCCGCGGCTCCACCCCGCCGACGACGCTGGTCCCGCCGCCGAACGGGATCACCGCCGCCCCCTCGGCCTCGGCCCACGCCAGCACCGTCTCGATCTCCGACTCGTCCCGCGGGAAGGCGACCAGATCCGGCGGATTCTCGAACCGCCCGTAGAACCCTCGCACCACGTCCCGGTAGGCCTTCCCCAAAGCATGCGAGACCCGCTCATACCTCCCATCCGAGAACAGGTCCCCGAACACATCCGGGCGCTTCAGCCGAGGAGCCCGCAACTCGACCTCCTCCAGCGGCATCGGACTCTGCACCTCGCCCCCAAACCCGAACCGAGCCCGAATCCCTTCAGCAGCCTCCCGCAACTGAGAAGCCGTAGGAACCTGATCCTCATAGCCCCAACCCCAGTGCTTGAGCCGCCGCCCAGCCATCACCGCAACCTATTACCTGTCGCAGGGGTCGGGGGGACGCCCTCTCCAGACACTCAACGCCGAGCCATAGCGAGGGGTGTCTGGGGAGGGTGTCCCCCCGACCCCACCCACCACGCCACTACCAGTGCACACCTTTCATCAGATGCGCAAAAGCCACAGCCTCGGTCGAAGGCGGTTTGTCCCGCGCCTCGTCCTTCTTCCCCTTCGCCGCCTGCGAGTCCGGGAAGAGCTTGTAGGCGGTGTTGAGGATCGAGTCGCTCGCCTTCGGCGCGATCGCGTAGACCAGCTCGCCGAAGTTGCCGAGGCGGGTCGCGACCTTCTTCGGGCGCCGGATCATCGCCTTGGCGATCATCTCCGCCGCCTCCTCGGGCGTGATCGCCGGGAACATGTCGTACATCCGCGTCGGCGCGATCATCGGCGTCCGCACCAGCGGCATGTGGACCGTGGTGATGTGGACGTCGTCTTCGATCACCTCGGAGGCGATCACCCGGCTGAACGCGTCCAGCGCCGCCTTCGAGGCGACGTAGGCCGAGAACCGCGGCGGGTTGGTCTGCGTCCCGATCGAGCTGATGTTGATGATGTGGCCGAACTTGCGGTCGCGCATCGCCGGCAGCAGCGCCAGGATCAGCCGCACCGAGCCGAGGTAGTTGAGCTGGATCGTCCGCTCGAAGTCGTGGAAGCGGTCGTAGGAGAGCGAGATCGAGCGGCGGATCGAACGGCCGGCGTTGTTGACGAGGATGTCGACGTGGCCGTGGTAGGTGAGGACCTCCTCGGCCATCCGCTCGATGTCCTCCATGTCGGCGAGGTCGCACTGGTGGATGTGGGCGGTACCGCCGCCGGAGACGATCTCCTCTTTCGTCTCCTCGAGCTTGTCGAGCGAGCGCGCCACCAGCAACACCGTCGCCCCCGCGTCGGCGCACTTGACCGCCGTCGCTTTGCCGATCCCGGACGAGGCGCCGGTGATGAGGACGACTTTGCCGCGCACCGCCGCCGAGAGCGAGCGGTCCTTGAAGAGGTCGGGATCGAGGTTGCGCTCCCAGTAGTCCCAGACCCGTGCCGCGTAGCTCTCCAGCGGCGGCACCTCGATCCCGGAGCCTTTCAGCGCTTTCTGCGTCTGGGTCGAGTCGAAGGTGGTCGGGTAGTCGATGTAGCCGAGGACCTCCGGCGGCATGCCCAGTTGGCCGAGCGCCACCTTCGCCGCGCGCCTCGCCGGCGGGAACAGCTTCAGCGCCGTCCGCACCGCCTCGGTGGCCGGCTCGGTCACGTCGGTGCCGACCCGGACCGCCATCTGCGGCGCGTCGGCGGCCTTGGCGAAGATGTTGATCACCTCGCCGGCGGTGTGCGGGTTGGGGTCGGTGAGATGGAAGGCGCGCCCGTTCAGCCGCGGCTTGTGGGCGATGTGGTCGATCGCCGCGGCGACGTAGTCGACCGGGACGATGTTGATCTCGCCGCCCTCGATCCCCAGCACCGGCAGCCAGGAAGGCGCCACGCGGCGCAGCCGCTGCAGGCTCTTGAACATGAAGTAGGGGCCGTCGATCTTGTCGATCTCCCCGGTGCGCGAGTCGCCGACGACGATCCCCGGCCGGTAGACCCGCCAGGGCCGCTGGCACTCGTCGCGGACCAGGCGCTCGGACTCGTGCTTGGTGCGGAAGTACGGGTTGTTGTCGAGCCGTTCGGCCTCCTCGAACATCTCCTCGGTCCACTCGCCCTTGTAGAGGCCGGCGGCGGCGATCGAGCTGACCTGGTGGAAGCAGCCGGCCTCAACCGCGCCGGCGAGCTCGATCGCGTGGCGCGTGCCCTCGACGTTCGCCACCTCCTGCGCCTCGGCGTCGGCGGTGAGGTCGTAGATCGCCGCCAGGTGGAAGAAGTGCTTGATCTCCCCCCGCATCGCCACCAGGTCCTCCTCGGCGACCCCCAGCCCGGGCTGGGAGAGGTCGCCGGTGATCGGGACGATGCGGGCGCCGTCGGCGCCGAACCCGGTCCGCAGCTCCTCCAGGCGGCCGCGGGACCCCGCCCGCACCAGGGCGTAGATCGTGCCCTCCCGCTGCAGCAGTTTCTGGACGAGGTTTCGACCGATGAAGCCGGTCGCGCCGGTGACGAAGTAGCTCATCGGGTACCAGGGTATCTCGATGAGGGCTCCGGTAAACCCGCTCCCCTAGACTGAGCGCAGAGATGCCAGAGACGGCCACGGTTCAGATCACCATGCCGGAGATGGGCGAGTCCGTGACCGAGGGCATCGTCCTCGAATGGCACGTGGCCGAGGGCGACGCCGTTAAGGAGGGCGACACCGTCGTCGAGGTGTCGACGGACAAGGTCGACGCTGAGGTGCCGGCGCCGATGGACGGGGTGATCACCAAGATCGTCGCGCAGGTCGACGACGAGGTGCCGGTGGGTGCTCCGCTTGCTGAGATGGAAGCTGGAGAGGGGTCCGGTGAGGGACAAGCCGCTGGGGGGGCGGGTCCTGTCTCCGATACGACCCCCGCGCCAACTGGCGCGGGTCCCGCATCGTCGCCACCCACCCCAGAGGCCGCAACGGACCAGGGTTCGAACGGGTCTGGGAACGGTTCAGGCGGAGATGTGAGGGCTACGCCTGTGGCTCGGAGAGTTGCTGAAGCTTCGGGCGTCGATCTTGCTTCGGTTAGTGGGAGTGGGCCTGGGTCGAAGGTCACCAAGGAGGATGTGATCGCGGCGGCTGACGGTGGGGGGAACGGGGCGGTTGCCCAGGTTGGCGAGGCGAAGCCTTTGCGTGGGGCGGCGGCGATGCTCGCCAACGCTATGGACGAGAGTCGGGCCGTTCCTACGGCTACCTCGTTCCGGACGATCGCGGTCGACACGCTGGATGCGAAGCGGAAGGCGATCAACTCGGTGCTGAAGGAGCGGGGGCTGAAGGTCTCCTTCACCCATCTCGTCGCCTGGGCGATCGTCGAGGCGACCAAAGCCTTCCCGGTGATGGTTCGGGTCTTCGCGGAGGAAGACGGCAAGCCGTTCGCGATCGAGGGCAGCCCGGTCAACCTCGGGATCGCCGTCGACGTCGAGAAGAAGGACGGCTCCCACAGCCTCATGGTGCCGGCGATCAAGGGCGCCGACGGCCTCGACTTCACCGGCTTCCACTCCCGCTACGAAGAGCTGATCGCGAAGACGCGCGAGAACAAGCTCTCCGCCGACGACTTCCAGGGGACCAACATCAGCCTCACCAACCCGGGCGGGATCGGGACGATGGCCTCGGTGCCGCGCCTGCTCAGCGGCCAGAGCGCGATCATCGCCACCGGCTCGATCGCCTACCCGCCGGAGTGGAAGCACGCCTCGCCGGAACGGCTGAAGCAGCTCGGCGTCAGCAAAGTGATGACGCTGACCTCGACCTACGACCACCGCGTCATCCAGGGCGCCGAGTCGGGCGCCTTCCTGCGCCGGGTCGAGGAACTGCTGCAGGGCGAGGACGAGTTCTACGAGTGCGTCGCCAAAGACCTCGGCTTCGATGCCGCGATCGTCAGCAATGCCCACCCCGCTTCCGCCTCGGCGCCACCCCTGAGCGCCGCCGCGCCGGCTGCCGAGGCGACCTCCGCCCCCGGCCAGATCGACGAAGAGCTGCTGCAGGCGGTGCAGGCGGCGACCTCGCTGCTGAAGGCCTACCGCACCCACGGCCACCTCGCCGCCCAGCTCGACCCGCTCGGCTCCGAGCCGAAGGGCGACCCGGCGCTGCAGCCGGAGAACGTCAACCTGACCCCGGAGCTGATGGAGCGGATCCCGGCCTCGATCCTGCGCATCGGCGTCCCCGGCGAAACCCTGCTGGAGGCGCTGCCGCGGATGCGCTCCGCCTACTGCGGCACGATCGGCTACCAGTTCGAGCACCTCTCCTCCCACCAGCAGCGGATCTGGCTGCGGGAGATGATCGAGACCGGCGCCCATCGCCAGCCGCTCAGCGACGACGAGAAAAAGGCGCTGCTGAACCGGCTGATCGACGTCTTCCAGTTCGAGCGCTTCCTCGAGAAGGCGTACCTGGGCCAGAAGATGTTCTCGATCGAGGGCCTCGACGTCGTCGTCCCGATGCTCGACGAAGTCGTCACCCTCTCCCAGCGGGGCGAGGCCGAGGAGGTCGTCTTCGGGATGGCCCACCGCGGCCGCCTCAGCGTCCTCGCCCACAACCTCGGTCGCTCGGTCGAGTCGATCCTCGCCGAGTTCGAGGGCTCGAAGCAGATCGACGCGGTGAAGGCGGTCGCGGCGATTCCCCACGGTGGCACCGGCGACGTCAAGTACCACTACGGCCACCGCGGGGTCTACGAGACGAGCGACGGCAAGAAGATCTCGGTCCGCCTCTACCCGAACCCGAGCCACCTCGAGTTCGTCGACCCGGTCGTCACCGGCGGCACCCGCTTCCTCCAGCAGGACTTCGAGGGGCCCAGCCTCAGCCACGAGTTCAAGCGGGCGGTGGCGGTGCTGCTGCACGGCGACGCCGCCTTCCCCGCCCAGGGTGTCGTCGCCGAGACGCTCAACCTGCAGGCGCTGCCCGGCTACACGACCGGCGGCACCGTCCACGTGATCCAGAACAACCAGGTCGGCTTCACCACCGACCCCAGCGACGCCCGCTCGACCCCTTACGCCGCCGACATGGCGAAGGGCTTCAACGTGCCGATCATCCACGTCAACGCCGACGACGTCGAGGCCTGCATCGCCGCCGTGCGGCTGGCGATGGCCTACCGCGAGCGCTGGTGCCGCGACGTCGTCATCGACGTGATCGGGTACCGCCGCTTCGGCCACAACGAGACCGACGAGCCCGCCTACACCCAGCCGACGATGGCGGCGAAAATCAAATCGCACCCGCCCGTCTCCGAGCTCTACGCCGAGAAGCTGATCGAGGAGGGGACGGTCTCCGCCGAGGAGGTCGGCAAGGCCTCCGACGAGCGCCACGCCGAGATGTCGGGGGCGCTGAAGAGGCTGCGGGAGAAGATGGAGGCCGGCGAGTACGAGGACCCGACCGTGACCGGGACCACCCAGACTGGGGAACTGCTCGACCGCACCGCCAGCCCGCCGGTCCACACCGCGGTCGAGGCGGAGAAGCTGCGGGCGATCAACGAGGAACTGCTGCGGACGCCCGAGGGCTTCAACGTCCACCGCAAGCTGCGGCGGCCGCTGGCGCGGCGGACCGAGGCGCTGGAGCACGGCGGGATCGACTTCGGCCAGGCCGAGGCGCTGGCCTTCGGGACGCTGCTGACCGACGGGGTCCATATCCGCCTCACCGGCCAGGACACCGAGCGCGGCACCTTCTCTCACCGCCACCTCGTCCTCCACGACGAGAACACCGGCCTCAAGTACACGCCGATGCAGAACCTCGAGGACGCCTCCGCCCCCTTCGAGCTCTACAACAGCCCGCTCTCGGAGACCGCCTGCCTCGGCTTCGAGTACGGGTACTCGGCCGCGTCCCCGAGCGCGCTCGTCCTCTGGGAGGCCCAGTTCGGTGACTTCGCCAACGCCGGCCAGGTGATCATCGACAGCTTCATCGTCTCCGGCGAGTCGAAGTGGGGCCAGTCGACGCGGCTGACCCTGCTCCTGCCCCACGGCTACGAGGGCTCGGGCCCCGAGCACTCGAGCGCCCGGATCGAGCGCTTCCTCGCGCTCGGCGCCGAGGGCAACATCCGCATCGCCAACCCGACCACCGCCGCCCAGTACTTTCACCTGCTGCGCCGCCAGGCGCTGATCAAGAAGCCGCGGCCGCTGATCGTCTTTACCCCGAAGGGGCTGCTGCGCCTCGACAAGGCGGCGGCGACGCTGGAGCAGCTGACCGACGGCGAACTGCAGTTCATCCTCGACGACCCGACCGCCGGCGAGCGCCGGGAGAAGGTCGAGCGCCTCGTCCTCTGCACCGGCAAGGTCTACTACGACATGGACGGCAACGAGCGCCGCGCCGACGCCGAGAACGTCGCGATCGCCCGGGTCGAGGTCCTCTACCCCTTCGCCCGCGAACAGCTGGAACGGCTGATCGCCTCCTACCCGAACCTGAAGGAGATCGCCTGGGTCCAGGAGGAGCCGCGCAACATGGGCGCCTGGAAGGTGATGTCACGGCGGATGCCCGACGTCCTCCCCGAGGGGGTCAAGCTCACCTACATCGGCCGCCAGGGCAGGGCGAGCCCGGGCGAGGGCTACTCCGGCACCCACGCGCGGGAGCAGGAGCGCATCGTCCTCACCGCGCTGACCGCCGGAGGCTGAGCAGTGGCACGGAAGCCGTTCGAGAAGCCCGTCCCGGGTGAGCTGTTCGTCTGGGTCAAGCGCCTCTCCTGGATCGAGCTGGCGATCTTCGCCGGCCTCCTGCTCTTCTGGCTGGCACCAGGGTTCGAAACCGAGACGATGGTGTTCGGGTGGGCCCACGGCCTCGGCTTCATCGCGCTGTGCGTGGTGATCTGGATCGCCTGCGTGCGCAAGGAGGCCCCCTACACCCTGCTGGCCGCGACCCTTACCCCGGTCGGTCCGGTGGGGAGCGTGATCGGAATCGAACTGATCGAGCGCAAGGGTTGGGGAATCGCGCAGCAACCGGGTTTATGAACGCTCAGTACCGGAAAGCGCCCATGAAGGGGCCTGAAACACTCGATTCCGCTTGACCGAGGGAGTTCTAGCCGCTATAGCTAAACCCTGACTGTTCCTCAGGGCAGTCCCGCCAGGGGGAACGGCCGCGTCGGCATCCCTCCCTGGCTACCGACGCGCAGGTGCAGTGCGGGTCGCGCGGACCCCCCTGCCTCCCGCGGCCCCGCTGCGCCTACCCTTTTAACTTGCGCAGCACCGTCTGGAGGATACCGCTGTTTATGAAGTAGGTGACCTCGTTCGGGGTGTCCAGCCTGACCGTCGCCGCGAAGGTCTTCTCAGCGCCGTCGTCGGCGCGGGCGGTCACGGTCACCTGCTTGGCCTGGCCGTTTTCGAGATCGCCGACGTCGAAACTCTCGGCGCCGGTCAACCCCAGCGAGGCGGCGCTCTCGCCGGCGGCGAACTGCAGCGGCAGGACTCCCATCCCGATCAGGTTGGAGCGGTGGATGCGCTCGTAGCTCTCGGCGATCACGGCCCGGACCCCCAGCAGCCTCGTCCCCTTCGCCGCCCAGTCGCGGGAGCTGCCGGAGCCGTACTCCTTGCCCGCCAGCACGACCAGGGGAACGCCTTCGGCGGCGTAGGCCATCGCCGCCTCGTAGATCGTCGTCTCCTCGCCGCCGGGAAAGCGGCGGGTGTAGCCGCCGGCGCGGTCGACCAGCTGGTTGCGGAGGCGGATGTTGGCGAAGGTGCCGCGGATCATCACCTCGTGGTTGCCGCGCCGCGAGCCGTAGGAGTTGAAGTCCTTGACCTCGACCCCCTGCTCGGTCAGCCAGGCGCCGGCGGGGCTGTCGCGTTTGATCGCGCCGGCCGGGGAGATGTGGTCGGTGGTGATCGAGTCGCCGAGCAGGGCGAGGGCGCGGGCCCCGGCGATCGGCTCGACCCCGGGCGCCTCGGGGGGCATCTCCTCGAAGAAGCTGGGGCGGCGGACGTAGGTTGAGTCCGGCCAGGTGTAGCGGTCGCCGGAGGGGACGTCGACCGCGTTCCACATCTCGTCGCCGGAGAACACCTCGGCGTAGTTCCGCTGGAACATCTCCGATTGCACGGACTCGCCGACCACCCGCTTGATCTCCTCGGCGTCGGGCCAGACATCGCGCAGGTAGACCGGCTCGCCGTCGGGCCCCTCCCCCAGCGGCTCATTCTGCAGGTCGACGTCCATGCGGCCGGCGAGCGCGTAGGCGACGACCAGTGGCGGGCTGGCGAGGTAGTTGGCCTTGACGTCCTGGTTGATCCGGCCCTCGAAGTTGCGGTTGCCGGAGAGGACCGCGCAGACCGCCAGGTCCTTCTCGGCGATCGCGGCCGAGATCTCCGGCGCCAGCGGGCCGGAGTTGCCGATGCAGGTCGTGCAGCCATAGCCGACGAGGTTGAACTGGATGGCGTCGAGGTACTCGGTCAACCCGGCGCGGTCGAGGTAGTCGGTGACGACGGTCGATCCCGGCGCCAGCGAGGTCTTCACCCAGGGCCGGCGCTGCAGGCCGCGCCGGATCGCGTTGCGGGCGAGCAGCCCGGCGGCGACCATCACGCTCGGGTTGGAGGTGTTGGTGCAGCTGGTGATCGCGGCGATGACGACTCGGCCGTGGTCGAGGTCGAACTGGGTCCCGTCCTCGAGGGTGACGCCGATCGCGTCGCCGGTGTGGTGGACGGTCGCCGTCGGCGCTCCGGTCACCGCCGGACGCGGCTTGCCGCGGCTGTCGTCGTGGTCCTCGGCCGGCGGGTCGGAGGCGGGGAACGACTCTTCGATCGCCTCGTCGCGACCGTTGCCCATCTGCTCGGCGGCCTCGGGGTCGAACTCCGACATCGCCTCGAGGAAGGACTCCTTCGCCTCGGAGAGCGGCACCCGGTCCTGCGGCCGTTTCGGTCCGGCGAGGCTCGGTTCGACCTCGCCGAGGTCGAGCTCCAGCAGGTCGGAGAAGACCGGGTCGGGGGTCGACTCCTCGTGGAACATGCCCTGCTCGCGGGCGTAGGCGTCGACCAGCTCGATCGTCTCGGTCGGGCGGCCGGTGAGGTCGAGGTAGCGCAGGGTCTCGGCGTCGACCGGGAAGATCGCGCAGGTCGAGCCGAACTCCGGTGACATGTTGCCGAGGGTGGCGCGGTCGGCGAGGCCCAGGGTCGGCAGGCCGGGGCCAAAAAACTCGACGAACTTGGAGACGACGCCGCGCTCGCGCAGCATCTCGGTCACGGTGAGGACGAGGTCGGTCGCGGTCGCCCCCTGCGGCAGCTCGCCGGAGAGCTTGAAGCCGACCACCTGCGGCAGCAGCATCGAGATCGGCTGGCCCAGCATCGCCGCCTCGGCCTCGATCCCGCCGACGCCCCAGCCGAGGACGCCCAGCCCGTTGACCATCGTCGTGTGGGAGTCGGTGCCGACGAGGGTGTCAGGGTAGGCTTGGAGGACGCCGCCGTTCTCACGGCTGTAGACGACCTGGGCGAGGTACTCGAGGTTGACCTGGTGGCAGATCCCGGTCGCCGGTGGGACGACGCGGAAGTTGTCGAAGGACTGCTGCCCCCACTTGAGGAACGAGTAGCGCTCGCGGTTGCGCTCGAAGTCGTGCTCGGCGTTGACGGCGAAGGCGCGCTCGTTGCCGAAGGCGTCGACCTGGACCGAGTGGTCGATCACGAGGTCGACGTCGACCAGCGGGTTGATCGCGGCCGGGTCGCCGCCGATCTCCTCCATCGCGTCGCGCATCGCCGCCAGGTCGACGACGGCGGGGACGCCGGTGAAGTCCTGCATGAGGACGCGGGCGGGCTGGAACGGGATCTCGACGCTGGGCTCGGCGGCGGCGTCCCAGGAGGCGATCGCCTCGACGTCGGGGGCGCTGACCGAGGTGCCGTCCTCGAGGCGCAGAACGTTCTCCAGCAGGACCTTGATCGAGTAGGGCAGGCGGGCGACGTCGAAGCGGTCCTGCAGGGCGTCGAGGCGGAAGATCTCGAGCTCGCGGCCTCCGACCTGGAGAGTGGACCGGGCGTTGAAGGAGTCGCTGCTGCTCACGAGTTCATCCTAGGCAATCGGTGGGGGCGGCCCGGCCCCGGTCCGCCTGCCTCAGCGCTTGTCAGAGGAGTGGCCCGAGGCGATGTCTTTGGCGGCCTTCTGGCCGGCGCTGCCGCTCTGCACCTTGACGCTGAGCGAGGGGCTGACCAGCGCCAGGTGGGCGCCGGCGCGCTGCGTCAGCGGCGCGATGGTCACCTCGACCTTGTTGCGCTCGATCGCCTTGACGGTCGCAGCGCCGACCTCCTCCGGGGTGGAGGTGCCCATCCCCGGCGGCGGCTTGGCGCCGGCGTCGGCGAACATGCCGGCTTCGCGGATGAAGCCCGGAGAGACGATGGAGACGCCGACGCCGCGGGGGCCGAGGTCGGCGCGCAGGCCGAGGGCGAAGCCGCGCAGGCCGAACTTGGTCGCGTTGTAGATGGAGCTGCGGGGACTGGCCGCCTTGCCCGAGAGCGAGGCGACGAAGACGAGGCTGCCGGAGCCGGCGTCGATCATCGCCGGGTAGAGGGCGCGGGCGAGGAGCATCGGCGCCTCGAGGTTGACCCGCAGGGCGCGCTTCACCTCCTCGGCGCTGAACTCGTCCAGCTTGCCGGCCCCGGGCAGGCCGGCGTTGGCGATCAGGATCTCGGTGCCGGCGGCTTCGGCGGCGAGGCGCTCGGCGGCGTCGGGCTCGGCGAGGTCGGCGGGCAGGACCGTGTGGCCGCTCCCGGGCAGCTCGGCCGCGAGCGCCTCCAGCGCCTCGCGGTTGCGGGCGCTGAGGGCTACCTGCGCCCCGCGCTCCGCCAGCGACCTGGCGATCGCCCTGCCGAGGCCGCCGGTTGCCCCCGTCAGCAGCGCTTTTCGGCCCGAAAGGTTCATCCCAGGCCGCAAGCTACCAGCCGTCGCGTCGAACAGAACCCCGATGGGAGCGGATTTCTCGACCAAATATTTGCGTTTTGTAAGCGAACCGCCGTGGAATCGTCTACACTGCCCGCGTTCGATCACCGAAACGCCGAATCCCTGGCGCAAAGAGCGCATGGGGAACGGGGGAACCACGTTTTCGGGGCGAGCCCGCCATTCAGGCGGGGGCGCAAGCTCCTTTCGCGCTAGCCCGACAGCTAACCCCGTAGGCCGACGAAGGAGAATCGGTTTGCGTCACAACTTCAGGTTGGCTGGGCTTGCGTTCGTCGTCGCCCTCCTCGCCACCGTTCTGATCGCCCCGGCCGGCGCCTCGGCCCGCTGCGAGACCGGTGGCATGTCGCCAGCCGAAGTCGATATCTGCACCCCGACCGCGAAGGCGAAGCTGCTCCCCAACGGGATGCTGGTCCCGCCGAAAAGCGCTCCCGCTCGCGTCAAGCTGGTGATCGCCGCGGCAAACAAGATCCGCAGCAAGCCCTACATCTTCGGCGGCGGCCACGCCCGCTGGTGGGACAAAGGCTACGACTGCTCCGGCGCCGTCAGCTTCGCCCTCCACGGCGGCAAATTCCTTGAAAGCCCCCTCCCCTCCGGCCCGATGATGAATTGGGGCGAAGAAGGCGAAGGCCGCTGGATCACCATCTTCAGCAACCCCGGCCACGCCTACGCGGTGATCGC
Source organism: Solirubrobacterales bacterium (assembly GCA_035764245.1). Classification (GTDB taxonomy): domain Bacteria; phylum Actinomycetota; class Thermoleophilia; order Solirubrobacterales; family 70-9; genus VAYN01. The sequence continues at coordinate 30,356 of DASTZP010000030.1, forward strand.
CGGCTGGCGCTGGGACACCTCGGGCAGCACCAACGGCGAAACGGGCCCCCGCTGGCGCGAGGAATCGCGCGAGCCGGTCGGCTTCGTCGCGCGGCATCCTGCCGGTTTCTAGAAAAAGGTTTTAGGTAGGGAGCGGGCGGGTGCCCCCTGCTCGACGCAGCTCGGCGGGAGGACCGCCTGCTGCTGTCGCCCGCAGCGCCCGGCCCGCCTCATGCTGATTGTCGAGCAGGGGGCACCCGCCCGCTCCTCCGACAGGACTTGCGGGACGCCGATGCCGGACGGGCGCCGAGAGAGATGCCACGGAAACCTCTCTTGGGGGCCTAGCTGTCGAGGGACGGCTGCTACTCGCGTACTCCACCCCGGCTAAGACACGGCGGACACTTTGTTCTTGCATTCCGGGACGCCCCGGATAACGTCACACGCATAGACGCCGCAGCTCCCGACATCCGTCTTACCGGCCTCACGAAGTACTACGGGGAGGTGACCGCGGTCGCGGGGATCGACCTGGAGATTGCGCAGGGCGAGTTCTTCACCATGCTGGGGCCGTCGGGCTCGGGTAAGACGACGACGCTGCGGATGATCGCCGGCTTCGAGGACCCGACCGAGGGGACGATCGAGCTGGCGGGCGAGGACGTCAGCGGGGTGCCGCCGTACGACCGCGCCGTCAACACCGTCTTCCAGGACTACGCGCTGTTCCCGCACATGAGCGTCGGCGAGAACGTCGCCTACGGGATGAAGGTCGCCGGTGTCGGCAAGGCCGAGCGGGCCAAGCGCGGCGACGAGGCGCTCGAAATGGTGCGGCTGCCCGGCTACGGCGACCGCAAGCCGGGTGAGCTCTCCGGCGGCCAGCGGCAGCGGGTGGCGCTGGCGCGGGCGATCGTCAACCGGCCGAAGGTGCTGCTGCTCGACGAGCCGCTCGGCGCCCTCGACCTGAAGCTGCGCGAGGAGATGCAGACCGAGCTGAAGACGATCCAGGGCGAGGTCGGGATCACCTTCGTCTACGTAACCCACGACCAGGACGAGGCGCTGACCATGAGCGACCGCATCGCCGTCTTCAACGACGGCCGGATCGAGCAGGTGAGCTCGCCGCTGGAGCTCTACGAGCGCCCGGCCAACGAGTTCGTCGCCGGCTTCGTCGGCGTCTCCAACCTGGTCGAGCGCGAGGGGCGACGGATGACGATCCGCCCCGAGAAGATCGAGCTGCTGGCGCCGGGCGCGCCGACCGACGGCCTCCACACGGAGACCGGTCGCGTCGTCGACGTCGCCTACGCCGGCAGCGTCACCCGCTTCACGGTTCAGCTGGACACCGGGGAGAAGCTCCAGCTCGTCAGACAGAACGTGGAGAGCGCGTCCTCGGGCGCGCTGCCAGGGCAGGGAAACGAAGTCCTAGTCGGGTGGCGACCCGAGCACGCGGCCGCCGTCGGCGGGAAGTCAACCAACGAGGAGGTAGCAGCATCATGAGGAGAAGGGATGGCAACCCCGCCCGCACGGCGTGGCTCGTCGTCGCCGGCCTGGTCGTCTTCATGCTCGCGCTCGCAGGTTGCGGGGGCGGCAATGACGACACCACCGGCGGCAGCAGTGGTGAAGAACTGCAGAAGGTCGGCAAAGGGGAGGGCGAAGTCTCGCTGATCTCCTGGGCCGGCTATGTCGAACCCGAATGGAGCAAACCGTTCGAACAGAAAACCGGCTGCAAAGTCAACAACAAGGAAGCCGGCACCTCTGACGAAATGGTCGAGCTGATGAAAACCGGGCAGTACGACGGCGTCTCCGCCTCCGGTAACGCCACCGCGCGGCTCGTCGCCGCCGACCTGGTCGCCCCGGTCAACGTCGACCTCGTCCCCAACTACGAAACGGTCTTCGAAGACCTCAAGGACCAGCCGTACAACACCTTTGACGGCGTCCACTACGGGATCCCGCACGGCCGCGGCGCCAACTTGCTGATGTGGAACTCCGACGACGTCAAACCGGCGCCCGAATCGTGGGCCGTGACGATGGACCCGAAAGTCGCCGCCAAATACAAAGGCAAGATCAGCCAGTACGACGACCCGATGTCGATCGCCGAAGCCGCGGTCTACCTGAAGACCCACGAACCGGACCTCGGGATCGAAAACCCCTACGCCCTCGACGAAGAGCAGTTCGACGCGGCGGTCCAGCTGCTGGAAGAACAGCAGCCGCTGGTCGGCGAATACTGGTCCGAAGCGGCAAAGCAGATCTCCGGCTTTGCCAACGAAGACAACGTCGTCGGCACCACCTGGCAGTACCAGTACTTCGCGCTGAAGGAAGAAGGGTCGCCGGTGGCGGCGAGCCCGGCGAGCCAGGGCTTCCTGCCCGAAGAGGGCGCGACCGGCTGGTCTGACACCTGGATGCTGGCCAAGGACGCCAAACATCCCAACTGCATGTACGAGTGGATGGACTGGATCATCGAACCGAAAGTCAACGCCGAAGTCGCCGAATACTTCGGCGAGGCACCGGCGCAGGAACTCGCCTGCAAGGAGACGGCGAACAAGAACTTCTGCGCCGAATACCACGCCGAAGAACCGCAGTTCTGGGAGCGGGTCTACTACTGGGAAACCCCGCTCGCCGACTGCGGCACCGGCGATGGCGAATGCATGGACTACAACGACTGGGTCAAAGCCTGGACGACGATCAAAGGCTGAGGAAGAGCCTCTAGTCCATGGCATCTGAAGCGGCTGCGGAGAGGAGGTCGGTGGGCCATCGGCTCGCCGACCTCTTCCACGGCCGCGAGCGCCTCCAGGTAGGGGCGCTGCTGGCCGGCCCCGTCGGCTGGCTGGTGATCGGCTACCTGGGCTCGCTGGCCCTGCTGCTGGTCGCCGCCTTCTGGTCGGTGGACCCACTCAGCGGCCTGACCGAGAAGAGCTTCACCCTCGAAAACTTCGAAGCGCTGGTGAATGAAACGGTCTACCGGGACATCGCCTGGCGGACGATCCGCACCGCGCTCCTGGTCACGGTCACCGACGCGATCATCGCCTTCCCGATCGCCTTCTACATGGCGAAGCTGGCGAGCCGGCGCGGCAAGGCGCTGCTGGTGATCGCGATCCTGCTGCCGCTCTGGTCGAGTTACCTGGTCAAGGTCTACGCCTGGCGGACGCTGCTCTCCGCCAACGGCGCGATCAACTGGGCCCTGGACCCGATCGGCCTCAGCGGCCCGGGCTACGGCCAGACCGCCGTCTGGCTGGTCTTCAGCTACCTCTGGCTGCCGTACATGATCCTGCCGATCTACGCCGGGCTCGAGCGGATCCCGAACTCGCTGATCAGCGCCTCCGAGGACCTCGGCGCCTCCCCCTTCACCACCTTCCGCCGGGTGATCCTGCCGCTCAGCTTCCCGGCAGTCGTCGCCGGCTCGATCTTCACCTTCTCGCTGACGCTGGGCGACTACATCACCCCGCGCCTGGTCTCCAACGACCAGTTCATCGGCAACGTCATCTTCAGCAACATCTCCAACAACCAGCCCTTCGCCGCCGCCCTGGCGCTGGTGCCTGTCGTGGTCATGATCGCCTACCTCCTGGTCGCGAGACGGCTCGGGGCCTTCGAGCACGTATGACGAGGGAGGCGGACAGGCGATGAGGCTCTCGAAGCGCTCCCGGTGGCTGCTGCGGATCGCCGTCGCGCTCGCGCTCGCCTTCATCTACATCCCGCTGATCGTGATCGGGATCTACGCCTTCAACTCGAGCAAGATCCTCGAGTGGCCGCCGCCCGGGTTCACCACCCACTGGTTCGAGCAGGCGTTCAAGGATGAGGCGGCGCGCGAAGCCTTCTTCACCTCGCTCAAGGCGGGCGTGGTCGCGGCGGCGATCGCGATGGTGCTGGGGACGCTGGCGGCGCTGGCGGTGGCGCGCCACCGCTTCTTCGGCCGCGAGACGATCAGCTTCCTCGTAATCCTGCCGATCGCCCTGCCGGGGATCGTCACCGGCGTCGCGATCTCCAACACCTTCACCCAGGTGCTCGACGTCCCGCTCAGCCTCTTCACGGTGATCGTCGGCCACGCCACCTTCTGCATCGTCGTCGTCTACAACAACGCGGTGGCGCGGCTGCGCCGGCTCTCCGGCTCCTTCGAGGAGGCCTCCGCTGACCTCGGCGCCCACAGCTGGCAGACCTTCCGCTACGTCACCTTCCCGGGGATGAAAAGCGCCCTGATCGCCGGCGGCCTGCTCGCCTTCGCCCTCTCCTTCGACGAGATCATCGTCACCAACTTCACGATCGGCGCCGGCGAACAGACGCTGCCGATCTGGATCTACTCCAACCTCTTCCGCCCCCACGAACTCCCGATCGTCAACGCCGTCGCCGTCCTGGTGATCCTGATCTCGATCATCCCCGTCTACCTCGCCCACCGCCTCGGTGCCGAGGAGGGCGGCGCCACCGGCGGCCGCGGCGCCGGCGTGCGGGGCGGCGGCGTCGAGACCGAGGCCACCGCCGTCCCCTGATCCCACGCCCTGTTGAGGAAGCGGGACATTTGCCGATACTCGGCCTATGGACCTGACGCGCCTGCTGCTGACGCTGGGCATCTTCCTCGTCGCCTTCGCCTATCTGTACTGGCGCCTCAGGCGCGAACGCGATCGGGGCGTCGAACCGGACGAGTCCTCCGAGCGACTGACCCGGTGGACGGTTCGCGGCAGCAGCACGGTCGGGCTCGCGGTCGCCGCGGTTCTCCTCCTGGCGGGGATCGCCGAGGGAAGCCTCCCGATCGTCGCCGCCGCCCTGGCGCTGATCGCCTTCCAGCTCTGGCGACGCTCGACCGCCTAAGTCCACACCCCGCTGGCGTTCGTCCTTTGTCGCCTCCTGGGCTACAAAGGACGAACGCCGATTGGGTTCGTGCTCAGCTCGCCAACACGTAGAGCGGAGTCGGTTCGGTGACCGACAGGGACGCGGTCATCGATCCGGGGTTCGCGCAGAGGAAGCCGCCGGAGATCAGCGGCACTTTCGCGTTCATGCTGATCGTCGGTTTTTCGCCTCCGTTGAGATTGATCCCGGAGCTGATCGCACCCCCGTAGACGCAGTCGACGCCGAGGGCGCTGCCTGTCACTTCCATCCCTTCGGCTGTGAAGGCGCCGTTGGTTTTGCTGGTCCAGTGGATTTCGCCGGTCCCGGTTTTGAGGACTTTGAATTCGGCGTTACAGCCCCCGAAGGTGAGTGATTTTGTGACGCCTTTGACTGTTTCGGTCGCGCCGCCGCTGGTGGTCATTTCGACCGAGCCACTGCCTTCATTGCATTCGATCGTCATGAACCCGGCTTTGAAGACCGCCGTCGTGCCCGGCGTCAACACTCCTTTGAAGGTGGTGCCTTTGAGGTACGGCGACGCACAGGGACTCGTTTTCGTTTTGCAGATCACGGTCGCCGAAGCACTCCCGGCGCCGAAACAGACGAACACGGCAGCCATCGCCGCGGCAACAGCCAGCCCTTTCAGGTAATTCATCTTTGCCTCCCGTCCGAGCGCCGACTGGCAAAGCGCTCCTTTTGATCAAGAAGCGTTGAGCTTAATACCTACAGCGGGATGTTGCCGTGCTTGCGCTTCGGCTGGTCGACGCGCTTGGTCTGCAGCATCCGCAGGGCCCGGATCAGCTTCGGGCGGGTTTGGCGGGGCTCGATGACGTCGTCGATGTAGCCGCGCTCCGCCGCGGAGTAAGGGTTGGCGAAGTGGGCTTTGTAGTCGTCGATCAGTTTCTGGCGGCGCTCGTCGGGCGTCGGCGAGTTGGCGATGTCCTTGCGGTAGATGATGTTGACGGCGCCCTCGGGGCCCATCACCGCGACCTCAGCCGTCGGCCAGGCGACGTTGTAGTCGGCCAGCATGTGCTTGGAGTTCATGACGTCATAGGCGCCGCCATAGGCCTTGCGGGTGACGACGGTGAGCTTCGGCACGGTCGCCTCGGTGAAGGCGTAGAGCAGCTTGGCGCCGTGGCGGATGATCCCGTTCCACTCCTGGTCGGTCCCCGGAAGGAAGCCGGGGACGTCCGTGAAGGTGAGGATCGGGATGTTGTAGCAATCGCAGGTCCGCACGAAGCGGGCCGCCTTCTCGGAGGCCTCGATGTCGAGGACGCCGGCGAGGAAGGCGGGCTGGTTGCCGACGATGCCGACCGGAAAGCCGTCGAGGCGGGAGAAGCCGCAGACGATGTTTTTCGCGAAGTGCTCGTGGACCTCGAAGAACTCCTCGTCGTCGACGACCCTGGCGATCACGTCGCGCATGTCGTAGGGCTTCTGCGGGTCGTTGGGGACGAGGGTGTCGAGCTCCTCGTCTTCGCGCTCAGGATCGTCGCCGGGCTCGAAGCGCGGCGGCGCCTCGAGGTTGTTCGAGGGCAGGAAGCTCATCAGGTAGCGCACGTCCTCGAGGCAGCTCTCCTCGTCCTCGGAGGCGAAGTGCGCGACGCCCGACTTCGAGTTGTGGCTCATCGCGCCGCCGAGCTCCTCGAACTCGACTTCCTCGCCGGTCACGGTCTTGATCACTTCCGGGCCGGTGATGAACATGTGCGAGGTCTCTTTGACCATGAAGATGAAGTCGGTCATCGCCGGCGAGTAGACCGCGCCGCCGGCGCAGGGCCCCATGATCACGCTGATCTGGGGGATCACCCCGGAGCACTGGACGTTGCGGACGAAGACGTCGCCGTAGGCGCCGAGGGAGACGACCCCCTCCTGGATGCGGGCGCCGCCGGAGTCGTTGATGCCGATCACCGGCGCCCCGACCTGGGCGGCCAGGTCCATGACCTTGCACATCTTCTCCGACATCACCTCGCCGAGGCTGCCGCCGAAGACGGTGAAGTCCTGGGAGAAGACGAAGACGGTGCGGCCGTCGATCGTGCCGTGCCCGGTGACGACGGCGTCGCCCCAGGGCCGGTTCTTCTGCATCTCGAAGTCGTAGGTGCGGTGGCGGACGAAGGTGTCGAGCTCCTCGAAGGAACCGGGGTCGAGCAGCTTCTCGATCCGCTCGCGGGCGGTCATCTTGCCCTTCGCGTGCTGCTTCTCGACCGCCGCCTCGGAGGCCGAGTGGATCGCAGCCTCCCGCAGCTCACGCAGGTAGGCGAGCTTCTCCTCGTGGGTTTCGGGGTTTCTCTCGCGCATGGGTTCGTCGGCGGTCAATCGGGGGCCTTGAGAGGGGCCGCGGCATTCTATTTGCGGCGGGTCCGCGGCGTCCCGTGGGGGGCGCCGAGCCGCCGCACCGGCCCCAGGAAGACGAAGAGCCCGCCGGAGCGGGCCCTTCGATTCCACGATGCGGCTGAATACTAGAGTTCTGCGCACACGGCGAACGCCACGATCGACCAGTTGCCGGCCTGGCCGGTCCCGGTCTCGTGGGCGATGGCCGTCCACCCGGTGCGGGAGCTGCCGCTCGAGAAGGGGTAGGAGGCGGTCAGCGAGACCTCGGCGAGTTCGCCTTCGAGACGAGCACCGCCGCCGATCGCTTCCTTGCCGCTCGGACAATTCGCGGTCACGGTCTTATTTGCTTCGCTGTCGGAGACGCTCGAGGCGCTCTCGTAGGCGGTGTTGCGAACCAGCTGCTCGTAGAAGGACTTCGAGACCTTCGAGGCGACTACCGATTCGTTGCCGAGCTTCCCGGTCGTCACCGCTTCCTCGGCGATCGTCCGCGGGCTCACGGCTTTCTTGCCGATCTTTTTCGCGGTCACGGCGCCGGTCGCGATCTTTTCGCTGATCACCTGGCCAGCCCCGATATTGCGGGCGTTGACGCCGCCGGCTTTGATTTTCCCGGAGGTGACCGCCTGCGTCTTGATTTTGGAGTTGGTGACCGCCTGCGGGGCGATATTGACCGCCTTCACCTGACCGGCACCGAGTTTGGTGGCCGCCACGGCAGTCGCGCTGAGGGCGATGAACACGGCGGTGATGGACAAGACGTTGGCAACCGTGAGGTGCCGCTTCAACTTGGTCACTGGTTGGACTCGCTTTCCGGGCCGGCCTCAGCCGACCGCGTTTGGATGGGCTTCAAAGCTCTGCGCTCAGACGAAAGGCCGCCGCTGCGGCTCCGCAAGACGGTCGAGAACGGCCTCCAGGTCGGCTTCGACCAGCCCCGTCTCAGGAGACGCGCGGATCTCGACCCGGGTGCCGAAGCCCTTCTCAGCCATCGTCACCTCGACCCCCTCGACCTCGCGGATCAACTCCGCCAACTCGGGCTGGGACTTCATCAACGTCCTAGAGACCTCGATCATTGACCCCCGCTTCCACCCCATCAATGCGAATCCTTCGATGGTCGCTGTCGTGAAATCGTGCGACCAGGGGTGGGCGTGGCCAAGCAGACCAAGGACGCAGGGAGCCTGAATAGCAGCGCTATTCAGGCGACTGAGGACGCCGGTATGCGCAGCGCCACGCACGCACCTGGGCGTGCGAGAGCGCGACAGCGCCCATCGCTAAAAGAAAGCGCCGCCCTTGTATTCGCCGAAGACCTCGCGCATGGCGCCGCAGACCTCGCCGATCGAGGCTTCGGCTTTGAGCGCGGCGCGGATCGGGTGGAGGAGGTTGCCGTCGCCGCGGGCGACGTCGCGCAGGGACTCGAGCTTGGCGTTGACCTCGGCCTGGTCGCGGTTCTCCTTGAAGGCCTTGAGGCGGGCCAGCTGTCGCTGCTCGGCCTCCGGGTCGACCTTGAGGATGTCGACGTCGTCGACCTGGTCGGTGACGAATTTGTTGACGCCGACGATCACGTCCTGGCCGCTCTTGTAGCGCTCGTGGTAGCTGAGGGCCGACTCCTCGATCTCACGCTGCATGAACTCCAGCGCCTCGACCGACCCGCCGAGCTCTTCGACCTTCTCCATCAGCTCCTTCGCCCGCAGTTCGATCTCGTCGGTCAGCGACTCGACGAAGTAGGAGCCGGCGAAGGGGTCGACGGTGTCGGCAGCGCCGGACTCGTACGCGATCACCTGCTGGGTCCGCAGCGCGATCCGGGCCGAGCGCTCGGTCGGCAGCGCCAGCGCCTCGTCGAAGCCGTTGGTGTGCAGCGACTGGGTGCCGCCGCAGACCGCGGCGAAGCCCTGCAGGGCGACGCGGATGATGTTCACCTCCGGCTGCTGGGCCTGCAGGGTGACGCCGCCGGTCTGGGTGTGGAAGCGGATCTGCATCGATTTCGGGTTCTCGGCCCCGAACCGCTCCTTGACGATCTCGGCCCACATCCGTCGCACGGCGCGGAACTTGGCGATCTCCTGGAAGACGTTGTTGTGGCCGTTGAAGAAGAAGGCCAGCCGCGGCGCGAACTCGTCGATCTTCAGCCCCCTGGCGAGGGCGGCTTCGACGTAGGCGATCGCGTTGGAGAGCGTGAAGGCGACCTCCTGGACGGCCGAGCAGCCCTTCTCGCGGATGTGGTACCCGGAGATCGAGATCGTGTTCCATTTCGGCACGTTCTCGTGGCAGTACTCGAAGATGTCGGTGGTCAGCCGCATCGTCGGCTCGGCCGGGTAGATGTAGTTGCCGCGCGCCATGTACTCCTTCAGCACGTCGTTCTGGACCGTGCCGCGCAGCTTCTCGGAGGGGACGCCCTGTTCCTCGCCGACCAGCTCGTAGAGCAGCAGCAGGATCGCCGCCGGGGCGTTGATCGTCATCGAGGTGGAGACGCCGTCGAGGGGGATCTGGTCGAAGCAGATCCGCATGTCCTCGATCGTGTCGATCGGGACCCCGGTGCGGCCGACCTCGCCGTGGCAGAGCGGGTCGTCGGAGTCGCGGCCGAGCTGGGTCGGCAGGTCGAAGGCCATCGAGAGGCCGGTCGAGCCGTGCTCGATCAGGTAGCGATAGCGCTCGTTGGTGTCCTCGGGGGAGGCGAAGCCGGCGTACTGGCGCATCGTCCAGAGCCGGTCCCTGTACATCCCCTCGTGGATGCCACGGGTGAAGGGGGGCTCGCCCGGGCGGCCGAGGCGCTCCTCCAGCCCCGGCGCGACGTCGTCCTCCGTGTAGAGGGCCTCGATCTCGATCCCGGAGTCGGTGAAGACGCGCTCGTCGTCGGGCCCGACCAGGGGCGCGATCGTGCGGTGCGCCTCCTGGGCGCCGGATCCGTCGGCAGCAGACATCGACTGCAGGATATTGGGGGAGCGACCCCGGGTGCGGGCCGCCGACCGCGGCCCCGCCACACCGGAACATCCGCCCCGGCCAGGGGTTGTAAAGGCGAACGAACCGGGAATAACCTGTTTCAGACAACACGAACCGCCGTAAGTCGCCTATCGGAGACAGCAGGGGGCGGCAGCAACGGAGGACTCACATATGACTCGAGCAACCCAGCCACGGATGGCTAGGGGTACGAAGCTGCCGCTGGCAGCTCTCGCTGCTGCGCTGTTCGCGCTGCTGGCGTTTGCGCCCCTCGCCTCTGCCACGCCGGACCCAGTGGCGAGCGGGAAGACGACCGTCACGCTCAACAAGGGATGGACGAAGTACCTGAAGACCTTCGGGATCAAGATCCAGAAGGTCGGCAACGCCAAGGTCAATGCCAAGAAGGCGACCTTCAAGGTCAGCGGCGGGTCGATGGACCCGACCAACGGCCTCGGCACGCTCAACCTCTCCGGCGGCCTCAAGTTCAAGGCCGGCAAGAAGAGCGCGACCGTGAAGGGGCTGGTGCTCGACACCGGCAAGAGCCTCCTCACCGGCAAGGTCTCCGGCAAGAAGGTGAAGCTGGCCAAGCTGAAGGGGCTGAGCTACAGCCGCAACGGGTTCGGCGTCAACGTGACGCTGAAGACGCTGAAGCTGGAAAAGGCCGGCGCCAAGCAGCTGAACAAGAAGACCGGCTACGCCAAAGGCAAGCCGAAACCGTTCCTCGCCGGCAAGAAGATCGGCAAGTCGACCTCGGAAAGCCAGCCGGCCACGGTGGCGGTCATCCCGAGCGGCAATCTCGTCTTCGACGCCAACCCGGAACTGCTGACGAAGCTGAGCAACGTCAAAGCGAACGTCGAGCTGATCTCGCCGACGACCCAGTCGGGGACCCGGTTCACCTCGCCGATCACCGGCGGCACTATCGCGCCGCTGGGGACCGCGGGCACGGTGATGAGCAGCGGCGGGCTGAAACTGGTCCAGAACCTGCCGACCAGCGCCAATACGTCGATCGACACGACGATCACCCTCGGCGCCATGTACCTCGACCTCTCGGCGAAAACCGTGACGGTCGAAGTGGTCGCGCAGTCGAACGCCGAAAGCGAAGGCAAAAAGCCGCTCGACCTCGGCAACCTCGGGCGCAGCTCGATCGCCGACCTGACGGTGACCGGCGTCAGCACCGACGCCGCGAATCGGACGGTGAGCGTCAACTCCTCCGCGGTCCTGCAGCCGATCTCGGCTGAAGTCCTACAGGGGTTCGTCAGCGTCTTCAAACCCTACGCCGAAGCCGTCGCTTACGGCGAAGCGTTCAAAAAAGCCAAAGAAGAAATGAAAACCGACGAAGAAGCCGACGCGGAGGGCAAAGCCGCCGCCAAAGCCACGGGCGAAGAGGTCGCCAAAAACACGATCAAATCCGGTGACGCGCTTGGAACGTTCTCGTTCACCGCGCAGACCCAGTAGCCCGCGAAAGCTCGCTGCATCGCGAGAGGGGGCGGCCTTCGGGCCGCCCCTTTTTCGTTGCGGTTAGGTCTTAGGCCGAGTCGCCGACGAGGCGCTCGACGCCGCTCTGGTCGATCGTGCGGCGCAGGCCCTCTTCGAGGGCGACCTTCGGCTCCCAGCCGAGCAGGTCGCGGGCGCGGCCGATGTCGGGGCGGCGCTGCTTCGGGTCGTCGGTCGGCAGCGCCTCGTAGACGATCTCCGAGCGGGAGTCGGTCAGCTCGATCACCTGCTTGGCCAGTTCCAGCAGCGTGAACTCATCGGGGTTGCCGATGTTGACGGGCGTGTGCACGTCGGACTCGGCGAGGCGGACGATGCCGTCGATCAGGTCGTCGACGTAACAGAAGCTGCGGGTCTGGCTGCCGTCGCCGAAGACGGTCAGCGGCCGGTCCTGCAGCGCCTGCCGCAGGAAGGTCGGGATCGCGCGGCCGTCGTGGGCGCGCATCCGCGGGCCATAGGTGTTGAAGATTCGGACCATCGCCGTGTCCACTCCCTGCTGGCGGTGGTAGGCCATCGTCAGTGCCTCGGCGTAGCGCTTCGCCTCGTCGTAGACGCCGCGCGGGCCGATCGGGTTGACGTGCCCCCAGTAGTCCTCCTTCTGCGGGTGGACCTCCGGGTCGCCGTAGATCTCGCTGGTCGAGGCGATCAGGAAGCGGGCCCGCTTCCACTTGGCTACGCCGAGCATGTGGTGGGTGCCGTGGGAGCCGACTTTGAGCGTGTGCAGCGGCAGCCGCAGGTAGTCGATCGGGCTCGCCGGCGAGGCGAGGTGGTAGACGAAGTCGACGTCCTCGGGGATGTCGACGTAGTTCGTGATGTCCGTGTGGCGGAAGTCGAACCGCTCGTCGCGGATGTGTTCGATGTTCTCCAGCGACCCGGTCTCGAGGTTGTCGAGGCAGATCACCCGGTGCCCGTCGCCGAGCAGTCGCTCGCAGAGATGGGACCCGAGGAAGCCGGCGCCGCCGGTGACTACGCAGGTGCTCACGGACGCGATCCTAGCGATCCGCACGACCTCTGGACGTTCTTCGCAGCCGCGCTGCAATTTCCGCGCTTTTGGATTGAGTCATTTGTCCAAGTGGGGGGAGAGCTGTACCGCTTTCGTATCTATCGCTGCCAGTGTCCGATCGAGAACACCGACGCGGCAGGGGGAACAGAGCAGTGGAAGCAGCTAGCGCTGAGAGGGCGAAGCCACGCCCGGACGACGCCGCCCGCAAGCGGGCGGCGGTCGAGACCTACGCCCGCCACGAGGCGGCGCTGCGGCGGACCGCCCACCGCTACTCGTTCTGCGCCGACGACGCCGACGACGCCCTGCAGCGGGGCCTGGAGATCCTCCTGCGCAAAGCCCCCACGGCGGACCCGCGGGAACTCGTCAAGTGGATGCAGACGGTGGTCAAGCACGAGGCGCTGGCGATCCGCCGCGACCGCGAGCGGGTCCTCGCCGGCCCCGCCGCGGTGTTGCCCGCGCCCGACGCCGAGGACTGGGTCGCGCTGCTGCCCTCCGGGTCCGACGGCCCCGAGGAGCGGCTGGAGCGGCGCGAGGAGATCGCCCGCAGCCGCGAGGCGCTGCAGGCGCTGAAGCCCCAGGAGCTGCGAGCGCTGACCCTGCTCGCCGAGGGCTACTCCTACGCCGAGATCGGCGAGATCACCAGTTGGACCAGGACGAAGATCAACCGCTGCCTGGCCGAGGGCCGCGAGCGCTTCCGCAGTCTCGTCGCCAGGACCGAGGACGGTCGCCGCTGCCAGGAGATGCGCCCGTTGCTCTCGGCCTTCTGCGACGGGGAGGCGACCCCCGAGGAGGCGGCGACGCTGCGCGAGCACCTGCGGGCCTGCGCCTCCTGCCGGGCGACGCTGCGGACCTACCGCGCGGCGCCGGCCGCCGCAGCGGCGCTGGCGCCCGCCCTCCCCCTCTCCCGCTCGCTCTGGCAGCGGCTGCACGAGGCGCTCGCCGACGCCCCGTCCCGTTTCGGCGGCGGGCGAGGCGAGGCGCTCTCCGGGATCGCCGGCTCCGGCGGCGCCGGGGGGCTCGGCCTTGGCGGCCTCGCCAAGGTCGCGGTGGTCTGCGTCTGCGCCGCCGGGGGCGTCACCGCTGGGGGCGCGGCAACCGGCCTCCTCTCCAGCCCGCTCGACAGCGGCGCGTCGTCAGCGCCCCCGGTGGAGCAGCCCCGCGGGCGGGAAGGGAGCGACCTGCCGCAGCCGGAGACCCCGGCCGCGGCGGACTCGAGGGAGCCGGCCGAGCCGGACCGCGCTTCGAAGCCGCAGCCTCCCGCCGAGCCGCTCCCCCGATCCGAACCTGCGCCCGAACCAGAACCGGTCCCGGCGGAACCGGCTCCCGTCGAAGCCGAAACGGTCGAACCCAGCCCAGCCCCCGCACCCGCTCCCACCCCAGTCGCGGAACCGGCACCGGCTCCGGCCCCGAGTTCCAGCAGCGCCAGCCCAGCCGGGGAGTTCGGCCCGTGAGCCGGATCGGGAGAGGCCTGCTGTCGGCCCTCGTCGCCGCGGCGGCCTTCGCCGGCGCCGACGAGCCGGCCCTGGCCGCCGGCGCCACCCCGTGGCAAGCGATGCGGCACTTCACCCTCGAGCCGAGCCAGGTCTCGGAAGTCCCCGAAGGCGCCGCCAGGATCGTCTACCGACTGCTCGATCCACAGGGCCTTCCTGTCGGGACGCCATGGGAGAAGTCGCCCCACAGTCCGCAGGGAGGCGTCAGCGTGCCGCCGATCCCAGGGGTCTACACGCTGGAGGCCCGGTTCGAGGACTCGGCGGGAAGCGGTCTGGGCGAATCCAGCGTCCTGCTCCGCTTCGACGACACGACACCGCCGTTGCCCGCTCCTCGCGCGCCCGGGCGTTGGCTGATGGGGACGGAGCAGGTGTCGCTCGGATTCGACCCGCCGGAGGGGCCGTTGCCCCCGTCGGGGATCGCTGGGTACGAGGTCACCCTCGAGGTCGGGCGCATCAGCCGCTACTCGACGGGGGAGCCGGTCCAACTCAGCTTCCTGCCGGAGGGTGTCCACTACGGGCAGGTCGTGGCGATCTCGGGGGCCGGAGTCCGCTCGCAGCCGCGGACGGTCGCCTTCGCGGTCGACGGCACCGGGCCGACGGTCTCGCTGCGAGCTCCGGCGGGATGGAGCGCCGGGCCGACGAAGCTGACGGCGACGGCTTGGGACGCGCTCTCCGGGATGGAGGCCGCGGGCTCGGGCGGGCCGTTCACGGCGATCTCGGTCGACGGCGGCGCCCCGGTCGTCGCTGCCGGCGCCACCGCCTCGGACTGGGTCGGCGGCAGCGGCGTCCACAGCGTCCGCTTCTACGGGCGCGACGCCGCCGGAAACCTCAGCGACGGCAGACCCGGGTCGCCGCCGTCGACCGCCGTCGTCCGGATCGACGAAGAGCCGCCGCGGGTCGAGTTCGCGGCGGCCCAGGACCCGGCTGACCCGGAGCGGATCGAAGCGCTCGTCGACGATCACCTCTCGGGTCCGAGCGCCGACCGCGGCACGATCGCCGTCCGCGCCTCCGGGACCCGCGCCCGCTTCGAGCCGCTGCCGACCCGGGTCGAGCCCGGGCGCCTGGTCGCGCGCTGGGACTCGGACTCCTACCCGCCCGGCAAGTATGAGTTCCTCGCGACCGGGTTCGACGTCGCCGGCAACCCTGGGACCGGGACCGGCCGCGCGCACGGCGGCCGGATGGTCCTCGTCAACCCGCTGAAGGCGCCGGTCGTCCTCGCCACCCGCCTCGACGGCACCCTCCTCACCGGCTCGCTGCGGCGGGCCCTCGGCGCGGGGGTCGGCGGGCAGACGATCGTCATCGACGAGCGCTTCGCCGCCGGCGCCGATCCGCGGCA
This sequence comes from Solirubrobacterales bacterium, assembly GCA_035764245.1. Lineage (GTDB taxonomy): Bacteria > Actinomycetota > Thermoleophilia > Solirubrobacterales > 70-9 > VAYN01. The sequence continues at coordinate 45,699 of DASTZP010000030.1, forward strand.
GCGGACGACCCAACTCCGGACCGCCGCCGACGGGAGCTTCTCCCTGCGCCTGCCGCCCGGGCCCAGCCGCGACGTCACCGCCGGCTTCGATGGCAGCCGCCTGCTCACCCGGGCCGCCGGGCCCGCCATGCACCTGACCGCGCGAACCGGGGTCCGCTTCCGCGCCTCCGCGGCGACCGCGGCGGTGGGCGGCAGGGCGGTGGTCTTCAGCGGCCGGGTCGGCAGAGCCGGGGCCTCGCGAGCCGTCGGCGGACTACCCGTGCAGATGCAGTTCCGCTATCCGGGCGCCGGCTGGAGCGAGTTTCGGACCGTCGAGGCCGACGGCCGTGGCCGCTTCCGTTACGCCTATCGCTTCAGCGACGACGACAGCCGCGGCGTTCGCTTCCAGTTCCGCGCCTACGTAAAAGGCCGCGAGGGCTGGCCCTATGGACCAAGCGCCTCGCGGCCTGTGAGCGTCCGGGGACGCTGAGCTTCTAGCGGAGCGCGGTCAGCTGGTCGCTGACGGTGCCGACGAAGCCCTGGGCGGTGCCGACGGCACCCTGGGCGCGGGAGGCCTGCTCCTCGATCGCCTTGCGGACGCGCTGCTCGACCTCGGTCCGGTTGCGCTTGATCGTCGTCTCGACATCGCGCTGACGCCGGCGCGCCTCGCGCTCGACCTGGTTGCGGGTCTTGCGCGCCTCGGTGATCGCTTTGCGGCGGGCGGTGGAGCCGCGGCGCTCGGTCCGTTTCAGCGATTTGCGCAGGTTGCTGCGGTAGCTCTTGATCTGCCGCTCGGCCTTGCTGCGGTCGGTCCACGGCTCGACCAGCTCGGAGACGCGGTCGCTGACGGTGAGGACGGCGCCGACGGGGAAGTCGACGGCGGTCTGGACGACGGTCTGGACCTGGTTTTTCTCAGCAGCGACGGTCTTGGTGGCGGCGCGTTTCGAAGCTTTGGCGGTTTTGGCCGCGGATTTTTTCGCTTCGGTGGTGGCGCGTTTTGCCTGGGTTTTGCTCTTGCTGCCGTTTTTGCTCGTTGCCATAAAGGAGAAACACCTCTTCAGTGATGAGTTGGGGGCTTGGGGGAGTGCCCGAGTGTAGCGAACATAAGTTCGTAGGAACACACGTTTGTAAACCGCTTGGCGAAAAGGGTTACGCGGTTGCGGCCAACTGGGCGGCGCGGACGGTGGCGAGACCGTCGGCGCCGTTGGCCGCCGCCATCGGGTAGCGCGACTCGAGGTCGAGCATCGCCGCCGAGAGATCGTCGCTGCCGAAGGCCACCTCGCCGCCCGCCTCGCGGGCGATCAGCTGCGCGGCGGCGGCGTCGACCGAGCGGCAGGAGCGCAGGCTCAGCATCGCGTCGAAGCGACCGGCGGCGACGTAGACGGCGCTGATCGCGATCGCGCCGACGACGCGGAGGCGGAAGACCTTGCCGGCGAGGGACTCGAGCGCGGGCAGAGCCCACTCCGGCTCGGCCGACTCGACGCCGACCACCTCGAGCCGCTCGGCGGGCCGGGTCACCCGCACCGGCTCGCCGTTCAGCTGCGCGCCCCCGCCGCGGCGGGCGAGGAACTCCTCGTCGGCGCCGAAGTCGTGGACGAAGCCGAACTCGACGTCGGCCATCGAGGACCCGGAGGCGACGGCGATCGAGACGGCGAAGGAGGGGATCGTGCGGCGGGCGTTGAGCGAGCCGTCGATCGGGTCGATCACGATCCGCGCCTCGCCGCCGGAGCCGAAGCTGACTTCCCCGCGCTCCTCGGAGACGGCGACGAAGGAGGCACCTTCGGCGGCGAGTCGATCGAGCTCGGCGAAGACGACGTCCTCGGCGCGGCGGTCGATCACCAGGGTGCGATCGCCTCCCTCGCCGATGCCCTCGTAGACGGTCCGCTCCTCGCTCGTCCGCGCCGCGGCGAAGATCGGGCGCTGGGCGGCGACGATGCGGCGGCAGATCGCCGGCCAGTCGGCGGAGAGGACGTCCATTGCGCGCATGCTAGATGGATCGACCAGCGCGCTAGCTTTGGGCAGTGCGCGAGGATCAGCCCACGGCCGATAGCCCAACCCCGGAGCGCGATCGGGCGGTCGCCCACGCCGAGGGCCCGCTGCTGATCGTCGGGCCGGCCGGGACCGGCAAGACCGAGCTCCTCGCCCACCGCCTCGTGCGCCTCGTCGACGCCGGGGCGCGCCCCGAGAGCGTCCTCGTGCTCGCTTCCCGCCAGGCGACTGCGGCGCGCCTGCGGGAACGCTGCGAGGCGCTGCTGGCCGGCTCCTTCGAGGAGCTCTGGATCGGCAGCTGGGACGCGATCGGCGAGCGCCTCCTGCGCGAGTACCCCGAGGAGGCCGGGCTGGACCCCTTCTTCGACGTGCTCGGTCGGGCGGAGCGGCTGGCGCTGCTGCTCGACCGGCTCGACGAGCTGCCGCTGCGCCGGCACGAGATCCGCGGCAACCCGACCGGGCTGCTGGCGCGGCTGCTGGCGCGGATCGACCGGCTGAAGGCGGAACGGATCGGGGCGACCAGCCTCTCCGAAGGCGCCCAGGCCAGGGCGGCCGACGCCGCCGACGAGGCCGAGCGGGAGGCGGCGCGGCGCGACCTCGAGTTCGCCGAGCTGTACGCCCAGCACGACCGCATCCTCGCGGAGTCCGGCAGCCTCGACCGCGGCGACGTCTTCCTCGCCCTCGACTGCCTGCTGGTCGAGCGGCCGGACGTGCGGCGGCGAGTCGCCGAGCGCTTCCCGCAGCTGATGGTCGACGAGCTCGAGGAGGCGACCCCGGCGCAGCTCGCGGTCGTCGAATCGCTCGCCGCCGACAGCCCGAACCAGGTCTTCGCTCTGGAGACCGGCGCCGAGGCGACCGCCGCCGAGGGCTGGTTCGACGCGGCGCATCCCGACGGGGAGCGGATCCTGCTGACGCAGCGGTTCCGCGACCCCCGCCTCGGCTTCTGGCGCTGCGCCAACGAGCGCGCCCAGGCGCAGGCGGTGGCGCGGGCGGTCGAGCAGCTTGGCTCGGCCGGGACCGCGGCGGACCAGATCTGCGTCCTCGTCGCCGATCCGGCCAAGCAGGGCGGCGCGGTCGCCGCGGCGATGGAAGAGCGCGGCGTCCCCTTCCACCTCTCCGGGCCGACGGCGCTGTTCCAACGGCCGGAGGTGCGCGACGCGATCGCCTGGCTGCGGGTCCTGGCCGATCCCGACGACTCGGCGGCGGCGGCGCGGGCGCTGACGCGGCCGCCGGTGGAGCTGCGCTCGGGCGACCTGGCGCGGCTGACGACGATCGCCCGGCGCCGCAAGCAGGACATGGTCGCCGCCTGCGAGGCCGCCCTCGACAGCCCCCAGTTCCAGCCCGAGGCGAGGGAGCGGATCCAGACCTTCCTCAAGCTCTACAACGGGGCCGCCGCGGTGATGGAGGAACGGCGCGCCGACGTCTTCGTGCGGCGGTTGATCGAGCAGGTCGGACTGCGGCGCCAGCGCCTCTTCGCCGCCCAGCCGGAGGTCGCCGAGCGGCTGCTCGGGCTCTCGCAGCTGGCCGAGCTGGCGACCGCCTGGAGCCGCCGCGAGCCGCACGGCTCGACCCGCGGCTTCGTCGCCTACCTCAGCGCCGTCGCCGAGGCCGGGACCGAGGCGGAGGAAAGCGAGCACCAGCGCTCGCCCGGCGCGGTCAACGTGATGGCGGCCGACGCGATCAAGGGGCTCGGCTTCGACCACGTCTTCGTCCTCGGCCTCGAGGAGGAGCGCGACTGGGAGCGGATCGGCTCGCCGGCCCGCCAGGGGCTCGTCCTCTCCCGGCTGGAGCGCGGGGCCGGCGGCGAGGCCGCCCGCGCCTCCCAGTTCTACGAGGAGGCGCTGGCGGCGGCGGCTGCCGAAGGCGTGTTGGAGGAGACGCACGAGGAGGAGCTGTTCGGGCCCGCCGAGGGCCTGCACGCGACTTACCGGGCGCTGCGCGAGCAGGTGCTGGAGGCCTCCTGGCGGGCCGGCCGCGAGCTCTCCGAGCCGCGCCTCGACACCGCGATCGACGTCAACCGGGCGATCGCCCGCTACCTCGAGCTGCTGAAGCTGGCGGCGCTGGCGCAGCGGCCGGGCGACGAGCCGACGGCGGAGGCGATCGAGGCGGTGAACGGGCTGCTGCGGCAGGTGGCTACTCCCGAGCAGCAGGCCGAGCTCGACGCCTCCTCGCTAGATGCCTACCTGCTCGACTCCGAGCGCGAGCGCGGCCGCCGGCTCGACCTGGTCGCGGCGCGCGAGGAGCCCTCGCTGGCCGCCTTCCTGCCCCGCCGCGGCGACGGCATGCTCAGCCTCTCGGCCTCGGACCTCTCGCTCTACCTCACCTGCCCGCTCAAGTACAAGTTCGCGCGGGTCTTCGGGATCCCGCAGGAGCCGACGATCAACCAGCGCTTCGGCATCCTCTTCCACAACGTCCTCGAACGCTTCCACAAGGAGCCGCCGGAGAACCCCGAGGAAGGGCTGCGGGTGCTGAACCGGCTCTTCGAGGCGGGCTGGCGCCGGACCGGGTTCGGCTCCAGCGACGACGAGCTGCAGTTCCGCGACCGCGCCCGCGAGGCGCTGCGGCTCTACTGGGAAAACGAGCGCGAGTCCGAAGGCGAACCGATCTGGCTGGAGAAGAAGTTCGACTTCAAGGTCGGCGACCACCACGTCCGCGGCCGCGTCGACCGCGTCGACCGCCTGCCGGATGGCGACTACGAGCTGATCGACTACAAGACGGGCGAGCGCAAGAGCGAGGAAGACCTCGACGACGACCTCCAGCTTGCCCTCTACCGGATGGCGGCCCGCGAGGCCTGGGGGATCGAGGCCGGCACCGGCAGCTACTACTACGTCCTCGACGGCGACAAGGTCGCCGCCCCGACCAAGCCGGACGACGCCGAGCGGGTCGAGCGCACCGTCCTCCAGGTCGGCGAGGGCATCCTCAGCCAAGACTTCGAGCCCCGCCCCTCCCCCACCGTTTGCAGCTGGTGCGACTACCGGTTGATCTGCCCCGCGGCGGAAGCCTGAACTGAAACAGCTTCAGGACCATGCGTGTCGGCGCGGCGGGTCCTGTCACGGATTTGGAACCACCATCCCTGCGCTGCAGTAGCTGCTCGGGATGGTCCCCCAAATCCGCGCCACCCCCCGCGAGGAACGTCGACACCCGCGCTTTGAGCCGCGAGCTGTCGATTCCTCCGGGTGGGAGGCGGGCACTCCCTCGCGGGAATGTGCGCGAAGCGGCGATATGCAATCTGGTCTTTGCCCGCCATAGGCGGGCAGCATGTTCGGGAGCAGCCCCGTCAGGGGCGCGACAAATTCACGCGAGGGAGTGCCCGCCTCCCCGAGCGGCTAACTCGAGTCTTTGCCGCGCTGGCGGAGGAAGCGCTGGAACTCGCGGGCGAGGGTGTCGGCTGACGGGAGCTCGCCTTCCTCCTCGAAGAGATCGGCCTGTTCGGCCTCGATCCGGGAGACGAGCTCCTCGATCTCCGGGTTGGCGGCGACGGCGCGGCCGATCTGCTCCTCGTAGTCGACCGTTTCCACCTCCAGCTCGGAGGCCTCGACGGCGATCCCCGTCAGCCCCTCGAGCCGGCGCAGCAGCGCCAGCGCCGCCTTCGGGTTGGGGACGGCGGCGACGTAGTGGGGAACGGCGGCCCAGAGCGAGGCGGAGTCGATCCCGTTCTGGCGGCAGAGGTCGTGGACGACGCCGACGATCCCGGTCGGGCCCTCGTAGTTGGAGCGCTCGAGTTCAAGCTCCTCGACCAGCTCGGCGCTGGAGGCGAGGCCGGTGATCGGCACCGGCAGGGTGTGGGAGACCTCGGCGATTAGCGCCCCGAGGGTGATGACCATCTCGACCCCGAGGGTGTCGGCGACGGTCGCGATCGTCTCCGAGAAGGTGCGCCAGCGCAGGTTCGGCTCGGTGCCGTCGAGCAGCACCATGTCCCGGTCGGCACTGGGGACGCGGACCGCGTAGAGGTTGTTCTCCGGCCAGTCGATGCGGCGGGTCTGGCCTTCGTCCATGCTGATCGTCGGCCGGGTCGACTGGAAGTCGAAGAACTCCTCGGGGTCGACGCTGGCGACGAGCTCGGCATCAAGGGCGGTGGCGACTGACCCGATCGCGGTCGAGGCGGCCGCGGCGGCGTCGTTCCAGCCGCGAAACGCGCAGACCATGACCGGGGCGCGGAGGTGGGGCAGATCGGCTTCCCAGCTCAAGGAGTCCACGCTTTCGAGCGTAGACCATCGAGTTCGCCAGTCCCTCCCTAGGCGGTGCGGGCGCGGCGGATCAACTGGGCCGCCATGAACAGGGCGAGCGCCGCGAAGGAGAGCTGGAGGACGCGTTCGGAGACGCTGTTGGAGATCACGACCCCGAGCAGGACCCCGAGGGGCGAGAGGGCGCCGATGATCGCCGCCTCGCGGAGGCGGACGTTGCCATAGCCGTTCTGCCGGTAGGCGCCGACGATCGCGACGAGGACGATCATCAGCAGCGAGGTCGACTCCGCCTCGACCTGGCTGAGGCCGATGAAGACCGTCAGCGCCGGGACGAAGAGGACGCCGCCGCCGACGCCGACGAGGCCGCCGGTGAGGCCGCCGAAGAGGCAGATGAGGACGGCGGCGAGCTCGCTCACGAGAGGATCAGCTCCACCGCCATCGCCACCAGCAGCAGGGCGAAGAGGTAGGAGACGGTGCGCTGCGGGATCCGCTGCTGGATCGCGGTGCCGAGGACGACGCCGACCACGGCCGGGATGGCGAGGAGGAAGCCGGTGCCGAGGTGGACGTTGCCGTAAATGCCGCCCTGGGCGATGGCGCCGAGGAGGCCGATGAGGATGATCGCGGCGAGGCTGGTGCCGGTTGCCAGGCGCTCGCCGTAGGCGAACCAGAAGATCAGCAGCGGCACGATCACGGTCCCGCCCCCGACCCCGAAGAGCCCGCTGAAGACGCCGGCGAGGGTGCCGATCGCCGCCAGCTTCCAGATCGCGTGGTCCGGGGTCGCGGCGGCGGGCATCTCGCGATACTAGAGCGGTGCCACACGACCCAGAGAGCGGGGGGCCGAGCTGGGAGGCGCGTCTGCAGCCCCTCCGCAGCGAGCCCGGCCGCAGCGCGATCCTCACCGACGTCGACGGCACCCTGGCGCCGATCGTCGAGCGGGCCGAGGACGCGGCGGTGCCGGCCGCGGCGCGCGAGGCGCTGGCGGCGCTGAGCGAGCGCTACGCGCTGGTCGGCTGCATCTCCGGGCGACGGGCGGAGGAGGCGCGACGGCTGGTCGGCCTCGACACGCTCGCCTACGCCGGCAACCACGGGCTGGAGCTGCTGATGCCAGGGGACGAGGCTCCCCAGCCGGATCCCCTGGTCGCCGGACGCGAGACCGAAGCGGCCGAGTTTCTCGCCGCGATGGCCGGGGACCGGCTGGCGGTCGGGCTGCGCCGGGAGGACAAGGGCCCGATCCAGGCGCTGCACTGGCGCGGGGCCGCGGACGAGGCGGCGGCGGAGAGTCGCGCCCACGAGATCGCCAACGAAGCGGGCCGGGCGGGGCTGGAACCGCGCTGGGGCCGCAAGGTGCTGGAGCTGCGGCCGGCGGGCGGCGGTGGCAAGGACGGCGCCGTCGCCTCCCTGCTGGCCGAGGACGGAGTCGACCGCGCCGTCTACGCGGGCGACGACCGCACCGACCTCGACGCCTTCCGGCGCCTGCGCGAGCTGCAGGACGAGGGCCGGCTGCGCACAGCCGTCTGCGTCGGCGTCCTCTCGGCCGAGGCACCGGCGGAGCTGACCGAGGAGTCCGACCTGACCGTCGGCGGCCTCGACGGCTGGCTGGAGATCCTCGAATGGCTGGCGGCGTGAGGCCGGCGATCGCCTGATGCCCTACACCGACCTGCTCCGCGTCAGCGTCTTCATCACCGCCGCCGAGGCGACCGCCCTCGGCGCGATCACCGCCGTCGCCGCCAACCGCGACGGCGAAACGACGATCGTCCTCGTCGCCGCCGCCTGGTGGCTGCTGGCGCTGGCGATCGGCTTCTACCTCGGGCGCCCGCAACGGGCGGCCGACGACGTCCGCGACGTCCTCGCCCGCGCCCGCACCGCCACCTCGCTGCCGGACCAGAGCCCGGCGCGGATTGCCTTTACCCGCCTCTGGCCGATCGCCTTCACCGCCGTCGCCGCCGGCGTCCTCGGCGTCTTCTTTCCCGGCGTCGCCGCGGTCGGCGCCGGCTACGCCCTGATCGTCTCCCTCGCCTGGCACACCCGCGAGGCCGCGGTCCTCGGCGTCGAGGCCCGCGACGGCGTCAAGTTCTACGTCGTCCCCAGCCACCCGCTGAAACCGATCGAGCTGGTGCGGGCGCCGGGGCTGCGCAGCGGTCCCTTCGCGACCTAGGTGCGCCTGCCCTTTTCACCGCTATGCGGGGCAAAGGTCCGGCGGACCTTTTTCAGCCCTTGAGCAGCTTTTTGAACTGGGCCCAGCCGCGGGTGTTGGCGACGTCGTCGGCGGTGAGCCAGGCGCGGCGGGCGGTGGCGACGGCGTAGGCCATGTTGTCGAGGGTGTCGACCCCGTGGGCGTCGGTGTTGAGGACGATCTTGACGCCGGCCTCGACGGCGAGGCGGGCGTGCAGGTCGGAGAGGTCGCGGCGGTTGGGGTTGCCGTTGATCTCGATCGTCGTGCCGGTGCGGGCGGCGGCCTCGGCGACCGCCTCGACGTCGATCCCGTAGGGCTCGCGGCGGCCGATCAGGCGGCCGGTCAGGTGGCCGATGCAGTCGACGTTCGGGTTCTCGATCGCGGTGACGACCCGCTCGGTCATCTGCTTTTCGGAGACGTTGAAGGAGGTGTGGACGCTGGCGACGACCCAGTCGAGGGCGGCGACCAGATCGTCGGGGTAGTCGAGCGAGCCGTCGAGGCCGATGTTGATCTCCGAGCCGGCGAGGAGGCGGAAGCTCTTCGTGCCGTGGGCCTCGTTCCAGGCGCGAACCTCCTCGATCCGCTCCCAGAGCCGCTCGGGGGTGACGTGGTCGCCGAAGCCGTGGCTGGCGGAGTGGTCGGTGATCGCCAGGTACCCGTAGCCGCGCTCGCGCGCCGCCTCCGCCATCTCCTCGAGGCTGTTGCGCCCGTCGGAGAGGGTGGTGTGGGAGTGGAGGTCGCCCTTGACGTCGGCCAGCTCGACCAGCCGGGGCAGATTCCCTTCGCGGGCCGCCTTCAGCTCGCCGCGACCCTCGCGCAGATCCGGCTCGATGTAGTCGTAGCCGAGGCGCTCGTAGACGCGCTCCTCGGTCTCGCAGGTCTCGACGTCGCCGCTCTCGGTCTCGGTGATCCCGTGCTCGGAGACGGAGAGGCCGCGGGCGACCGCCTCTTCGCGCAGCTGCACGTTGTGGGCCTGGGAGCCGGTGAAGTGCTGGAGGAGGTTGCCGAAGGCGGCCGGCGGGACGATCCGCAGGTCGACCGAGACGCCGTTGTGGGTCTGGGCGCGGAGGCCGTTGGGCCCGGGGGTGCCCGCGGCGGCGATCAGCGGGTGGGAGGCGAGGTGCTCGGCCAGCGCGGTCGGCTCCTCGGCGGTGGCGATCAGGTCGATGTCCTTGCAGGTCTCGCCCCAGCGGCGGACCGAGCCCGCCACCTCGACCCGGTTCGCCGCCGGGTGCTCGCGCAGCGCCGCCGCCAGCTCCTCGGCGATCGGCTTCACCTTCGAGAGCAGCAGGCGACCGGGGCCCTCGCCGGGCTCGCCGAGGCGCTCCAGGGCCGCGAGGATGTTCTCCTCGGCCTTCGGGCCGAGGCCTTTGACGTCGCGGATCTTCTCCCCCTCGGCCGCGGCCTTCAGATCCTCCATCGAGGAGATCTCGAGCTCCTCGAAGAGGCGGCGGGCGGTTTTGGGGCCGACGCCGGGGACGCGGGTGACCTCGATCAGCGTCGGCGGGAACTTCGCCTTCAACTTCGCCGCGGCGGGGATCTCGCCGGTCTCGATCAGCGCGTCGATCTTTTCCGCCAGCGTCTTGCCGACCCCGGGGACCTCCGTCGCCCGTCCCTGCGCCGCCAGCTCGGCGACCGAGACCGGGCTCTCGCGGATCGCCTTGGCGGCGGTGCTGTAGGCGAGGACCCGGTATTTGACGGCGCCGTCGAGCTCGTAGAGGACACCCAGCTCTTCCAGCGCGGCGGCGATCTCGGCGTTCGTCACAGCCACAACTCTAGGCGCCCGCGCGCCGGGTTCTGTCGTAGGTTCGGGCAGGCATGCTCGCCCGGACGCGACTCCGCACCCTCCTCGGCGCCCTGGTCGCGCTCGCCGTGTTCGCGGTGCCGGCGGCGGCGTCCGAGCGGCCGCCGATGCGGCACGAGCGCCTCGCCTACTGGCCCGAACGCGTCGCCCTCACGCAAAGCTGGTCGCAGTTCATGTACGGAACGGAAGAGTTCGAGCCCCGGCTGATCGTCGAGCACTGGACCGACGGCACCACGCAGGACGGGGCGATCGACTTTTGGAACCTCACCCCCGAATCCACCTGGGTCCACTTCATCGTCGACCCCGACGGCCGGATCACTCAGCTCGCCCCCCTTGACGTCATCGCCAAGCAGGCGTTCGGCGTCTCGCCCTGGGCGATCGGGGTCGAGCACGTCGGCCGCAGCGACGGCGAGGTGATGGGCAACGCCGCCGAGCGCCGCGCCTCCTATCGGCTGACCTGCTGGCTGCAGGAGCGCTTTCGCATCCCCCTGCGGGGCGTGATCGGCCACGGCGAGGCGCCCTCGAACCCGCGCTTCGGCTTCACGCCGGAGGGCTGGCGGTGGATCGAAGAGACCGGCTACCGGTTCCACGAGGACTTCTCGCACGCGACGATGGCCAGGTATCGAAGCCACCTGCGCGCGGCCTGTTAGCCGGTCCCCACCGGGCGGTCGGGCGACGGAGAGCGAATAGCATCGCGGCGATGAGCGAGCACCACGGCGGCCCCGCTTGGCTGGTCCTGCCGACCTACAACGAGGCCGACAACCTGGAGCCGCTGGTCGAAGCCGCCCGCGCCAAGCTGCCCTCGACGGCCTGGGTGCTGATCGTCGACGACAGCTCGCCGGACGGGACCGGGGACGTCGCCGACCGCCTCGCCGCCCGGCACGAGAACGTTGCCGTCCTGCACCGGCCGCGCAAGGAAGGGCTCGGCCCCGCCTACATCGCCGGCTTCCGCGAGGCGCTCGCCGGCGGCGCCGGCCTGGTGCTGGAGATGGACGCCGACTTCTCGCACGACCCCGCCTACCTGCCGCGGCTGCTGGAGGAGGCGAAGCGTGCCGACGTGGTCCTCGGCTCCCGCTACGTCCGCGGCGGCGGCGTCAGCGACTGGGGGCCGCTGCGGCGGGCCGTCAGCCGCGGCGGCAGCACCTACGCCCGCCTCGTCCTCGGCCTCGACATCCGCGACCTCACCGGCGGCTTCAAGTGCTTCCGCCGCGAGGTCCTCGAGGCAATCGACCTCGACGCGATCAGCACCCGCGGCTACGCCTTCCAGGTCGAGATGACCTACCGCGCCGTTCGCCTCGGGTTTAAGGTTGTCGAGGTGCCGATCGTTTTCCGCGAGCGGCGGGTAGGGAGCTCGAAGATGGACCTGGCGATCGTCGCGGAGGCGGTCTGGCGACTGCCCTTGCTACGCCGCTATACTTTATGAAGTAATGCGCTGAAAGCCGAAACCGCAACCGGGGGACCGATACCAGTGACTGGCAAATTGACGGACGTGACCGACGCCACCTTCAAAGCCGACGTGCTCGACGCCGAGGGCCCTGTCCTCGTCGACTTCTGGGCGCCCTGGTGCGGTCCCTGCCGCGTCGTCCACCCGGTCCTGGAGGAGATCGACGCCGAGCGCGACGACCTCAAGATCGTCTCGATCAACGTCGACGAGAACCAGCAGACGGCGGCCAACTACGAAGTCCTCTCGATCCCGACGATGATCCTCTTCAAGGACGGCGCGATCGCGAAGAAAGTCGTCGGGGCGATGCCGAAGCGCCGCCTCGAGGCCGAGCTGGAGCCGGCGCTCGCCTAGCGCGGCGCCGCGCCCGCCCTATGCCGTTCGTTCACGTCCACTGGTACGAGGGTCGCTCCGACGAGCAGAAGGCGGAGATCGCCAAGCGGATCGAAGCGGCCCTGGTCGAGGTCGCCGGCGTCTCTCCCGATCACTGCTGGGTCAAGTTCGAGGACTCCTCCAAAGCCGACTTCATCATCGGCGAGAAGCCGAAGGACTAGCTACTTCCTGGCAGCCGTCGGCCGAGGTAAATAACGATCTCCCGGTCGGGCGCCGCCAGGCCTGCCTGTGCGGCAGCAAGCAGAGCTTGAGCATCTAGATCAAACCGCTCTGCTGCAACTGGCAGCAGGTTGAGGTGCCGTGAGGGTAAGAGCAGCTCAACGTTCGCAACGCGTCCTTCCGAGAAGGAGACGTTGCACTGGCCGTCGTCATCGACGCTGTCTCCTCCCTCCCACCTGTGCACAACTCTCAGGTCGATGGAGAGTGCATCTGCCTCGCTGTCGTAATCGACTTTCATAGAAATCTTTTGTCTGCGACAGTCTAGCAGCGTCTGCCGGCCCCTCAGCCGGGGGCGTGTCGTCACTCAGCGCTTAGGCGCGAGAAACGCCGATGCTCAACTCGCGGCCGTCGATCTTGGCGGCGGCGCCGTTGCCCTCGCCCTCGTAAGAGACCGAGGTGGCGAGGACCTCTCCCGTCAGGTAGTCCTGGTGAGCCTGGGCGGCGGCGAGCAGGTCGGGGTCGCCGCCGAGGGTGAGGTCGATGCGGTCGGTGATCTCGAGGCCGGCGGCTTTGCGGGCGTTCTGGACGGCGTGGACGATCTCGCGGGCGAGGCCCTCGCGGCGCAGCTCCTCGTCGAGCTCGAGCTGGAGGGCGACGGCGTGGCCGGCTTCGGCCTCGACCTCGTAGCCCTCGAGCGGCTGCAGGGCGAGGGTCAGGTCGTCGGGGCCGAGGGCGTGGTCGGTTCCCTCGATCGAGATCCCGACCTCGCCGCCCTCGGCGAGGACCGCCGCGACGTGGGCGGCGTCGAGCGCCTCCACCGCGGCCGCCACCTGCGGCATCTTCTTGCCGAAGCGGGGGCCGAGGGCGCGGAAGTTGGGCTTGGCGCTGTAGCTGACCAGCTCGGACTCGTCGCTGACGAAGTCGAGCTGCTTGACGTTGAGCTCGGCGGTGACGAGGTCGGCGCGGGCTTCGATCGCGGCGCGCTCGGCCTCGTTGGCGACGATCACGGCGCGGCGCAACGGCTGGCGCACCTTCGCCTTGGCCTGGGCGCGGGCGGCGCGGCCGAGCTCGACGGTGAGGCGGACCGCCTCCATCCCCTGCTCGAGGGCGGGATCGGCGAGCTCCCCGTCGACCTCGGGGAAGTCGCGCAGGTGGACCGAGGGCTCGACGCCCTCGCCGCCGAGGTTGCGGTGGATCTCGTCGGCGAGGAACGGCGTAAACGGTGCCAGCATCGCCGTCGTCTCCAGCAGGCAGTGGCGCAGGGTCGCGAATGCGGCGCGGTCGCCGTCCCAGAAGCGGCGCCGCGAGAGCCGCACGTACCAGTTGGAGAGCTCCTCGACGTAGTCGGCGATCGCCCGCCCGGCGGTGGTGCAGTCGTAGGCGTCCATCCGCTCGCGCACGGTCGCGACCGTCGCCTGCAGGCGGGACAAAGCCCAGCGGTCGAGGTCGCTGGCGGTCTCAGGCGCGGCCGCGAAGTCCCCCGGCCCCAGGTTCTCCGCGTTCGCGTAGAGCACCCAGAACGAATAGGTGTTCCAGAGGGTGAGGAGGAACTGGCGGACCGACTCGCCGACGGTGTCGACCGAGAAGCGGTAGCCGGCCCAGGGCTGCTGGGCGGTCAGGTAGTACCAGCGGAAAGCGTCGGCGCCGTGCGCGTTCAGCACGTCCCATGGGTCGACGACGTTGCCGCGGCTCTTCGACATCTTCTGACCTTCGGGGTCGAGGATCAGGCCGAGGCAGACGCAGTTGCGGTAGCTGGAGGTGTCGAAGAGGAGGGTCGACTCGGCGAGCAGGGTGTAGAACCAGCCGCGGGTCTGGTCTTGGGCCTCGCAGATGTAGTCGGCCGGGAAGCGCTCTTCGAACTCCTCTTTGCCCTCGAACGGATAGTGGAACTGGGCGAAGGGCATCGCGCCGCTGTCGTACCAGGTGTCGATCACCGAGACGACGCGGCGCATGATGCTGCCGCAGTCCTCGCAGTCGAGGGTGACGCCGTCGATGTACGGGCGGTGAAGATCGTCCGGAACGGTCTCGCGGGCGCGCTCGCGCAGCTCGGCGACCGAGCCGGCGCAGTAGCGGCCGTCGCAGCCCTCGCCCGTGCACTCCCAGATCGGCAGCGGCGTCCCCCAGTAGCGGTCGCGGGAGAGCGCCCAGTCGACGTTGTTCTCCAGCCATTTGCCGAAGCGACCGTGCTTGATGTGCTCGGGGTGCCAGCCGATCTCCTCGTTGTTGGCGAGCAGTTGGTCGCGGGCCTGGGAAGTCGCGATGTACCAGCTCGACTTCGCGTAGTAGAGGAGCGGCGTGCCGCAGCGCCAGCAGTGCGGGTAGGCGTGCTCGTAGACCTGCTCGCGGAAGAGCAGGCCGCGTTGGTCGAGGTCGGCGATCAGCGCCGCGGTTACCTCGGGGTCCTTGACGAACTTGTCCTCGAAGCCCGTGACCTGCGAGGTGAATTTGCCGTCGAGGCCAACCGGGTTGTAGAGCGAGCCGTGGTCGGTCGGGTCGAAGATCCCGGCCTCGGCGGCGACCCGGTAGTCGTCTTCGCCGAAGGCGGGAGCGAGGTGGACGAGGCCGGTGCCATCCTCGGTGGTGACGAAGTCGCCGGCGAGGACCTGGAAGGCGTTCGCGGGGCCGCCGTCGGAAAGGGCGAAGACAGGGCCGCGGTAGCCGCGGCCAACCAGGTCCGAGCCGGGGAAGCGGTCGAGTACCTCCGCCCCCTCGCCCAACACCCGCTCGACCAGCGGCTCGGCGAGGATCAGCGTCTCCTCCCCGGCCCGCGCCCGCACGTAGGTGACCTCAGGCGCGACGGCGACGGCGACGTTCCCGGGGAGGGTCCACGGGGTCGTCGTCCAGACCAGCAGCGCGGCGTCGTCGTCGAGCAGCGGGAAGCGCACGTAGATCGACGGGTCCTTGACGTCCTCGTAGCCGAGCGCGACCTCGTGCGAGGAGAGCGCGGTGCCGCAGCGGGGGCAGTAGGGGACAACCTTGTGACCCTCGTAGAGCCGGTCTTTGTCCCAGAGCTGCTTCAGCGACCACCAGACCGACTCGATGTAGTCGTCCTCGAGGGTGACGTAGGGGTCGTCGAGGTCGATCCAGAACCCGATCCGCTCGGTCAGCTTGTTCCAGTCCTCTACGTACTCGAACACCGACTCTCGGCAGCGCTGGTTGAACTCGGCGATCCCGAACTCCTCGATCTCCTGCTTGGAGGAGATCCCGAGCTGCTTTTCGACCTCGAGCTCGACCGGCAGCCCGTGGCAGTCCCAGCCCGCCTTGCGCGGGACGCGGTAGCCGCACATGGTCTTGTAGCGCGGGTAGACGTCCTTGAAGACGCGGGCGAGGACGTGGTGGGAGCCGGGCCGGCCGTTGGCGGTCGGCGGCCCCTCGTAGAAGCTCCAGACCGGCGCTCCGTCGCGCGCGGCAAGCGAGCGCTCGAAGACCTTCTCCTCGCGCCAGCGCGCGAGGACGCGCTCCTCCAGCTCGGGAAAGGACTGCTTCGGGTCTACTGGCTCGAATCCGGACACGAGCAGCGGATTCTAGGTGGGGTTCCTCGACCGGTCCCGGCCGGTCTCACCAGACGAGGACGAACTCGCTCGGGTCCTCCGGGTTGGCGTAGACCGGCAGGACCAGCCCCGGCTCCATCCGGGTCGCGGCGAAGACGGGCATGATCTCGCGCCGCTTCACCTCCCTGGTGCCGTGGCCCGGGACCTCGACGTCGAGCCGCAGGCTCATCAGCGGCATCTCGTTGACGGTGGCGCTGCTGCCGGCGTAGAGGACGGTCGCGGTGCCGCGCAGGCCCTGCTGGAAGATCCAGTCGTCGCGGGCGGCCTTGCGGTCCTGGTGGCGGGCGTAGAGGACAAGGCCGCAGGCGGTCAGCGCCCAGATGCCACCGAGGAGGACGAGGGTGAAGGCTGCCTCGGCGGGCATTCCGATGAAGAGCGGTACAAAGACGACGGCGAGGCCGCCGAGCCCGAAGAAGGAGATCAGCCTGATGCCGGTCCGGTTGAGCTGCATCTACTCCTCGCACTCCTCGCGGATCCGGGTGGCGACGTGGGCGGTCGCCTTGCAGAGGGCGGCGAGGCCCTCGGCGCCGGGATCGTCCTCCTCGACGCTGCCGAGCAGGGCCCCGTAGGCAAGCTCGAAGGAGAAGTCGACCGGCTCGGCGGTGCGCAGCCAGTCGACGAAGCTGGGCGAGAAGAGTCGCCGCAGCCAGATCGGGTCCTGGTAGGGGCTGGTGCTGACCGCGAAGCGCTCGTTCAGCGCCGTGCTCTCGGTCCACAGCTTCGAGTGGCGCGCCTCGAAGCCGTAGAACTCGTCGTCGCGGGTGCTGCGGCCGCGGCGGATGCAGAAGACGCGCGGCGCGAAGACGGTCGCGGCGGGCACCTCGGTGAGGGCGACGTGGAAGCGGAAGGTCTTGTTGCGCTTGTAGGCGAGCTGGCCGACGACGCCGCTGACGCCGTCGCCAAGGTCGCCGCGGAGCGCCGGCGCCAGCCCGTTGCCGAGGGCCTCGGAGAGGAGCGGCGTCAGCGGGCCGGGGCCGAAGCCGGGCAGTTGCTCGAAGCCCTCGGCGGAGGCGAGCTCGGCGTAGGCGGTCTCGGCGTCGGACACGGGCGCAGCCTAGAGCCGGAGGCGGCGCGCGGCCGTTAGGGTGGGCGGCCGATGGAGCGCTACGACCTCAACGGCAGAGTCGCGCTGGTGACCGGCGCCGCCCGCGGGATCGGGTTCGAGGCCGCCCGCCAGATGCACCTGCGCGGCGCCTCGGTCGCGGTCCTCGACCTCGACGCCGACGAGGCGCGCGAGGCGGCGGAGCGGATCGGGCCGCGGGCGATCGGGATCGGCGGCGACGTCACCGACCAGAGCGCGCTGATGAACGCCGTCGCGGAGATCGTCGAACAGCTCGGCGGCATCGACGTCGCCGTCGCCAACGCCGGCATCGCCCAGAAGCAGTTCGCGACCGTGCGCGGGATCTCCGGCGAGGAATGGGAGCGCGTCTTCGAGGTCGACATGCTCGGCGTCTGGCGGACCGTGCGGGCGACGCTGCCGCAGATCGTCGAGCGGCGCGGCCAGATGGTCGTCGTCTCCTCCGTCTACGCCTTCGCCAACGGGTTCGGCAACACGCCCTACGCGGTCGCCAAGGCCGGGGTCGAGTCGCTCGGGCGGGCGCTGCGGGTGGAGCTGGCGGCCCACGGCGCCAGCGCCAGCGTCGCCTACTTCGGCTGGGTCGACACGAAACTGGTCCAGGACGCCTTCGCCCAGGAGGACTCCGAGCGGGTCCGCAAGCTCAGCCCCGACTGGCTGCTGAAAAGGATCACCCCCGAAGAGGCCGGCGCCGGCCTGGTGCGCGGAATCGAGGAACGGGCGCCGCGGATCTTCGTCCCCAAATGGTGGCGCTACATGTCCGCCTTCCGCGGCCTGGTCAACCCGCTGCTCGACAAGCGGATGGAGTCCGAACCGAAATACGCCGAGCTCGTCCGCTACATCGACGGGAAGACCGTCGACGCCGGGAAAAGCTCAGGCGCGGCTTAGCCGCTCGAGCAGGGAGAGGACCGACTCGTAGGGCCGGCCGGTGGCGCGGGTCATCGCGATCTCGCAGGTGCGGTTGCTGGAGAGGTAGGCGTCGAAGCTGCGGCCGGAGAGCTCTTCGGCCTGGGGGCGCGTGGCCGAGGCGGTCAGCTCGGGGTGGGTGACGCCGCGATCGCCGGCGAAGGCGCAGCAGGTGGCCGAGGGGGCGACGTAGACGTCGTCGGCGAGGGCGTCGGCGAGGGTGCGGAGCGGATGCGCGAGCGCGAGGCGGCGGGTCGCGCAGGTCGGGTGCACCGTGGCGGAGCCGACCTTGCCGGCGATCTCGAGGTTCGGCAGCAGCCGCAGCGCCCAGGCGACCGAATCCACGATCTCGAGCCGAGAGTGCCGCTCCGCGTTCTCCTCCGTCAGCACACCCTCGGCGGGATCGGCAATCGCGCCCGTGCAGGAGGCCGCGTCAATCACAACCGGCAGCGCCCCCTCCCCGCTCCACTCCCACAACCTCTCCACCATCTCGTTCGCCTTGTGCGCATGCGCCGCCGCAAACCCTTTCGAGCTCCAAGGCAACCCACAACAACTCCCCGCCACCCCCTCCGGCACCCAAACCGGCATCGAAGCCCGCGCCGAAACCGTCACAAGATCCTCAACCACCCCGCGAGACCGCAAAAAAGCATCTTGAGGATGCTTTTTTGCGGTCTCGGCGGAGGGGCCGAAGATGCGGTTGGTACAGCTGGGCACGTACACCGCCGCGGCCTGAGTGGCGTCGGGGGAGGGTCTCGCCGGACCCTCCCCGCTGTTGTCCG
>DASTZP010000031.1:0-11816 GCA_035764245.1 Solirubrobacterales bacterium
CTGATGAGCGACGCGCTCGCCGGTGGCGTCGCCGATCCCAACAGCTCGCTGTTCGGCACCTCGGTGACGGACCTGTGGTTCTGCGCGCTGATCGGGCTCTTCGTCACCGGCGGCCTGTTCGTGATCACCGACTACTACACGTCGACCCGCTTCCGGCCGGTCAAGACGATCAGCCAGGCGTCGATCACCGGCCACGCGACGAACATCATCCAGGGCCTCGCGCAGGGCTTTCAGTCCACCGCGGCCCCGGCGCTGTTGATCGCCCTTGCGATCTTCGGGGCCAACGAGCTGGCCGGGATTTACGGGATCGGGATCGCCGTCATGGCCCAGCTCTCGCTCTGCGGGCTGATCGTCGCCCTCGACGCCTTCGGCCCGATCACCGACAACGCGGGCGGCATCGCCGAGATGGCGGACCTGCCCGAGGACGTGCGGGCGGTCACCGACCCGCTCGACGCGGTCGGCAACACGACCAAGGCCGTGACCAAGGGTTACGCGATCGGCTCCGCCGCGCTCGCCGCGCTGGTGCTGTTCGCCGCCTTCAAGTACGAGCTGGAAGCGGAGGCCCCGGCCGGGTTCGACCTCGGCGGGCTCTTCAACCTGACCAGCCCCGACGTCCTGATCGGGCTGATCATCGGCGGGATGATGGTCTACCTGTTCTCGGCCTTCGCGATCGAGGCCGTCGGCCGCGCCGGCGGTCAGGTCGTCGAACAGGTCCGCGAGCAGTTCCGCGAGCACCCCGGGATCATGGAGGGGACCGAAAAACCCGAGTACGGGAAAACGGTCGCCATCGTCACCGCGGCGGCGCAGAAAGAGATGATCCTGCCGTCGCTGATCCCGATCGTCGTGCCGGTGATCGTCGGCCTCCTCAGCGTCGACGCGCTCGGCGGCCTCCTGATCGGCGTCATCGTCGTCGGCCTCTTCGCCGCGATCAGCATGACCGCCGGCGGCGGCGCCTGGGACAACGCGAAGAAGCTGATCGAGGACGGCGCCCACGGGGGCAAAGGCTCCCCGGCGCACGAAGCCTCGGTGACCGGCGACACGGTCGGAGATCCCTACAAGGACACGGCCGGCCCGGCGATCAACCCGATGATCAAGGTCGCGAACATCGTCGCGATTCTGATCATCCCGATCGTCAAGTTCTAGACCTGGTTGAGGGGAGGGGGCGGGTGCCCCTTCCCCGAAGCCCGTCGCGCAGCTGAGGCGTCCTTGTGGGCGCCTTTGTTGCTTCTTGAGCCTTCGGGGAAGGGGCACCCGCCCCCTCTACGACAGTTGCAGGGGGTGTCGATCGGGATGGTCCGACGCTCCTCCAGCTAGCGTTACGCGGGTGCGGAAGCTGACTTATCCGCTGCGGCGCTGGCCGTGGCTGAGCAAGGTTGCGATTGGCGGGGCGGTCGCTCTCGTGTTGCTGGTCGCGCTCGCGAACGTCTATGTGCTCTCGGTCGGCGGCGATTCGACTGCGGACGTGGCCGAGGTCCCGAAGACCGAAGTGGCGATCGTGCCCGGTGCCCTGGTCGAGCCGGATGGGGACTTGAGCGCGATGCTTGCCGCTCGGGTCGAGCAGGCTTCGCGGCTCTGGCACGCGGGCAAGGTGGAGAAGGTCCTCGTCTCCGGCGATCACGGGAGTTGGAAGTACGACGAGCCGGACACGATGCGGAAGGCGCTGGTGCGGGACGGGGTGGCGCCCGAGGACGTCTTCGAGGACCACGCCGGCTTCGACACCTGGGCGACGATGGTGCGGGCGCGGCAGATCTTCGGCGTCCGCGACGCGGTCGTGATCACCCAGGGCTTCCACATGCCGCGGGCGCTCTACCTGGCCGACGAGGCCGGGATCGACGCCACCGGGCTCACCGCCGACCTGCAGCCCTGGGGCTATCAGGGGCGCAAGAGCAGCGTGCGCGAGGTGCTCTCACGAGTGAAGGCGGTCGTCGACGTCAGCCTCGACACCCCGGCGCTGGCCGGCCCGAAGATCCCGATCGCGACCACCGACGGCCGCGAAAGCTGGGGCCCGGCGCCACCAGCGGGAACGCCGCCCGCTGGATCGCCCGGCGGCTGAGACAGGCGTGTCGACTTTGTGACCCCCCTGGGCACCAAAGTCGACACTGGAATCGCTAACCGGCGTCAGCAGCTCGCCAGTGAGTTGGCGTAGAAGCGCAGGTACGCGGGCCAGTGGCGGCTCCAGTAGGCGCCGTCGTGGCCGCCGTCCCAGGTGTGGGCGCTGAGGTCGGCGCCGTCGGCGCGCAGGTAGCCGACGAAGCCCTCGTCGTAGACGCGGAACGGGTCGGCGTCGCCGTAGTCGTTCCAGACCCGCATCCCCTCGAAGGCGTCCGGGTTGCCGCGGACCATGCCGACGACGTCGTTGCGGGCGAAGTCGGTGGGGCCGTCGAAGGCGCCGGGGGCGGTTTCCCCGGCCTCGAACCAGAGGGCGGGGGAGTGGCCGCCGACGGCGCAGAACCGCCGCGGGTGCAGGAGCGCCAGGTCGTAGGCGCCGAAGCCGCCCATCGAGATGCCGCCGATCGCGACCAGCCTCGGGTCGGTCCCGAAGCGCCGTTCCACCTTCGGGATCACCTCCCGCATCACGTACTTGCCCCAGTCGCCTTCTCGCCGGTCGTGCCAGTAGCTGTGGTCGCCGCCGTCGGGGAAGGCGACGATCGGGGCTTTGCGCCCCAGCTTCGCCAGGCCCTCGTAGACGGCCTCGTTGCCGACGAAGGTCTCGTCGGAGCCGCCGCGCCCGTGGAGGAAGACGAGCAGCGGCCGCTCGCCGCGGGGCGCGGTCTTCGCCGGCACGACGACGTTGACCCCGAGCTGCCGCCCGACCGCCTGGCTGCGGACGTCCATGTGCTCCACCCGCGCGCCGTGCTCGTCGACCGGCGCGAAGACGGTGGCGGCCAGGGCGAGGTAGACGGCGGCGCTTGCGAGCAAGGCGAGGACGATAAGCGCGATCGCCCTGCGCCGGCGGATCTGTGCCGGCGTCGGGCGCCGAGTGGAGTCCATGCGGCGGCAGCATAGGACCGGGTGGGGGTAGATTCGCGCCGTGATCTCCGACTGGGTCAACGTCGCTGACGCCGAACGCGAGGGGCTCGAGATGCTCGAGCAGGGCCCGCGCGACTACTTCGCCGGTGGCGCTGGGGACGAGGTGACGCTGCGGGAGAACGTCGCCGCCTGGGGAAGTTGGCGGCTGCGGCCGCGGGTCCTGACCGACGTGCGGGAGGTGTCCACCCGCGCCGAGGTCCTCGGCAAGCCGGTCGCGATGCCGGTGCTGGTCGCCCCCGTCGCCTACCAGCGGATGGCCCACCCCGAAGCGGAGAAGGGGATGGCCGCCGGCGCCGCCGCGGCCGGGACCGCGATGTGCCTCTCGACGCTTTCGACCACCCGGCCCGCCGAGGTCGCCGCCGCCGCGCCCGGGGGCCGCCACCTGTTCCAGCTCTACGCCTTCAAGGACGCTGGCGTCACCCGGGCGCTGATGGACGAGGCGATCGGGGCCGGATTCGAGGCGATCCTCCTCACCGCCGACGCCCCTCCCGGCGGCAACCGCGAGCGCGATCGCCGAAACCGCTTCACGCTGCCGCGAGAGCTGGGCACCCCCAGCCTGACCGCCGCGACGGGCGGCGACGAGGCGCTGACGATCGAGCAGACCTTCGCGCTGATGAACCACGCCCTCACCTGGGACGACGTCGCCGACCTCGCCTCCGAGTGCAGCGTCCCCGTCTTCGTCAAGGGCCTGCTGACCGCCGAGGACGCCGAGCTCGCCCTCGACCACGGGGCCGCCGGCGTCGTCGTCTCCAACCACGGCGGCCGCCAGCTCGACCGCTCCGTCGCCACCGCCGAGGCGCTGCCGGAGATCGCCGAGACGGTCGACGGCCGCGCCACCGTCATCGTCGACGGCGGCATTCGCCGCGGCGTCGACGTCGCCACCGCGCTGGCCCTGGGCGCCGACGCGGTCCTGGTCGGCCGGCCCGCCCTCTGGGGCCTGGCCGCGGGCGGCCGCGAGGGGGTAGCCGCGGTCCTCGGGCTGCTGCGCGGGGAGCTCGAGCTGGCGCTCGCGCTGCTCGGCTGCACGTCCCCCTCGGAGTTGACCCGCGCGCACGTGCGCCGCGCCCCCGCCGCGACCGCGTGAGAGCACCGGCCGCGTCCGTATATTCGGTCTGAGTGACCGGTTCTCGTTCCTCATAGATGGCCCAGCGAATCCCCAGAGACGAGTCGCTGAGCCGTGTCCACGGCGTCGGGGCGCTGTTCTCCGCCGCCTACGGCAACGTCGGCTCCTCGATCTACTACGCGCTCGGCGTCACCGCCGCCTTCGCCCTTGGGCTGACCCCCGTCGCCTTCGTCATCTCCGGCCTGATCTTCGCCGCCACCGCCGCCACCTACGCCGAGGCGACGGTGATGTTCCCCGAGGCGGGCGGCTCCTCCAGCTTCGCCCGCCACGCCTTCAACGAGCTCGTCAGCTTCATCGCCGCCTGGGGGCAGATGCTCAACTACACGATCACGGTCGCGATCTCGGCCTTCTTCGTGCCCCACTACCTGGCCGTCTTCTGGCCCTGGCTGGGGGACAGCCCCGGCGACATCATCGGTGGCGCGGTCCTCATCGTCGGCCTCGCCCTGATCAACATCCGCGGCACCGAGGAGTCGGCGAAACTGAACCTCGTCCTCGCCGTCGCCGACCTCGCGACCCAGGTGATCCTGGTCGGAATCGGGCTCGTCCTCGTCTTCAGCCCGGACACCCTGGTCAGCAACGTCCACCTCGGCGTCGCCCCGACCTGGAGTGACTTCCTGCTCGGGATCGCGGTCGGGATGATCGCCTACACCGGGATCGAGACGATCTCCAACATGGCCGAGGAGGCCAAGGACGCCGCCCGCACCATCCCCCGCAGCGTCGGCCTCACCGTCGTCGCGGTCCTCGCCCTCTACCTGCTGATCCCGATCGTCGCCCTCTCGGCGATGCCGGTGACCCAAGACGCCGCCGGCCACTACGCGACCGAGCTCGGCTCGACCTTCGCCGACGACCCGATCCTCGGCATCGTCGAGAACCTCGGCCTCGCGCACATGCCGACCGAAATCCTGCGCTACTACGTCGGCATCCTCGCCGCCGTGATCCTGCTGATCGCGACCAACGCCGGTCTGATCGGCGTCTCCCGTCTCACCTACTCGATGGGCCAGCACCGCCAGCTGCCCGAGGGGCTGCGCCAGGTCCACCCGAAGTACCGCACCCCGTACATCGCGATCATGATCTTCTCGGTCGTCGCCATCGTCACCCTGCTGCCGGGGCAGACCGACTTCCTGGCGACGATGTACTCGTTCGGGGCGATGCTCTCGTTCACGATCGCCCACGTCGCGGTGATCCAGCTGCGGCGCAACAAACCCGACGTCGAACGGACCTGGAAGCCGCCGTTCAACTTCCGCGCCTTCGGTGCCGAGGTGCCGCTCAGCGCTGTGCTCGGGGGGCTGGGGACCTTCGTCGCCTGGCTGGTGGTGATGGCGCTGAACCCGCGCACGCTCGTCGTCGGGCTCGGCTGGATGGCGCTCGGGATCGCCGTCTACGTCCTCTACCGGCGCAACCAGCGGCTGCCGCTGACGGAAACCGTCAAGGTCGTGCTGCCGGAGCCGCTCGGGGTCGAAGAGGTCGAGTACCGCAGCGTCCTGGTCGGCTTCGAGGACGACGACCCGTTCTCGCCGGAGATGGTCGCGACCGCGATCAAGCTCGCCTCCAAGCGCCGCCGCGGCATCCACGTGCACTCGATGATGACGGTGCCGACCAACCTCCCCCTCGATGCCCGGATGCCCGAGGCCGAAGACGATGCCCAGCGCAAGATCGAGGAGGCGAAGCTGATCGGGGGCCAGCGGGTGACCGGCCATGTCTCCCGGGTCCGGCCCGGCCAGGCCGGCTACTCGGTCGCCGACGAGGCGGCGGAGATCAAGGCCGAGGCGATCGTCGTCGGCCTCCGCTACCGCAACGGCGTCCCGCTCTACGACAAGACCCTGCAGACGGTCCTCGGCGAGCGGCCCTGCCGGGTGATCGTCGTCTCCGACCCGACCGACAAACCGCCGACGGCGCCCGGTGCCGCCCTGGCGGAGGCGGCGCGATGAGCGGCGAGCGCGTCTACCGCGGCGCCGTCCGCGCCTTCTCCCTCGCCTTCGTCGCGATCGGTCTCGCGGTCCTCGTCGCCACCTTCGCGGCCGGCGGCGGCCCCTCGTCGGTCGGGTTCCTGCTCGGGCTCGCCTTCCTCGCGGTCGGGATCGGGCGGCTCTGGCTCGGCACGAGGACGCCGCGATGAGCGCGCCGGGGCGCCCGGCCGGCCAGGACGGCGGCAAGCCGGCGCGGCCGCAGGAGCCGGGCACCGAGCGGATCCTGATGCGCGGGCTCGGCGTCCCCGCTCTCTTCGCCGCCGCCTACTCGGCGGTCGGCTTCTCGATCTACTTCGCCCTCGGCGTCGTCGCCGACAAAGGCCTCGGGCTGACGCCGCTGATCTTCCTCGCCGCCGGCCTCCTCTTCGGCCTCACGACCCTGAGCTACGTCGAGGGCGGGGCGATGTTCCGCGAGCGGGGCGGATCTTCCACCTTCGCCCGCCACGCCTTCAACGAGCTGATCGCCTTCATCGCCGGCTGGGCGATCCTGATCGACTACCTGATCGTCATCGCCCTGGCGGCGCTCTCGGTGCCGCACTACCTGCAGCCGGTCACCGGCGACTTCGCCAAGCCGGGCTGGGAGGTCGGGATCGCGACCGCGGTGATCGCCGGCGTCTGCGCCCTCAACATCCTCAACGTCACCGGCCGGGAGCGCCAGCGCTCGTTGACCCTGCTCGCCCTCGCCGACCTCGGGCTGCAGCTGACGGTGATCGCCGTCGGGGCGCTGGTCGTGATGCATCCCGACCGGCTCACCGCCGAGCTCGACCTCTTCACCGACCCCAGCTTCCGCGACGTCGTCTACGCCGCGGTGGTGGCGATGCTGGCCTACGCCGGGATCGAGGCCGCCAGCGACCTCGCCCCCGACATCGACGTCAGCCGCAAGGACCTGAAGCGGGTGACCAGCGTCGGCGCCCTCGGGGTGCCGCTGGTCTACGCGGGGATGGCGGCGATCGCCCTAATGGCGGTGCCGGTGGTCGCTGGCCCCGACGGCCCGCAGACCGCGCTCGGCGGCGAGTTCGTCGAGGAGCCGGTCCTCGGCGTCGTCGCCGCCTACGAACCGGCCTGGGTGGCGACGACGATGGAATGGCTGGTCGCCGCCGTGGCGACGCCAGTCCTGATCTGGGCCGCCAGCACCTCGATGCTCGGCGTCTCCCGCCACATCTACACGCTGGCGATCAACCGCCAGATCCCGAGCTGGCTCGGCAAGCTGCACCGCCGCACGGCGACTCCCTACGTCGCGATCGTCCTCAGCGGCTTGATCGCGATCGGCCTCGTCGTCCCCACCAACGTCAAGCTCCTGGCCGGCATCTACGCCTTCGGGGCGACCCTGGCGATCACGATCGCCCACCTCTCGATCATCCGCCTGCGCGTCACCCAGCCGGAGAAGCGCCGCCCGTTCAAGATCCCGTTCGGGTTCGCCTGGGGGCACGCGGAGCTGCCGCTGCCGGCGATCTTCGCCGCCCTCGTCAGCGCCCTCGCCTTCATCAGCGTCCTCGCCTACCACTCGACCGCGCGCTGGGTCGGGCTGGGCTGGATGGCCTTCGGCCTCACCTTCTACGTCGTCTACCGCAAGGTCTTCGAGGGGACGACGCTGACCAAGCGGGTCACCGTGACCGAGCGGGCGCTGACCAAGCAGGTCCCGGAGATCGAGTTCACCAACATCCTCGTCCCCGTCTTCGGGACCAGGTTCGACGACGACATCGTCGCCACCGCCGGCCGGCTCGCCGCGGCCGACGCCGGGACCCGGAAGGGGGGCGCCGACCCCCGCCTCGACGTCGTCTACGTGATCGAGGTGCCGCTGACGCTGCCGCTCGACGCGAAGCTGCCGAAGGAGCGCGAGGAGCAGGCGCGGCGGGCGCTGGAGCGGGCGCGCGAGGTGGGGGAGGAGTACGAGGACGTCGAGGTGACTACCGACGTGATCCGCGCCCGCAAGGTCGGCGCCGGCATCCTCGAGGCGGCCCGCAGCAGCAACGCCGAGGCGATCGTGATCGGCGGCGAGCCGCCGAGCAAGATCCGCGGCGGCGGCGTCCTCGGGGGCATCGCCGCGGCGAAGCCGGACGAGATCGGGGCGGCGACCGAGTACGTGCTGAAGAAAGCCCCCTGCCGCGTTCTGCTCACCGCCCCGCCGGAACCCGAGTAGCCCAGCGGCACCTCTAGTATCCGGGCAATGTTCGTCTTGATCGTCGGCTGCGGCCGAGTCGGCTCTTCGGTCGCCAGGGCGATGCTCCGCGAGGGGCATCAGGTCTCCTGCCTCGACGAGGACCCGGAGTCGCACGCCCGGCTCGAGGTCGGGCTGGAGAAGAGCTGGGAGGACCTCGGCGGGCAGTTCACCGTCGGCGCCGGTCTCGAGACCGAGGCGCTGGAGGCGGCCGGGATCGAGGAGGCCGACGTCTTCATCGCCTCCACCGACGGCGACAACACCAACATCGTCATCGCCCAGATCGCGCAGCGGCACTACGAGGTGGAAACCGTGATCGCCCGCGTGCTCGACCCGCTGCGGGCCGAGTGGTACCAGCGCCAGGGCCTCAACACCGTCTGCCCGACCCGGGTCGCGATCGACCTGCTCGAGGGCGAGGTACGCAGCGCCGCCGAACGCGGCGGCTCCTCCCCCGACGACGCCTCGGCGGCGCGGGAAGCGGGGGGCTGAGCGGGATGTACATCATCGTCGTCGGCGCCGGCAAGGTCGGCTGGAACCTCGCCCGCGAGCTGCTCGACAAGGGCCACGAGGTGACCCTGATCGAGAGCGACCGCCGCCGTTACCTGACCGTCGAGCAGGAGCTGGAGCACAACGTCTCCTACGGGGACGCCTCCGAGCTCTGGGTGCTGGAGCGGGCCGGGATCCAGCGCGCCGACATGGTGATCGCGGTCACCGGCGACGACGAGGACAACATGCTGATCTGCCAGGTGGCGAAGGAGAAGTACCTGGTCGACCAGATCATCGCCCGCGTCAACAACCCGCGAAATCGCCGCCACTTCGACCTGCTCGGGATCAAACCGTCGGTCTCGGCCACCGACCTGATCCTGCGCCTGTTGGAGCACGAGGTGCCCGAGTACGGCCTCGTCCACCTGCTCGACCTGCAGGAGGAGCAGCTGGAGATCATCGAGATGTTGCTGGGCAAGGACTCGGGGGTGACCGGCCGTCGCGTCGGCGATCTGCAGATGCCCGAAGGGAGCCTCCTGATCTCGGTCCTCCGCGAAGGCAAGGGGTTCGTCCCCAACGCGGACACGGTGCTGCAGGAAGGCGACGAGATCCTCGCCGTGCTCGACCCGGGCAAAGAGGAGGACCTGAAGGTCCTCTTCGGGCCCGAAGGCAACGGGTCGAACGGCGCTGACGGCGCCTGAATCCGGGTAGAAGCAGGCAGATGCCCGATCGCGCAGTCGACTTCCTGCTCGTCGGCGGCGGCATGGCCTCCGCCCACTGCGCGGCGGAGCTGCGGCGGCGCGGCTCCGAGGGCTCGATCCTGCTGGTCGGCCGCGAGCCCGAGCCGCCCTACGAACGGCCGCCGATCTCGAAGGAGTACCTGCGCGGCGACGCCGGCCGCGAGGACGCCCACGTCAACGGGGGCCGCTCCTGGTACGAGGAGAACGGGGTCGAGCTGGCGACCGGGAAGAACGTGATGGGCCTCGACCTCGAGGCGCGGACCGCGAAGCTGCAGGGCGGGGAAGAGGTCGCCTTCGACAAGGCGCTGCTCGGGACCGGGGCGATGGTCAACATCCTCCGCGTCGAGGGGGCCGAGAACGAGGGCATCCACTACCTGCGCGCCTTCGGCAACGCCGACGCGATCCGCGCCGACGCCGAGGGCGCCGGGCACGTGGTCCTCGTCGGCGGCAGCTACATCGGCTGCGAGGTGGCCGCCTCGCTGACCGCGCAGGGGACGAAGTGCACGATCCTCGCGATGGAGGAGGTGGCGCTCTCGCGGACCTTCGGCGCCGAGGCCGGCCGCTGGTTCCAGGAGCGGCTCGAATCCCACGGCGTCGCCTTCCACGGCGGCGAGACCCTGAGCGCCTTCGAGGGCGACGGCCGGGTCAAGGCCGTCGTCTGTGAGAGCGGGCTCGCGATCGAGTGCGACGCGGTCGTTGTCGGCGCGGGGGTGCGGCCGGACGCGATGCTCGCCCAGCGGGCGGGGATCGAGGTCGGCGACGGCGGCATCGTCTGCGACTCCAAGCTTCAGACCTCGGCGCCGGGGGTCTACGCCGCCGGCGACTGCTGCTCTTACGAGAGCGTGGTCCACGGTCGCCGCATCCACGTCGAGCACTGGGACGTGGCGATGCAGCAGGGCATCCACGCCGCCGGCAACATGCTCGGCGACGACGCCGACTACGAGGTCGTCCCGTACTTCTTCAGCGACCTCGCCGACTGGGCGAGCCTCGAGTACGTCGGCCCCGCCTCCGAGTGGGATCGCGAGGTCTGGCGCGGGGACGCCGAGAGCGGCGAGTTCTCGGTCTGGTACCTGCAGGGCGACCGGGTCGCCGGCTGCCTCAGCGTCGAACGGCCCGAAGAACTGGCCGAAGCGCGCCAGGCGATCGCCGAGAAAACCCCCTTCGCCGAGTAGAAGACTCCGCGCGGCCTCGTCCCTTATCCTGAGCAGAGCCGTTGCGGCCTGGTGTAATGGCAGCACGCCTCGCTCTGGACGAGGTAGTCGGGGTTCGAGTCCCTGGGCCGCAGCTTTCCCTGCAAAGGCGTCGAATCCCTTTGCTAGCTTCGCCCCATGCAGACCCCTGGCAAGAAGACGATCCTGCTCCCGCTCGTGGCCCTGGCGCTGCTCGTGGCCGGCTGCGGCGGCGGTGACGAGACCGAAACCACGACGCCCACGGTCGAAGAACCGACGGCGCTGACGAAGCAGGAACTGATCACCCAGGGCGACGGGATCTGCGCCGAGGTGAACGCCGCCGTCGGGGCGCTGAGCGGCACGGAAACGCCGGAAGACACGCTGGGCGACTCGACCGAAAAAGTCGCCAACCTCTACGTCGGCATGGTCGAACGGCTCCAGGACCTCGGCGCGCCGGAGGGCGAAGAAGCCGAGTACGCGGACTTCATGGGAGCGGCTGAAGAGCTGGCCAAGGTCGAGAACGAAGCGAAGCTCGCGGCCGAACGCGAAGACCTGGCGGCGATGGAAGAAAAGGGCCAGGAAGCGAGCGCCGCGCTGGAAGCGTTCCAGTCACAGGCGGCGATCTACGGCTTCGAAGACTGCAGCGCCGAACCGGGCATGCCGCCGGCCGTCGACGGCAGCCCGACGACTGACGGCGAAGGGCTCGAAAGCGAAGAAGAAGGCGGGATCGAAGTCGAACCCGAATTCGAAGAAGCCGCCCCCGAAGAAGAAATCGTCCCCGAAGAAGAAGTGGCGCCCGAAACGGGCGGCGCCGGGGGCAGCCCCGAAGCACCCGCCCCGGAACCCGAAACGGGCGGCGAATCCGGCGGCGTCGGGCCCGGCTGAGATTTAGCGGCTGCGAGGGGGAGGGTGTGGGTCTCCCTCTCCGGAATTGACCTCCCCTCCGCTTCCGCTCCGGGGAGAACATGCTGCGCGGCTCCGCCGCGCAAGAGACAGATTGCATGTCGCCGAACATTCCTCCGAGGGACACCCACACCCTCCCCTACCAGCGAGCTCCCGCAGCTCATCCCCGCCGAGACCGCAAAAAGCATCCCTCAAGGGGCTTTTTTGCGGTCTCGCGAGCTTGCCGTCCTGAGAGAGCGTGTT
>DASTZP010000032.1:0-32004 GCA_035764245.1 Solirubrobacterales bacterium
GCTTACCGACCTTCCGCTGCACGTACTCGCCCTCGTAGCGGATGCCCTTGCCCTTGTAGGGCTCCGGCGGGCGCTGCTTGCGGATGTTGGCTGCCACCTCGCCCACGACCTGCTTGGAGATGCCGCGCACGACGATGCGCGTGGGCTGCGGGACCTCGAAGTCGATGCCGGTCGGCGCGTTCAGCTCGACGGGGTGCGAGTAGCCGAGCGCCAGCACCAGCTTGCTGCCCTGGAGCTGGGCGCGATAGCCGACGCCCTGGATCTCGAGGCGCTTCTCGAAGCCGTTGGTCACGCCCTCGACCATGTTCGCGATCAGGCTGCGGGTGAGCCCGTGCAGAGCGCGGTGCTCGCCGCGGTCGGTGGGACGGCTGACGGTGACGGTGCCGTCGTCCTGCTCGACCGTCATATCCGGCGAGAGAACCTGCCGCAGCTCCCCTTTCGGGCCCTTGACGGCGATGTCGCCCTCGCCGATCTCGACCGAGACGGCGTCGGGAACGGGAACGGGTTTTCTTCCGATTCGGCTCATCGAGGCACCTTCACCAGACGTAGGCGACAACCTCGCCGCCGACGCCCTTCGTCCGCGCTTCGTGACCGGTCATCACGCCGACCGAGGTGCTGACGATCGCGGTCCCGGTCCCGCCGTGGACGCGGGGGACGTTCTTGTGGTCGACATAGCGTCGCCGGCCCGGACGCGAGACCCGTTCGATCCCGAGGATCACCGGCCGGCGGTCCTCGGTGTACTTGAGCTCGACGGCGATCGTCTCGCCGACGGTGGCCGGCTTGCGGCTGAAGTCCTTGATGTAGCCCTGCTCCTTGAGGATCCGGGACATCTCGAGCTTGAGACCGGAGAACGGGATCTCCACCTCGTCGTGCCCAGCGCGGATCCCGTTGCGAATCCGGGTCAGGTAATCGGCGATCGGGTCGGTCAGCATGGTCTACCTACCAGCTCGACTTCGTCATGCCGGGGATGTAGCCCTCGTGCGCGGCATCGCGCAAGCAGATCCGGCAGAGGCCGAATTTGCGGTAGTAGGCGCGCGGGCGGCCGCAGCGCCGGCAGCGGTTGTAGCTGCGCGACTTGAACTTCGGCTCGCGAGCCTGCTTCACCTTCATCGAAGTCTTAGCCATCGTTTGAACTCTCCTCGGCCGTCTCGCCGGCCTCATCGTCTCCGCCCTCGGCGGCTCCCTCGTCCTCGCCTTCGGGCTTGGCGTAGGCCTCCGGGTTCTCCTCTTTCAGCTGCTCGAGGGCCGCCTGCTCGACTTCGGCTTTCTGGCGGGCCTCCTCTTTGCGCTGCTCCTCTTCGGCTTCCTTTTCCTTCGCTTCGCGCTCGGCCTGACCGGGACGGCCCTCCTGGGCGAAGGGCATGCCCAGCCCGAGCAGCAGCTCGAAAGCCTCGAGGTCAGTTTTAGCGGAAGTCGTGATCGTCACGTCAAGACCCCGGACGACGTCGATCGAGTCGTAGTCGATTTCGGGGAAGATCAGCTGCTCTTTGACGCCCATCGAGTAGTTGCCGCGACCATCGAAGGAGCGCGGGTTGAGACCGCGGAAGTCGCGGATCCGCGGCACCGCGATCGAGATCAGGCGATCGAGGAACTCCCACATCCGGGCCCGACGCAGCGTCACTGAGACGCCGACCGGCATCCCCTCGCGCAGCTTGAAGGAAGCGACCGACTTGCGGGCGCGGCGGACGTTCGGGTACTGGCCGGCGATCGTCGCCAGCTGTTCCTGGGCGGCTTCGAAGGAGCGTTTGTCCTGTTTCTCGGTGCCCAGCCCCATGTTGAGCGTGATCTTCTCCAGGCGCGGCGCCTCCATCGGCGTCGAGTAGCCGAATTTCTGCGTCAGCGCCGGCAGGATCTCCTGCTCGTATTTGTCGCGCAGGCGCGGCGGCGGCGCGG
The DNA here is from genome assembly GCA_035764245.1 of Solirubrobacterales bacterium. Classification (GTDB taxonomy): domain Bacteria; phylum Actinomycetota; class Thermoleophilia; order Solirubrobacterales; family 70-9; genus VAYN01. The sequence goes on from DASTZP010000032.1 coordinate 1,894, forward strand.
CCTGCGAGGTGGCTGCCACGGTCGCCTCCATCAGCCGATCTCGTTTCCGGTCCGCTTCGCGTAGCGGACCCGCTTGCCGCCTTTGTCGACGCGGACGCCAACGCGGGTCGGTTTGTTGTCTTTGGGGTCGAGCAGCCTCACGTTGGAGACGTCGATCGGACCCTCCTTCTCGACGATCCCGCCGGCCTGGGCGTTTTTCAGATCGCCCTGGGAGCGCGGCCGTTCGTGGCGCTTGACGATGTTCAGGTTCTCGACGTAGACGCGGCGCTTCTTCGGGTCGGTGCGGACGACGCGGCCTTTCTTGCCGGCGTCCTTGCCGCCCGTAATCAGCACCTGGTCGTCGGTGCGGATGCGCATGGACTTGGCCATCGCTAGAGCACCTCCGGCGCCAGCGAGATGATTTTCATGAAGTTGCGATCGCGCAATTCGCGCGCGACCGGGCCGAAGATGCGGGTCCCGCGCGGGTTGTTGCTGGCCGGGTCGATCAGCACCGCCGCGTTCTCGTCGAAGGAGATGTAGGTGCCGTCGGGGCGGCTCAGCGGCTTGCGGGTACGGACCACGACCGCCTGCACGACCTCGCCCTTGCGGACGCCGCCCTGCGGGCTGGCCGATTTGACGGTGGCCGTGATCACGTCGCCGACGCTCGCGTAGCGGCGATGCGACCCGCCTTTGACGCGGATGCAGAGGATCTCGCGTGCGCCCGAGTTGTCGGCAACCTTGAGCCTGGACTCCTGCTGGATCATCGTCCTACCTCGCCTTCTCCACCACGTCGACCAGGCGCCAGCGCTTGGTCTTCGAGAGCGGCCGGGTCTCGATGACGCGGACCACGTCGCCCTCGCCAGCCTCGTTGCGCTCGTCGTGGGCGTGCAGCTTGGTCGAGCTGCGGACGATCTTCTCGTAAGTGCGGTGACGGCGGGCGATGTCGATGCGGACGGTGATCGATTTGTCGCCCTTGCTGGAGACGACGATCCCCTGCCGCACCTTGGCGGCGTTGGACTCGCGCTCGGCCGGCGGGGTGCCGGTGCCGGCGGTGTGGGCAGCCTTCGCGGCCGCACGCTGTTTGCGCCGCAGGGCCGACTTGCGCTTCCGCGCCTCCGCCCGCGCCGCCTTGCGCTCCTCGGGATCGGAAGGGCCGGCCTTACGCGGCTGCTGCCGCGATTTCTGCAGCCGGCGCCGCTCCTTCCAGGGAAGATCGTCCTCGGGGTTCGGCTCAGCCTCCGCCTCAGCGGCCGGAGCCTCAGCAGCTTCCTCCGCGGGAGCCTCGTCAACCCCTCCGTCGGCAGCCTCCTCCGCGGGAGCCTCCTCCTCAGCGGCCTCTGCCGCGGGTGGCGACGATGAGGGACCGTCACCTTCAGGTGACGGGGTCTCATCGGAGACAGGACCCGCGGCCTCAGCGCCCTCGTCCTGGGGAGTCTCGTCCTGCGGCTCGTCCTGAATCTCGTCTTTTTTCGTCTCGTCGTCGCTCATATCCGTCGGGTCTCTTTCTCGACATCGATGCCGCGGGCCTTGGCCACCGTCAGCAGCCGGGCCACGTCCTTCTTCGCCTGTCCGAGGCGGGCGGTGTTCTCAAGCTCGCCGGTGGCGTGCCGGAAGCGCAGGTTGAAGGCCTCCTGCTTGGCGTCGATCAACTTCGCCACCAGCTCGTCGTCCTTCAGGTTATGCACCTCGGCCGCCTTCATCACTCGCCGACCCCCTCGCGCATGACGAATTTGGTTTTCACGGGAAGCTTGTGGCCGGCGAGACGGAGCGCTTCGCGCGCCAGGTCCTCGGGGACGCCCGCCAGCTCGAACATCACCTTGCCCGGCTTGACTACGGCGACCCAGCCCTCCGGGTTGCCCTTGCCGGAGCCCATCCGGGTCTCGGCCGGCTTTTTGGTGTAGGGCTTGTCCGGGAAGACGTTGATCCAGACCTTGCCGCCACGTTTGATCTTGCGGGTCATCGCCACACGGGCGGCCTCGATCTGGCGGTTGGTGATCCAGCCGCGCTCGAGCGCCTTGATCCCGTACTCGCCGAAGGCGACGGTGCTGCCGCCCTTGGTATTACCGCGCATGCGGCCGCGGAACTGTTTGCGGTGCTTGACCCGTTTCGGCATCAACATCAGCGACCACCTCCGCGCTGTCCGCCGCGGCCACCGCGATCGCCGCCAGGGCCGCGACCGCCGCCGCGCCCACCCCGGTCTCCGCCGCGACCACGACCGCCGCCGCCGCCACCGCGGTCGTCACGCCGACCGCCGCCGCGGCTCTGGCCCTGACCGTCGCCGTCGCCGGAGACGAGGTCGGAGCGGAAGCCCTCCGGCATCACCTCGCCCTTGTTGATCCAGCATTTGACGCCGATGCGACCGGTCGTGGTGCGGGCCTCGAAGAACCCGTAGTCGATGTCGGCGCGCAGGGTGTGCAGCGGCACCCGGCCGTCGGAGTAGCTTTCGGTCCGCGCCATCTCGGCGCCGCCGAGGCGACCCGAGACCTGGACCTTGACGCCCTTGGCGCCGGAGCGCATCGCCGAGGTCAGGGCGCGTTTCATCGCCCGCCGGAAGGCGACCCGGTTCTGCAGCTGCTCGGCGATCGACTGGGCGACCAGTTTGGCGTCGAGCTCGGGGCGCTTGACCTCGCGGATGTTCACTTTCACCGGGCTGCCGGTGAGCTTGTGGAGCTCTTTGCGTAGGGCGTCGACTTCGCTGCCGGACTTACCGATCACGATCCCGGGGCGGGCGGTGTGGATGTCGACGGCGACCTCGCCGCGGCGCTCGATCGTGATGCTCGAGAGGCCCGCGTGCGAAAGCTTGTTTTCGATGTGGTCCCGAATCTGCAGGTCTTCCTGAAGGACGTCGGCGAAGTTTTTGTCCTCGTACCAGTTCGACTTCCAGTCGTGGATGTAGCCGACGCGGAAACCCTCGGGGTGGATCTTCTGTCCCATGCCTAGTCCTCCACCGGGGTCAGAGCCACGGCGATGTGGCTGGTTCGCTTGTTGATCGGGGTGGCCCGGCCCATCGCCCGCGGGCGGAAGCGGCGCAGGGTCGGCCCCTCGTCGACGGTGATCGAGGCGACGCGCATCTCGTCGCCGATCAGGTCGTGGTTGTTTTCCGCGTTGGCGGCGGCGGAGTTGATCAGCTTCTGGATCGGGTGGGCGGCGCCGCGGGGGGAGAACTCCAGCAGCGCCCGCGCCTGCTCGATGTGCATGCCGCGCACCTGGTCGGCGATCAGCCGCGCCTTGCGGGGAGCGATGCGCACGTAGCGCGCCTTGGCTTTGACAACCGGAGGCGCGGTCGGCGCTTTCGCTTTTTTCGGCGCAGCTTTTTTCGGAGCGGCTTTTTTCGCCGGCTCTTTTTTGGCTTTGGAAGCTTTTTTGTCTTTGGCTTTCGAGTCTTTTTTCGCAGCCGGTTTTTTCTCGGCTTTTGCTTTCGACTCTTTTTTCGCAGGCGCTTTTTTCGACGCTTTCGCGTCTTTTTTCGCAGCCGGTTTTTTCGCTGCTTTTTTGTCTTTCTCGTCAGCCATCGCTTAGTCCTTGCCGCCGTGCGAACGGAAGGTCCGGGTCGGCGCGAACTCGCCAAGCTTGTGACCGACCATCGACTCGGAGATGAAGACCGGGACGTGTTTTTTGCCGTCGTGGACGGCAATCGTGTGCCCAACCATCTCCGGGAAGATCGTCGAGGTCCGCGACCAGGTTTTCAGCATCTGTTTTTTGTTGGCCTCGTTCAGCGCCGTGATCCGCCCCATCAGGCGCTCCTCGACCCACGGGCCCTTTTTCGTCGAACGTCCCATCTCTAACGGCCCTTCTTCTTGCCGCGACGACGGCCGCGGACGATGTAGCGGTCGGACTGCTTGCCCTTCTTGCGGGTCCGGTAGCCGAGGGTCGGCTTGCCCCACGGGGTGACCGGGTGGCCGCCAGGCGTGTGGTGCGCCTCGCCGCCGCCGTGCGGGTGGTCGACGGGGTTCATCGCGACGCCGCGGGTCTGCGGGCGCTTGCCCTTGTGGCGGCTGCGGCCGGCCTTGCCAACCGTCAAGTTCTGGTGCTCGGCGTTGGAGAGGACGCCGACGGTGGCGCGGCAGTTGGCGCGGACCATCCGCATCTCCGAAGAGGGCAGGCGCAGGGTCACCATCTCCCCCTCCTTCGCGACTAGCTGGATCGAGGTGCCGGCGGAACGACCCAGCTTGCCGCCCTGGCCGGGGATCAGCTCGACGTTGTGGACGATGGTGCCGGTCGGCATCTGCCCCAGCTCCATCGCGTGGCCGGGTTTGATGTCGGCCTCCGGACCCGATTTGACGACGTCACCGACGCTCAACTGCGCCGGGGCGAGGATGTAGTCCTTGTGCCCGTCGGCGTAGTGCAGGAGGGCGATGTAGCAGGTGCGGTTGGGGTCGTACTCGATCGAGGCGACCTTCGCGGGGACGCCGTCCTTGAGCCGCCTGAAGTCGATCTTGCGGTAGCGCCGCTTGGCGCCGCCGCCGCGGTGGCGGGCGGTGACGCGCCCGTTGGCGTTGCGGCCACCGGACTTCTTCAGCCCTTCGGTCAGCTTCCGCTCCGGCTCGGAGGCGGTCAGCTGCTCGCGCAGCGGGTAGGTCGCAAAGCGGCGCCCGGGGCTGGTCGGTTTGGTTTTGCGGTTCGGCATCTGGGGTCTCCTAGGCGGTCTCGGCGCCCTCGAACAGCTCGATTCGTTCGCCCGGCGCCAGCTGGACGATCGCCTTCTTCCAGGCACGGGTGCGGCCTTTGGTCAGGCCGCGGCGCTTCGGCTTCGAGCGCACCTTCGCCGTCCGCACCTCGGTCACGTCGACCCCGAAGACCTCTTCGACCGCCTGCGCGATCTGGGTCTTGTGGGCGCGGTCGTCGACCCGGAAGGTGTACTTGCCCTCGGCGATCAGCGCGTAGCTCTTCTCCGAGATCACCGGGCGGATCAGGATCGTGCGCGCGTCCATCAGGAGAGCCTCTCCTTCAGGCCGTCGAGCGCGGTCTCGGAGACGACGATGGCGGCGGCGCCGATCACGTCGGCGACGCCGGTGGCGCCGACCTCGAGCACGTGGGTGCGGGGCAGGTTGCGGAAGCTCTTCATCGCCCCGATCTCCTCGCCGGTGAGGACGACCAGGATCGGGTTCCTCGCGCCCCATTTCGACAGCGCCTGCGCGGCGGCTTTGGTCGAGGGGGTCTCGAAGTCCTTGGCGTCGAGGACGGCGACCGAGCCACGCTCGGCGTGGACCGAGAGGGCCGAGCGCATCGCCCGGCGGCGCGCTTTGCGGTTGACCTTGACGGTGTACTTGCGCGGCTTCGGGCCGAAGGCGACGCCGCCGCCGAAGCGGTTGGGCACGCCGAGCGAGCCGACGCGGGCGCGACCGGTGCCCTTCTGGCGCCAGGCCTTGGCGGTCGTGAAGGAGACCTCGCCGCGGGTCAGGGTCGAGGCGGTGCCGCGGCGGCGGGCGTTGAGATCGGCGCGGGCGGCCTCGTGGACCAGCGACTGGTGGAAGGGCTCGGCGAAGATCTCTTTCGGCAGGTCGGCTTTGGTGGTCTTGCCGAGCACTGCTGCTTTGGCGCTAGCCATCGGTTCTCACCTCGACGATCCCGTTGCGGGAACCGGGCACCGAGCCCTTGATCAGCAGGAGGTTGCGCTCGGCATCGACATCGGCGATCTCCAACCCCTTCTGGGTGACCCGCTTGTTGCCCATCTGGCCGGGCATCCGCATCCCTTTGAAGACGCGGGCGGGGAAGGTGCTGGCGCCGATCGAGCCGGGGGCGCGGACGTTGTGGGAGCCGTGGCTGACCGGGCCGCGGCTGAAGTTGTGGCGCTTGATCCCGCCCTGGAAGCCCTTGCCGATCGAGATCCCGGCGACCTTGACCTTCTGGCCGGCCTCGAAGCCCTCGACGGTGACGTCGTCGCCGACCTTCGGGCCCTCCTCGGCGCCGAGGTCCTCGTCGCGGAACTCGACCAGGTGGCGCATCGGCGCCGCGCCCGCCTTCTTCAGGTGGCCTTCCTCGGCCTTGCTGAGCTTGCCCTGCTTGACCTCGCCGAAGGCCAGCTGTACCGCCCGGTAGCCGTCGCGCTCGGCGTCGCGGACCGCCGTCACCTTGCAAGGTCCGGCTTCGATCACGGTCACGGGGACGACGCTGCCGTCCTCGCGGAAGACCTGCGTCATGCCGAGCTTCTTGCCGAGGATCGCAGCCACTGGGACACCTAGAGCTTGATCTCGATGTCGACCCCGGCCGGCAGCGAGTCCAGGCGCTGCAGCGAGTCGACGGTTTTCGGCGACGGCTGGAGGATGTCGATCAGCCGCTTGTGGGTGCGGATCTCGAAGTGCTCGCGGGAGTCCTTGTCCTTGAACGGCGAGCGGATTACGCAGTAGACGTTTTTCTCGGTCGGCAGCGGCACCGGGCCGGACACGGTGGCGCCGGTGCGCTCGGCCGTCTCGACGATCTCGCGGGCAGCCCGATCTATGGCGTCGTGGTCGTACGCCTTCAGTCGGATCCGGATTTTTTGTGCCGCGATGGTTGCCACTTCTCTGCCGTCTCTTCTTCTCTCTTGTCGTCTTTACCGCGCAAAGAGGGCGGGGCCCCTTGTGCTTGGGGCGCCGCCCCGGTCGTATGTCCTTTTGCAGTTGTCCCCGCCCGAAGGCGGTTGGGGCGGGTGGAGGCCCGCCCCTGGGGGTCGCTACTCGATGACCTCGGCGACGACCCCCGAGCCGACGGTGCGGCCACCCTCGCGGATGGCGAACCGGAGGCCCTGGTCCATGGCGATCGGCTGGATCAGCTCGATCGTCATCTCGACGTTGTCGCCCGGCATCACCATCTCGGTCCCCTCGGGGAGGTTGGCGATCCCAGTCACGTCGGTGGTCCGGAAGTAGAACTGAGGCCGGTACCCGGAGAAGAACGGAGTGTGGCGGCCACCCTCCTCCTTCTTCAGGCAGTAGACCTCCGCTTTGAACTTCGTGTGCGGGGTGATCGAGCCCGGCTTGCAGAGCACCTGGCCACGCTCGATCTCCTCGCGCTTGGTACCGCGCAGGAGGGCACCGATGTTGTCGCCCGCCTGACCCTCGTCGAGGATCTTGCGGAACATCTCGACCCCGGTGACCGTGGTTTTGCTGGTCTCGGGGTGGATGCCGACGATTTCGACCTCGTCGCCGGTGTTGACGACGCCCTGCTCGATACGGCCGGTGGCGACGGTGCCGCGGCCGGTGATCGAGAAGATGTCCTCGATCGGCATCAGGAACGGCTTGTCGAGCTCGCGGACCGGCTCCGGGATGTAGGAGTCGAGGGCCGCGGCCAGCTCGAAGACGGCTTTCTGCGCTTCTTCGTCGCCTTCCAGCGCCTTCAGGGCCGAGCCCTTGATGATCGGGGTCTCGTCGCCCGGGAAGTCGTACTCATTGAGGAGTTCCTTGACCTCCTCCTCGACCAGCTCGACCAGTTCCTCGTCGTCGACCTGGTCGATCTTGTTGAGGAAGACGACCACGTGCGGGACGTTGACCTGGCGGGCGAGCAGGATGTGCTCGCGGGTCTGTGGCATGACGCCGTCGGCGGCGGAAACGACGAGGATCGCCCCGTCCATCTGCGCGGCGCCGGTGATCATGTTCTTGACGTAGTCGGCGTGGCCCGGGCAGTCGACGTGGGCGTAGTGCCGGTTGTCGGTCTCGTACTCGACGTGGGAGGTCGCGATCGTGATGCCGCGTTCCTTCTCCTCCGGAGCGTTGTCGATCTCCTCGAAGCTATGAGCCTCAGCACCGCCCACGGTGGAGAGGGTTTTGGTGATCGCGGCCGTCAGCGTCGTCTTGCCGTGGTCGATGTGACCGATGGTGCCGACGTTCACATGCGGCTTATCGCGCTCGAATTTCTCCTTGGACATCTCTCTCCGTTTCGCCTTTCGAAATCGTGTTCTGTCTGATCTAAGTGCTTGAGTCTCGTGGGCGGACTTTCCGCAGGCCGTGGTGCGCGCCTGCGAGCAACCTGGGAAATATAGCCAGGTTCAGTGCCCGTCTGCGGTTGGCCTCATGAGGCTGCACCAACCGGGTCTCCTGAGCGGTGCTCGACGATCTCCTCGGCGATGTTCGAGGGGACCTCCTCGTAGCGCTCGAACTGCATCGTGTAAGTGGCTCGGCCCTGGGTCATCGACCGCAATTCGGTCGCGTACCCGAACATCTCGCCGAGCGGGACATAAGCCTGGACGGCAAGGGCGTTGCCGCGCTGGTCCTGGCCCTGGACTTTGCCGCGGCGACGCGAGAGGTCGCCGATCACGTCGCCGAGGAAGTCCTCGGGCGTGACCACCTCGACCGCCATCACGGGCTCCAGCAGGACCGGGTTGGCCTTGCGGGCGGCCTCCTGGATCGCCATCGAACCGGCGATCTTGAAGGCCATCTCCGAAGAGTCGACGTCGTGGAAGGAGCCGTCGACCAGTTCCGCTTTCACGTCGACCATCGGGTAGCCCGCCTTGACGCCGTTTTCCAGCGCCTCGCGCATCCCCGCTTCGGCCGGGCCGATGAACTCGCCGGGAATGACGCCGCCCTTGATCTTGTTCTCGAAGACGAAGCCCTCCTCGGGCGCCGGCTCGAGGTTGATGACGACGTGGCCGAACTGGCCGCGGCCGCCGGTCTGACGGACGAAGCGCGCCTCGACCTTCTCGACCTGCTTGCGGATCGTCTCGCGGTAGGCGACCTGCGGCTTGCCGACGTTGGCCTCGACTTTGAACTCGCGCAGCATCCGGTCGACGATCACCTCGAGGTGGAGCTCGCCCATCCCGTGGATCAGGGTCTGGCCGGTTTCCTCGTCGGTTTCGATCCGGAAGGTCGGGTCCTCCTCGCCGAGCCGGGCGAGGGCGTTGCCCATCTTCTCCTGGTCGGCTTTGGTCTTCGGCTCGATCGCGACCGCGATCACGGTCTCCGGGAATTCGATGCTCTCCAGGGCGATCGGGGCGTCGGGGGCGGCGAGGGTGTCGCCGGTCCCGGTTTCCTTGAGGCCGACGCCGGCGCAGATGTCACCCGCGTAGGTCTCGTCGATCTCCTCGCGGCTGTTGGCGTGCATCATCAGCAGCCGCCCGATCCGCTCGGTCTTGCCGGTTTTCACGTTAAGGACCCGGCCGCCTTTCTCGAGCTTGCCGGAGTAGACGCGGAAGTAGGTGAGCTTGCCGACGTAGGGGTCGGACATGACCTTGAAGGCCAGCGCCGAGAAGGGAGCGCTGTCGCTCGCCTCGCGCGTGTCCTCGACGTCCTCGGCCTGGCCCTTGCCCGCCGGGACGACGCCGGTGACCGGCGGCACCTCGAGCGGCGAGGGCAGCAGTTCGACGATCGCGTCGAGCAGCGGCTGCACGCCCTTGTTCTTGAAGGAGGTGCCGCAGAGGACAGGGGTGACTTTGGTCGAGAGGGTCGCCTCGTGGAGCGAGGCGACCAGCTTCTCCTCGGGGATCTCTTCCTCGCCGAGGAAGGCTTCCATCAGCTCTTCGTCGTAGTCGGCGCAGGCTTCGATCAGCTGGGTCCGGTATTCCTCGGCCTGGTCGGCAAGGTCCTCGGGGATCTCGATCTCCTCGTAGGCGGCGCCGAGCTCGTCGGTCCAGATCAGGCCTTTCATCCTCACCAGGTCGACGACGCCTTTGAAGTTCTCCTCGGCGCCGATCGGCAGCTGGATCGGCAGCGGGTTGGCGCCGAGCCGGTCGGTCATCGTCTGCACCGAGTTGAAGAAGTCGGCGCCGGTGCGGTCCATCTTGTTGATGTAGGCGAAGCGCGGAACCCCGTACTTGTCGGCCTGGCGCCAGACGGTCTCCGACTGCGGCTCGACGCCGGCGACGGCGTCGAAGACGGCGATCGCGCCGTCGAGGACGCGGAGGCTGCGCTCGACCTCGACGGTGAAGTCGACGTGGCCCGGCGTGTCGATGATGTTGATGCGGTGGTCCTTCCACTCGCACGCGGTCGCAGCCGAGGTGATCGTGATCCCTCGCTCCTGCTCCTGTTCCATCCAGTCCATGACCGCGGCGCCCTCGTGGACCTCGCCCATTTTGTGGGTGCGGCCGGTGTAGTAGAGGATGCGCTCCGTCGTCGTCGTCTTACCGGCGTCGATGTGCGCCATGATCCCGATGTTCCGGGTTTTCTCGAGTGGAAAGCTGCGTGCCATGGTTCCTAAGTTCGGTAGTCGTGATAAGCCGCAAAAAAAGGCCCCAGGGGGCCCGGCGAAGCGTCCTGCGAAGAAACAGCGAAAACTGCCTGAGCGACGGGCGATGATAGCAGCGGCGCGGCCGCGCATCGGCTCCCTGCCGGAGCGGCTTCACAGGCGGTCCCGTCAGCTCGACCGAATCGGCAACCGCGGGCTCGAGCGAACCTATCCGGCGGTGCGCCGGGTGCAGCGCGGGAGTGTCCTGGCCGGGCGGCGCGCCTGGGGCTGGCTCTGGCCCCGCCTGCGGCCGCTGCTGGGGCTGCTCTTCCGGGCGGTCGCGGCGCTGGAGCACCAGGTGCGCCGGGCCTGCGCGCTCTCCGTCCGAGGGGCGACCGCGGCCAGCGCGGTGATCACCCCCGGCCGGGCCGCCGCCGCGGTCCTGATCCTCGCCGGCGTCTGCCTCGTCGCCTCCCAGTTCATCGACTATCGAGCGGTGGAGATCGGCCAGCCGGGCTATGCCGGCTTGCCCGACGCGGCCGCCGTCCCCACCGTCGACGCACGGACCGCGGGTGACGCGCACGCCTACCTGTTGGTCCCCGTCGGCGTCCTGGCGATGGTCCTCGGCGCGCTGGCCATGCGCCGGGAGACGAAGCGGCTGGGCCTCCTGATCGCAGCGCTGGGGCTGCTCTCGCTGGCGGTGATCCTCATCGTCGACCTGCCCGCGGGGCTCGACGAGGGCAGCCAAACCTCCCGCTTCGCGGGCGCCTCAGCGGTGCTCGAGGACGGCTTCTACGCCGAGCTCGCCGCAGCCGGGGCGATGGTCTTGGCCGGACTCCTCTACTATGCGCGGCCGTGCCGAATACCAACCAGCTTGTCAGGAAGGGCCGCAAGAGCCCGAAGAAGAAGACCGCGACCCCCGGCCTCAAGTCGGGCCAAGGTCGCAAGAAACGCGTAGCCGCCCCGCAGCGGCGCGGCGTCTGCACCCGTGTCGCCACGGTGACGCCGAAGAAGCCGAACTCGGCGCTGCGCAAGATCGCCCGTGTGCGCCTGACCAACGGGATGGAGGTCACGACCTACATCCCCGGCGAGGGGCACAACCTGCAGGAGCACTCCGTGGTCCTGATCAAAGGTGGCCGGGTCAAGGACCTGCCGGGCGTCCGCTACAAAGTCGTCCGCGGCACCCTCGACGCCGCCGCGGTCTCCGACCGCAAGCAAAGCCGCTCCCTCTACGGCGTCAAAGCCTCGTAATGCCCCGCCGCTCCGCCGCACAGATTCGGCCGATCGAGCCGGACGCCAGACACCGCAACCGGCTCGTCCAGCAGGTGATCAACAAGGTGATGAGCGACGGCAAGAAGAGCCTTGCCGAGCGGATCGTCTACGACAGCCTCGCGATCGTCGGCGAGCGCACCGGGGAAGACGCGGTCGAGGTCCTGGAGTCGGCGATCAAAACGCTTACCCCGGTGCTGGAGGTTCGCTCCCGCCGGGTCGGTGGCGCCACCTACCAGGTCCCGGTCGAGGTTCCGGCCCGCCGCGCCCGCACCCTCGCGGTCCGCTGGCTGGTCCAGTTCGCCCGCCAGCGCCGCGAGTACTCGATGGCCGAGCGCCTCGCCGCCGAGATCCTCGACGCCAACCAGCAGCAGGGCAGCGCCTGGAAGCGGAAGGACGACATCTACCGCATGGCGCAGGCGAACAAAGCGTTCGCGCACTACCGCTGGTAGCTCCCCGTTTCATGGCTGACCGGCCGCTGCTGGCAGTCGACATCGACGGCGTCATCAGCCTCTTCGGGTTCGAGGAGCGGCCGGCACATACGCAGCTGCAGCTCGTCGACGGTGTGCCGCACTGCATCTCGCTGGCGGTCGGCGACCGGCTGCTGCGATTGGCCGAGAGCTTCGAGCTGGTCTGGGCGAGCGGCTGGGAGGACAAAGCGAACTTCTACCTGCCGCAGCTGCTTGGCCTGCCGGAGCTGCCCCACATCTCCTTCGACGTCGCCGCCCGCAACGGCGGCGCGCACTGGAAGCTGACCGGGATGGAGACCTATTGCGGCGGCCGGTCGATCGCCTGGGTCGACGACAACTTCGACGCCAGCTGCTACGAGTGGGCGGAGCGGCGGCCCTCGCCGACGCTGCTGGTCCCGACCGAGCCGCATCTGGGCCTCGAGGAGGGGCACGTCGCAGCGCTCGAGGCCTGGGCCCGGTCGCTGGGCTGAAGAAGGTCTCTAGACTGGATCGAGTGACTGGGTTCTGGCCCATCTTCTTCCTTGCCGTCGTCCTCAAGATCCCGGTCCTGGCGTCGATGTGGCTCGTCTACTGGGCGGCCAAGCAGCACGACGAACCGGAGACCGCGACCGACGAGGACGGGGGCTTCAAGCGCAAGCCGCGGCCACGGCTTCCCCGCGGCCCGCGCCGGCGCGGCCCTCACGGAGGCGGTGCGGCGCTGCCGGTGCCCGACTGCCCGCCGGGCGGGCGCACCCGCGTCGTCAAGCCGGCTGCGCAACCCGCTTTCGCTCGCGCCGGATCTCGCGCAGATAAGGGTGGAAGTCGACCTCGACGGTATGGCGCTTAGAAGCAACGAAGCGCTTCGCCTGCTTCCGTTCCTCCCGCGCGATCTCCCGCTTCATCTCCCCCGGCGCCGGTAGCGTCGCCCGACCGGCAAGGAGGTCGGCGACCCATTCGCACTGCGCCTCGGCAAGCGGCATGATCGGCCCCAGCGGCTGGATGAAGCCGATGAAGTAGAGGCCGGGGCGCTCGACGGAGACGACGCGGCGATACAGCGGCAGCCGGTTCTCCGGCGCCGCGAGGACCTTCGGGTCGAAGAACGGGAAGGAGATCTTGTAGCCCGTGCAGTAGACGACGAGGTCGATCTCCTCCTCGCTGCCATCGACGAAGCGGACCGTGCGGCCACCGTCGAAGCGTTCGATGTTGGGCTTCGCGGTGATATCGCCGTGGCCGAGCCTGGGCAGCAGCTCCGAGGAAACCGTCGGGTGGGCCTCGAAGAGCTTGTGGTCTGGCTTGGGCAACCCGTAAGCGGTGGGGTCGGCGGCGGAGGCCACGCCAAGGGCTCGCATCGCGAAGAATCGCTGCACCGCCAGCGGCGCCATCGACGTGATCGGGTTGGAAAGCTCGTCGATCGGCTTGCCGTTGATGTACTTGGGGATGACATAGGCGCCGCGGCGGGTGGAGAGGAAGGTCTTGTCGGCGATCCGCGAGGACTCGACGGCGATGTCGGTGGCCGAGTTGCCGAGGCCGAGGACGAGGACCCGCTTGCCCCGGAGGACGTCGGGCTCGCGGTAGTGGTGGGCGTGCATCTGCTCTCCCTCGAACTCCTCGGAGCCGGGGAAGGCCGGCTCCGGCCAGCGCGGATCCCAATGGTGCCCGTTGGCCACAAGCACCGCCTGGTAGCGCTCCGTGCGCTCCTTCCCCTCCGGGCCCTTCGTCGTCACCGCCCAGGAGCCGTCGGCGGGCTCGACCTTCACGACCTCGGTCCGGAAGGCGATCTTCTCGCGCAGCCCGAAGTGGTCGGCGAATTCGTCGAAGTAGGCCGCCATCTGGAAGTGGTCGGGGTAGTCCGGAAAGTGGTCGGGCATCGGCAGCGACTTGAAGGCCATCACCCGCCGCGAGGTGTTGATGTGCAGCGAGCGATAGGCGGACGACATCCCGTTGTCGTTCTCATAGCGCCAGTTGCCGCCGATCTGCGACCCCTTCTCGAAGCAGTCGAAGGGGATCCCGCGCGAGTCCAGCACCTGGGCGGCGACGATCCCGGAGCTGCCGGCGCCGATGATGCAGACCTTCTCGGCCGAGTCCATGGCGGCGAAATCTACCGGACTGGCCACCTGGCCAGTTTCAGGGGTGAGGAGGTTCACCCCTGGGGTCCGTAGTTGCGGGGGCCGTTCGAGCGGAAGCTGGGGCCATCGGGATTGACAACCGACGAAAGGAGACCCCCGATGACTCGCTACACCCGTTCATTCCGCATCTCCCCCGCCCTCGCGATCAGCTGTCTGGCGCTGTTCCTGGCCCTGACCGGCAGCGCCTTCGCGGTTGGCATCGCCAAGAACAGCGTCCGCTCGGCGCAGATCGTCGACGGGACCGTCCGCACGATCGACCTCCGCGACAACTCGGTCAGCGCGCCGAAGATCGCACCGAGCTCGGTCGCCGCCGAGGAGATCGCCGAAAACGCGGTCGAATCGCCGGAGGTGGCACCGGACGCGCTCACGGCCGACGACCTCGGCGCGGCCTCGGTCGCCTCCTCGGAGGTCGCCGACCAGTCGCTGAGCGCGGCCGACCTCGGGTCCGACTCCGTCCGCTCCTCGGAGCTGGGGCCGGTCACCGTCCGCACCAACTCGGTGAAAATCGCCAAAGGGGCCAACGGCGGCGTCAGCGCCACCTGCGCCGCCGGCGAGCAGGTCCTCGGGGGCGGCGGCCAGCCGGATCACTTCGGCACCGAGATGACCAGCAGCAGGCCCTCGGGCAACGGCTGGCTCTACCAGGCCGTCAACAACACCGGCGGCGAGGAGACGATTACCGCCTACGCCGTCTGCCTCGGCAACTAGACCGGCCGACGGACCACAAAAGCCGAGGACCGGGATTTTCGTCCCGGTCCTCGGCCATCAAGGAGAAACATGAAGTACCTCAAGATCGGAAGCTCTTGGTCTTGGGGTACTTCTTATTTACCCACTGTGGAGGTACACAATCATCCGTAGGAACCCCCACGAGGGGGTTCCTACGTCTACGGACTCCTGCCTGGGGCCGGGCCTACTTCGACTCTTCGGAGGTGGACTCGATCTCCTGGGCGAGCTCCTCGAGCTCCTCCGCGAAGGAGGTGCCGAAGCCCTCGACCGGAGCCTCCACCCCGTCGACCCCGAGCTCCGCGGCCAGCTCGTCTTCCTCGAGCAGGTCGTCGCTCGGCGGCTCGATCGGTTCCGCCGGCTCGATCGCGACCGTCCGGTAGTGCTTGAGGCCGGTCGCGGCCGGGATCAGCTTGCCGATGATCACGTTCTCCTTGAGGCCGACCAGGCGGTCCCGTTTGCCCTCGAGGGCAGCGTCGGTGAGCACCTTGGTCGTCTCCTGGAAGGAGGCCGCCGAGAGGAAGGACTCGGTCGCCAGCGAGGCCTTGGTGATCCCGAGGATGACCTCCTCGCCTTTGGCCGGGGTTCCGCCCTCTTCCTTGACCTTCTTGTTGAGGCGTTTGAGGCTGCCGCGATCCTCGAGCTGGCCGGGAAGGAGGCTGGTCGAGCCCTTCGACTCGATCCGCACCTTCTTCAGCATCTGCCGGGCGATCAGCTCGATGTGCTTGTCGTTGATGTCGACGCCCTGGGCGCGGTAGACCTTCTGTACCTCGTCGACGAGGTAGAGCTCGGTCGCGGTGCGCCCGCGGATCGCCAGCAGGTCGGCCGGGTAGAGCGAGCCTTCGTTCAGCTGCTCGCCGACCTCGACCCGGTCGCCGTCGGCCACGTGGAGTCGGGTCCTCAGCGGGAAGCTGTAGCTGTGCTCCTCGCCGCTGGACTCGGTGACGATCACTTTCAGCGCTTTGTCGGTTTCTTCGATCGAGACTTTGCCCTCGGCCTCGGCCATCTGCGCCAGGCCCTTCGGTTTACGCGCCTCGAAGAGCTCGACGATGCGCGGCAGACCCTGGGTGATGTCCTGGCCGGCGACGCCTCCCGTGTGGAAGGTCCGCATGGTCAGCTGGGTCCCCGGCTCGCCGATCGACTGGGCGGCGATGATCCCGACCGCGTCGCCAATGTCGACGGTCGACCCGGTCGCCGGCGAGATCCCGTAGCAGGAGCGACACACGCCCGACTCGGCCTCGCACTTGAGGGCGGAGCGGACGGGGACTTTGACGTCCTCGTCGTCGCCGAAGGCCTCGGCGATCTCTTCGACGTTGACCAGGGTGATCTCCTGGTTGCGCTTCAGCAGTTCGCGACCGCGCTTGGTCTCGAGCTTTTTCGCGGCCAGGCGACCGATCAGGTTGTCGTTGAGCGAGCCGTCGTCCTTGCGGATGACCATCTCGATGTGTTCTTTGGTCTTGCAGTCCTCCTCACGGACGATCACGTCCTGGGCGACGTCGACCAGGCGGCGGGTGAGGTAACCGGAGTCGGCCGTCCTCAGCGCCGTGTCGGCGAGGCCCTTTCGGGCGCCGTGGGTGGAGATGAAGTACTCGAGAACCGAGAGCCCCTCCATGAAGTTGGCCTTGATCGGCCGCTCGATGATCTCCCCTTTCGGGTTGGCCATCAGACCGCGCATCCCGGCCAGCTGGCGGATCTGTTTGAACGATCCGCGAGCGCCCGAGTTGGCCATCATGAAGATCGGGTTCAGCGTGTCGAGGTTGTCCTCCATCGCTTTCGCGACCTCGTCGGTGGCCCGGTTCCAGTGCGCCGTCACTGCCTCGTGACGCTCCTCGGCGGTGATGTAGCCCTCGTCGTACTGCTGCTGGATCGCTTCGGTCTCCTTCTCGTAGCGATCGAGGATTTCCGGCTTCTCCGGCGGCGAGACGACGTTGTTCTTCGAGACCGTGATCCCGGCCTGGCTCGCGTAGTGGAAACCGAGGTCCTTGAAGGCGTCGAGCACCTGTGAGACAGCCGGCGCCCCGTAAGACTCGACCAGGTCGGA
Organism: Solirubrobacterales bacterium; assembly: GCA_035764245.1. Classification (GTDB taxonomy): domain Bacteria; phylum Actinomycetota; class Thermoleophilia; order Solirubrobacterales; family 70-9; genus VAYN01. The sequence goes on from DASTZP010000032.1 coordinate 18,549, forward strand.
GACCATCTGGTTGATGTCCTTCTTCTTCAGCGAGAAGTTGACGAACTCGAACTGCTCGGGATCGAAGTCCTCTTCGAGAGCGTCGGCGAGGGCGCGCTCGATCTTCTCGTTGAAGATGATCCGCCCGACGGTGGTCAGGAAGTGGCCGCGCCCGGCACGCCGGTACTCGGCCTGGTCGTGCAGCTTGCAGCCGCCGTTCTCGTAGACGAGCTCGGCCTCCTGCGAGGAGCGGAACACCTTCACGTTCGGGCCGGAGCCGTTCGTGCCCTTGCCGGCCTTCAGCTCCTCGTCGATCTTCGCCAGCTCGTCCGCTTCCGGGCCGTAGGTCAGGTAGTAGATGCCGAGCACCATGTCCTGGGTCGGGGTCGCCAGCGGCGCCCCGTGGGCCGGAGAGAGGATGTTGTTGGCGGAGAGCATGAGGATCCGCGCCTCGGCCTGAGCCTCGGCCGAGAGCGGCACATGGACCGCCATCTGGTCGCCGTCGAAGTCGGCGTTGAAGGCGTGGCAGACCAGGGGGTGAACCTGGATCGCCTTGCCCTCGACCAGGACCGGTTCGAAGGCCTGGATGCCGAGACGGTGCAGGGTCGGCGCCCGGTTGAGCAGGACCGGGTGCTGGTGGATGACTTCCTCCAGAACGTCCCAGACCTCCGGGATCATCGACTCGACCATCTTCTTCGCGGCCTTGATGTTCTGGACCGCTTTGCGCTCGACCAGCTGAGCCATGATGAACGGCTTGAACAGCTCGAGCGCCATCAGCTTCGGCAGGCCGCACTGGTGCAGCCGCAGGTTCGGCCCGGAGACGATCACCGAGCGGCCGGAGTAGTCGACGCGCTTGCCGAGCAGGTTCTGGCGGAAGCGACCCTGCTTCCCCTTCAGCATGTCGGAGAGCGACTTCAGCGGCCGGTTGCCAGGGCCCGTGACCGGGCGCCCGCGGCGGCCGTTGTCGAAGAGGGCGTCGACCGCCTCCTGCAGCATCCGCTTCTCGTTGTTGACGATGATCTCGGGCGCGCCGAGGTCGAGCAGCCTTTTCAGCCGGTTGTTGCGGTTGATCACCCGGCGGTAGAGATCGTTGAGGTCGGAGGTCGCGAAGCGGCCACCGTCCAGCTGGACCATTGGGCGCAGCTCCGGCGGGATCACCGGCACCGCGTCGAGGATCATCCAGTCGGGCTTGTTGTCCGAGTTGAGGAAGGCGGAGGCGACTTTCAGCCGCTTCACCGCGCGGGCCTGTTTCTGGCCTTTGGAGCTATTGATGATCTGCTCCAGTTCCTCGCAGTCGGCCTCGAGGTCGACCTGTTCGAGCAGGTCGCGCACCGCTTCGGCACCCATGCCGCCGCGGAAGTACTCGCCCCAGCCGAACGGGGAGCCGAAGCGGTCCTTGAGCTCACGGAAGACCGTCTCGTCGTTGATGACGTCCTTCGGCTTCATCTCCGTGAAGATCTTCCAGACCTCGTTCATCCGCTCCGCGGCCTCTTCGAGGTAGGCCTCGGTGTCGGAGATCTCGGCGTCGAACTGTTTGCGCAGTTCTTTGATCATTTTCGCCCGGTCGTCGTCTTTGAGCTTCCGCAGCTGCGCCGCGGTCAGTTTCAGCGAGTCGGCCCAGATGTGGTCTTCGTCGTCGAACTTGTCCTGGGTGCCGGCCTCGAGGTAGGCGATCCGGCGCTCGAGGGACTCGTTCAGCTCCTGCGTCCGTTTCTGTTTTTCGGACTCGTAGGAGTCGACGACTTTTTTGACCTCTTTCTCCAGTTTCCCGACGTCCTTGTCGCGGGCCTCCTCGTCGACCCAGGTGACCATCGAGGCGGCGAAGTAGAGGACCTTCTCCAGCTCTTTCGGAGCCATGTCGATCAGGTAACCGATCCGGCTCGGGACGCCCTTGAAGAACCAGATGTGCGAGACCGGGGAGGCGAGGTCGACGTGCCCCATCCGCTCGCGGCGGACCTTGGAGCGGGTGACCTCGACGCCGCAGCGCTCGCAGACGATGCCCTTGTAGCGGACGCGCTTGTACTTGCCGCAGTAGCACTCCCAGTCCTTGGTCGGACCGAAGATGCGCTCGCAGAAGAGCCCGTCTTTCTCGGGCTTCAGCGTCCGGTAGTTGATCGTCTCGGGCTTCGTGACCTCGCCCCAACTCCAGGAGCGGATCTTCTTCGATGACGCGAGCCCGATCTCGATCGCGTCGAAGTTATTGATGTCGATCATCAGTCCTCCACCTCGGCCGGCGTAGCCTCTTCGGTTTTGCCGGCACCGTCACCGTCAGTTCCACCCTCGCCCTCGGCGACCACCTGCTCCTCCTGCTCGTCCGCGGCTCCGTTGGAGGAGTCGGCGCGGACGCCGGTCAGGTCCATGCCGAGCTCCTCGGCGGCTTTCAGCAGGTCGTCTTCCTCGTCGGAGATCTCGACGTCCGTCCCCTCCGACACCACGTTGGCGTCGAGCGAGAGGCTCTGGATCTCCTTCAGGAGCACTTTGAAGGACTCCGGTATCGAGGGCTCGGGGATGTTCTCCCCCTTGACGATCGCCTCGTAGGCCTTGACGCGCCCGACCGTGTCGTCGGACTTGACCGTGAGCATCTCCTGCAGGGTGTAGGCGGCGCCATATGCCTCCAGCGCCCAGACCTCCATCTCGCCGAAGCGCTGCCCGCCGAACTGCGCCTTGCCGCCCAGCGGCTGCTGGGTGACGAGCGAGTACGGGCCGGTCGAGCGGGCGTGGATCTTGTCGTCGACCAGGTGCAGCAGCTTGAGGATGTACATGTAGCCGACCGTCACCTTGCCCTCGTAGGGCTCGCCGGTGCGACCGTTGTAGAGCTGGGCCGTGCCCGAGGCGCGGGCGCCCGGACGGGCGCTCTTGTCGACCCCGAGGTCGACGCCGCGGTCGGCGTTCTCCTCGTTCCAGGAGACGAGCGCCTCGTCGACGTCCTCGACGGTCGCCCCATCGAAGACCTGGGTCGCCACGTAGACGCGGCCGTCACCCTCGTCGGAGTGCGCCTGCTTGTAGGCCTCGGAGCCGTCGTCATACCAGCCGTTCGCCGCGACCCACCCGAGGTGGGTCTCGAGGATCTGGCCGATGTTCATCCGGCTCGGCACGCCGAGCGGGTTGAGGATGACGTCGACGGGGGTGCCGTCGGCCAGGTGGGGCATGTCCTCCTCGGGCACGATCTTCGAGATCACACCCTTGTTCCCGTGGCGGCCGGCGAGCTTGTCGCCCTCGGCGATCTTGCGCTTGGTCGCGACGTAGACGCGGACCAGGTCGTTGACGCCGGGCGGCAGGTCGTCGCCGGCGTCGCGGCTGAAGGTGAGGACGTCGATGACGACCCCGCCCTCGCCGTGCGGCACTTTCAGCGAGGTGTCGCGGACCTCGCGCGCCTTCTCCTTGAAGATCGCGCGGATCAGCTTCTCCTCGGCGGTCAGCTCGGTCTCGCCCTTCGGCGTCACCTTGCCGACCAGGAGGTCGCCGGAGACGACCTCGGCACCGACGCGGACGATGCCGCGCTCGTCGAGGTTGCGCAGGCTCTCCTCGGAGCGGTTCGGGATGTCGCGGGTGATCTCCTCGTCGCCGAGCTTGGTCGTGCGGGCGTCGATCTCGTACTCCTCGATGTGGATCGAGGTCATCTCGTCGTCCTTGACCAGGCGCTCGGAGAGGATGATCGCGTCCTCGAAGTTGTAGCCCTCCCAGGACATGAAGGCGACCAGGCAGTTCTTGCCGAGGGCGATCTCGCCGCCGCCGGTCGAAGAGCCGTCGGCGAGCACGTCGCCCGCCTTCACCTTCTGGCCGCTCTTGACGATCGGCCGCTGGTGGATGATCGTCCCCTGGTTGGAGCGCATGAACTTGTGGAGCGGCTGCTCGTCCTTCTGCGAGCCGTGGCTGACCACGATCCGCTCGGCGTCGACGTAGGTGACTTCGCCGTCGTTCTCGGCGAGGACCACGTCACCGGTGTCGACCGCGGCGCGGCGCTCCATCCCGGTCCCGATCAGCGGCGGGTCCGGCTTCAGGAGCGGCACCGCCTGTCGCTGCATGTTCGAGCCCATCAGCGCCCGGTTGGCGTCGTCGTGCTCGAGGAAGGGGATCAGCGAGGTCGCGACCGACCAGATCTGCGACGGCGAGACGTCCATCAGGTCGACTTCCTTGGGGGCGGCGGTCGCGTACTCCTGCTCGCCGGCCCGGACCAGCACCTGCGGGCCCTTCAGCTTGCGCGTCTTCGGATCGATCTCGGCGTTCGCCTGGGCGATCACCTTGTCCTCGTCCTGGGTCGCGTCGTAGTGGACGATCTCCTCACTGACGACGCCGTCTTCGACCACCCGGTACGGGGTGGTGACGAAGCCGTGCTCGGAGATCTGGGCGTAGGAGGAGAGCGACCCGATCAGGCCGATGTTCGGGCCCTCCGGGGTCTCGATCGGGCACATCCGGCCGTAGTGGGTCGGGTGCACGTCGCGGACCTCGATCGGCGCCCGCTCACGGGTCAGACCGCCGGCGCCGAGCGCCGACAGGCGGCGCCTGTGGGTAAGCCCGGAGAGGCTGTTGGTCTGGTCCATGAACTGCGAGAGCTGCGAGGAACCGAAGAACTCCTTCATCGCCGCCACGACAGGGCGGATGTTGATGATCGTCTGCGGCGTGATCGCGTCGGCGTCCTCGGTGGTAAGGCGCTCGCGGACAACGCGCTCCATCCGGTAGAGGCCGATCCGGAAGGCCTCCTGGATCAGCTCGCCGACCGTGCGCAGACGGCGGTTGCCGAAGTGCTCGTACTCGTCGAGGTGGTCGTAGACCTGCTCGCGCGGGTAGGTGATCGCCTCGGCGGCATAGTCTTTGATCGGGTTCTCCTCGTCGATCTCCTCGGGGATCCCGAGCAGCTTCGGCAGGGTCACCAGCTCCTTGACGAGGGCGATGATGTCGTCGTGGGTGAGGACCCGGGTCTCGAGGTCGATGTCGAGGTCAAGGCGGGCGTTGAGCTTGTAGCGGCCGACCCGGGTGAGGTCGTAGCGCTTGGGGTCGAAGAAGAGCTGCTCGAGCAGCGCTTTGGCGGCGTCGACCGACGGCGGCTCGCCCGGGCGCTGCTTTTTGAACAGCTCGATCAGGGCGCCCTCTTCGGTCTTGGTCGCTTCGGTGTCCGCCTCGATCGTGTGGCGGAGGTAGACCGAGTTGTCGAACATGTCCAGCAGCTGCTGGTCCTCGACGTAGCCCATCGCCCGCAGCAGCACCGTCACCGGCAGTTTCCGCTTGCGGTCGATGCGGACGAAGACTTTGCCTTTTTTGTCGACTTCGAGCTCCAGCCAGGAGCCGCGGGCCGGCATCAGGTTGGCGATGAAGACCTGCTTTTCGGGGTCCTTCGGCGCCATCACGTAGGCGCCCGGCGAACGGACCAACTGCGTGACGACCACGCGCTCGGTGCCGTTGATGATGAAGGTCCCGCGCTCGGTCATCCACGGGAAGTCGCCCATGAAGACGGCCTGCTCGCGGATCTCTCCGGTCTCCTTGTTCTGGAAGGCGACCGTCGCGGTCAGCGGCCGCGAGTAGGTCATGTCCTTCTCACGGCACTCCTCGATCGAGTGCGGCGGCTCCTCGAACTTGAAATCGCCAAAGACGATCTGGAGGTTCCCCGTGTAGTCCTCAATCGGGGATATGTCGTTGATCGTCTCTCGCAGACCTCCAGCTTTCGGATCCGTCAATTCCTCGAAGGAACGACGCTGGATGTCGATCAGGTGTGGAACCTCGAGAGGGTTGTCTAGGCGGGAAAAGCTCCTACGGGTTACGGGGGCAGCGTTGGAACGTGCCAAAGTCGGCGACTCCTCGGACGGTCAGAGGGACGTAGATACAGCGCAGATCTGGGCAGGGGCACTCAAATGACGCGCGACCGCGGAAAATAACACACGGCCGCACGCTGCTTCAAGTTTGGCTCCCTGAGCGGGATCTGCACCGGGGCAGGTTGAACTCCTACGAGAGTTCGACCGTGGCCCCGGCCTCCTCGAGCTCGGATTTGAGTTTGTCGGCCTCGTCGCGGTCGACGCCCTCTTTGATCGCTTTCGGAGCCTCGTCGACGAGCGCCTTGGCCTCTTTCAGACCGAGACCGGTCGCCGAGCGAACCACCTTGATGACCGGGACCTTCTGGCCGCCGACCTCTTTGAGGATGACGTCGACGGTCGAAGACTCTTCGCCGCCGCCCTCGTCGCCACCGCCGCCACCGCCACCGGCGGCCGGAGCAGCGGCCGCGACGGCCGTTGCGGAGACGCCGAACTCCTCCTCGAGCGCTTTGATCCGCTCGGAGAGCTCGAGCACCGAGATGCTTTTCAGCTCCTCGATCCAGTCCTCGGTTGAAGTTTTGGTTGCCATGCGTGCCTACCCCTCTTCCTCGTTTGAATCTTCATCTGAAGTCGTGTCATCGGAGGACTCCGCCGCGGGAGCCTCCTCCTCCTCGGCCGGAGCCTCCTCAGCCGGAGCCTCCTCAGCCGGTGCCTCTTCGGCCTCAGGCTCCTCCTCCTGCGCGTCCGCCGGCTCAGGCGCTGGAGCCTCACCGGTCACGAGCCCTTTCTCGGCGATCTGACCGAGCTGCAGGGCCAAGCCCTGGATCATGCTGCCCAGCCCGCGCACGAGACCGGTGAGCGGGCTGGCGACCACTCCTGCCAGCTGGCCGTTGAGGACTTCCCGGCCGGGCAGTTTGGCGATCGATTTGAAGGCGAGTTCGTCGAGGCTCGTCGCCTCCATGAAGCCGCCCTTGTAGGTGAGCACCTCGTGCTCTTTGTTGAAGGTCGTGATCGCCTTCGCGGCCTGGGCGGTGTCGCCGCGGACGAAGGTGAGCGCGGTCGGCCCCTGCAGCAGCTCCGCCAGCCGCTCCTCGCCGGCCTGCTCGGCGGCGATTTTGGTCAGCCGGTTCTTGACGATGCGAAAGCTGGCATCGGCTTCGCGCAGTTTCGAGCGCAGCTCGGCGGCCTGGGGAACGCTGATGCCGCGGTAGTCGACGGCGAAGATCGCCTCAGATCCCTCGATCTCGGCGACGATCTCTTTTATGGCTGCGGACTTTTCTTCGCGGTTCATCGTCTTACCTGCACCGGGCTTCTGGGCGTTGCCCCGCCGGTGGTCTGCGGTTAGCGGCGACGGAGGTTAGACCGTCGCGGCCTCCTGTGCGGTCTCGTCGGCCGTGGCGGTGGCTTCTTCGCCGCCCGAGGGCGCTCCGTCGGCGTCGGCGGATTTGCCGGAGTCGACCCGGATGCCGGGGCCCATCGTCGTCGCCAGGGTGGCGGAGATGACGTATTTGCCCTTGGCCGAGGAGGGCTTCGCGCGAACGATCTCCTCCATCACGGCCTGGTAGTTCTCAAGCAGTTTCTCGGCGTCGAAGCTGGCCTTGCCGATCGCCATGTGGACGATCGCCTGGCGATCGGTCCGGTATTCGACTTTGCCCGATTTGGAGTCAGCGACGGCCTTCTCGACGTCGTCGGTGACGGTGCCGACCTTGGGGTTCGGCATCAGGCCCTGCGGGCCGAGGACGCGGCCGAGCTGGCCGACGCCTTTCATCATCTCCGGGGTCGAGATCGCGACGTCGAAGTCGGTCCAGCCCTCCTGGACTTTCTCGACCAGGTCCTGGCCGCCGACGAAGTCTGCTCCCGCCGCCTCGGCGTCGCGGGCCTGCTGGCCCTGGGCGAAGACGGCGACGGTGACGTCCTTACCGAGCCCGTGCGGCAGCGCCAGGGTCCCCCGCAGCTGCTCGTCGGCATGACGGACGTTGACCCCGAGGAGGATGTGCAGCTCGACGGTCTCGTCGAACTTGGCGCTGGCGGTCTCCTTGATCAGGGCGATCGCCTCGGCCGGCGGGTAGGCGTGGTCGCGATCGACCTTGTCGTACTGGGCTCGGAATCGTTTGCCGTGGGCCATCGAAGCTCTCCTAGGCGACGTCGACGCCCATCGAGCGGGCGGTGCCGGCGATGATCTTCTTCGCGGCATCGATGTCGTTGGCGTTGAGATCGGGCATCTTCCGTTCGGCGATCTCCTGGATCTGCGCGTCGGAAATGGTCCCGACCTTGTTGACGTGCGGCTCGCCCGAGCCCTTCGGGATTTTGATCGCTTCCTTGATCAGAACGGCGGCGGGCGGCGTCTTCGTGACGAAGTCGAAGGATCGGTCCTCGTAGACGGTGATTTCGACTGGGATGATCGTCCCGCCCTCGCCCTGCGTCTGGGCGTTGAAGGCTTTGCAGAAATCCATGATGTTGACGCCGTGCTGACCGAGCGCGGGGCCGACGGGCGGCGCCGGGTTGGCGTTGCCTGCCTGGATCTGCAGCTTGATGACGGTGAGGACTTTCTTGGCCATGATCGGGTTCGGGAGGGTAGCGCTCTTTGCGAGCTAGATCTTCTTGACCTGGTCGTAGCCGACCTCGACCGGCGTCTCGCGCCCGAAGATCGAGACCAGCACCTTGAGTTTGGCCGCGTCCTCGTTGATCTCGGCGATCTCGCCGGAGAAGTCGGAAAGCGGGCCGGAGATGACTTTGACCGATTCGCCGATCGCGAACTGGGCCTGCGTCCGTGGCCGCTCGGCGGTCTCGCGGTGGAGCAGGCGGTCGACCTCCGGTTTGGAGAGCGGCACCGGTTTGTTGCGGGCGCCGACGAAGCCGGTGACGCCAGGGGTGTTCTTGACCAGGCCCCAGGCATCGTCGGTCATCTCCATGTTGACGAGGACGTAGCCGGGCATCGTGCGTTTGTCCTTCGTTTCTTTCTGCCCGTCTTTGTTGACCTCCGAGACCTGCTCGGTGGGGACGACGACCTGCCGCACGTTGCGGTTCTGGCTCATCGTCTGCACCCGGTGCTCGAGGTTGTGCTTGACCTTGTTCTCGTGCCCGGAGTAGGTGTTGATCACGTACCAGCGATACATCTCTCTAGAAGCCTTTGTTCGGGACCCTCGGCTAGAGGATCTGCTTGATGAGCCAGTTGAAGACCGCGTCGAGGGCGCCGAGATAGGCGGCTGCGACGGCGACGAAGAGGATGGTCACAGCGGTCGCCTGGACCAGCGTCTCGCGGTCCGGCCACTGGACTTTCTTCAGCTCCTGCCAACAGGATATGAGGAAGCCGATGACACCGGAGCGCTGGCGTTCCGCCTTCGCCTGTTTTTGCTTCTTCTCCAGCTGCTGGCGCTCGCGCCGCTTCTGCTCCTCGCGCTTGCGCTTCTCGGCTTCCTTCTCGGCGCGGGCCGCGGCGCGGCGGGCGGAGCGCGGCTTCGGCGCGTCCGGCGTCTCCAGCTGGGACTCGGGGGCGCCGGCGGCGATCCCCATCTCGACCGCCTCGACCTCGGCGACGTCGCCGGAGACCCCCGTCTGGGTCTCCCGCTGCGCCTCTACCGGGCTCTCGTGGCCGCCGGAGCGTTTCCGCTCTTCGGCTTCCCGAGCCCGGCGCTCGGCCTTGCGCTGTGCACGGGTTTTCGCCATCGGGTAGCTACCGGGTCTCTTTGTGAGGGGTGTGGTGGCCGCACCAGCGGCAGAACTTGCGCATCTCGATGCGGTCCGGCGAGTTGCGCCGGGACTTGTTGGTCTGGTAGTTGCGCCGCTTGCACTCTTCGCAAGCCAACGTCACCGCAATGCGGACATCTCCGCGAGCCATCTTCTCCCTCGTTCCGTGCCTGAGGTGTCGTTACAGAAAGAAAACCCCGGGCCGAGGCGCGAGGCTGAGGCAAGGATAGCGCTCTGGCGCGCCCAGGGACTGGTTGCCGCCGCCCACTGAGGTAGTAGTCCCCACGTACTACTCAATTCTTTGTAAAGTCGTTTTCAACGTAATCCATCAGGGCACCTCGGGGGTCACGGTGCGAGAGGCGATCGACAACGGCGGTCTTTGCGACCGTGACCAGTTCGTGGAAGAGGTTGAAGAGCGGATCCTCGATCCCCTCCACCGCGGCCAGCCGGGCGCTCTGCTGCTCCTCGACATCGATTCCTTCCACCTCGTCAACGACTCGCTCGGCCACGAAGCGGGCGACCGGCTGTTGGCGACGGTGGCGAGCACCCTGCAGCGGGAGTGCCGCAGCGAAGACCTGCCGGCGCGGATCTGCGCCGACGAATTCGCCCTGCTCCTGCAGCGGGCGACCCCCGACCAGGCGATGGCGACCGCCGAGCGCCTGATCGCCCTGGTCCGCGAGCGCGGCAAGCCGGCCGTCGGGGCGAGCGTCGGGATCGCGACGTTCGGGGGCATCGCCGAGACGGCCACCGCCGAAGGGCTGATGATCGCCGCCGACATCGCCCTCTGCGAAGCCAAGGAACAGGGAGGCGGCAAGGCCGTCGACGGGGACAGCGGCCCCAACCTGAAGCTGACCTGGGCGGACCGGATCCGCGACGCCCTGGAGCGTCAGCGGCTCGTCATCTACGCGCAGCCGATCTTCGACCTGAACAAGGAATGCGTCGCCCGCGAGGAGCTGCTGGTGCGGATGCTCGATGAGAACGACGACGTCATCCCCCCTTCCTCGTTCCTGCCAACCGCCGAGCGCCTCGGCCTGATCGTCGAGATCGACCGCCTCGTCCTCAGCAAGGCGATCGAGCTGGCGGGGCGCTCGCAGCCGATCGCGGTCAACGTCAGCGGCGCCTCGCTCAGCGATCCGCGGCTGATCGAGGACGTGCGGGCGGCGATCGCCGAAGGGCTCAACCCCGCCTGGCTCGACTTCGAGATCACCGAGACGGCGGCGATCTCCAACATGGACCACGCCCGCGCCTTCGCCCGGGCCGTGACCGGGATGGGCTGCGGCCTCGGCCTCGACGACTTCGGCACCGGCTTCAGCTCCTTCAGCTACCTGAAGGACCTCCCGATCCAGCACCTCAAGATCGACGTCGAGTTCATCCGCGAACTGCCCCGCTCGCCGACGGACCAGCGGCTGGTGCAGGCGCTGGTCCAGTTCGCGAAGGCGTTCGGCCAGGAGACCGTCGCCGAGGGGATCGAGGACGCCGAGACGCTGGCGCTGGTGCGCGCCTACGAGGTCGACTTCGCCCAGGGCTTCCACATCGGCGAACCGGCCCTGGTCGACGGCGGCCGCGCCGCGGCGGTGGCCTGAAAAGCCGCGGCCTGCGTCATCATCTGCGAGATGGAAGACCGCGCGCTCGAGAACCTGCCCGGAGCCGAGATCGTCCTCCCCGGCATCGCCGACCTGAAGCAAGGACAGATGAGCGTCAACGCGCTGGCCGTGCAGGCGGCGGCACCTAGGCTGCGGCTTCTCGGCCTCGAAGCTCATAGCGCCGGTGACGAGGAGCCGGCTGCCCACCGGCTCTATCGGCATCTTCAGTTGGAAATGGGCGATAGCGCCCACTCCCACTACAACGCGATCCTCCGGCGGGTGGCCAGCTTCGCCCGCGCTGCAGAGCGTGCGCGAGTCGGCTGACGCAGAGCGCATCGAACGGCTCGCCCGCGAGCTCGGGCGGGCGGTACCGTCGGGCACGAAGATGTATCTGACGGGCGGCGCGACGGCCGTCCTCGAAGGTTGGCGGCCGTCGACCGTCGACGTCGACGTTCGGTTCGAGCCCGACAGCGATGCGGTGCTGCGGGCAATAGCCGAGCTCAAGGAGCGCCTGCAGGTAAACATCGAGCTGGCGTCGCCGCTCGACTTCTTGCCTCCATTGGGGGGATGGCGAGAGCGCTCCCGTTTTCGCTTTCGAGCCACCAACCTGGAGGTCTTCGACTTCGACCCGTACTCGCAGGCGCTGTCGAAGCTGGAGAGAGGGTTTGAGCTCGACCTCCGCGACGTTGCCGAGATGGTGCGCGCAGGGCAGGTCGACCCTGTCCGGTTGCTGGAGCTGTACGAGGAAATCGAGCCGGACCTGTTCAGATTTCCCGCTGTCGACCCGGCTCAACTCAGAAGGGCCGTCGAGACCCTCTAGCCCATCAGGGGTACCGGCCCGTCGCCCGCAGCGTCAGGCCCACCAGCCGCGAGACCACCATCGCCACGTAGCCGAGTCCAGCGAGCTGCTCGATCATCACGAGGCTGCGCGCGAACGGCTTCACCGGGACGACGTCGCTGAGGCCCGTGCTGGTGAGCGTCGTGAAGCTGAGGAACAGCAGCTCCATCCAGGTGCGGGCGTCGCGCGGGTCGACCGCGGCCGTGAAGCTCTGCGGCTCGATTGCCTGGCAGACGACGTACGCGTAGGCGAACGCCCAGGCAACGAGCGTGAAGGTCGCGCCGACTGCGTAGAGCTCGTCGCGGGTGATCTCGTGGTCCTCGAGCATGTAGAACAGCAGCGCGCCGCCGGCGTAGAAGTAGAGGGCTGACTCGAAGGCCGACGAGTACGGCAGCAGCGCGTCGTCACCGGTGACCGCCTGGATCAGCAGCAGCACGGTCGCCGGCAGCGCCAGCAGCAGGCTCACCCAGGTCAGCGCCGGGGAGCTGCGCACCGCGAGCACGACGAGACCGAGGATCGCGATGCCGAAGACGCTGAAGATCGCGCGGCCGGCGGGGCCCTCTTCGAGGAACGGGTAGATGAGGATGGCCGCGAGCTGGGCGGCCAGAAGGACGGCCGAGGGCTGGCGCTTCGCGAACTCCCGCACGGCGCCCTCTTCGCCGCCCCGGCGACGACCCCTACCCGGCGGCCGCGCCGCGAAGGCCTACAGGCCCAGGGTTTTGGCGATGATCGTGCGCTGGATCTCGCTGGTGCCGCCGTAGATCGTCGAGACCAGCGAGCTGCGGACGAGCCGCTCCATATCGTACTCGGAGGAGTAGCCGTAGCCGCCCATCATCTGCATGCCCTCGAGGGTGGTGCGCTTGGCGACCTCGGTGACGAAGAGCTTCACCATCGAGGCCTCTTTGGGGAGCATCCGGTCGGGGTCCTCGTCGACGAGGGTGGCGACCCAGTGGGTCATCAGGCGGGCCGCCTCGAGGTCGGTGGCGAGGTCGGCGAAGCGGTGCTGGAGGGCCTGGAAGGAACCGATCGGGCGGCCGAACTGCTTGCGCTCCTTGGCGTAGGCGAGGGCGTCGTCGAAAGCGCGCTGGGCGATCCCGAGCATCGTCGCGGCGAGGATCAGGCGCTCGACGTTGAGGCCGGCCATCAGCTGGGTCCAGCCCTGGTCGACCTCGCCGAGCACGGCGCTCTCGGGGGCGACGACGTCACTGAGGTAAAGGGTGTTGGTCTCGCGCCCGCCCATCGTCTGAATCGGGACGATCTCCATCCCCTCAACCTCGCGCGGGACCCAGATCATCGTCAGGCCCTCGTGCTTGCTCTCGGTCTTGGTGGTGCGGCAGACGACGAGGACGTGGTCGGAGATGTGGGCGTTGGAGATGAAGACCTTCTGGCCGTTGATGACGAAGCCGTCGTCGACGCGCTCGGCCTTGGTGGTGAGCGAGCCGACGTCGGAGCCGGCCTCGGGCTCGGTCATCGCGATCGCCTCGACGGAGCCGGAGGCGATTCCGCCGAGGATCTCCTGCTTTTGCTCCTCGGTACCGAAGCGCTGGGTCGCGCCGGCGACGATCAGCGTCGTCGCGTAGCCGCCGATCGGAGCCAGGCCGCGGGTCGTCTCTTCCATGAAGAGG
>DASTZP010000033.1:0-78539 GCA_035764245.1 Solirubrobacterales bacterium
GGGACCCGCTCCAGACACATCTCGCTATGGCTCGATGTTGAGTGTCTGGCCCGGGTCCCCCCACCCCCGCCCACTCGGACCGGGTGATGTTTCAGCTGTTCAACCGGCGGCTTCGGCGCTGCGGAGGCCGCCGCGGGCCCAGGCGGCGAAGAGGAGGGTGAGGGCTAGGCCGATGCCGAAGGCGGCGGCGACGAGGACGGGGTCGCCGGAGATGAGGCCTCGGCCTGCCTCTAGGAGGGCGGTGATTGGGTTGATCGAGGCGATCGCGTGGATCCAGCCGCTGAGCAGGTCGAGCGGGACGTAGACGGGGGCGAGGAAGAGGACGAGGAAGGTCGGGAACTGCATCAGCGGCCCGCCCTGGATCGAGCGCACCCGCAGCGCCACCCCCGCCGACCACAGCGTCGCGGCGACGTTGACCAGGACCGCGAGGAGGTAGAGGGCGACGATTTCGCCGGCGCTGCCGCCGACCTCCATCCCGGCGACCAGCGCCACCGTCGTCAGCACCGCCCAGGTGACGAGGGCGCGGAAGAGCGCCGCCAACGCGTAGCCGAGGACGATGCCGCTGCGGTGCCCGGCGGCGAGCATGTAGCGGCGGCCGAAGCCGGTCTCGAAGTCCCGCGCCATCGCGAAGCCGGTGAAGACGCCGCCGAAGGCCGCCGACTGCAGCAGCACGAAGACGAACTGGAACGCCGTGTATCCGCTGGGGAAGTCGAAGCCGGGGACTTCGCCGATCGCGGCGAGGCCGCCGGCGAAGGAGACGAAGAAGAAGAGCGGGAACATCAGCGCCGGGACGAGGAAGGCCGGGTTAGTGAGGAAGTTGTGGATACTGCGCCAGGCGACCGCGCGGGCGACGTCCATCCGGTTGGCGGTGCGGTTCGCGCTCACGTCCGCACCAGCCTCGTCTTCAGGGCGCTGCTGGCCGCCGTCATCCCGATCGTCCCGATCGCCGCCGCGATCCCGAACCCCAGCGCCAGCTGGCCGAGGTTCCAGCCTTCGATCAGCAGCGAGCGGATCGCCTCCAGCAGGTAGGTGACCGGGTTGACGCTGGCGATCGCGTGGAACCAGTCGATCGTCAACAGGTCGAGCGGCAGCGCCATCGCCGAGAGGAAGAGGAAGACGAAGAAGACCGGGAAGAGGCCCTGGACCGCCTCGCCGGAGCCGAAGCGCAGCGCGGCGAAGAGGCCGATCGTGCCGAAGGCGACGGTGATCGTGACCGAGAGCACGACAAGGACGAGCGCCCCGGCCGCCCCGGCGGCGAGTTCGGCCCCGGCGATCAGCCCGACGGTCAGGTAGACGACCGCCTGGACGAAGCCGAGCACGATCGACCCCGCCAGCAGCCCGCTGAGCAGGGCGGCGCCCCGCAGCGGCGTCAGCGCCAACCGGTTGAGGAAGCCGGTCTCGATATCGCGGGCGAGGTCGGTGCCTGAGTTCATCACCGAGAAGAGAGCGCCCTGGATGAAGGGCACCGCGAGGATGAAGGTGAGGTAGGAGTCGGTCGGGAAGCCGGGCAGGTTGGTCGCGTCTTTGAGGCCGCCGGCGTTGACGGCGAGGAGGAACATCGGGAAGACGATCGCGGGGACGATCTGCGCCGGCTGGCGCAGGGTCCGGAGGACGGAGCGGTGGGCGAGCTGCCCGATCTGGTTGCGGAGCCCCGGGCTCACGCCGGCGCCACCGCCTCCCGCTCGCCGGTCTCCGACTCCTCGGTCCCCTCGTCGGCCCCCTCGAGCGAGCGGCCGGTCTTGGCGAGGAAGACGTCGTCGAGCGAGGGCGCGTGCAGCTGCAGGTGCTCGATCGCGATCTGCTCGGCGTCGAGCGCCCGCACCACCTCGGCCAGCTGCGACTCGCCGCCCTGGAGGCGGACGGAGACGCCGCGCGGGGAGGAGCCGGCCTCCTCGCCGAAGCGGGCGAGGACCGCGGTCATTCGCCCGCGGTCGCCCTCCTCAAGGGGCACCGCTTCGACCGTCGGACGGCCGATCTGCGCCTTCAGCTCGGCCGGCGTGCCCTCGGCGACGAGGCGGCCGTGGTCGATGATCCCGACCCGGTTGGCGAGGGCGTCGGCCTCCTCCAGGTACTGGGTGGTGAGGAAGACGGTGACGCCGTCCTCCGCGGCCAGCCGCGCGACCTCCTCCCAGAGCGCGGTTCGGCTCTGGATGTCGAGGCCGGTCGTCGGCTCGTCGAGGAAGAGGATGCGGGGGCGGTGGGCGAGGGCAAGGGCGAGGTCGAGCCGGCGCTTCATCCCGCCCGAGTAGCCGCCGACCTTGCGGTCGGCCGCGTAGGCGAGCCCGACCCGCTCCAGCAGCTCGCGGCCGCGCTCCTCGCGCTCGCGCTTGCCGAGCCCGTGCAGGGCGGTCTGCAGGCGCATGTGCTCGCGCCCGGTCAGCAGCGGGTCGAGCGCGGCCTCCTGCAGGGCGGCGCCGATCGTCGCCCGCACCTGCGGGCCCTGCTCGACGACGTCGAAGCCGCCGACGCGGGCGGTGCCGCCGGTGGGCGGGAGGAGCGTGGTCAGCATCAGGACCGTGGTCGACTTGCCGGCGCCGTTGGGGCCGAGGAAGCCGTAGATCTCGCCCTGGGCGACGGCGAGGTCGATCCCGTTGACCGCGCGCGGACCGTTCTTGAACTCGCGGACGAGAGCTTCGACTTCGATCCCGCCGCCGCTGGTTGCAGTGCCGTCTGCCATGAAGCCTTCCTATCGCTTGCCGAACTCGATGTTTGAGGCTAGCAAAGGTTGAGCTATAATAAATTTATGGCGAAATCCGATATGATCCGAAGCAACGGGGGGGTGGACCTGGGGCGCGAAGCCTGGGGCCTGCTCTCGGGTCTCGTCTATCCGCCGCCGTTTGCGTCCATCGCCCGCGAACTCGATCTGCGGCCGGCCGCCTTCGGGACCCTGCGGATGCTGGGCGGGGGGTCGCGGACGATGAGCGAGGTCGCGACCGCGCTGCAGTGCGACAACTCGAACGTGACCGGGATCGTCGACAACCTCGAAGAGAAGGGCTTGGCGCAACGGCGCCCCTCGACCGAGGATCGACGGGTGAAGCTGATCGAGCTGACGAGGGAGGGCAAGCGGGTGCACGCGCGCCTCGAGAAGGCCTTCGCGACCCCGCCCGAGTGGGTCGACGCGCTCTCCGAGAAGGACCGGAAGACCTTGCGGGACGTCCTCCAGCGAGCGGTCGACGCCCGAAACGCGTAGAACTCCCGGTCCGTGAACGAGCGGACCCGCACCTACGCGCTGGCGATGGCCGTCAACCGGCCGGTCGCCCGGTGGGGCCGCCTGCAGGTCGAGGGCCTGGAGGCGATCCCCGAGTCCGGCCCGCTCCTGATCCTCGGCAACCACGACAGCCACTGGGACCCGGTGATGGTCGGGATCGCCGCCCGCAAGCGTCGGCAGATTCGCGCCCTCGCCAAATCCGAGCTTTGGGAGGTTCGCGGCCTGGGGCCGATCCTCAACGGCATGGGGCAGATCCCGATCCAGCGTGGCAAAGGGGACAAAGACGCCCTG
Source organism: Solirubrobacterales bacterium (assembly GCA_035764245.1). GTDB lineage: Bacteria > Actinomycetota > Thermoleophilia > Solirubrobacterales > 70-9 > VAYN01. The sequence continues at coordinate 3,500 of DASTZP010000033.1, forward strand.
GCAAAGGCGATCGAGACCTTGCGCGCGGGCGCCTGCATCGGCGTCTTCCCGGAGGGGACCCGTTCGAAGGGCAAGGTGCTGCGGGCCCGCAGCGGCGTCGGCCGCTTGGCGCTTGAGGTGCCGGAGGCCCACGTCACCCTGGTCGCGATCGACGGCACGTCCGACCTCACCGGCTTTCCCCGGCGGCCCCGCATCCGCATCCGCTTCTTCGACCCGGTCAGCGGCCAGCCCCGCCCCGGCGAGGACCCGGGCCATCTCTCCGCCCGCCTCCTCGCGGAGATCCGCGAGCTCGTCCCGCCGTCGCTGTCGTGGCGAAAGCGGGCCAAGCTCAGCGGCGTCGCCGAAGACTGAGCGCTGCTCAGTCCTCGGGCTCCTGGCCGCTCGGCTGCAGCGCGTACCACTCGGCGCCGAACTGGTCGATGTCGTTGCCGTTGGCTTCGCCGGGTGCCTGGTCGCCGGCGTAGGTGTAGAGCGGCCAGTCGTTGTAGGTGACCTGGACGCTGCCGTCCTTGCGCTTGGTCGTGCCGAGCAGGCTGCGGTCCGCCGCTCCCTGCGCCTGCGGGTCGCCGTCGGTCAGGAGCGGGGGCCAGGCTGCCGCGCAGGCGTCGTAGCAGGAGGACACCCCGCCCTTGTCCTTGTGGAAGTCGTAGAGGGTGAGGCCCTGGGAGTCGACAAGGACCGTTCCCAACTCGCCGACCTGCGCCGCCGAGACGATGCCGTCGCCGCTCCCGCCTTCGGCGCCTTCGCCGTAGCCGCCGGCCGATTCGCCGGTTTCCTCGGCCGCGGCCGGCTTGCTGCCCCCGCCGCCCTTGCCGCCGTAGGCGCCGCCGGAGCTGCTCGAGTCGCTGCCGCTCCCGCAGCCCGCGACGACGAGCGCCAGGGCGACGAGCAGGGCAAGCGCGTAGGTGATCCTGTTCACGTCGCTTCCTCCTTGTCTCGGATGTGCAGGCTCGCGATCGGCGAGTCGACCGGAGCGACGAAGGTGCGCTTGCCGGTGTCGACGACGATCTGACGCGTGCGCGAGAGGTCGAGCGCCGAACTGAGCACCGCGTCGGAGTCCTCCCCCCAGCGGTAGCGGAAGGTGCCGGCCGGATAGGAGACGCCGTTTGGCCCCCGCAGCCAGACCCGGCAGAGCGTCCCCGAGGGCACGCCGTGCACGTACATGTGGATCTCGGTCCCGTAGGCGTGGGGCTCGAGCGTTGCGTCGATCGCGATCCCCTCGGGGAGCCCGGCGAACCGGACCCGCTGCTGGGGGTCGGCGCTCTCGTCGCTGCCGCCGAAGACGACGAGGAGGAGGACGGCCGCGACCGCGGCCGCCGCCGCGCCGCCGAGCGCGAAGCCGCCGAACAGCCGTCGGCGTCGGCGCTCCTCGCCCTGGCGTCGCTCGGCCGCGATCGTCGCCGCGATCCGCCGCCCCAGCTCCGGTGGCGGCTGCGGCGCCGGGCCGAACCGCGCCGGGTCGGCGTGGGGGAGCATCTGCGCGACGGGCTGCAGGCTCGCCAGCTCCTCCCGGCACAGCGCGCAGCCGTCGAGGTGGGCCTCGAGTCCGATCCGCTCGTCCCCGCCCAGGTGCCCGAGCGCGTAGGCCCCGAGCAGCTCGCGCCACTCCCGGCAGTCGTTCCTAGTCTTCATAGCCCATCTCCTCGAGTACGACGCGCAGCGCCCGCAGCCCGTAGTAGACGCGGCTCTTCACGGTTCCCTCCGGCACCCCGAGCTCCGCCGCCACCTCGGCGTAGGGGCGACCGCGGTAGTAGGTCTCGACCAGCACCCGGCGGTGGTCCTCGCCGATCCGCCGCATCGCCTCCTCCACCTGCCAGGCCAGCAGCGCCTCGTCGAACGGCTCGACGCTCGGCTCGATCCCGCCCTCGGCGACGCCGGGCCGCGCCGCCCGCGCTCTTCCCAGGTCGATGACGACGTTGCGCAGGATCGCGAAGAGCCAGGTCCGCAGCGAACCGATCTTCGGGTCGAAGCGCTCACCCGCCCGCCAGGCGCGGACGAAGGTCTCCTGCACGGCCTCTTCGGCGAGGCCGGCGTCTCCAAGCGAGCGGACCGCGAAGCCGTACAGCTCACCCGAGTGGGCGGCGTAGGCCTCGCGGACGTCGCGCTCGCGGCTGAGCGCGCCCCGGGTCGAAGTTCCCGTCATCGAAGGGATCATCGACCCGGCATACGCTCCCCGGCAGCGCCGGGTTCAGATATCTCCTTGGAAGACCCCTATTCGAGCTTTCCGATCTTGAAGATTTTCGTCCCGCAGTCCGGGCAGACACCCTGGATAGCCGGCCGACCGTTCTTCATCGTCACCTGTTTGGCGTCTTTGATCTCGACCTTCTTGCGCTCCTTGACGCAGTAACCCTCAGGCATGAAGGGGCCCTCCTTTCGTTGCCGCGAACGGCAGATCTCGCCTTCCGGGCGAGGTGGATTGAGGCGAATGTAACGCAGCTCCAAGACGCTGCCGCTTACATTGTGCGAAATCGCACTAAACGCCCGTGGTCGGCGTCAACTACCCTGCCCCCGCAGTCTCAAGCCCTTCCCAAGCCTTCAAGGAGATAAGGAATGCCCGAAGCAGTAATCGTCGACACCATCCGCACGCCGATCGGCCGTGCCTTCAAGGGGTCGCTGGCCCAGCTGCGCCCCGAGGAGATGGGCGCCTTCGTGGTCGACCAGCTGCTCGAGCGCAACCCCGACGTCGACCCGGCGCTGATCGAAGACGTCTTCTGCGGCGTCGGCATGCCGCAGGGCCTCGAGGCCTTCAACATCGCCCGCATCATCTCCCTGCTCAGCGAGAAGCTGCCGCAGGAGGTCAACGGGGTCACCGTCTCCCGCTACTGCTCCTCCAGCCTCGACGCGATCCGCCACGCCGGCAACGCGATCAAGGCCGGCGAGGGCGACGCCTACCTGGCCGTCGGGGTCGAGTGGGTCAGCAAGTTCAACGAGCGCACCGAGCCCGCCGGCGCCGCCGACCGCAACCCCAACCTGATCGGCGAGAACGGCCAGCCCAACGCCTACATCGACATGGGCATCACCGCCGTCAACGTCGCCAAGAAGTACGAGGTCAGCCGCGCCGACATGGACAAGTTCGCGCAGCGCTCGCAGGAACTGGCGGTGCGCTCCCAGGAGGACGGCTTCTTCGACCGCGAGATCGTCCCGGTCAAGCTCGAGGACGGCACCGAGGTGAGCAAGGACGACGGCCCCCGTGCCTCCTCGACCCTGGAGAAGCTCTCCGAACTGCCGGAGGCCTTCGAGGGCGGCGGCGGCGTCACCGCCGGCAACTCCTGCCCGCTCAACGACGGCGCCGCCGCGGTGCTGCTGATGAGCGCCGACAAGGCCAAGGAGCTCGGCCTGAAGCCGCGCGCCCGGATCATCACCGCCGCCACCCACGGCAACGAGCCGGAGCTGATGGGCGTCGCCCCGATCGGCGCGATTAAGAAGGTCCTCGACCGCGCCGGGATGTCGATCTCCGACGTCGACCGGGTCGAGCTGAACGAGGCCTTCGCCGCCCAGGTGATCCCGATCATGGCCGAATGCGGGATCGACGAAGACAAGCTCAACACCCACGGCGGCGCGATCGCCCTCGGCCACCCCTTCGGGATGACCGGCGCCCGGATCATGGGCACCCTGCTGAACGTGCTCGAGACCGACGACAAGCAGGTCGGCCTGGAGACGATGTGCGTAGCGGGCGGCCAGGGCAAGGCAATGCTGGTGGAACGCCTGAATTAAGCGGTGCTTGGTGAATTGTGGGCGCTATAGCGCCCACAATTCACCAATGGTCAGATCAGCTCAGACGACGTAGGGTGAATTCGTGGAGACGCTCTTGTATGAGGCGGGCGACCGAGTCGCGCGCATCACCCTGAACCGCCCCGAGCGGGGCAACGGGATCACCGCCCGGATGCCGGTCGAGCTGGCCGAGTGCGTCGAGCGGGCCAACCTCGACCCCGAGGTGCACGCGATCGCGCTCGCCGGCAACGGCACCGGCTTCTGCGGCGGCTACGACCTCGTCGCCTCCGCCGAGGGCGACATGAGCGAGCTGGGGGAGGGGACGGCGCCGCCGCCCGGCTCGCCGCTTGACCCGGCGACCATCGGCAAGAACCACATCCCAAACACCAACTGGGATCCCGTCGTCGACTACCAGTTCATGAGCCGCAACGTGCGCGGCTTCATGAGCCTCTTCCACTCCGAGAAGCCAGTCCTCTGCAAGGTCCACGGGTACTGCGTTGCCGGCGGCACCGACATGGCGCTCTGCTCCGACCTGCTGGTGATCGCCGAGGACGCCAAGATCGGCTACCCGCCCGCCCGCGTCTGGGGGTCGCCGACGACGGCGATGTGGGCGAGCCGGCTGGGACCGATGCGGGCCAAGCGGCTGCTGCTGACCGGCGACTCGCTGACCGGGGCCGAGGCGGCGGAGTGGGGGCTGGCGACCGAGGCGGCCCCCGCCGAGCAGCTCGACGAGCGCTTCGAGCGCCTGCTCGAGCGCGTCGCCCGGATGCCGATCAACCAGCTGGTGATGATGAAGCTGCTGGTCAACCAGACCGTCCACGCCCAGGGGCTGGCCCAGACCCAGGTGCTCGGCACCTTCTTCGACGGCATCGCCCGCCACACCGAGGAGGGCCACGGCTTCGTCCGCCGCGCCGCCGAGTCGGGCTTTCGCGAGGCGGTGCGCGAGCGCGACGAGCCCTACGGCGACCACGGGCTGAAGGGCTTCGGCCTCGATCCGTAGGTCTTGTTCTTTATGAATAGGCTGCCGCCCCGATGAGCGACTCGCCGCACCCCAGCTCGACGATCACCCCCGAGTCGGTCCGGGCCTTCCTCCCCGGCAGCTTCCCGGGCGACCTCGGGATCGAGCCGCTCGAGGTCGAGGACTCCCACGCCCGCGGCAGCATCGTCGTCGACAAACGCCACCTGCACCCCGGCGGCTTCGTCCACGGCGGCGTCTGGACCGCGCTCGGCGACACCGTCGCCGCCTGGTCGACCTTTCGCTGCATCCCGCCCGGCCACAACTTCACGACGATCGAGCTGAAGCTGAACGTCTTCGCCGCCGGCATCCTCGGCGACGAGATCGAGGCCCGGGCCGAGCCGCTGCACGTCGGCAAGAGCACGGTCGTGATCGAGGTCCGGATCGAGCGCCGCCGCGAGGGCTCAGAGCCGCGCCTCGCGGCCAACCTGATCGTCTCGCAGTTCGTGCTGCCGCCGGCCGGCAGCTAAGAGCGCGCGAGGAAGTCGCTAGCCAGCACCCCGACCACCCGGGGCAGCGACTCCAGCGAGCGGGCGAGGTCGATCTGCCGCTGGGCGCCGGTCCGCCGCCCCAGCTCCAGCGCCGCCTCCAGCTCCGCCTCGCAGCCGAGGTCCTGGGCGTGCGGCCGGCAGATCGTGACCAGGTCGGCGAGCAGCTCGCGCGCCGGCACCCGCCGCTCGAGCTCGGGCTCGATCAGCTCCGCGTCCATCCCGTCGCGGGCGGCGAGGAAGCGGTTCTCGGAGAGGACCTCCTGCGGCATCCAGCGTTCGAGGTGGGTGCCTCCCTCGACCTCGGCGCGGACGACGCACTGGACCAGCGCCGCGATCGCCGCGGTCTCGCCCAGCTTCGTCTGCGCGTCCATGATCCGCACCTCGACGGTGCCGAAGCGCGGCTGCGGCCGCACGTCCCACCAGAGGAAGGTCGGCTCCGGCACCGCGCCGGAGCGGATCAGCACGTCGACCGACTCGACGTAGTCCTCGTAGTCCTGGAAGTCGCGCGGGATCCCGACCCGGGGGAAGGCTTGGAAGAGGGGCGTCCGCGCCGAGCCGAGCCCGGTGTCCCGCCCCTGCCAGAAGGGCGAGTTGACCGAGAGCGCCAGCAGCAGCGGGATGTGGGTGCGGAGGCGGTTGGCGGCGTGGATCGCGTCGGCGGCCCCGGGCACGGCGACGTGCACGTGCAGGCCGAAGGTCGGCTCCCGGCGCGCCAGCTCCCGCATCGAGCCGTAGACGAACTGGTAGCGCTCGCCGGCGGAGACGACGATCTCCTGCCAGACGGCGAAGGGGTGAGTGCCGGCGCTCGCCGCCCGCATCGAGAGCGGCTCCAGGGTCGCGGCCAGCTCGCGCCGCAGCCCGCCCAGCTCCTCGGTCGCGCCGGCGATCGTCGCGTGCACCCCGGTCTGGATCTCCAGCGCCGAGCCGTGGGTCTCCGCCGTGAAGCTCGCGTCCCGCCCCGGCAGCCGCGGCAGCACCGAGTCGATCCGGTGCGCCAGTGCCCAGCTGACCTCGTCGAGGAGCATCACCTCCTCCTCGATCCCGACCGTGTAGGGGCCGAGCTCGTGCGGCTCGGCCCAGCTCGCCCAGGCCGGCAGCGTGCCGGCCCCCTCGCTCACGCCACCTCGCGGCCGCTGCGGTCTCGAAGCCCCGCGTCCCCCTGACGACCGCATGCCTCGACGAAGCTCGCGAAGAGGCTCTTCTCGTAGGGCCGGTGGACGAGCGTCTCGGCGTGCCACTGGACCCCGATCAGGAACTCCCGGTTCGGATCCTCGATCGCCTCGATCGTCCCGTCCGGGGCCCGCGCGGTGACCTCCAGGCCATCGCCCAGACGGTCGATCGCCTGGTGGTGGAAGGAGTTGACGTCGAGCGCGTCGGCGACCCGCAGCTCCTCGTAGCCGAGGGCCCGCGCCAGGCGGCTGCCGGGCACGATCTCGACCGCGTGGCTGGTCTCGGTCCCCGGCGTTATCTGCCGGTGCGGGATCACCTCGGAGACCTCGGGCAGGTGCTGGTGCAGGACGCCGCCGCGGACCACGTTGAGCGCCTGGGTGCCCCGGCAGATCGCCAGGATCGGCATCTCGCGGACGTCGGCGCGGCGGGCGACGCCGAGCTCGAAGCTGTCGAGGGTGGGCTCGGTCGGCCCCAGCTCGGCGTGCGGGTCGGCCCCGTAGTTGCCGGGGTGGATGTCGGGCCCGCCGGAGAGGCAGACCCCGTCGAGCCGGTCGAGCAGCGGCTCGATCGCGTCTTCGTCCATCAGCGGGATCACCAGCGGCAGGCCGCCGGCCGCCTCGACCGCCCGCATGTAGGTCAGCCCGAGGGCCAGCTCGCGGACCCGGGGCTCGCCCTCGGGGACGGGGGTCGCCCGCTCGGGGGACCGCACCTCGGAAGTGGTGACTCCGATCAAAGGTCGCATCTGCAGCGAAGCTAACGAACGGCGCTTCAACCTTCCTCCTCCGTCAGTACCCAGGTGTCCTTGCAGCCACCGCCCTGGGAGCTGTTGACCACCATCTCCCCGGCCTCCCGCGCGTAGCGGGTGAGCCCCCCGGTCAGCGCCGTCTCACCCGCCGCCGAGCTGACGACGAACGGGCGCAGGTCGACCCGGCGCGGTTGCAACGCCGCCCCGCAGATCGTCGGGTGGCTAGAGATCTCCACCATCTCCTGGGCGATGAAGTGCTCGGGCCGGCGCCGCAGCAGCCCGATCGCGCGCCGGCGCTGCGGCTCGCTCGCCCGCGGCATGATCGTCACCCCGTGGCCGCCGAAACCCCCGCGCGGCTTGATCACGAGCTCCTCGAGCCGCTCCATCGCCGCTTCCCGGTCGCCGCTCTCGGTGAGGTCGAAGCTGGGAACCGAGCGCAGCAGCGGCGCCTCACCGAGGTAGAACTCGATCATCCGCTCGACGTAGGCGTGGGCGAGCTTGTCGTCGGCGAGGCCGGTCCCGAAGGCGTTGACGCAGCGCAATCGCCCCGAGCGCAGCGCCGGCAGCAGCAGCTCCCCGAGCTCGCTCAGCCTTCCCTCCGGGTCGCAGAGCCGGTCTTCGTCGAGGCGCCGGTAGATCACGTCGACCTGCTCGCGCTCGCGTCCCCGCCGGACGAAGAGGCGGCCGCGGCTGCCCTCGAGCTGGTCGGGCGTCACCACGGGCAGGCCCAGTTCGCGGCCGAACCGCTCGTGCTCGTACCAGGCCCCGTTCTCCGGCCCGTCGCTGAGGACGACCGCGGTCGGTTCATCGCGGCCGGCCGGGGCGGCGGCCAGGACCGCCGCCCGGATCGCCTCCATGTAGCCGCCGTCGAGATCGCGCGGCCGCAGGTCCGTCTCGATCTCGGGTGCGACGACTTCCCGCACCGCGAGCGCGTAACAGGCCCCGGAGGGCATCCGCAGGTTGTCCTCGAGCACGCGGAGCTCGCCGCCTTCGTCGCGGACGAGGTCGAGCCCGGCCACGGTCGCCGGCGGCACCTCCGGGTCGAGGAGGCCGCGCATCACCGGTTCGTAGCCCTCCGAGGTCTCGAGCAGGCGCCGCGGCACGACCCCCGCCTCGAAGATCCGCTGCGGCCCGTAGGCGTCAACGACGAAGGCGTTCAGCGCCCGCGCCCGCTGCGCCAGCGCCGGTTCCAGCCGCTCCCACTCGACGGCGGTGAGCAGGCGCGGCACCGGGTCGACGTCGATCTCCCGCCCGGGGCCGAACCGCAGCCCCGCCTCCGCGACCTTGGACCGGACGCGCTCGCGCAGCGCTGCCAGGTCACACCGCGCGAGCGCGTCGAGCAGCCCCGCGTAGGGATGGCGCGGAGCCCCGGTCGCGGCGAACGCCTCGTCGAAGTTCCCCGGTTCGAGCGGGTACTCCCCGGCGCCGTGGACGGGACGGGCCGGCTTCAAGGTCGTTGCCATGGTCGCACGGTAGGCACCGGATACCCGCGCCCCCATGGCCCTTAGTCGAAAAAATCAGCCTCCGGGCTGGCCAGCGGTCGAAGTGGCCGGCTCCGCGTCCACCCGTTCCTCCGGCATTTCCAGCGCTTCTATCTGCGGCAGTTTCCACAGCAGGCTGGAGATGGTGAGTCCGATCGCGACCGAGAGGAAGACGAGGAACCATTCACCCGGGCCGAGCAGGACCAGCTCGAAGAAGTCGCGCAGGAAGGGGAGGGCGAGGATGCCGGCGTAGGCGCCGCCGAGCCCCAGGACCATCGCCAGCATGTTGCTCTGGATCGCGATGTGCTCGCGGCCGGGGCCGCGCTCCAGCAGGAGAATGAAGGCGAGGCCGAGGGCGATCAGGGTCGAGGTCGCCGCCGTCCTCCCCTCGGCGAGGGTGCCGCCGGCGACGGTGTCGACGAGGAAGAAGGAGAGGATCGAGGCGAGCGCCGTGGAGATGCCCGCCGGAACCGCAAACGCCGCCAGTGCCCGCAGCAGGCGGCCGCGGTAGAGCGGCCCCTCCGAGGGCAGCAGCGCCAGGGCGAAGGAGGGGATCCCGATCGTCAGCAGGGCGGCGACCGTCAGGTGCCGCGGCAGGAAGGGGAAGACGAAACCCGGCACGGCGACGAGCAGGATCAGCGTCGCCGCGTAGACGGTCTTGGTCAGGTAGAGGCGGCCGAGGCGGTGGATGTTGCGGGCGATCCGCCGCCCCTGCCCGATCGCCTCCGGCAGCCGCGAGAACTGGTCTTTCAGCAGGACGACGTCGGCGACGCCTTTGGTCACCTGCGTCCCCGAGCCCATCGCCACCGCCATCCGCGCTCGCTTCAGCGCCGGGACGTCGTTGACGCCGTCGCCGATCATCGCCACGTAGCGCCCCGCCCCGACCAATGACCCGACCAGCGCTTTCTTCTGCTCGGGCTTGATCCGGCAGAAGATCGTGTTCTCGGTCGCGGCCTTCGCCAGCCCCTCCTCGTCCTCGGGCAGGTCCGGGCCCTCGATCACGCCGGCGTTCTGCGGCACCCCGACCGCGTAGGCGACCGCGGTCACGGTCGCGGCGGCGTCGCCGGAGATCAACTTCAGGTCGACTTCCTCCTCGCGCATGTAGGCGACCGTTTCGGCCGCGTCGGGCCGCAGCGTCTCCTCCAGCACCACCAGCGCCAGCGGCGTCAGCCGCGGCGCCCCGTTGGCGGCCGGGTCCTCGGGCAGCGCCTCGCTGCTCTGACCGAAGGCGACGACCCGCCGCCCCGCGGCGGTTTCCTCCTTCAGCTTCTCGGCCAGCCTCGGTGGCAGGCTCAGCGCTCCCGACTCGGCGAGGATGTCGGGCGCCCCCAGCACGAAGGTGCCGCTGCCGGTGCCGCCGTCGAGCGAGACGCCGCTCCACTTCCACTCCGAGGAGAAGGGGACCTCGCCGCGCACCGTTCCCGGTTTCCCGGGGAACTCCTCGGCGATCGTCTCCAGCGTCCCGTTGCGGTTGCCGGCGCTGGCGGCGAAGCGGCCCAGCGCCGCCGCGCCGGATTTGGGGTCGACCCCGTCGGCGTACTCGACCGTCGTCAGCCGCAGTTCGCCCGCGGTCAGCGTCCCGGTCTTGTCGACGCAGACCGTGTCGACCGAGGCGAGGCTCTCGGTCGCGCTCATCTGCTGCACCAGCGTGTCCCGTTTGGCCAGGTGTTTCGCGGCGACCGCGAAGGTGACGCTCATCAGCAGCACCAGACCCTCGGGGATCAAGGTCACGAGCCCGGCGGTCGCCGTCTGCGCCGCCTCCTCGAGCGGTACCGCCCGCAGCTTCAGGCTGAGGATGAGGACGATCGCCAGCGGCACCATCACATAGGTGGAGGCGATGATCACCCGGTTCACCTCTTCCTGCAGGGGGGAGGGCGGGTGGCGGAAGGTCTTCGCCTCGCCCGCCACTTTCCCGGCGTAGCTCTCCTCGCGGACCGCGTCGACGACGTAGTGGCCGGAGCCGGAGACCGCGAAGGAGCCCGAGAGCACGCGGTCTCCCTCGCCCTTCTGGATCCCGTCGGACTCGCCGGTCAGCAGCGACTCGTCCATCGTCAGCCCGCGGCTTTCGGTGACCTCGCCGTCGGCGACGAGCTGGTCGCCGGGACCGACCGCGATCAGGTCCCCCGGCACGACCTCGTTGGCGGTCAGCTCGACCTCGGCCCCGTCGCGGACGACCCGGGCGTGGGGGGCGACGAGGACGGCGATTTCGTCCAGCGTCTCCTTCGCCTTCTTCTCCTGGTAGATGCCGATGCCGGAGTTGACGACGGCGATTACCCCGAAGAGCGCGTCCGCGTAGAGCCCGAGCCCGATGTCGAGAACGAAGAAGGCGGCGATGATCCCGTTGAAGAGGGTGAAGACGTTGGCGGCGACGATGCTCGCCAGCGAGCGCGAGGAGTCCTCCGGCGGCGGTCCGAGCTTGCGCAGGCGTGCAGCCGCCTCCTTGCTGGTGAGTCCCTGGTCCACGCTGGGTTCGCGGTTACCCATCTGGCCCCTATTCAATAGGGTGCGGGAACGATGGGCCTGAAGCTTGGACTCAACCTGGGCTACTGGGGGATCGGTCCGGCCGGCGAGGACGCGGCCGAGATCGTCCGCGCCGCCGAGGGCCTGGGCTACGAGTCGGTCTGGGCGGCCGAGTCCTACGGCTCCGACGTCGTCAGCGTCCTCGCCTGGCTGGCGGCGCAGACCGAGAAGATCAACCTCGGCGCCGCGATCATGCAGGTCCCGGCGCGCCCGCCCGCGGCAGCGGCGATGGCGGGGGCAACGATCGACAAACTCTCCGGCGGCCGCTTCCTCTTCGGCTTCGGCCCCTCCGGCCCGCAGGTCTCCGAGGGCTGGTACGGGGTGCCCTACGCGAAGCCGTGGGGACGCACCCGCGAGTACATCGAAGTAGTGCGGCAGATCATCGCCCGCGAGGGCCCGGTCGACCACCAGGGCGAGCACTACACGCTGCCGCTCCCCGGCGGCGAGGGCAAGCCGCTGAAGCTGAACTTCCATCCGCTGCGCAATCAGATCCCCGTCTTCGTCGGCGCGATCGGGCGCAAATCGGTGGAGATGGCGGCGGAGATCTGCGACGGCTGGATTCCGATCTTCTTCAGCGTCGACGCCTTCGAGGAGACCTGGGGCGAGCACCTGGAGGCCGGCTTCGCCAAGGGCGGCCGCCAGCGCTCCGACCTCGAGGTCAGCCCCTCGCTGCAGGTGGCGATCGACGGCGACCTCGAGGCGGCCAAGAACGTCGTCAAGGCCGGCCTCGTCCTCTACTTCGGCGGCATGGGCAGCCGCAAAACGAACTTCTACGTCGACCTCGCCCACCGCTTCGGCTTCGGCGACGTCGCCGATGAGGTGCAGAAGCGGTTCCAGGACGGCGACCGCGGCGGCGCCTTCGAGGCGATGCCGGACGAGATTGTCGAGGCGACCTCGCTGGTCGGGACCGAGGCCGAGGTCGCCGAGCGGATCGAGCGCTTCCGCGGCGCCGGCATCGACCGGCTGATCGTGTCACCCGTCCACGTCGAGCGCGCCGAGCAGCAGCACACGCTGGAGCGCCTGGCGAGTCTGGCCGGAGTCTCTGCCTGAGCGGAAGGGGTCGGGACGCCGTCCTGGCCTGATCGCATATCCTCCCGCGCCGCGCCATGAAGATCGGAGTGCCAAAAGAGACCGCTGAGGGGGAGCGCCGCGTCGCGCTCATCCCCGACGTCGTCAAATCGTTGAAGAAGAACGAGAAGGTCGACGTCGTCGTCGAGTCGGGCGCCGGCGAGGCCGCCGGGCACACCGATGAGGCCTACAAGGAAGCCGGGGCCGAGGTCGGTTCCGCCGACTCCGCCTGGGGAGCCGATGTCGTCCTCCACGTCGCCGTGCCGAGCGTCGACGCGATCGGCCGCCTCAACCGCAATCAGCTGCTGATCTCCCACCTCAACCCCTGGGTTGCGACCGACACCAACAAAGCCCTTGCCAGCGCCGGCGTCACCGCCTTCGCGATGGAGGCGATCCCGCGCACGACCCGCGCCCAGGCGATGGACGCGCTCTCCTCTCAGGCGGCCGCCGCCGGCTACGCCGCGACCCTGATCGGCGCCCGTGAGTCCGGCCGCTTCTTCGGGATGATGACCACCGCCGCCGGCACCGTGCCGCCGGCCAAGGTCCTCGTCCTCGGCGCCGGCGTCGCCGGGCTGCAGGCGGTCGCCACCGCCAAGCGCCTCGGCGCGATCGTCACCGGCTTCGACATCCGCCGCGCCGCCTGGGAGCAGATCGCCTCGCTCGGCGGTCGGCCGCTGGAACTGGACTTCATCCCCGACGCCGAGGGCGAGGGCGGCTACGCCCGGCCCCTGACCGACGATGAGAACGCGCAGGTGCGCGACGCCCTCGCTGAGAACGCGGCGAAACAGGACATCATCGTCACCACCGCCGCGATCCCCGGCCGCCCGGCGCCGCTGCTTGTCACCGCCGAGGCGGTCCGCAACATGGCTCCCGGCTCGGTGATCGTCGACCTCGCCGCCGAGACCGGCGGCAACTGCGAGCTGACCGAGCCCGGCCAGACCGTGGTCGAGGGCGGGGTGAAAGTGATCGGCACCCGCAACCTCCCCTCGGAGATGCCGGCGCCGGCCTCCCAGCTCTACGCCAAGAACCTCGAGAACCTGCTCGGCCTCCTGATCACCGACGAGGGCGAGATCGAGGTCGACTTCGAGGACGACATCATCGCCGCCGCCTGCATCACCCAGGGCGGCGAGATCAAGAACGAGAGGGCCGCGAAATGAGCCTGATGACCGAGATCACGATCTTCGTCCTCGCCGTCTTCGTCGGCTTCGAGGTGATCTCGAAGGTCCCGACCACCCTGCACACGCCGCTGATGTCGCAGACCAACGCGATCCACGGCATCGTCATGCTCGGCGGCCTGATCGTCCTCGGCTTCGCCGACGACGGGATCGAGTACGTGATCGGGACGATCGCCGTCGCCTTCGGCGCGATCAACATCGTCGGCGGCTTCATGGTCACCGACCGGATGCTCGGCATGTTCAGCAAAAAGCCGAAACCGAAGGCCAGCGCTGACGGGAAGGGCGGCACCTGATGCTTCAAGCCGTTCTGCAGCCGGGTGGTGACGGCGCCACCGCGCTCTACATCGTCGCCTTCTCGCTGTTCATCATCGGGATCAAACAGGGCACCCACCCGACCACCGCCAAACGCGGCAACCTGATCGCCGCCGTCGGCATGGCGATCGCGGTCGTCACCACCCTGCTGCTCGACGGGATGGGCAACTGGGGCTTGATCTTCCTCGGCCTCGGGATCGGCACCGCGGTCGGCGTCATCGCCTCCGTCCGCGTGCAGATGACCGAGATGCCGCAGATGGTCGCCCTCTACAACGGCGTCGGCGGCGGCGCCGTCGCCCTGATCGCTTGGTCGGAGATCCGCCACGGGATCTCGATCGGCGAGGACTTTCCGCTCGACGAGCTGATCCCGATCATCTTCGCCGGCGTCGTCGGCTCGGTCTCCTTCTGGGGCTCCAACATCGCCTTCGCCAAGCTCCAGGACCTGATCCCGACCCGGCCGATCGCGGCGCCCGGGCAGCAGGTGATCAACGCCGTCCTGCTGATCGCGATCGTCGCCATCTGCGTCATCCTCGCGGTCGACCACGAGTCGCCCTCGCAGGGCCTCTTCATCCTCCTGCTCGTCCTCGCGGCGATCCTCGGCAACCTCGTCGTCCTGCCGATCGGCGGGGCCGACATGCCGGTCGTGATCTCGCTGCTGAACGCCTTCACCGGGCTCTCCGCCGCGGCCGCCGGCTTCGCGCTGGACAACGTCGCCCTGATCGTCGCCGGCACCCTGGTCGGCTCCTCGGGAACGATCCTCACCCTGGAGATGGCGACGGCGATGAACCGCTCGGTCAGCAACATCCTCTTCTCCGGCTTCGGCGGCGCGCCCTCGGGCGGCGGTGGCGGCTCGGGCGAGGAGCGGCCCCACGTCTCGATCGGCGCCCAGGACGCGGCGATCAAGCTCGCCTACGCCGATTCGGTCGTGATCGTCCCCGGCTACGGCCTCGCCGTCGCCCAGGCCCAGCACGCGATCAAGGAGGTCGCCGACGAGCTGGAAGCGCGCGGGGTCACGGTCAACTACGCGATCCACCCGGTCGCCGGCCGCATGCCCGGGCACATGAACGTCCTCCTCGCCGAGGCCGACGTCGCCTACGAGAACCTGAAGGAGATGGAGGAGATCAACCCGGAGATGCCGCGCACCGACGTGGCGGTGGTCGTCGGCGCCAACGACGTCACCAACCCGGCGGCGAAAAACGATCCCGACTCGCCGATCGCCGGGATGCCGATCATCGAGGTCTCCGAGGCCCAAGAGGTGATCGTGATCAAGCGGTCGCTGAGCCCCGGCTTCGCGGGGATCGACAACGATTTGTTCTACGAACCGAACACTTCGATGTTGTTTGCTGACGCCAAAGCGGCGGCGGCTGAGATCGCGGCCGAGATCAACAACCTTTAACAGCGTTTAGGGACCGGGGTGGTTGGCCCGCGGGTCCTGTCGCCGCAGGGGACCCACCACCCCCTGCAACTGCGCAGGGGGTGGTCCCCCCTACGACGCCACCCGCGCGAGGGGCGCCAGTTCGGGACTCGCCATTTCCGAGGCCATGGTGAGGACGGCTGCGGTGCCTCGTCTTATGAGTGAGTTGCTGGCTCTCCGCGGGAGCTCTACTACGAAGGCGGTGTTGCTCGGGAAGTGGTGGTTTTGCCAGCGGGTGGCGCTGCCTGGGTAGGGGCCGCGGAGGCGGACTAGGGGGAGGCCGATTAGCTGCGAGAGGCGGTGGGCGGCGTAAGGGTTGCCGTTGGGGCGGTCGACTAGGCCGAAGGGTTGGTGGAACCAGATGGTTATGTCGGGTTGCTCGCGGCGGATGAGGGTGTGGGCGGCGCGGGTCTCGGGCTCGGAGAGTGGGGCGGGGCCGGAGTATTCGCCGCCGGACAGGGGGCGCCAGCGGTGGGGGAAGTTGCGGTTTAGGTCGACGCCGTGGGCGTTGCCCCGGGTGCCGGCGGCGATGCCGTCGGGGTTGATGGTGGGCACGACCTGCAGCTCGGTTCCGGGCGGGGCGGCGCCGGCGATCAGGCGGAGGGCGATTCGCATCCCGGCCGCCTCGTCGCCGTGGATGGCGCCGACGACCAGGACCTTCAGCGCCGGGCTCGACGGGCCGGCGGAGAAGAGGACGATCGGGCGGCCCTGGACGGAGCGGCCGATCGTCTGCCGGCGGTCGGCGGCCGCGTCGGCGCTGCCGCAGAGGCAGGCGAGAGCGGCCAGGGCGGCGATTACCCGAAGTCGTCTCGGAGGCGACACGAAGCCGGCACTCTAGGCAAACACACGTAGGACTTTGCTCCCTAGCGTCGGGCCATGGGGTCGGAGCGGGGGCAGGGGACGGTCGAGTGGATAGGCCTGGTGCTGCTCGTCTCGGTGGCGACGCTGGGCATGGTCGCCGCCGGGGTGCGGGTGCCGGGGGCGCCGCTGGCGCGGGCGGTGGCTGACCGCCTCCTCTGCGCGGCCTCGCTCGCCGACGGCTGCGGCGACGAGCCGACCCTGATCGCCGCCTACGGCACCGAGGTCGGGGGGCTGGTGCGAGAGCACATGCCGCTGCTCGCCTTCGAGTCGGGGTCGCGGGCGGTGCCGGTCGACTTCCGCCGCTGCCGCAGCAGCGAGTGCGGCGACGCCGCCGGCGAAGGCCTCGTCCGCAGGACCGATGAGCGGTTGCCCGTCACTGCCTTCGTCCACGTCGTCGACTGCCGTGAGGAGGCAATGGAGGCGACGGAGGAGGGCGGGGCCGACTGCTCCGGGGAGCGCGAGGGCAACCTCTACCTCCAGTACTGGCTCTACTACGCCGACTCGGCCACGCTGCGCGGGATCCCGATCGTGGGTGAGAAGGGGTACCACGCCGACGACTGGGAGAGCGTCCAGTTCCGCATCCGCCCCGACGGGGGCGTCGACCAGCGCGCCTCCTCCCACCACGGTTACAACGGCTTCCTCAATGCCTACAACTGGCCCTCGGACACGGGGCTGCGCTCGCGCCGCGGCTGGGCGCCGGAGACCCACGTGCTGGTCGTCTCGGGAGGGAGTCATGCCGGCAACGGCCCCGGCTTCTACGACACCGGCCGTTTCACGCCCGGCGAGGGAGTTCACCTGATCCCGTTCGAGACGGTCGCCGCCGCCTCCGAAGAGGAGTTCGCCGTCTCGGCGCCCTGGCTGAAGAAGGTCTGGTTCGACCCCGAGTACGAGGGGACGGATTGACGAGGCGCACTCTCGATCTTCACACCACTCAGTAAGGGGTGTGTAGGGTCGGTCCATCCCGGCCGAGTTGATCTCCCAGTCGAAGGCGGCGATCGCGGAAGCTCTTTCCGAAGCGAGGGAACGCACCCTCGCCCTGGTCGAGCCGCTCGACGACGAGCAGCTGAACACGGTCTACTCGCCGATCCTCAGCCCGCTTGCCTGGGACCTCGGCCACATCGCCAACTTCGAGGAGCTCTGGCTGGTCCGGACGATCGGCGGCCGCGAGCCGCTGCACGGCGACCTCGGCCGCTTCTACGACGCGATCGAGAACCCGCGCAGGGTCCGCGGCGAGCTGCCGATCCTCCGCGACGCCGAGCTGCGCTCCTACTTGGAGGACGTCCGCGAGCGCACGCTCGACGTACTGGAGGGCATGGACATCGGCCCCGACGTCGAGGACCCGCTGCTGCGGGACGGATTCGTCTACGAGATGCTGCTCGCGCACGAGCTGCAGCACAACGAGACGATGCTGCAGCTGCTGCAGCTCGTCGAGGGGTACGAGCTGCCGCCGGCGATCGAGGCCGAACGCGATCCCGTGGTTCCTTCGCCGCCGGACGGCGAGGAGCTGGTCGCGATCGAGGCCGGTGAGCACGAGATCGGCGCCCCCGGCCGCGGCTTCGCCTACGACAACGAGCGGCCGCGGCACGCGGTCGAACTCGCCGGCTTCGAGATCGATCGAACCCCGGTCGCGAACGCTGCGTACATCGCCTTCATGGAGGACACTGGGGCGGAGGCGCCGCTCTACTGGCGGGAAGGCGAAGACGGCTGGATCGACACCGCTCGGGGCGGAGATCGGCCCATCGACCCGGCCGCGCCGGTGATCCACGTCTCCTGGCACCAGGCCGACGCCTTCGCGCGCTGGGCGGGCAAGCGCCTCCCGAGCGAGCACGAGTGGGAGGCCGCCCGCGAGCGGCTGGACGGCGTCGGCCACGGCTGGGAATGGACCTCCTCCGACTTTCTCGCCTACCCCGGCTTCCGGGCCTTCCCCTATCGCGAGTACTCCGAGGTCTTCTTCGGCGACGAATACAAGGTCCTCCGCGGCAGCTCCTGGGCGACGCACCCGCGGGTCGCCCGGCCGACCTTCCGCAACTGGGACCTGCCGGAGCGCAACCAGATCTTCGCCGGCTTCCGCTGCGCGAGGGACGCATGACGATCGCGATCGACGTCCACCTCGACGCCGACGCGGCGGCGACGATGGCGCGCGACGTCCGCGCCGGCCTCTGCGACTACCCGAAGGAGCTGGCGCCGAAGTACTTCTACGACGAGCGCGGCTCGCGCCTCTTCGAGCGGATCACCGAGCTGCCCGAGTACTACCCGACCCGCGCCGAGCGGGAGATCCTCGAACGGCGCGCGGGCGAGATCATCGACGCCGCGGGGTCGCCCAGCACCCTGACCGAGCTCGGGTCCGGCTCGGCGACCAAGACCCGCCACCTGCTGAGCGCGATGCGCGAGCGCGGTCACCTCGACACCTACATCCCGGTCGACATCTCCGAGGAGATCACCCACCGCACCGCGGCGGCGCTGGTCAGCGAGTACCCCGGCCTCGACGTCCACGGCCTCGTCTGCGACTTCGAGCAGCACCTGGAGCGGATCCCCCACGGCACCGACCGGCGGATGATCGCCTTCCTCGGCGGCACGGTCGGGAACCTCTACCCGCGCCAGCGGCAGGCCTTCCTCGAGCGGATCGCGGCGCTGTTGGGGCCGCGCGACCACCTCCTCCTCGGCACCGACCTGATCAAGGACCGGACCCGGCTCGAGGCCGCCTACGACGACGGCGCCGGGGTCACCGCCGAGTTCAACAAGAACGTCCTCGCCGTCCTCAACGACCAGCTCGGCGCCGACTTCGACCTCGACGCCTTCGAGCACGTCGCCCGCTACGACGCCGAGGCCGAGCGGATGGACATCCGACTCCGGTCCCTGATCGACCAGGAGGTCCGCCTCGAGGGGCTCGACCTCGAGGTCTCCTTCGCCGCGGGCGAGGAGATGCGGACCGAGATCTCGACCAAGTTCAGCCGCGAGCGGCTCGAATCGGTCTACGCCGGCGCCGGCCTGGAGCTGCGCGGCTGGTTCACCGACCCCGCCGGCGACTACGCCCTCAGCCTCGCCGGCGTCGCCTAGCCCGCCGGGATCGCCGGCACCTGCTGGGTGATGCAGTGGACGTTGCCGCCGCCGAGCAGGATCTCGCGCGCCGGCACGCCGACCACCTCGCGACCCGGGAAGGTGCGGCGCAGGATCGCCGCTGCCTCCTCGTCGTGGCGCGGGTCGAGCAGCGGGTAGACGACCCGCGAGTTGCCGAGGTAGAAGTTGACGTAGGAGGCGGCCATCCGGTCCCCCGCCCGGCGCGGCTGCGTCCCCTCGCCGGCGTCGACCCCCCCGGCCTCCTCGGCGGAGATCTGCAGCGGCCCGGGGGAGGGGAGGAGGACGACCTCGAACGGGCGGCCGCGGGCGTCGGTCGCCGCTTCCAGGCGCTCGCGCGCGTCGGCCGAGATCCGGTGCTGGGGATCGCCCTCGTCGTCGGCCCAGGTCAGCAGCACCTTGCCGGGGGCGGCGAAGCAGGCGAGGTTGTCGACGTGGCCGTCGGTCTCGTCTTCGAAGACCCCCGCCCCCAGCCAGACGACCTTCTCGGCGCCGAGGTACTCGCACAGGACCCGCTCGATCTGCTCCTTCGAGAGCTCGGGGTTGCGGTTCGGGTTCAGCAGGCACTCTTCGGTCGTCAGCACCGTCCCCTCGCCGTCGACGTGGATGGCGCCGCCCTCGAGGACGATCGGCGCCCGGTAGCGCTCGTCGCCTTCGATCTCCAGCACCTTCGCCGCCACGCGTTCGTCGCGATCCCAGGGGAAGTAGAGCCCGCCCTCGGTCCCGCCCCAGGCGTTGAAGCGCCAGTCGACCCCCCGCCGGGCGCCCTCGCCGACCACGAAGGTGGGGCCGTGGTCGCGGATCCAGGCGTCGTCGGTCGAGACCTCGACCACCCGCACCACCTCCGGCAGCATCGCCCGGCAGTTCTCGAACTGGGCGTCGGAGACCGCCACCGTGACCGGCTCGGACTCCGCGATCGCCGCCGCCACGGCCGCGAAGGCCTCCTGCGCCGGCTTCGCACCGAGGCGCCAGTTGTCCGGCCGCTCGGGCCAGGCGATCCAGCAGCCGCTGTGGGGCTCGAACTCGGCCGGCATCCGGAATCCGTCTTCGGCAGGCGTCGATTTGAGAGTCAGGCTCACCTCCCTCTATCTTGAACCAGTGGACGAGATCCGCCTGATCCGCGCCGAGCAGCCCCCGGAGTCGCCGGCCCGCACCCGCCCGCCGACCCGCCCCCCGTTCCGGATCGCCGCCGTCCAGCACCGCTGGCACCCCGACCCCGAGGAGCACGAGGCGGCGCTGGCGCAGGGCGTCGAGATCGCGGCCGCCGAGGGCGCGAAGCTCGTCTGCCTGCAGGAGCTGACCCTGAGCCGCTACTTCGCCGTCGATCCGGCGGGGCCGGAGGCCGCCGGCGCCGAGCCGGAGGAGCTGCCGGGCGGCCGCACCTTCGAGTTCGCCGCCCGCCTGGCCGCCGCCAACGGGGTCCACGTCCACGCCTCCCTCTACGAGCGCGCCGAGGGCGAGGACGGCCTCGGCTTCAACACCGCGATCGTCGTTTCACCGGCGGGGGAGCTCGTCGCCCGCACCCGCAAGCTCCACATCCCGGTCACCGCCGGGTACCACGAGGACCGCTACTTCCGACCCGGCCCGGGCGACGCCGACGCCTTCCCGCTCGTCGGCCTCGGCGAGCTCAAGCTCGGCCTGCCGACCTGCTGGGACCAGTGGTTCCCCGAGGTCGCCCGCGCCTACAGCCTCGAGGGCGCCGACGTCCTCGTCTACCCGACCGCGATCGGCTCGGAGCCCGACCATCCCGAGTTCGACACCCAGCCCCTCTGGCAGCAGGTGATCGTCGGCAACGGGATCGCCAACGGCGTCTTCATGGTCGCCGTCAACCGCATTGGCTCCGAGCCGCCGCTCACCTTCTACGGCTCCAGCTTCATTTCCGACCCCTACGGCCGCATCCTGGCGCAAGCTTCCAGGGACGAGCCGGCGGTCCTGGTAGCCGACCTGGATCTGGACCAGCGGCGGGATTGGCTGGAGCTGTTCCCGTTCCTCACCACCAGGCGCCCCGATGCCTACGCGCGGTTGGCGGAAAAGGCGACGAAGCGGCAGACGGAGTAGGTAGAGAGTCCGGTCACCCTCCGCGTGAATTAGTCGCGCCCCTATATCGGGGCTGCTCCCGATGATTCTGCCCGCCTATGGCGGGGCAATGAATCAGATTGCATTTCGCCGCTTCGCGCACATTCCCGCGGAGGGTGACCGGACCCTCTTCAACACGCCTTTTCAGAACAGCTCACAGCGAAACCGCAGGGATGGCTCTTGAGGAACCATTTTTGCGGCTTCGGTGAAAGGAGCTTCAGAGTTCGCTTGATGGACGGTGTCGATGGGATCCCTGGGAGCACCTCCGCCGAGTCGAATCGGGTATTGCTGGCGCCTAGGACCGCAACGCTCGGTCTCTGTGCCAAGTATCAAGTCCGAGCATCTAAGCCTCGGCGTCTACTCAGGGTCAACGACTTCGTCCATCCAGCCGCGTGCATCTTCGAGATAAAGATTGAGTCGTTGTGGGATCTCGCCCCGAATGCCCTCAGCTTTCGCCAGCTCATCTTCCGTTCTCGGCTCCGGGCCGCGACCTCGTTCGTTGACCTCGCTTGCTTTGATCGCGCTGATGAGAGCAGCGAAGCGCATGCTGATTGGATGATCTGCGGGAAAACGAAGTTGGAGACGCACATGAGCTGGGCGAAGTTTTCTTCCGGCCGAATGAGCTGAATCCATTTTTTCGATGAGTTCGCCAATTGCTTCATCAAGCTGTTCTTCTGTCTCTTCCTTTTCAGGTGAGTCATCAGGAGCATCAAGCGCGAGTTTGGCTTTTTCTTCTACGCTCCCGACCTTCGCCGAGTAGTCGACGAGTGCGTCCATTGCGTCCGTAGCAACGTTGGTGACTTCGTCAAGCGTCCGCCGGGCCGCCTCCTTCTCTCGAAGGATTTGGTCGTGGCGCAGCTCGCGTTTCAATCGTAAATCTGCTGCCTCAAGCTCTTTCGCGACGTTCTTGCCGGCATATTGCGCTGCGAAATAAGCACCTGCAATTGCTGCGATGACGATTGCCGCAGGAGTGGCTAGTTCTAGTAGAAGCGATTTGTCGCTGGTGAGCTGCACCTCCAAAGCGGAAAGGAAAATCTCTTTCATTGAAGTCAGCTTTCCAGGCGCGCCAGACCGACTACGACATCACACAAGTGGTCATGTGCAGTGCTCCTGGAATTACCGTCTCAGCTCGGCGCCAAAGCCTCGATCGTCTCCGCCAGCTTGTCCGGCGTCACGATCGGGGTGACGATCGGCAGCGTGATGCCGCCGGCGACGAACTCGTCTAGTCGCGCCTTCATCTGCTCCGGCGTGCCGAAGACGAACATCTCCTCGATCAGCTCCCAGGGCGCCGCCGCGGCGGCCGCCTGGCGGTCGCCGGCCTCCCAGGCCTCGACCATCGGCGCGATCTGCTCGCCGTAGCCGAGCCAGCGGTAGAAGTTCGCGTAGACCGGGACGGTGATGTAGGAGGAGAACATGAAGCGGGCGAGCGGCTCGACCTGCTCGCGCTCGCCGGGGATGCAGAAGAAGCGGCAGAGCAGCTCGAAGCCCTCCGGCGCGCCCTGCAGCTGGGCCGTTACCTGCGGCAGCCCCGCCAGGGGGAGGAAGTTGGTGAAGGCGCCGTCGGCGCGCTCGACCGCCAGCTCAAGCATCTTGCCCCGCAGCGCCGCGAGCACGATCGGCACTTGGTGCGCCGGCTTCTGTTCCAGCTTGAAGCCGGTCTCGGTCCGCTCGCCGGCCAGCGCCGGCCCGAGGAAGTCGAGCGTCTCCCGCACCTTGCTCAGCGGCCGCTCGAACGGGATCCGGTTCCAGCCTTCGACGATGCGGTCCGAGGAGGAGCCGATCCCGAGCACGAAGCGCCCTTCCGAGGCGTCGGCGAGCGCCGCGGCCTGCTGCGCCAGCAGAGCCGGGCCGCGCTGGAAGACGCCGACGATCCCCGTCCCCAGCCGCGCCCGCTCGGTCCAGGCCGCGCTCAGGGCGAGCGGCGTGAAGCCGTCGGGGCCGGCGGTCTCGCCGGTCCAGAGGTCGGTGTACCCGGCCGCCTCGGCGCGCCGGACGTGCTCCTCGTGCTCAGCGAGCGTCAGTCCAGGGAGCGGCAGCGTCAGGCCCCAGCGGTCCATCGACCGGGACCCTATCGCTGCCCGGGCGCTCGTTGCGAACCTCGAAGCGCCGGGTCGGCGACCACTGGCTGAAGAACGACTCGGCGTCCTGGGGGCTGAGCGGCCGGGTGAAGAGGAAGCCCTGGCCGTTGTCGCACTCTTTGTCGCGGATCAGCGAGAGGTCCTGCGGGCGCTCGATCCCCTCCGCCGTGGTCTCGATCTCCAGCGCTTTTCCGAGCTGGACGAGGGTGTGGAGGAGGATCTCGCCCTCGCCGCCCTCGGCCAGCTGGGAGACGAAGGAGCGGTCGATCTTCAGCACGTCGACCGGGAACTGGCGCAGGTGCGAGAGCGACGAGTAGCCGGTGCCGAAGTCGTCGACGGCGATCTTGATCCCCAGCTCCTTCAGCTCGCCCAGGCGCCGCGCGGTTTCCTCGGCGTTGGTCATCAGGGCGGTCTCGGTGATCTCGATCGTCAGCGCCTCCGGCTTCAGGCCGCTCAGCTCGAGGGCGTCCCGGACGTCGTCGATCAGGTCGTCGGTGTCGAGCTGCAGCGCCGAGACGTTGACCGAGAGCTCCAGCGACCGCCCCTCCAGCTGCCAGCCCGCCGCCTGCATACAGGCCTCCTTCAGGACCCAGGCGCCGACGTCGACGATCAGCCTCGACTCCTCCAGCAGGGGGATGAAGTCCTCGGGCTCGACCACGCCGCGGCCGGGACGGCGCCAGCGGATCAGCGCCTCGACCCCGGTCGGCGTCATCGACTGCAGGTCGAAGGTCGGCTGGTAGAGGAGGAAGAACTCGCCGCCGTCGAGGGCATTCTGCAGATCCATCTCGGTCTCCAGTCGGGACTGGACTTCGTCCTCCATCCCGGACTCGAAGACGAGGAAGCGGCCCTTGCCGCTCCACTTCGACCGGTACATGGCGATGTCGGCGTCGCGCAGCAGCTCTTCGGCCGAGCCCCGGTCACCGGTGGCGATGCCGATGCTCGCTTTCACGTGCACGAGGGACTCGCCCTCCTCGCCGAGCGCGAACGGCTCGGAGAAGGCTTCCTGGATGCGCTCGGCGATCAGCTCCGGGCCGGCCGCCAGCGAGAGCCCGTCGGCGATGACGACGAACTCGTCGCCTCCCATCCGGCCGAGGGCGTCGGTCTCCCGGATCACCCCCTCGAGCCGTTCCGCGACCGCGCAGAGAAGTTCGTCGCCGGTCCCGTGGCCGAGCGAGTCGTTGATCGCCTTGAAGTTGTCGAGGTCGACGAAGAGCGCCGCCACCGGCTCCTGGTTGTGGCGGGCGCGGGTCAGGGTCTGCTCGATCCGGTCGAGGATCAGGGTCCGGTTCGGCAGCCCGGTGAGCGCGTCGTGGGTGGCGAGGAAGACGAGTTCCTTCTCCCGATTCGTCAGTTCGTCCTGGGCGCGCTGCCGCTCGTCCTCGAAGGACTGGCACATCCGCACCAGGGTGACGTCGAGGCTGCGCTGGACCATCTCCCGGGCGACCCGCAGGGTCTCCTCGGCGAGATCGAGGTCGGCGGCGCTCTCGGCGAGGACGTCGAGCGTCGCGTCGCGCCAGCGCAGGCAGCGTTTCGTCACCTCGTTCAGGGCCGCCTCGCGCTGGGAGGCGAGCTGGGCGAAGATCCGCCAGGACTCCTGGCCGACCTCGCGGGCGACGTCTTCGCCCTCGCCGGCCATCCAGCGGGCGACGGCGACGGTCGAGACCGTGCCGACGTCCTCGAAGCTGTCTTCGACGACCTTGTCCAGGGTCTTCGAAGATTCCGCCGAGCTGCGCATCATCCGCGCCACCACGTCCTCGGTGCGGGCGCTCAGCTCCTGCCCCAGCCGTTCGAGCT
Organism: Solirubrobacterales bacterium; assembly: GCA_035764245.1. Lineage (GTDB taxonomy): Bacteria > Actinomycetota > Thermoleophilia > Solirubrobacterales > 70-9 > VAYN01. The sequence continues at coordinate 28,486 of DASTZP010000033.1, forward strand.
CCGGTCCTCCCATGATGTAGCCGTATCGCCCCCTACCGCCCTCGGCTTTAGGGACGGGCGCTCGTCGATGCGTCCTCAACGCTTGTTCGGTTAGCCTCCAGCCCTCATGGGGTCCACTTCTCAGGAGGCCGGGGCCGCTCCCCAGGCCGCCAAGCCCGACCGCAACCTCGCCCTCGAGCTCGTCCGCGTCACCGAGGCGGCCGCGCTCGCCTCGGCCCGCTGGGTCGGCCGCGGCGACAAGATCGCCGCCGACCAGGCGGCGGTCGACGCGATGCGGCACGTCCTCGACTCGGTCGCGATGGACGGGACCGTCGTCATCGGCGAGGGGGAGAAGGACGAGGCCCCGATGCTCTACAACGGCGAGCGGATCGGCGACGGCTCGCCCCCGGTCGTCGACATCGCCGTCGACCCGCTCGAGGGCACCCGGCTCTGCGCGCTGGGGATGCCGAGCGCGATCGCGGTCATCGCCCTCGCCGAGCGCGGGACGATGTTCGATCCCGGCCCCTGCGTCTACATGGAGAAGATGGCGGGCGGCGAGGAGATCGCCGACCTGCTCGACCTCGACCGGCCGTTGCCGGAGACCCTGAAGCTGATCGCCCAGCGCAAGGGCGGCTCGGTCGGTGACGTGATGGTGGTGATGCTCGACCGGCCGCGCCACGAGGAGGCGATGAAGGAAGTCCGCGAGGCCGGCGCCCGGATCCGCCTGATCACCGACGGCGACGTCTCCGCCGCGCTGCTGGCCGTGAGCGAACGCTCGCCCGTCGACCTCCTCTGGGGGATCGGCGGCACGCCCGAGGGCGTGATCTCCGCCGCCGCCCTGAAGTCGATGGGCGGCGAGCTGATCGGCCGCCTCTGGCCGCGCGACGACGAGGAGCGCTCGGCCGCGGTCGACGCCGGTTACGACCTCGACCGCGTCCTCACCGCCAACGACCTCTGCTCCGGCGACGACGTCTTCTTCTCCGCCACCGGGGTCACCGACGGCGACGTCCTCCAGGGCGTCCGCTACCGGGGGCCCGGCGCCACCACCGAGTCGCTGGTGATGCGCTCGCGCTCCGGCACCGTGCGACGGGTCCACGCCCGCCACGATCGCTCGAAGCTCCGAGAGATCACCGGCGAGCGCTACGGCTGATTTCTCGCAACCGGGGTAGCTGAGCGCCGTGATCGCGGTCGCCGGCGCAACCGGCTATATCGGCGGGCTCCTCTGCCGCCGACTGACGGATGAAGGGCACGAGGTGCGGGCGCTGGCCCGCCACCCGGAGGGCGCCGGGGATCTGAAGGAGGCCGGCTGCGAGCTCTGCCGCGCCGACGTGCTCGAGCCGGAGACGCTGAGCGCCGCCCTGGCGGGGGTCGAGGTCGCCTACTACCTCGTCCACTCGATGGGGCGGGGAGCGGACGGGGACTTCGCCGAGCGCGACCACCGGGGCGCCGAGAACTTCGCGGCGGCCGCCGCGGCGGCCGGGGTGCGGCGGATCGTCTACCTCGGCGGCCTCGGGCAGGGCTCCAAGCACCTCGACAGCAGGCACGAGACGGCGGAGACGCTGCGCCGCGGCGAGGTCCCGGTCGTCTACTTCCGCGCCGCCGCCGTGATCGGGGCCGGCAGCGAGTCGTTCCTCACCGCCTTCCACCTGGTGCGCCGGTTGCCGGTGATGGTCACCCCGCGCTGGGTCCGCACCCGCACCCAGCCGATCGCCGTCGCCGACGCCGTCGCCTATCTCGCCGCGGCCGCGGACCTGCACCTCCCCGTCGACCGCGAGATCGAGATCGGCGGTCCCGACGTCACGACCTACGGCGGCATGATCGACGAGCTGGCCGAGGTGCAGGGACGGCGGCCGCCGCTGCGGATCACCGTTCCGCTGCTGACGCCGGCGCTCTCGTCGCTCTGGATCGGCCTCGTCACCCCGGTCGACGCCGGCGTCGCGAAGCCGCTGATCGAGGGCCTCGCGACCGAGACCGTCGTCCGCGACCCCTCCGGGATGGAGCTGTTCCCGGCGATTCGCCGCACGCCTCTGGACCGCGCCCTGCGGGACGCGGTGGCGTCACTCTGAGGCCGAGCGGGCTGCCTCCTGCTCGGCCCGCGCGGCCTCTTCGCCGACGAAGGGGACGAGCAGGTTGTAGGTGAGGTCGGGGAGCAGGTGGGGCAGGTCCTCGGCGCGCCCGAGCACGACCTCCTCGTAGATCCGCGCCAGGATCGCCCCGACCGCGAGCTTGGTCGCCTGCGTCAGCGCGGGGGAGGGGTCCTCCTCGTTGAGGCCCTCGTCGAGGAGCTCGGTGAAGCGCGCGTAGTCGGCTTGGAAGATCGAGCGGAAGGCCGGCCCGACGGTGCTCAGCTCGACGAAGGTGAAGCGGGCGACCTCCGGGTCGGCGGCAAACCACCGCAGCGTCGTCGCCAGCGCTTCCCGCATCCGCCCCGGCCACGGGCCCGCCGTCGCGTACGCCACCCGGACCTGCTCTTCCAGGTCCTCGATCAGGACCTCGTGGGCGGCCAGCATGCAGTCGAGTTTGTCGTCGAAGATTTCGTAGAAGCTCTCGCGGCCGACCCCGGCCTCGCCGAGGATGTCGGCGACCGTGGTCGCCTCGTAGCCCTTGCTGACGGTGACGCGGACTACGGCGGCGAGCAGGCGTTCCCGCTGCGAGCGCTCGACGATCTCCCGCGGCAGCCCGTGCCGGCCGCGCGGGAGCCGCCAACGGCGCAGGTCGTCGGGGCCGTCGCTATCGCTTGACGGCACCGCTGGCCTCGCCGGCCCCCGCGAGCTTCGACTGGTGGAGAGCCTCCTCGTGCCCGCCGAACGGGCTGACCGTGAGGTAGACGAGCTCCGGCAGCAGCTCGGGCAGGCGGTCCGACTTTCCGGTCGCGATCTGATCGAGGAGAAGAACCTGGGCCTGGCCGAAGGCCAGCCGCGGGTCCATATGGGGAGAGGGGACACCGCCGTTCGCGCTCCAAAGCGCTTCCAGGGCGGGGATGGTGGCGCGGCGGTATCGCTCGACGACGGCGGGGTCGACGGCGATCGCGTCGCCGCTCAGGAGCTGCGCGAGGCCGGGTCGCTCGGCCATCGCGTCGAGGACGGCGCCCGCCGCCTTGCGGGCGGCGTCGGCGGGTCGATCGGCCGGCGAGTGCGCGGCCGCGGCCGCGCCCCGCAGCTCGGCCAGGCAGTGGTCGATGGCGGCGTCGAAGCACGCCCGCTTGTCGGGGAAGTGCTTGTAGAAAGTCGTGCGGGAAATTCGGGCGCGCCCGACGATGTCGGTGATGGTCGTCGCCGCGTACGTTTTCTCGGCGCAGCTCTCGACCATCGCGTCGACGACCCGCTCACGTTGTGTCCGATCGCCGATGTCTGGGGGCATCTTCGGCCGCAACACGGTGCTCCCGTTTTCAGAACTCCGACGTTTTTGCATCAATGCGGATTCTTCCAGCCTAGCTCGCCGGTTGGACTCATGGTCCAGCAACTGGTCAACCCCGACTTCCGAAAGGATACGGAAGTTTCTATTAATTGGTCGAGGATGCCCGATGAGTCGGGCCGGCGGCGTCTTCGTCGCAGCCCTGGCAGGGGGGTTTCGGCCCCGCTTCGTATGGGAGCTCGCCGGTGTCGTGGTACTCGAAGCGAAGCGAGTTGATTACCGCGCCCACCATCAGCGCCAGGCTGAGCACGTAGAACCAGAGCAGGGCGATGAGGATGAATCCGAGCGTCGAGCCGAAGCGCGAGAGGCTGGACACGTTGGAGAGATAAATCGGGAAGAGCCAGTTGGCGAGGCCGGCGCCGACGGTGACGAAGAGGGCGCCGGGCCAGACTGCCCGCCAGGGCATATGCCCTTTCGGGACCGCCCAGAAGATCACGCAGCAGATACCGAAGGTGACCAGCAGCGCCGCGGCCAGCAGCAGGATCGTGTCGATCGCCTTGATGTCGGAGAGGCCGAGGGGGAGGCGATCGGTACTGGAGACGACCGCGCTCTCCATCGTCGGCACGAAGATGCTGGCGGCGATGAAGAGGAGGACCACGACCAGCATCGCGAAGGAGAAGCGCTTCTGCTCGACCCAGCCGCGGCACTCGACGTGGTAGATCCGGCAGAAGGCGGTGTCCATCGCCCCCCAGAAGGAGGCGCCGATCCAGAGTGAGCCGGCGAAGGCGGCGATCCCGATCGTCGCCGTGTTGTTCTCGATCCGGCTCAGGGCGTCGGTCAGCGTCTGCTGCTCGGTGTTGGGGAAGAGGCGCTGGAGGTCGGCGAGGACGCTGCTCTCGACCCCGCCGATCTTCAGTACCTGGCCGAAGACGAAGAGCACCAGCAGGGCAAAGGGGAACACCGCCAGCATCAGGTTGTAGGCGACCATCGCCGAGAGACCGGTGACGTTCTCGGTGTAGGCGCGCTGCCAGAAGGCGCGGAGCCAGGGGGTCGGATGGCGCAGGGAGCTGGGCATTGACTTCACAAACTGAAGCGAGTACCATGCGAACACGCGTTTGAGCTGTTCAGACGCGGCACATGACGATGTAGAAGCTACTTCGCGGACCACCTGTCGGGTCCGCTTTTTGTCGGTCCGGCGCGACTTTTCGGTTGCGACGGTATTTCATCGCCAGGACTAAACATCGAGCGCAAGGGAACGAGTAAGAACGGATGCTGGTAGCAGAGCTTCAGGAACTGGACGAGGTCAAAAACCTGATCAATCGCGGGCAGCAGCTCGGCGTGCTCACCTTCGGGGACATCGCCTCTGCCGTCTCCGAGGTGGATCTGGACGAGTCTGACGTCGAGGACCTCTACGGCCACCTCGAGAAGTCGGGGATCGAGCTCGTCGAGGACATGGATCCGGCGCAGAAAGCCGCTGCCGAAGCGCTTCCCGCCGACACCGGCAAAAAAGGCCGCCGGCGCCAGAAACAGGCGCTCGACCTGAAACCGGACATGACCACCGATTCCTTGCAGCTGTTCCTCAAGGACATCGGCAAAGTCCGGCTGCTGACGGCCGCAGAGGAGGTCGAACTCGCGAAACGGATCGAGCGCGGCGACCTCGACGCGAAGCAGAAAATGGTCGAGTCGAACCTGCGCCTGGTCGTCTCGATCGCGAAAAACTACCGGAACCAGGGCCTTCCCTTCCTCGATCTGATCCAGGAGGGAACCCTCGGCCTGGTCCGCGCGGCGGAGAAGTTCGACTACCGCAAGGGGTTCAAGTTCTCCACCTACGCGACCTGGTGGATCCGCCAGGCGATCGCCCGCGCGCTCGCCGACAAGGCGCGGACGATCCGGATCCCGGTCCACGTCGTCGAGAAGCTGAACAAGATCGGCCGCGCCGAGCGCAAGCTGGTCACCGAGCTGGGTCGCGAGCCCACCCCGGAGGAGATCGCCGAGGTGACGGGGATCGATCCCGAGGAGGTCGACTCGATCAAGCGCTCCGCCCAGGCCCCGGTCTCGCTGGAGAAGCCGGTCGGCGACGAGGAGGAGTCGGAGTTCGGCCAGTTCATCGCCGACGAGAAGGCCGAGAGCCCGTTCGACCGGGCCGCGGACCTGCTGACCAAAGAGGCCCTCAAAGAGGCGCTCGAGAACCTCTCCTACCGCGAGCGTCGCGTGCTCGAGCTCCGCTACGGGCTCGGCGGCGAGCACCCGCGGACCCTGGACGAGGTCGGCCGCACCTTCAACGTCACCCGCGAGCGGATCCGCCAGATCGAGAACCAGAGCCTGAAAAAGCTTCAATCTCTCGGTGAGGCGCAGAAACTGCGCGAGGTCGCTTAGTAGTACTTCGGGTCGTTCCGGAGGGGGAGGGTGTGGGTGTCCCTCTCCGGAATTGACCTCCCCTCCGCTTCGCTTCGGGGAGAACCTGGTGCGCGCCTGCGGCGCGCATTAACCAGATTGCATATCGCCGAACATTCCTCCGAGGGACACCCACACCCTCCCCTCGAGCGCGCTCCGCAGCTCCCCCTTCGCCGAGACCGCAAAATTGGCTCCTGGAGAGCCTTTTTTGCGGTCTCGCGGTTCAGCTGTCCTAAGGGAGCGTGTTGATAGAGGGTCCGGGCACCCTCCGCGGGAATGTGCGCGAAGCGGCGATATGCAATCTGTCTCCCGCCCGCCATAGGCGGGCAGCATGTTCGGGGAGCAAGCCCCGCAGGGGCGCGACTAATTCACGCGGAGGGTGCCCGGACCCTCCTACCGACCACCCCTTGCATCGTTAAGTGAAATCCCTGCCCGGCCGATACAGGCCGGGATGTTCGACATCGACTCAGCGCTTCGCACTCTCATCGAGCGGGACGGGTCCGACCTGCACATCAAGGTCGGGGTGCCCCCGACGGCGCGCCTGCACGGCGAGCTGGCTCCGCTCGAGGGCTATCAGCCGCTGGCGCCGGCGGACACCGAAAAGGCCTTCCAGGACATGGCCGAGGTCCGCTCGCTGACCGAATTCGAGGAATGCGGCGAGGCCGACTTCTCGTACTCGATCAAAGGGCTGTCGCGGTTCCGCGTCAACGCCTTCAAGCAGCGCGGCTCGATCTCGATCGTCTGCCGCGCGATCCCCTTCGACATCCGCTCGGTCGACGACCTCGGGCTGCCGCCGGTGGTGACCAAGTTGGCCGAAGAGCAGCGCGGGATCATCCTCGTCACCGGCACCACCGGCTCGGGCAAGAGCACGACCCTGGCGGCGATGATCGACCACATCAACCGCACCCGGACCGACCACATCGTCACCCTCGAGGATCCGATCGAGTACCTGCACCCGGACAAAAACTCGATCATCAACCAGCGCGAAGTCGGCTCCGACACCGAAAGCTTCGCCCGGGCGATGCGCCGGGTGCTGCGCCAGGACCCCGACGTGATCCTGATCGGCGAGATGCGCGACGAGGAGACCGTCCGCACCGCCCTCTCGGCGGCCGAGACCGGCCACCTCGTCCTCTCCACCGTCCATACCCTGGACGCGACCGAGACGATCAACCGCATCGTCGACTTCTTCGAGCCCCACCAGCAGCACCAGGCGCGTGTGATGCTCGCCGCGACCCTGAAGGGGGCGATCGCCCAGCGCCTCGTCCCCGACGTCAGCGGCGACGGCCGCGTCCCCGCCTCGGAGATCATGATCGTCACCGGCCGGGTCCAGGACCTGATCATGAACCCGGAAGAGACCGGCAAGATCACCGAGGTGATCGCCGAGGGCGAGTACTACGGCATGCGCACCTTCGACCAGTCCCTCATGCACTACGTGATGGAGGGCAAGGTCGCCGAGTCGGTCGCCCTTGAGTTCGCCTCCAACCCCCACGACTTCAAGCTGATGCTTGCGGCCGGCGGCCAGCGCGCGAGCGGGATCGAGCAGCTCGCACCCGCAACTGACTAGGGCGGGCGTCCAGTTGCCAGGGCACTCCGCACCGATCGGCTCAAGCGACAGCCGCGGGCGGCCGATCAAAGGCCCGATGCCTGCCATCGACCGCTTCATCCTGCTGCTCCGGGATCTGCGGCGCAACGAGCGCGGCATGGCCCTGCCGACGGCGATCTTCGCGATGGTCGCCACCCTCGGGCTCGGCAGCGCCGCCGTCCTCTCCTCGGTCAGCGTGCAGCAGGGGAGCCACCGCGACGGCGACTCCAAGAGCGCGATCGCGGCCGCCGACGCCGGCGCGAACATCGCGATGCTGCGGCTCAACCGCTACGCCTCGGTGCTATCGACGTCCAATCCCTGCCTCACGGTCAGCAGCGGTTCTCTCGCGCTGACCAAAGCCTCGGCCGACGGCTGGTGCCCGGAAGTCACCGGGACCGTCGGTTCCTCCAGCTACGCGTACCGCACGACCCCGCTCAGCGTGACGGGGGCGATGACCGTGGTCGCGACTGGAAGCGACGGCGTCGTCAGCCGGCGGATCGCGGTCGGCTACAAAACGACGACGGTCGGCAGCGCCCTCTCCAACGAGGGCCTGATCGGCCTCGACGACATGCAGATCGACAACGGCGCCGACGTGGAAGTCGGCACCGGCACCAACGGAAATATCACGATCGGCAACAATGCGAACGTCTGCGGCAACGTCCGCTACGGGGTCGGCAAAGACGACATCTGGGGCAACAATGCGACCCAGTGCCAGGGGTACGGAAGAAATGAAGGGAACGTCACCCTGCCCCCGGTCAGCTCATTCATGCCGACCGATATCGCGACCTCGAACAGCAACTCCCGGCTGGTTACCTGCACCCAGACGAAACCAAATAAGGTGCCCGCCGGCTGCCAGGAAGACACGTACACCGGTACGTGGGGCAAAGAATCGCCCTGGAATCCGAATACGCGGACGCTGAGCACCTCCAATAAGACCACGATCACCCTCAGCGGCGGCGACTACTTCATGTGCAAGCTGATCCTCGGCAACAACTCCCACTTCGTGATGGGCTCGGGGGCGACCGTGCGCGTCTTCTTCGACACTCCCGAAAACTGCGGTCTCTCGGCCGGCGCGAAGCAGTTCGACCTCAACAACGGTGGCGACATCACCGCCACCGACTACGACGCGGCGCTGGGCAAATTCAACATGCCGGGCTTCTACTTCCTGGGGTCGCCGAATATCTTGACCAAGGCAGAAATTTCGAACAATAGTAGTGGCGAAAACGAATTCCTCCTCTACGCCCCGCAGTCCGAAATCGTGATCAAAAACAATGCGATCTACAGGGGTGTGATCGCCGGCAAGAAGGTCCACTTCGAAAAGGCGACCATCGAACAGGACGACGGTTACGAACCGCCCCAGATCGGCGGCGCGACGATCTTCGAGCGCCAGTCCTTCGTCGAGTGCACCGGCTCGACCGGCTCGCCACCCAACGCCAACTGCTGACCCCTCGCGCCCGCTCGGCGGGCGCCCCCGCCCGCCGCTCAAGGCGCCGCCCTCGGCGGTCGATCTATAAGCGAACGTATGAGGGAGAAGCTCAACAGCAACCCGATGGCCCAGGTCGGCGTGGTCGCCGTCCTGCTCGTCCTCGCCGCCATCTTCCTGATGTCGAAAATGGGCGGCGGCGAAGAAACCCCCGAAGGGGGCGAAGTCAGCGCCTCCGTCAACGGGGTGACCGCGACCGGCGCGACCCCGGGCGAAGCCGTCGAAGGGGCGGTCGAATCACTCGAAGCCGGCGCCGAACCGGTCCCGGCTCCCGCCCCCGCGGCGCTGCCCCCGGTGAAGACTCCCGAGAACGTCGTCCGCGCCTTCGAGTCGGGGGCGACGGTGGCGTTGCTCTTCGTCCGCGAAGGCGGCATCGACGACCGCATCGTCCGCGACACCAGTGCCGGCCTCTCCTCCTTCCCCGGCGTCTCCTACTTCGTGGTCCCCGCCGACCAGATCGCCCGCTACACCTCGGTCACCGGCGGGGTCGGCGTCGACCGGGTCCCGGCACTGGTCGTGCTGACGCCGAAGGGGGTCGAGAAGGGGGTCCCGACCGCCTCGGTCCTCTACGGCTACCAGACCCCGGCCAGCGTTCGGCAGGCGATCGTCGACGCCGGCTACGAGGGGCCGACGCTCGACTACCACCCGTGAGCATGGGCTCCAGTGAGTACCCGGGCCACCTGCGGCCGGTACCCGACTCCGGCGACTCGACCGCGCCCCAGCTCGACCCCGACGCCGGCGGCACCCCCGGCCTGACGGCGCCGCGCTCCCGCGGCCGCTCCGCCGGCTTCGTCACCGACGTCCTCGTCGAGCTCGGCTACGTCGGTCAGGAGCGGGTCGACCAGGCGATCGAGGCCGCCCGCACCGCCGGCGCGCCCCCCGAGGCCCTGCTGCTGACCGAAGGGGCGATCAACGGCGACCAGCTCTCGCGGGCGATCGCCGAGCGCTACGGCCTCGACCACGTCGACCTCTCCTCCTACCAGGTGGACATGGCGGCCGCCAACCTGATCGCGGTCAACACCGCCCGCCGCTACCGCGCGCTGCCCGTCGGCTTCGTCGACAAGCAGACGCTCCTGGTCGCGATGGCCGACCCGACCAACGTCCTCGCGGTCGACGACATCCAGATCGCGACCGGCCTCGACTGCCGCGTCACCGTCGCCGCCGAGGAGGACATCGAAGCTCTGATCCAACGGCTCAACACGCTGCAGAGCGCCGTCAGCGAGGCCGTGGTCGAAGGCGAGGAGGAGGCCGAGGCCGAACTGGCCGAGGTCGCCGACCTCGAAGTCAGCGCCGAAGACGCGCCGGTCATCAAGCTCGTCTACAGCATCCTCGGGCAGGCGGTGGGGGAGGGGGCCTCCGACATCCACTTCGAGCCGGGCGAGGGAGAGATGCGGGTCCGCTTCCGGATCGACGGCGTCCTCCGCGAGGCGGCCCACGTCCCCAGCCGGATGGTCAGCGCCGTGATCTCCCGGGTGAAGATCATGAGCGACCTCAACATCGCCGAGAAGCGGGTCCCCCAGGACGGTCGCGTCAGCGTCACCGTCGAGGACAAGAAGGTCGACCTCCGCGTCACCACCCTGCCCACCCAGCGCGGCGAGGGCGCGACGATCCGCATCCTCGACAAGGAAAACGCCCAGCGGACGCTGGACGAACTGGGGATGGACGGAGACGCCCGCGGCCGCTTCGAGGCCGCCTTCCACCAGGCCTACGGCGCCGTCCTCGTCACCGGCCCGACCGGCTCCGGTAAGAGCACGACCCTCTACGCCGCGCTGCGGGAGATGAACACCGTCGACAAGAAGATCATCACGATCGAGGACCCGGTCGAGTACCAGCTCGACGGCGTCAACCAGATCAACGTCAACCGCAAGGCCGGCCTCGACTTCGCCACCGGCCTGCGCTCGATCCTCCGCGCCGACCCCGACGTGGTGATGGTGGGCGAGATCCGCGACGGCGAGACCGCCCGGATCGCGATCGAGGCGGCGCTGACCGGCCACATGATGCTCTCCACCCTGCACACCAACGACGCCCCCGGCGCGATCACCCGGCTGATGAAGATGGGGATCGAGCCCTTCCTCACCGCCTCCTCGGTCGACTGCGTGGTCGCCCAGCGCCTCGCCCGCAAGCTCTGCTCGCACTGCAAGCGGCGCACCGTGGTCCCCCCGCAGGCCCTGAGCGAGATGGGGATGCGGGTCGGCGCCGAGCTCGAGGCCTACGAGCCGGTCGGCTGCGCGCGCTGCAGCCAGAGCGGGTACCGCGGCCGCGTCGGCCTCTACTCGGTGATGAAGATGAGCGAGCGGATCAAGGACATGACCGTCTCCCTGGCGGCCGAGGCGGACATCGGCTCGGCCGCGCGGGAGGAGGGGATGCTGACCCTGCGCGAGGAGGGCCTGCTGAAGGTCCGGGCCGGGCAGACCAGCCTCGAGGAGGTCCTCCGTGTCACCGCCTGAGGGCGCAGATTCCTCCCAGGGCTCCAGGTTTCTCCCCCGGCTGCCGATCTAGACCCCGATGTCCTTCGACTTCTCAGAGGTGCTGCGGCGGATGGTCGAGGTCAAGGCCTCGGACGTCCACCTGACCGCCGGCTTCCCGCCTGCGATGCGGGACAAGGGCAAGATCGTGCCGATGGAGGGGTTCCCCGTGCTCGGCACCCAGGAGACCCGCGAGACCGTCTTCGCCATCCTCAACGACGACCAGCGCAAACGCTTCGAGAACCAGAAGCAGCTCGACTTCGCCTACGCGATCCCCGGCGTCGCCCGCTTCCGCGTCAACTGCTTCATGCAGCGCGGGGCGGTGAGCGCCGCCTTCCGGCTGGTGCCGCAGGAGATCCCCGCGCTCGACTCGCTGAAAGTGCCGCAGATCCTCCGCGAGCTGACCCAGAAACCGCGCGGCTTCGTCCTCGTCACGGGCCCGACCGGCTCGGGCAAGAGCACGACCCTGGCGGCGATGCTGGACGTGATCAACCGCGAGCGCCAGGACCACATCCTCACGATCGAGGACCCGATCGAGTTCCTGCACCAGCACAAACGCTCGATCGTCAACCAGCGCGAGGTCGGCTCCGACGCGCAGGACTTCTCCCTCGGCCTCCGCGCCGCCCTGCGAGAGGACCCCGACGTGATCCTGGTCGGCGAGATGAGGGACCTGGAGACGATCGCCACGGCGCTGACCGCGGCCGAGACCGGCCACCTCGTCTTCGCCACCCTCCACACCCAGTCGACCGCGCAGACGGTCGACCGGATCATCGACGTCTTCCCGCCCGAGCAGCAAGGTCAGGTCCGGACCCAGCTCTCGATCGCCCTGCAGGGGGTGGTCACCCAGCAGCTGCTGGAGACCGCCGACGGCCGCGGGCGCACGGTCGCCTGCGAGGTCCTGGTCCCGACCCCGGCGATCCGCAACCTGATCCGCGAGGGCAAGACCCACCAGATCTACGCGGCGATCCAGACCGCGGGCGCGGTCGGGATGCAGACGATGGACGCCGACCTCGCCCGCCTGGTCCGCGCCGGCACGATCACCCGCTCGCTGGCCGAACAGCGGGCCTCGGTGCCGGAGGAGCTGAAACGGCTGCTCGGCGGCGAGGGCGCCGGAGGCGGCTACGCGGAAGAAGCGAACGGCTACACGCCGCCCGTCCCGAACTACGCCCAGGGGCAGTAGCCGATGGCCGCGGCAACCACCTTCGCCTTCCGGGCCATGGACGGCGGCGGCGTCGCCACCGCCGGCGAAATCGAGGCCGAGTCCAAGGCCCAGGTCAGCGAGCAGCTGCGCCAGCGCGGGCTGATCGTCCTCGACGTCTCCGAGAAGTCAGAGCCGTTCAAGATCGAGCAGCTCTGGCAGTCCTGGAAAGGCGTCGACATGCGCGAGCTGGCGATCTTCTCGCGCCAGTTCGCCACCCTCGTCGCCTCCGGGATGCCGATGCTGCGGAGCCTGCACACGCTCGAGGAGCAGACCCAGGACGAGCGGATCAAGGCGGCGATCGCCGGCATCCGCGCCGACGTCGAGGCCGGCAGCTCGCTCGAGCAGGCGATGGAGCGCCACCCCGAAGTCTTCGATCGCCTCTACCGGGCGATGGTGCGCTCGGGAGAGCAATCCGGTCAGCTGGAGGGCGCACTCGACCGGATCGCCTACCAGGTCGAGAAATCTGACTCGCTGAGGCGGCAGGTGAAATCGGCGATGATGTATCCGGCGCTGATCTTCGGCTTCGCGATGGTGGTCCTGGTCGCGATCGTCGCCTTCGTGATCCCGACCTTCGTCGGCATCTTCGAAGAAATCGGCGAAGAAAACCCGGGCGAAGAAGCCGCCCTGCCGATCCCGACCCAGATCTGCGTCACCGCCTCCGACCTGATCACCGGCTACTGGTTCATCCTCTTCCCGGGAATCGCCGTCGCCTTCGTCCTCTTCTTCAAATGGAAGCGGACCGAACAGGGCAAAGACCTCTGGGACCGCTTCATCCTGCGGCTGCCGATGAAAATCGGCGACGTGATCCAGAAAGTCGCCCTGGCCCGCTGGTCGCGGACCTTCTCCGGTGCGGTCGCGGCCGGCGTGCCGATGCTGCAGGCGATCAAGCTGACGGGGGAAACCTCGGGCAACATCGTCCTCGAGCGGGCGATGGAGGACATGTACACCTCGGTCAAGCGGGGCGGCTCGCTGGCCGGCCCGATCCAGCGCGACGACATCTTCCCGCCGATGGTCGGCCACATGGTCGCGGTCGGCGAGGAAACCGGTCAGCTCGAACACATGCTGTCCAAGATCGCCGACTTCTACGAGGCCGAGGTCGACGCCAAGGTGAAAGCGCTGACCTCCCTGATCGAGCCGATCATGATCGTCTTCGTCGGCGGCATCGTCGGCTTCATCGTGATCGCGATGTACCTGCCAATCTTCAGTCTCTACGACAAGATTCGCTGACCGGGCCCTGGCTCATCGGTTTTCGGCCCGCTCTCTGGACGGGCGTACAACCGGTACAACTTTTCGCTCCAAGCAGCCCCAATTTCAGGGATTAAGTAACGGGCTCAATGGTCGATGAAGGGCCTGTGATGAATCTGCCAGTGCTTCGGTGCAAAAGGCAAACCCGTCGTGAGGCGGGGGCGCAAAGCCGTCGGGACTCGAACGGAGTCAGCCGGGCTACCACCGGGGTCGACAGACACCACGTGGCTTCACGCGACGGGGCTCTGGCGCAAACGATTAGGACCATAGGAGGTCTCTAATGTTTTCCCAGAAACTCCGGGCCAAGATTGGCGCCCGGCTCAACGGCGACAGCGAGGCGGGCTTCACGCTCATCGAGCTCCTCGTCGTGATGCTCATCCTCGGAATCCTGGCCGCGATCGCGCTGCCCGCCTTCTTCAACCAGAAGGACAAGGCCGGCGACGCGAAGGCCAAGGAGTACGCGCACTCCGCCCAGGTCGCGATGGAGACGTACTACACCGACCACGGCAAATACGAAGGCGCCACCGAGGCCGGCCTCGAGGCGATTGAGCCCTCGCTGACCAACGCCGAATTCTCGGCGGTCACCCCGACGGCCAATGGCTACACGATCACCATCAAAGGCGCCAAAACGAACACCTTCTCGGTGGTCAACAACGCTGGTGCCCTGACCTACCCGTGCACCACGGGCGGCAGCGGCGGTTGCCCGGAGACCGGCGCGACCGACGAATGGGACTGATTCCCTGACTCGCGTGTCCAGTTAGACGTGCGTTCCGAAGGGCGGGCCGACGGCCCGCCCTTCGGCCTTTCCACGGTCACGGGAGACGGAGCTAATTCGAGTGGCCCTTTCGGCCGATAGAACCAAGGTGCGTTTCCGAGCCACACTGACCGGCGCCCTCGCCTGCGCCCTCGCCGCTCTGTCGGCGCCCGTCGCCGTCGCCGACCCGGCCAACTTCGCCGGCATCTCCGCCGATGGCGGGACCGTCTTCTTCACCACGACCGAAAAGCTCGTCCCCGGCGACACCGACACCCGCCAGGACGTCTACGAGCGCTCTTACGACGAGGCGCTCGATCGCTACGTCACCCGCCTCGTCTCGACCGGCCCGACCGGCGGCAACGACTCCTACCCGGTCCTCTACAACGGCGCCTCGGCCGACGGCACGAAGGCCTTCTTCTCGACCGACGAGCAGCTGGTCGGCGCCGACAAAGACCGCAGCGAGGACATCTACGTGCGGAGCCTCGCCACGAACACGACGGCGCTCGTCTCGGCGGGAGACCCCGGCTGCGCGAGCGGCGGCTGCGGCGGCGCCGAAATCGACGCCAGCTTCTCCCCCCGCGGCGTGATGCCGACCGGCGACAAGGTCTTCTTTCGCAGCTCCGAGTCCCTCGACGTCGCCGACACCGACGCCTTCCTCGACCTTTACGTGCGCGACCTGACGGCGGGCACGACGACCCTCGTTTCGAGACCGGGTGCCGGCTGCCCCGGCTGTGGCACCGGCAACTTCGCGGCGACCTTCCGCGGCGCCTCCGCCGACGGCACGAAGGCCTTCTTCACGACCGACGCCCAGCTCGACGTCGCCGACACCGACGCGCTGCTCGACATCTACCGGCGCGACCTCGCCGGTGGCCAGACGACGCTGGTCTCGACCCCCGGCACCTGCCCAGCGGCGACCGACTGCAGCGCCGTCTATGGCGGCGTCTCCGCCGACGGAGCGCACGCCTACTTCGAAACCAACGAGCGACTCGTCGGCGCCGACGAAGACGATTCCCGGGACGTGTACGAATGGTCCGGAGGCGAACCGACGCTGGTCTCGACCGGACCCGCCGCGGTCAAAGAAGACCGGACCGCCACCTTTTCCGGCGCCAGCTTCGATTCCGCCCGGATCTACTTCGAAACCGACGAGAGCCTCGTCGCCGCCGACAATGACAGCGTCAACGACGTCTACGAACGCAGCGGCGGGGCCACCGCGCTGATCTCGCTCGGGCCCGCCGGCGGGAATGCGGCCTCACCGGCCTCGTTCGCCTGGGTCTCCCCCGACGGCAGCACCGACGCCGTCCTCTTCGCCACCGACGAGGCTCTGGTGTCGAGCGACGAAGACGCATTCCAGGACGTCTACGCCCGCACCGGGGGCACCGTCACCCTGCGGACGCTGGCCGCCACCGGTGGCAACGGCCCCTCCAACGCCAGCTTCGCCGGCGCCTCCGACGACGGCCAGCACGTCTTCGTCGTCACCCCGGAGCCGCTGGTGCCCGCCGAGGACACCGATACCGGCCTCGACGTCTACGAGCTCACCGGCGGCGTCGCGACGCTGGTCTCGACGGGGCCGCTGGGGGGCAAATCGTCGATCCCGGCCGGCCTCCCGAACGGCGCCGTCGCCGCCGACGGCTCGCACGCCTTTTTCATCACCGAGGAGCGCCTGACCGAAGGCGATCCCGACGCCGAAAACGACGTCTACGACTACTTCTCCGGCGGCACCCTGCTCGCTTCGACCGGCAACACCGCCCCGATCGGGCCGCCGACGCCGACTCTGACCGGGACCGACCCGGCCTCCCCCGGCGCCTCCCTGACCCCCAGGATCAAGGGCCAGGCCCAGCTCGAAACCGCGATCAAGCTCTACGCGACCTCGGACTGCTCCGGCGTCCCGGTCGCGACCGGGACCTCGGCCCAGCTCGACGGAACGGGGATCGAAGTCCTCGTCGCCTCCGGCTCGAGCAACAGCTTCCGCGCAACGGCGACCGACGCCAACGGCGACACCTCTCCCTGCTCCGCCTCCGTGGCCTACACGCAGCAGAATCCGACGCCCCCGCCGGATCCCGACCCAGATCCCGACCCGGGCACTACGCCTGGCGGAGGCTCGACTCCGCCTCCGACCGGAAGCGGCGGCAGCTCCGGCGGCGGCGGCAAAGGCAAGGGCGGCAGCGGCGTCGTCTTCGTCACCCCCGACACGAAGATCACCTTCGCGCCGGCCGGCGTCACCCGCGTGCGGCGACCGGTCTTCCGCTTCACCGACCCGCTCAACGAACAGGGCTCTAGCTTCAAGTGCAAGCTCGACCGCGAAGCCTGGCGCAACTGCGGCTCGCCGCTGAAGGTCAGGCGGCTGAAGCCCGGTCGCCACAAGCTCGTGGTCCGGGCGGTCAACGCGCTCGGCGTCCGCGACCCCGCTCCCGCCAGCCGCTCCTTCAAGGTGGTGAAGTGATGTCGCCGCTGCGGCGACTGCGACAGCAGCAGGGATCCGGCGAGGCCGGGATGACCCTGGTCGAGCTCCTCGTCGCCTCGATGATGAGCATGGTCCTGCTGGGGGCGATCGGCTCGATGGTCGTTAGCGCGATGAGGACCCAGCCGGAGATCAGCAAGAGCGCCCAGAACGTCTCCTCCGGGCGGTGGGCGCTGGAGCGGATGACCCGCGAGATCCGCAACGGCATCCGGGTCGACCAGGCGACCGCCTCGAAACTCTCCTTCCTCACCTACGTGCGGCACACCACCTGCGGCGGCACGACGCTGCTCAGCTCCACCGCGGCCTCGATCAAATGCGAGGTCACCTACCAGTGCTCGACCACCGCCTGCACCCGCACCGAGGCCGCCGAAGGCGTCTACACCGGCACCGCCCGGACCTTCTTCACCGGCATCAACAGCTCCAGCGTCTTCTGTTACGTCCCCAGCGCCGAAACCGACCCGCTCACCTGCGGCACCGCGAAAGCCGCCTCGGAAGTCACCTACGTTGGCGTCCGCCTGCAGGTGCCGGATTCCAGCGGATCCGGCTCCCTCACGGTCTCCGACGGCGCCAGCCTGCGCAACGCCACCCTGCTCAAATGACCGAGGCCTTCGACATCGAGCGGAACCGTTCCGAGGAGGGGCTGACGATCGTCGAGGTGGTCGTCGCCGCCCTGGTCCTGGCGCTGGCGGCGATGGCGACCTTCGGGGTCCTCACGGCGGCGACCAAAAACGCCCAGCGGGCGGAGGCCAGCCAGGTGGCGCTGAACAAGGCTCAGTCCGAACTGGAGGCGCTGCGCAGCCTCGAAGACAGCCAACTGGCGCTGACCGCGGCGCCGCCGCACTCCAGCAGCGAACTGAGCCCGAACTTCCGCGTCAGCGGCGGCACCTTCGCCACCGTCCGCCAGCCGGTCGGCTCCTACGCGAACCTCGTCGTCAACGGCGGCAGCGAATACGGCGGCGACGTGATCGAAGGCGGCATCGTCAGCCCTGGCCCGACCTCGTTCACCAGCGGCGACGTCAAAGGCAAGGTCTACCGCTACGTGGTCTGGCGCGACGACGCCACCTGCCCGGCGGCGACCTGCCCGGGCACCCAGGACTACAAACAGATCGTCGTCGCCGTGAAGCTCGACCGGGCCACCAACCAGGCCGGCGAACGCGGCTACGTCGAAGTCGCCTCCAACTTCGTCGACCCGACCGACAACTACCTGAACGACCCCGTCGCCGGCGCCAACGGCGTCCTCTCCGGGCAGCAGTTCTATCTCTCCGACACGCCCTGCTCGGCCTCGGGCACGACCGTCCGGGAAGACATCGTCGGCAATCACAAGCTCCACAACACGCTCGGCACCTGCGCCAGCGGGATGCAGAACGAAACCACCCTCGGGGCGCCGGACGCCCTCGTCCTCGGGGTGCCGCCGGACCCCGACCCGGCCGACGAAAACAACCCGCTGCTGTACGACTACTCCGACGACTTCTACCTGGAGCCGAACCCGGACACCGACAAGGGCGTCCAGATCCTCAAGGGGAACACCGGGTGCGTCTACACCCCCACCGAAGAACCCCACCGTGAGGCGAGAACCCACCGCTGGGTCACCGATCCGATGAAATCGGAATTCAAAATGGTCGAAAGCGCGACCCTCGAGTTCTACACCCGGACCCTCAACGACGAATCGTACAACGGCAAACTCTGCATCTTCCTCTTCAAACGACACGAAGTCGGCGGCGTCGCCACCGACACCCTGCTGACCAACAAAGCCGACGGGAAAACGTATTGGAGCTACAACCCCGGCGGCACCGGCTGGTGGCGGGGCAAATGGGAAAGAGTGCGCAAAGCGATGACCTTCAACGGCCCCTATACGATCCCCACCGGCGACCGGCTCGGGATCGCGCTGACGGTGGATCGCAGCGAAACGACCGGCGATGCGCTGGCGATCATGTACGACCACCCGAAATACCCGAGCCGGATCGAGGTCGACACCAACACCCCGATAGACGGCGGCTGAGGTGACCGCAGCGGTGGCGGTGTTCGCCTTCCTCGGGGGGCTCCTCGTCGGCAGCTTCCTCACCGTGGTCGCGCACCGGGTGCCGCGCGGCGAATCGATCGTCGGCCCGCGCTCCCGCTGCCCCGCCTGCGGCGAGCAGATCGCTGCCTACGACAACGTCCCCGTCTTCTCCTGGCTGCTCCTGCGCGGCCGGGCGCGCTGCTGCGGAGCCCGGATCTCTGCCCGCTACCCGCTGACCGAGCTGACCGTCGGGCTTCTCTTCCTCGCCGTCGTCCTCGTCCTCCGCGACGAACCGGTGGAAGTTGCGCTGGGGCTGCTCTTCGTCTCGACCCTCGTCGCGGTGACGCTGACCGACCTCGAGCTGCGGCTGATCCCGAACAAGATCCTCCTCGTCTCGGCCCTGCTCGGCGTCGGGGTGGCGGTTGTGGGGGACCCCGGCTCGCTGCCGGAGCGGGCGGTCGCGGCCGCGGCGGCGGGTGGCCTGCTCTTCGCCGCCGCGCTCGCCTACCCCCGCGGGATGGGGCTCGGCGACGTCAAGCTCGCCGCGGTGATGGGCCTCTACCTCGGCTGCAACGTCGCCCCCGCGATCTTCGTCGCCCTGCTCGCCGGCGCCCTGGTCGGGCTCGCGATGATCGCCCGCGAGGGGGCGGCGGCACGTAAGAAAGGAATTCCTTTTGGGCCGTTCCTGGCCCTTGGAGGGGTGGTGGGGCTGCTGGCGGGGGACCAGCTGCTGGACCTCTACCTGAGCACGTTCTAGCTGCAAAACAGCGGTTTCGAGCCCCTCTTCTACGGCGCCCGTCGGGAATTTCGAGAAATAGGTAGTTGCAGGACGAAAGTCTGGCGGCCTTTCTGTCGATTAGCGAAGGGCGTGCTGCAGATAAGGCGACAGAAGAAGGCCGACCAGGTGGTCGGTCTCGAGATTGAGGCGGCCGGCATCGCGGCGGCCGAGGTCGACGCGGCGAACCGGGTGAGCGGAGCCATGCAGCCACTCCCTGCCGACGCCTTCCACGAGGGCGAGATCGTCGACGCCGACGCCGTCACCGCCGGCCTCAAGGAGCTGTGGTCGCAGCACAAGCTTTCGAAACGGGTCCGGGTTGGGATCGGCAACCAGCGCGTCGTCGTCCGCACCCTGCGCCTGCCCGCGATCGAGGACCCCGAGGAGATGAAGGCGGCGGTCAGGTTCCAGGCCCAGGAGCAGATGCCGATGCCGCTCGACCAGGCAGTCCTCGAGCATCAGGTCGTCGGCGGCGTCGCCGGCGCGGACGGGACCTCGCCGCAGGTCGACGTCGTCGTCGTCGCCGCCCGTCGCGAGATGGTCGAGAGCTTCGTCGAGCCGCTGCGCCGGGCCGGTCTCGAACCGGTCGGGATCGACCTCTCCGCCTTCGGAATGATCCGCGCCCTCGCCGGCCTGGACGTCGGCGGCACCGCGGCGCCGACCGAGGCGGGGGAGGGGGAGGCCCCCGGGGACCAGGCCGTCCTCTACTGCAACCTCGGCGACGTCATGAACCTGGCGGTGGCGCGGGGCAGGTCCTGCCTCTTCACCCGCGTCTCCCTGGGGGGGATGGAGCCGATCGCCGGCCGCCTCGCCGACGAGGCGGGCCTCACCCCCGAGCACGCCCGCCAGTGGCTGGCGTACGTCGGTCTCAGCGCCCCGGTCGAGCAGATCGAAGGCGACCCCGAGGTCGTCGCCCGCACCCGCGCCGCGCTCGCCAACGGGGTTTCCGACCTGGTCGACGAGCTGCGCCTCTCCCTCGACTACTACGGCGCCCAGGAGAGCGCGGTCCCGGTCGACCGGATCGTTGTCTGCGGCCCCGGCAGCGCCATCCCCGGTCTTACCGCGGCGATGGAAGGGAACGTCGCCCTGCCGATCGTCGCCGCCCGCCCGGCGGCCTTCGCCGGCTACGACGACGGCGTCGCCGCCCGCCTCACGCTCGCCTACGGACTGGCCTTGGAGAGCTGAGATGCGGCCGATCAACCTGATCCCCCCGGAGTCCCGTCGCGGCGCCTCAGCGCCGATGCGCACGGGCCCGCTGCCCTACCTGCTGGTCGGCGGCCTGGCGCTGGCGCTCGCCGGCGTCGCGCTCCTGGTCCTGGCCGGCAACACCGTCAGCGACCGCGAAGCCGAAGTCGCCCAGCTGGAGCGCGAAGACGCCCGCTCCGCCGCGAAAGCCCAGCGGCTCTCAGCCTTCACCCAGTTCCGGGCGATGCAGCAGACGCGCATGGAAACGATCGCCAGCCTCGCCGACAGCCGCTTTGACTGGGAGCGGGTGATGCGCGAACTGGCGCTGGTCCTCCCCGACGACGCCTGGCTCGTCAACCTCAGCGCCACGGCCTCGCCGGAATCGGGCGGCAGCGAAGGCGGCGGCGGCTTGCGCGCAAGCGCGCCCGGCCCCGCACTCGAACTCGACGGCTGCGCCGCCGGCCAGGAGGCCGTGGCGGGCTTCGTCACCGCGCTCAAGGACATCGACGGCGTCACCCGGGTCGGGGTCGAATCCTCGGCGCTCGGGGATCCCGAAGAATCGTCCGGCGGCGAAGACGGCGCCAACGAAGACTGCCGCACCCGCGCCTTCATCGCCCAGTTCTCCATCGTCGTCGCCTTCGACGCCGCTCCGGTCCCGCCGAGCGCCGAAGAAGCTCCCGTCGCCGTCGAACCTCCGGCCGAAGGCGAAGGGGCCGAAAGCGAAGGCGAGGAAGGCTGATGAAGCTGAAGCTCTCATCCAGCAACGGGCTGATCGTCGGCATGGTCGCCTTCGCCGTGCTCGCCTTCCTCTTCTGGACCATGGCCCTCGCCCCGAAGCGGGACGAAGCCGACGAGCTGGGCGCGAAAGTGAAGAGCCTGGAAACCTCGCTGGCGACCCACGAAAGCGAAATCTCCCAGGCGCTGGAAGCGCGCGACAGCTACCCCGAGGACTACCGCAACCTCGTCGTCCTCGGCAAGGCCGTCCCCGGCGACGACGACACCGCGTCCTTCCTGGTCCAGCTCAACCGCATCTCCGAGAAGGCGGGCGTCGAGTTCCGCGACCTCAAACTGACGGGCGGGGAAGCCGCGACGGCGGAAACGGCCGCGACGGCTGAAACCGCGGTCCCGGTCGAAGGGGCCTCGCCGACCGAGGTCGCCGCCTCGACCCTGCCGCTGGGGGCGACGATCGGCGCCGCCGGCCTCGCGGTGATGCCCTACGAACTCGCCTTCGAGGGGAACTTCTTCAGCATCGCCTCCTTCATCCACGGCCTCGACTCGCTGGTCCGGACCGAAAACGCGAAGGTCGCGGTGACCGGGCGCCTGATCACGATCAACGGCTTCGCGCTGAAAGGGGACACCGGCAAGGGGTTCCCGGCGCTGGAAGGGTCCTTCAGCGTCACCACCTACCTGACCCCGCCCGAACAGGGCGTCACCGGCGGCGCCACCGCCACCTCGCCCGCCGAAGGGACGCCGGTCTCGGCGACCGTGGGAGCGACGCCGTGAAGCGCCTCGGACCGGAGCTGAAGCTGCCGAAGCTGCGCTCGCGATCCGGGTCCGCCGGAGACGGTGGGCTGAAGCCGCCTGCCTTCCTCACCGACCTCTACCAGGACCTGCGCGACCGCCGCCTGCTGCCGTTGGTCGTCCTCCTCCTGGTCGGGATCGTCGCCGCGCCGATCCTGCTGGGCGGTGGCTCCTCCGAGCCCGAAGAAGAAGCGGCCCCACCGCCGCCCGCCGCCTCCGCCCCCGTCGCCGCCGGCAAGTCGCTGACCGTGGTTGAGGCCCATCCCGGCCTCCGCGCTCCGAGCAAGCGCCTCGCCGGCCGCACCCCGAACAACCCCTTCACCCAGCGCTACACGGGCTCCGTCCGCGAAGGCGGTCTGCCGAACGAGAATGCGACCGCGACGAGCAGCACGGCGACGAGCAACTCGGTGGAAGGGGGGAGCACCAGCGTCGTCCCGGGCGGGACCACCGCCAGCTCCGGCAGCCCGCCGCCGAGCTCGAGTGCGCCCGAAAGCCCCGGCGGCTCGAGCGACGGCGAGATCTCCGGCGGCAAGCTCTACACCTTCACCGTCGACGTCCAGCTCTCGCGGACCGAGGTGCAGCCGGACGGCTCGCGGAAGATGGGTGAGCCGAGCGTGCGCAAGGGCGTCAAGCCGCCGGCGCCGCTGCCCGGGGAAAAGGCGCCGGTCGTCACCTACCTCGGTGTCAACTTCGTCAAGAGCAAGCCGCGGGCCCTGCTGATGGTCTCGCGCGACGTCAGCGCCGTCTTCGGCGATGCCAAATGCGTCTCGGGCACGAGCAGCTGCGAACTGCTGGAAGTCGAGCCTGGCTTTCCCGAGATCTTCGAGTACGGGCCGAACGAGATTCGCTACAAGCTCACCGTCCTCAAAATCGAGATCGCGAACGACGGGAATTTCTGAGGCGCAGCGCCGGTTCGCCCATTGCTTCAGTAAGTGAAGCCATGGCGCTACACTTGTTGAAGCGAGATCGGTCTGATCGCCCGTCTCGAGTGGATATGAGTGCCGAGAGCAACTCCACCTGCCCCGTCTGTAAGACCGCCGAAGTCGTCTGCGGCAAGTGGACGCTGCTGTTGATCCGCGACCTGGCTGAGGGCAGCGCCCGCTTCTGCGAGCTCGAGCGCTCGCTGGAGGGGATCAGCCCGCGGACGCTGTCGCTGCGGCTGCGGGCGCTCGAGGAGGAGGGGATCGTCGAGCGCCACACCTACCCCGAGGTGCCGCCCCGGGTTGAGTACGCGCTGACCGCCAAGGGCAAGGCGCTGGTGCCTCTGGTCGAGGACATGCGCAGCTACGGGATGCGTTGGCTGCTGGGCGACGCCGCCGAGGCGGCCGCCGGGCGCGAGCCCGCCACCGTCTAGTTACCGCCTGCAAGCGATCATTCAGGCGCAGGAGGGCTCGTGCCCAGGCTGAAGCCAGGGGCGTGCGGGACTTCCTCCTCAACGAATCAGTCAAGCGCCTTGCCACCGAGACCGCCTCGCGGCTGAGCTCGATGGTGGCGATGGGGGAGGAGATCCCGTTCGACGTCGCCGCCGACGCCGGCGACGATTCGGCCTTCTACAGCTACGTGCCGATGACCGGCCGCTACGTGGTCGACCACGCCGAGGAGCTGCGGTCGCTGCCGAGCTTCGCCGCCGCCCGCGAGGCCGCGGTCGAAGCCGGCCTCGCGGCCTCCTACCTGGAGGCCCGCGGCGAGGCCGTGCCCGCCGACCCCGGCGCCCGCGCGGAGCTGATGCTGGTCACCTTCTTCTCCGAGCTCTGGGAGGGCTCCGCCGGGTTCGCGCTCGACCGCGAGCGGCTGGAGACGGCGCTGGCGACGCTCGACGCCGAATCCCGCGACGCCGACGAGGCCGAGGTCCTGGTGACCCCGATCGTCGGCCTGCGGATGTCGATGCCGCGCCTGCAGTTGCCGCACGGGATGCGGATCGTCCGCGCCGACTCGATCGAGGCCCCGGTCGAGGCGATGCGCAGCGAGGGGATGGGGCGCGCGGCCTGGGAGCCGCAGTACCTCGCCGTCGCCGACCAGGACGCCGAAGGCGGCGCCGAGACCGCCCTGCAGCAGCTGCGCGAGCTGATCAGCGTGATGAGGATGTTCAAGGGCGGCGGCATCGGCCTCGGCCCCTACGCCTTCGCCCCGACCGGCGAGGGCTGCTGGCGGCGGATCGCCACCGGCGCCCCGGCGACCCGCCCGGGCGGCTACCGCCTGAGCGAGGACGAGGGCGAGGAGCTGGTTCGGTTCGCGACCGCCCTGGAGGCCCGACCCGACCCCGACAGCGCCCTCACTTGGGCCGTCGGCCGCTTCGAGATGGGCTGCGAGCGCGGGACCGCGCTGGAGGGACTGAGCGACCACCTGCTGGCGATGCGGGCCGTGCTCGAGGGCCACGGCCCGGTCGGCGCCTCGCTGCCGTTGCGCGCGGCGGCGCTGATCGCCGACGAGGAGATGGACCGGATCGAGGCCGGCGAACGGGTCGAGCAGGTGCTCGAGCTGGAGCGGGCGATGATGAACGGCCGGCCGATCGACCGCGCCGTCGAGCTGGCGGGCTGGATCGAGGAGGGCACCCGTCGCCTCCTCCGCGAAGCCGCCCTCGGAGAGCTCGGCAACGACCTCAGCACCGTCGCCGACGAGACCCTGATCGTCAACGGCCTCGCCGAAGGCGACGCCCAGATCACGGTCGCCGCCGAGCCGCCGGTCGCGATCGAGGAGCCCTCGCTGGAGGAGGAGCCGGTCGTCCCCGAGCCCGAGGGCGAGGAGATCTCGATCGAGGCCTTCGAGCCGGAGCCCTCAGCCGAACTTCAACTGCCCGTCGACGAGCTACCGGAGGAGGAGTACGTGGAGCAGGAGACCCGCATCATGGAGCCGGTCCCGGCCGAAGACGAGATCAGGATCACGGCCACCCCGTGGCTCGAGGAGGTCTCCGACCCGCGCGGCGGCGACACGATCCAGTGGCCGGCCGACTCCGACCGCGACATCCAGCACCGGGAGAAGATCGACACCCCCCGCGTGCGCCATCTCTTCCCCGTGCCCGAGGACGCCGACTGGGAGGTCAGCCACCTCGAGTTCGAGTACTCGCGCCGCGCTCGCTAACCGCTAGGCCCGGCCTGCCGCCATCTCGACCCGCTCCTCCGCGGTTGCAAAGAGGTAGCGGTCGATCTCGGTGAGGCCGCGGAGGTCGTGGACATCCTCGTCGAGGTAGGGGACGCGGATCACGCAACTGGTGCGGAGCTCGCCCGCGAGGTGGTCGATGTTGCGGGCGTCGCGCTCGGCCAGCGCCTGGTAGTCGGCGAAGTTATCGGCGACGCGCTTGGCGAGCTTGGCGTCGCCGAGCTTCTCGGCGAGGGTCGCGGGGAGGTCTTCGACCTCGGCCCGCAGCTCGTCGGCCGGGTAGTGGACCTTGTTGACGATGACGCCGCCGAACGGCAGCTTCGCCTCGACCAGTTTGCGGTGGAAGTAGACCGCCTCGTCGATCGGCTCGCCCTGGGGGCCGCAGACGACGAGGAAGCAGGTCTCCGGATCGGCGAGCAGCTTGTTGACCCGCTTCGCCCGCGCCTGGAAGCCGTCGACCATGCCGCTGAAGGCGTTGAAGAACTCAGCCAGGTCGGCGATCAGGTCGAAGCCGACGATTTTCTTGAAGATGCCGAGCGCGACAGAGACGCCGCGCCCGGTCACCTTCGCCGCCAGCCCCGTCGGCTTCATGAACATCCGCATCGATTTGCCCTCGATGAACTGGGTCAGCCGTTTCGGCGCGTCGAGGAAGTCGAGTGCGTTGCGGGTCGGGGGGGTGTCGAGGACGAGCAGGTCGAAGCCGCCTTCGGTGTGCAGCTCGAACAGCTTCTCCATCGCCATGTACTCCTGCGAGCCGGCCAGGGCACTGGAGATCTGCTGGTAGATGCGGTTGTTGAGGACCCGGTCGCGCGACTCCTCGTCGGGCGCCTGGCGGGCGATCAGCTCGTCGAAGGTCGCCTTCGCGTCGAGCATCATCGCCCACAGCTCCCCCTCCATCTCGACGCCCTGTTCCTCGAGCAGGGCGGGGTCGACCCGGCGCGCCTCGTTGCCGAGCTCCTCGAGGCCGAGCGAGTCGGCGAGCCGTTTCGCCGGGTCGATCGTCAGCACGCATACCTTCAGCCCCTTCGCCGCCATCCCGGTGGCGATCGCCGCCGAGGTCGTCGTCTTAC
Source organism: Solirubrobacterales bacterium (assembly GCA_035764245.1). Taxonomy (GTDB): domain Bacteria; phylum Actinomycetota; class Thermoleophilia; order Solirubrobacterales; family 70-9; genus VAYN01. Next base: position 55,047 of record DASTZP010000033.1, read on the forward strand.
CGACGCCGCCGGAGCCGGCGCAGATGCAGATCGACTTGCCGTCGAGGACTTCCTCCAGCGAGGCCATCAGGAGAGCCTCCCGGCGAGCTTGCGGGCGGCCTCGAGGTCGAGCTCGGGCTCGAAGAGGAAGGGCAGGGTCTTGACCGGCGCCTCGCAGCCGCGCTTCAGGCGGGAGAGCTGCTGGCGCTGGGAGCGGGCGCGGCCGAACTCGGAGAGGGCCGCCCGCGCCGCCGCCCTGGCGGCGCCGTTCTCGTTCTCGGCCAGCCGCGAGAGCTGCTCCGCCTCGTCCTTCTTGAACCGCTCCGGGTAGAGCCCGTTGAGGTAGACGCGGTCGACCGCGACCCCGACCTCGTCGCGCAGGTCCTGCTCCAACGCCATCGACTCGTTCACCGGCATCTCCTCCGGCAGGGCAACGATCGCCGTCCCGGTGTTCTCGTGGTCGGTGATGAAGCGGTCGAGCGTTTCGGCCTGCGAGTGGATCGGGCCGACGCGGGCGATTGAGGCGAAGGTCCGCGGCGTCTGCAGGAAGCCGACGCCGTGGCCGGTCGCCGGCGCGTCGACGATCACCAGGTCGTACTTGCGCCCGCTCTTGACCTTGCGGTCGAGCTGGGCCAGCTCCCAGATCTTCCCGATCGTCACCAGCTCCTTCAGCCCCGGCGTCGCCGCGGCGAGGTAGTTGAAGATGCGGCTGCGGAAGAGCATGTCCCGCATCGCCCGCACCTTCAACTGCAGCAGCACGTACTCGCGCATCGACTCGTCGGGGTCGATCGAGATCGACCAGAGGTTCTCCTCCATCTCGACCTCGTGGAAGCCGACGGAGGCGTGATCGAAGATCCGCGAGGCGTTCTCCTGGGCGGAGACCTCGCAGACGATCGTCCGCTTGCCTTCGGCGGCGGCGCGCAGGCCGAGGGCCACTGCGACCGTGGTCTTGCCGACGCCACCCTTGCCGGTGACGATCACGAGCCGCTTGTCGAGGAGGTCGGGGATTGGCTGATTCCTAGCAATTTCGGAGGCCGGCAGGAAAAGCCGGGTCCCATACGAATATCCGCGCAATGGGATTTCTAAGCCGAAAGAAGCCAAAGCCCGCTCCCGTCGAGGTTCAGGAGGAGCAGCCGATTGTGGATGAGCTTGTTGAGATGGAAGAGGCGGTTCCCCTTCGGGACGAGACCGCCCGGCCCGCGGGTCCTGTCTCCGATAGCCCCCTCTCGCCAACTGGCGAGAGTGCGCCATCGTCGCCACCCGCGGGAGAGATGGTTGAGGATGAGCCGTCCGAGGTGGGGGTTGAGGGGGAGCCGTCCGAGGTTGTTGATGAGGCTCCTTTGAATGCCGAGGCGGCTGAGGAGGCCGAGGAGGATGCTGAGGCTGGGGGGGACGCTCGGATGAAGGCTGTGGATCTGATTGCTCCTACTCGGTTGGACTTCTTGGCTGAGAAGGAGGCTGCTGAAGAGGCGCCGGTTAAGGCTGCTGAAGTGATCGCCTTTGCCAACCAGAAGGGTGGGGTCGCGAAGACGACTACTACCTTGAACCTGGCGGTGGCCTTCGCCGAGTCCGGCTACCGGGTTCTCTGCATCGACCTCGATCCGCAGGGGAACCTGACGATGAGCCAGGGCATCGACCCCGACAAGGTCGAGAAGAGCCTCTACGACGTCCTCGTCAACGACATCCCGATCTCCGAGATCATCGTCAAGCGCGAGATCGACGTCGCCGTCGCCTCGATCGACCTGGCCGGCGCCGAGATCGCGATGAGCACCAAGATCGGCCGCGAGCGCTCGCTGGAGAAAGCGCTGAAAGAGGTCGCCGGCGACTACGACTTCGTCTGCATCGACACGCCGCCGAGCCTCGGCCTGCTGACGATCAACGCCCTCACCGCGGCGAACAAGGTGATCGTCCCGGTCCAGTGCGAGTACCTCTCGATGCGCGGCCTGGTCCAGCTCCAGAACACCTTGCGGATGATCCAGGAGAACCTCAACCCCGACGTGCGGATCGAGGGGATCCTGCCGACGATGCTCGACTCGCGAACCATCCACGCCAAGGAGGCGGTGGAGATCCTCGAGGAGAACTTCGGCGACCTCGTTTTCCAGTCCCGGATCAAAAAGGCGATCAAATTCGCCGAGGCGCCTGTCAAAGGGTCCTCCGTGCTCAAGTACGATTCAGACTCGAGCGCAGCGAACTACTACCGGGAGCTGGCGAAGGAGGTTCTGTCCCATGGCTCGGCGTAACAAGCGCGCAAGCATGCGCGAGGGGCCGCTGTCCGACCTGTTCCGTTCCACGAGCGAGGACGCGCCGATCGATCCGCCGGAGGCGCCTCGCTATGGGCGCCAAGATCCGGCTGAGGCGCAAAGGGAGCAGGACGAGGGCGCTCGGCCCGCGGGTCCTGCCGCCGCAGGGGACCCACCGTCTCCTGCAACTACGCAGGAGACGGTCCCCCCTACGACGTCACCCACGGGAGAGACGCCTTCGGCAGACCTTCCACTCCAGGCCGAAGACGCCCCCGCTCTCTACGACCAGGAGGAGATCGAGGGATCGACGGAGTCCGCGCCTGAGCGGCTGAAAAGAGTCTTTAGCGAGGAACCGACGCCGCGGCGCGAGCAGTTCGTGCCGGAAAACCCTCGCTATGGGCGCGAGGAGCCTGCCTATGAGCCTCCCGGAAGCGGCGAGCCGCACCAGCCGGTGATCAAAGTCGTCGGCGTCGGCGGGGCCGGCGTCAACGCGGTCAACCGGATGGTCGACGCCCGCATCCCCGGGGTCGAGTTCATGGCCGTCAACACCGACTTGCAGTCGCTGCAGCTCTGCGTCGCCGACATCACCGTCCACATTGGCGACGAGCAGACGCGCGGCCTCGGCGCCGGCGCCGACCCCGAGGTCGGCCACCGCTCCGCCTTCGAGGAGCAGGACAAGATCAAGCGCCTGCTGAAGGGCTCCGACATGGTCTTCGTCGCCGCCGGTGCCGGCGGCGGCACCGGCTCGGGCGCCGCCCCGGTCGTCGCCCGCCTCGCCCGCGAGGTCGGCGCCCTCACCGTCGGCATCGTCACCAAGCCGTTCAGCTTCGAGGGCAGCCGCCGCGGCAACCAGGCCGACAAGGGGATCGAGGAACTGGCGGCTGAGGTCGACACCCTGATCGTCGTCCCCAACGACCGCCTGCTCGACGTGCTCGATCAGCAGACCTCGATGGTCGAGGCCTTCAAGGTCGCCGACGACGTCCTCCGCCAGGGCGTCCAGGGGATCTCCGACCTCGTCACCCTGCCGGCCGTGATCAACCTCGACTTCGCCGACGTGCGGACGATTATGTCCGACGCCGGCCGGGCCCTGCTCGGGATCGGGATGGCCTACGGCGACGAGCGCGCGGTGCTCGCGGCCGAAAAAGCGATTTCCTCGCCCCTGCTGGAGACCTCGATGGAGGGCGCCCGCTCGATCCTGCTCTCGATCACCGGCGGCGCCGACCTCTCGCTGGTCGAGGTCTCCGAGGCCGCGAAGGTGGTCGGCGAGGCGGCCCACCCGGACGCCAACATCATCTTCGGCGCCAACGTCGACGAGGAGCTCTCGGACCAGATCTGGGTCACCGTCGTCGCCACCCGCTTCGACGGCCGTCCGCAGACGCCCCGTCGCGCCGCCGAGCCGACGATCCGCCGGACCAAAGACGCCGAGGCCCCGCGCCGCGGCCGCGGCGGCGATCGGGAGCTCGGCATCGACGTTCCCGAGTTCCTCCCCGGCTGAGCGCCGGCCCCATGCGAGGGGTCGTCGCAGCCGGGCATCCGCTGACCGCCGAGGCCGGCGCCGAGGTCCTGCGCGACGGTGGCAACGCGGTCGACGCCGCGGTTTGCGCCGTCCTCGCCTCCTTCGCGGTCGAGAGCCCGCTGACCGGGTTCGGGGCGGGCGGCCACATGATGGTCCACGAGGGCGGGGAGACGGTCCTGATCGACTTCTTCGTCGCCGCCCCCGGACAGGACGGGATCGAGCGCACGGCCGAGCTGGTGCCGGTGCCGGTGCGGTTCGACGCCGACACCACGCAGACGTTCTACGTCGGCCCGGCGTCCTGCGGGGTTCCCGGGACCGCCGCCGGCCTCGCCCACGCGCTCGAGCGCTTCGGCACGCGCCCGCTGAGGGAGCTGGTGGGGCCGGGGGTCCGGCTCGCGCGCGAGGGGGCGCCGATCAACCGCGGGCAGGCCTACATCCTCGACATCCTCGCTCCGATCCACGACCGGATGCCGGGGACGCGCGAGCTCTACGCGCCGCAGGGGCAGCCGCTCGGGGAAGGCGACCTCTTTCGCTTCCCGGAACTGGCCGAGGCGCTGGAACGCTACGCCGACGAGGGCGCCGAGCCCTTCTACCGGGGCGAGGTGGCGGCGGCGATCGCCGACTTCGTCGTCGGCCACGGCGGCCTCATCGGGCCCGGCGACCTCGCCTCCTACGAGGCGATCGAGCGCAAGCCGATCGACGCGCCGTTCCGCGGCACCGAAGTCCTCACCAACCCTCCGCCCTCCTCGGGCGGGATCCTGATCGCCTACACCCTCGGCCTGCTCGAGCGGATGGGCCCGGTCAGCGGCCCCGAGCAGCTGGTGCCGGCGATGGAGGCGGCCAACTCGCGCCGCGACCTCGCCTTCGCCGAGTCCCTCTACGAGGAGGGGATGGAGGCCGGCTTCCTCGACCCGATCGGCCTCGACCTCGCCGCCGCCGACCTGCTCGGCTCGACCACCCACGTTTCGGTCCTCGACGCCGACGGCAACTGCGCCACCGTCACCTGCTCCAACGGCTCGGGCTCGGGGGTGCTCGTTCCCGGCACCGGCGTGATCCTCAACAACATGCTCGGCGAGGAGGATCTGAACCCGGCCGGCTTCCACCTGATCGCGCCGGGGCGGCGGGTCCCTTCGATGATGGCCCCGACCGTCGTCCTGCGCGACGGCGAGATCGTCCTCGCCCTCGGCAGCGCCGGCTCCAACCGGATCCGCTCGGCGATCCTGCAGACGGTGGTGCGGGTCGTCGAGCAGGGCTACCCGGTCGCGGCGGCCGTCGAAGCGCCGCGGGTCCACTTCGAGCAGGGGGTCGTCCAGGCCGAGAAGGGGGTCGACCCCGCCGCCCTGGACCGCCTCGAGCAGCGCGGCTGGCAGGTGGCGCGCTGGCCCTCGCTCAACCTCTTCTTCGGCGGCGTCCAGGCGGTCGCCCGCGATCCCGCCAGCGGCGAGCTGAGCGGCGGCGGCGACCCCCGTCGCGGCGGCGCCGTCGCATACGCTGAGTAGCCGTGACGGTGGGCCCCCAGATCGACTTCGAGGCGGAGGGGCTGCTCGACGACCTCGACGGCGAGGCGCGGCAGGCTCGGCTGGCGCTCTTGGAGGAGCTCTCCGCCGACGGCGTGACCCTGGAGGAGCTGCGGGGCGCGGTCGCCGCCGGCCGCCTCGCGCTGCTGCCGGTCGAGCGCGCCCTGGCCGGGAAAGGGCGTCGCTACACCGCTCGCGAGGTCGCCGAGATCGTCGGCATCGACCTCGAGCAGCTGCGGCGCTTCAGCGCTGCCCTCGGCGTCCCCTACACCGATCCGGACGAACCGCGCGGGACCGAGGCCGACCTCGAGGCGGCGCGGCGGATGAAGGCCTTCCTCGACGCCGGGCTGCCGGAGGAGGGGATGCTGCAGGTGGCGCGGACGATCGGGATGGGGACCTCGCGGATCGCCGAGGCCAACCGCGAGCTGGTGATCCGGACCCTGGCCCGCCCCGGCGACAGCGAGCGCGACGTCGCCCTGCGCTTCGCCGCGGCGGCGGAGGCGATGATGCCGCTGGTTGGCCCGACCGTCGCCCACGCCCTGCAGGCGAACATGCTGGAGCAGATCCGCCGCGACGTGATCGGGCACGCCGACCTCGCCTCAGGGGCGATCGGCGGCACCGCCAACCTCACCGTCTGCTTCGCCGACCTGGTCGAGTTCACCCGCCTCGGCGAGGAGATCCCGGCCGAGGAGCTGGGCCTCGTCGCCGGCCGGCTGGAGGAGATGGCCAGCGCTGTAGCCGAGCCGCCGGTGCGGCTGGTGAAGACGATCGGCGACGCGGTGATGTTCGTCTCGCCCGAGGTGGCGCCGATGCTGCGCGCCGCCCTCGAGCTGATCGGCGCGGCCGAGGCCGAAGGCGACGAGTTCCCCTGGCTGCGCGCCGGCCTCTCCTGCGGCTCGGTGCTACCGCAGTCGGGCGACTACTACGGGCGCCCGGTGAACCTGGCGAGCCGAATCACGGGTGTCGCCCGTCCCGGCAGCGTCGTCGTCGACGCCGCCGTCAAAGAGGCCGCGGGGGAGGGGTTCGTTTACACCTTCATTGGGGAGCGGAAACTGAAGGGGATCGACGCGAAGGTAAAGCTGTTCCGGGCGCGGTTGGCCTGACGGGGTAGTGCGGGAGGGGGTTGAGGGGGGAGGGTGTGGGTGTCCCTCTCCGGAATTGACCTCCCCTCCGCTTCGCGGAGGGGAGAAGCTGGTGCGCGCCTTCGGCGCGCATTAACCAGATTGCATGTCGCCGAACATTCCTCCGAGGGACACCCACACCCTCCCCTCGAGCGCGCTCCGCAGCTCCCCCCTTCGCCGAGACCGCAAAATTGGCTCCTGGAGAGCCCTTTTTGCGGTTTCGCGAGCTGGCTGTCCTAGAAGAGCGTGTTGATAGAGGGTCCGGGCACCCTCCGCGGGAATGTCCGCGAAGCGGCGATATGCAATCTGATTCCTGCCCGCCATAGGCGGGCAGCATGTTCGGGGAGCCAGCCCCGCAGGGGCGCGACTAATTCACGCGGAGGGTGCCCGGACCCTCCTACCTATCCACCCCCGCTAACGAGGCTTACGAGCCGAAACCAGCAGGTTGTAGAAGAGCTCCGCCGGGAGGTACGGCTCCAGCACTTTGGTGTCGACCTTCTGCAGGGCGATGTAGCTGTTGAAGGCGAAGCGACGCCAGCGGAAGGAGACCGATTCCGGCTCGGCGCTCGACTCGACCGTGCGCAGGCCCCAGCCCCAGGCGTTGGAGAGGAGCTCCTCGCCGCCGACGTGGCGCTTCTCGAAGCCGGCGTCGCGGAGCAGGCGGCGGAGGTCGGCGGGGGCGAAGGCGTGGACGTCGACCTCGCCCTCGAGCGAGTGGTCGTGCGACTGGTCGCCTTCGGCGACGGCGCGCTCGTCGGCTCCGACCGCACGGCGCCAGATCGGCGCCAGGGCCAGGCCGGCGCGCTTCGGCAGCGCCGCCAGGGTGTCGCCGTAGCGGGAGGGCTCGCCGGCGAAGGCGATCATCCCGCCCGGCCGCAGGACGCGGCGGAATTCGGCGAAGGCCTTGTCGAGGTCGGGGATGTGGTGGAGGACGGCGTGGCCGAGGACGAGGTCGAAGCTCTCGTCCTCGAAGGGCAGCACCTCGGCCTCAGTCTCGACCGTGGTCACCCCCTCGAGGCCGAGCGCCTCTGCGGTCGCCGCCAGCCGCTTCAGCATTCCCGGCGAGATGTCGGTCGCGGTCAGCCGCTCGATCACCCCGAGCTGGACCAGGTTGAGCGAGAAGTAGCCGGTGCCGGAGCCGATCTCCAGGGCGTCGCCGAAGGAGCGGCCCTTCAGCCCGCCCAGCGCCTTGACCAGCTTCAGCCGTACCTGGCGCTGGCCGATCTCGCCGAAGTCGATGCCCCACTTGGCGTCGTACTCCTCGGCGGCGGCGTCGTGGTAGCGGGTGTTGACGTCCTTGATGTGCTCGTGGGTGGCGGTGGGGGAGGCTGGCATGGCGCGGAACTCTACGCGGAATGGTGCTCAGAACGGCCCAATGCCCAGCGCGGCCCGCGTCGCGGCAGCCGCGGCGACGGCGATGGCAAGGCTTGCGAGGCTGCCGATCAGGAAGTACTCGGTGAAGCCTTTGTGGTGTTCGCTCAAGGTCGGGAAGCGGGCGAAGGACTTAGCGGCCAGAGCTACTGCCGCCGCCTCGGGCTCGCCGCCGATCACGAAAGCGAAAAGCACCGCCCGCTCGAACCACCCGATGTAGCGGCCGGCGTCATCAAGGCTCTGGAGCTTGGATGACTCTTCGCTCGCTTCCAAGGCAAGGGAAAAGCGCCTCAGTACCCAGGCAACCACAGATCCACCGATAAAGACAGTTGCGACCAAGCCCGCCGAAGCGAGGGTGACGCGATCGCTGTCGACGACTCCCTTCAACGCCTGCCACCCCTGATCGGCGTCTACCAATGCGACCGCCGTGAACCCGAGGAGCAGGGCGGCTAGAACCGGGCTGCTTGCGGCCAGGCCGTCTTTCCAGGCCGTCTCCGACGGCTCGGTCTTCTCGTTGTCGGGAGGCCAGAGCGCGAAGGAGACGCCGGTCGCAGCGAGGAGAAGCAGCACGGCGGGAGCTGCGGGGATTTGGGGCGCAAGGACGTAGAGCGCCGAGAGAAAGGCCACCAGAGTGACGCGCAGCCGAGACTTGGCGAGGTAGGGCACCGTCAGTGGCCAGAGGGCCGCAATCGGAATCCCGACCGCGATCCGCGCCAGGTCATCTTGCATTTCGCCGTCCCATCGCTTTGCCAAGGATCCGCTCGGCCAGTTCTCTTCCCTGGACCTCCTCGTAGAAGCCGGCGTTCCGGAGTCGCTTCGAAGCCGCCTGTTGCGTAATGCCCAGGGCTTTTCCGATCTCCACGGTCGATTTGCCCGCTCCGGCCAATTCAACCGCCTGCCATCTCAGTGGGTCATGGCCTCGTCGCCGGATCAAGAACGCCAGCAGCTCCAGAACCGTTTGGAGGTCCGAGGCGCTGCTGGTGTCTTCGGCGCGCACCGCAAAGCCGTGGTGAGACCGCTTTGCAGCTTCAACTGCCTCGCGAGCGTTGTAGAAGGCTGGACCCCGAGAGCGCGCGGCGGTTTGCCGCAAAGGGGTCTCTACGTCTCCGATGCCCAAGCCGAGCCACCAGGCCTGTTCGCGCACGCCGCCCAGGAGAATGTCGATGATCGCGCGTGGGGCGCCTGCCACCCCTTGGACCTTGCCGCCCACGATTCCCTGGATCTCGTCTCCCAGCGTGGCGGTAAAGGGCCGAATCAGCTCGTCGCGATAGCGCTCGTTCAACTCGGCGGCCCACTCATCCGCGTGGATCTCCGCCGCTCTTCGGCTGCTGCGTTGATCGATGGTGATCACGGCCAGCATGGCTACAACCATAGGGGGTTGTTATCCCTTTAACAACTCTCCAGGGTTGTGAAAAGGGACATGCATTTTCTGGGCGAGAGCAGGTGAAAACGAGAAACGAGGGCTGAATGCGAGGACGCGTTGTCGAAGCCAAAGCGACGCCGTGGAGTTGTAGGGCCGCTCCCTCCGGCTCTGCAGTCGACCGTTCGGGGGCAGGAGCAATACGGTTCGCGAATCGCTGAGGAGTTCCTACAGCTCAACCAGCCCGAAGGGGTGCCGCCGCTGCCGCTGACCGGCGAGCGGACGCTGCCCGACGTGCCCGAGGAGAACTACTGGTTCCGCCGCCACCTGGTCGTCTACGAGTGGATCGCCGAGCGGGTCGCGGGTCGCCGCGTCGTCGACATGGCCTGCGGCGAGGGCTACGGCTCCGACGTCCTCGCCGGCGCCGCCGCGAGCGTCGTCGGCGTCGATGCCAACCCGGAAGCGCACGAGCACGCCCGGCTCCGCTACCGGCGCCCGAACCTGCGCTTCGAGCGCGACCTGGTCGAGAGCTTCTCGGAGCCCTGCGACGCCGTCGTCTTCCTGCAGACGATCGAGCACGTCCAGGACCCCGGGGCGATCCTCGAGCACTTCAAGTCGATGCTGGCGCCAGGCGGGGTCGCCTACGTCTCCACTCCCAACCTGCTGACCCTGGCGCCACCCGGGGCGGAGAAGTCCGACAACCCGTGGCACGTCAAGGAGTACCGGGCCGAGGAGTTCCGGGCGCTCTGCGAGGCCCACTTCCCCCGGGTCGAGATGCTCGGCCTCTTCCACGCCCGCAAGCTGCGCGCGCACGAGCTGGCGATCAAGCTCGGCTGGGACGGCGTCCACAAGCGCCTGCGCCTGACCAAGCCTTTTTACGACCGCTTCACTCCGGCGATCGCCGCCTCCGACTTCCAGCTGCGCGACCGCGACCTCGACCGCGCCCTCGACTTCCTCGCCGTCTGCCACGCGGGAGAATGAGCCGCGACGGGACGTCGGGCGACCTCGCGATCGTCCTGCACAGCCACATGCCCTACGTCGAGGGCTTCGGCACCTACCCCTTCGGCGAGGAGTGGTTGTTCGACGCGGTGATCCGCTCCTACCTGCCGGTGCTGGAGGTGGCGCGGGACCTGACGATGACGGTGACCCCGGTCCTGGCCGACCAGCTCGAGGACCCGGGTGCCGCCGAGCGCCTGCGCCGTTTCCTGCTCGAGTGGCGGATCGGCGCCGCCGAAGCGGACATGGAGCAGGTCCCGGAGGAGTGCCGGGCGGCCTGCGAGGGGGAGCGCGACCGCTACGCCCGGGCGCTGGAGCTGCTCGACGCGGCCGGCGGCGACCCACTTGCCCCCTTCCAGCGGGCGGCGGCCGAGGGTCGGATCGCCCTGGCAGCGTCCAGCGCCACCCACGCGGTGCTGCCGCTGCTGGCGACGCGGCCGGGGCTGCGGCTGCAGCTGGAGACCGGGATCAGCTCCCACCGCCGCCGCTTCGGCTGGGACGGTGGCTTCTGGCCTCCCGAGTGCGCCTACGTCCCCGGGCTCGAGTGGCGCCTGGCCGAGCACGGGGTGCGCTGGTTCTGCCTCGACCAGAGCGCCCACGCCGAGTCGCTGGACGCGCTCGCCCCGGTCCGCACCGAGGCGGGCCCGGTGGCGCTGCCGATCGACTGGGAGGCGATCTCCTGGCTTTGGTCGCTGGACGGCTATCCCTCCGACCCGGCGCACGCCCAGTTCGCCGGCAAATCGCTGCGCGGGATCCGGATCTGGAAGGTCGGCGGCGGCGCCTACGAGCCGGCCGCGGCGCAGGCGGCGGCGCGCCGCCAGGGCGAGGAGTTCCTCGCCGCCGCCGCCGCGCGCCTCCGCGCCTACGCGGAGCGCCACCGCCGCCGCGGCCTCCTCGTCTTCGCGATCGACACCGAGCTGCTCGGGCACTGGTGGTCGGAGGGGCCGATCTGGCTGGGCGCCGTCCTCGACGGCGCCCGGGCGGCCGGGGTGCGGACGGTCACCGTGCCGCAGGCGCTGGCCGAGCACGAGCCCGTCGAGCGGCCGCTGCGGGCCTCGACCTGGGGCGAGGACAAGGACCTCCGGACCTGGGACTCGCCCGCCGTCGCCGACCTCGCCTGGGGGGCGCGACGGGCCGAGCTGCGGCTGCTGCGCGCCGTCTCCGGAGGCCTCCGCGGCGAGCGGCTCGAGCGCGCGAGCCGCGAGCTCCTCGCCCTGCAGGCGAGCGACTGGGCCTTCCTCGACAAGCGCAAGCAGGCGGGCGACTACGCCTACCAGCGGGCGACCGACCACTCACGGGCGCTCTTGGAGGCCATAGACTGCGACCGCGCCACCGACCCCCGTATGCGATCTCTCGCCCCGGACCTCAGCATCGCTCCCCTGTTGGAGCCCTGACCAGCCACCCGAACTTGACCCGCGTACTGATCCTCTCCTGGGAGTACCCGCCGCTGATCGAGGGCGGCCTCGCCCGCCACGTCCGCAAGCTCTCCGAGGCGCTGGTCGAACGCGACGTCGAGGTCCACGTGCTGACCCGCGGGGGGGAGGAGTCGCCGGCCACCGAGCGCCGCGACGGGGTGATCATCCACCGCATCCGCGAGCCGAAGCGCCCGACCGACCTCGGCGAGTTTGTCGCCTGGATCGAACGGATGAACTCCGACATGCTCGCCGCCGGGGTCGAGCTCGGCGACCGCTACAGCTTCGACATCGTCCACGGTCACGACTGGCTCGTCGCCAACGCCTGCGACCACCTCGCCAAGCGCTTCGACGCGCCGCTGGTGACGACGATCCACGCCACCGAGTACGGCCGCCACCAGGGCTGGGTCGACAAGCACCCGCAGACCTACATCCACGGGGTCGAGCGCTGGATCACCAACCGCTCGCAGCGGGTCATCACCTGCTCCCACTACATGCGCGAACAGGTCGCCGACATCTTCGGGGTCGAGGAGCAGCGCGTGACCGTGATCCCGAACGGGATCGACCCCGACGACCTCCCGGACCAGCCGGCCGAGGATCTGGCGCGCCTGCGCTCCGAGTTCGCCACACCCGACGACAAGCTCGTCCTCCTGATCGGCCGCCTCGTCTACGAGAAGGGGTTCCAGCTGGCGCTGGAGGCGATGCCGCGGGTGATCGAGGAGGCGCCGGGGACCCGGTTCCTGGTCGCCGGCTCGGGCACCCACGAGGCGGAGCTGAAACGGCAGGCCGAGGAGCTGGGGCTGATGGAGCACGGCACCTTCCTCGGCTGGATCGGCGACGACGTCCTCCACTCGCTCTACCGGATCGCCGACCTCACCGTGGTCCCCTCGATCTACGAGCCCTTCGGTCTGGTGGCGCTGGAGGCGATGGCCTCGGGCTGCCCCTGCATCGTCGCCGACACCGGCGGCCTGCGCGAGGTCGTCCCGCACGAGGAGGCCGGCCTGCGCTTCCGCGCCCACGACCCCGAAGCGCTGGCCGAGGTGGCGATCCGCGTCCTCTCCGACGATGAGCTTGGCCGCCGTCTCGTCGCCGAAGCCTACGAGCACCTGCGCCGCTTCGACTGGGGCGACGTCGCCGAGCAGACGGCGGCGGTCTACGCCGCGCTCGCCGGCGCCAAAGCGGCCTAAAAACGCTTCGCTGCGCTCAGCATCAGCAGTCGGAGCCGCGGCGCCGGGCGAGGCTGCGGTCGGTGATGCTGAAGCTGCCCTCGGGGCTGTTGCCGGGGACCCAGTGGATCCCGTCGAGCAGCTCCAGCGGCGAGACCGAGAGGGCGCCCGCGAGCTTCATCAGCGTGTCGACGCGGGCGAGGCGCGTCCCCTGCTCGAGCATCCCGATCTCGGTCCGGTGCAGCGAGGAGAGCGTGCCGAGCTCTTCCTGCGACATCGCCGCGCGACGGCGGCAGCGGTAGAGGTTGCGGCCGAACTTCACCGCGACCTCTTCGGATCGGATTCTCCCGTCTGGCATGCAGACAGCTTGTCGCCGGGCATTCATTGTCGGCCAGACAATACGCTGCAGTCCCGACGGACGGCTAGGAGATCGCGCGGTTGAGGAAGTCAACCTGGGCCTGCTTGCGCAGGATCAGGTGCTCCATCAGGTGCTCGAGCGCCTCCGAGCGGCCGTCGCGTCCGGTCGGCTCGATCGACTCCTGCAGCGCTTCGACCGCGGCTTCCTCGCATTTGGCCAGCCATTTGAGGGCTTTTTTGGCGCTCTTCTCGTAGCGCAGCTCGGCGACTGCCGTAGTCGGCTTGCCGTCGAAAGAGACGATCTTTTCGATTAGCCGGCGCGCGTCGGCCAGCTCTGAGTCGCCGAACTCAGTCAGCTTCGAGCCAAGTGCCTGCGCCTCGATCCCGCTCAGGCTGGAGGCGGCGATCGAGTACTGCAGGGCCGAGCGGTACTGCAGCTCCAGCGCCAGGTTGAGGCGCCGGACCGCCTCCTTCTCGTCGAGCTTCTCTTCCTCCTCGGGCATGGCCTTGGCCTACCCGGAGTGGACGCGCGCTACTCGTCGCGGCCGGCGAGCTCGGGCGGCTGCAGCGTCGTCCACGCCTCCGGGTCCGGCTCAACCGGTCGCTCCCAGCGCAGCTCCCGTGGCGCCTCGCGCATGCGGATGATCCGCGCCGGGATGCCGCCGACGACGGCGTTCGCCGGCACGTCCCGGGTGACGACGGCGTTGGTCCCGATCACCGAGTTGTCGCCGACACTGACGCCGCGGAGGATGCAGGCGCCGTAGCCGATCCAGACGTTGTTGCCGACCTCGACGTCGCGCTTGTAGATGCCCTGGGAGCGGATCGGGCGCTCGACCTCGACGACGCCGTGGTCGAAGTCGATGAACATCGCCCGGTCGGCGATCACGCACTCCTCCCCGATCCGCACCCGCTGGTAGGCGGAGATCGTGCACTCCTGGCCCATCACCGTCTTCGCGCCGATCTCGACCGCGCCCTCGTGGCAGCGGATCTTGGTCCCGTCGCCGATCCAGACGAAGCGGCCGAAGCGGATCTCCCCCCGCGGCTCGATCTTCAGTTCCAGGCCCTTGCCGAAGAAGAAGGGACCGTCGGAACGCCAGCGCCAACCCGCCGGCGTCAGCAGCCGCCGCCAGAGGTAGCGCCAGAGGAGCCGCGCGTAGCGCGGGGTCAGCATCCGGTTGCGGGCCAGGAAGCGGAGCACGGCGCGGCAACTTTAAAGGCCGGCTCATAGACTGGGCGCCCTTGCCCGACGCCGCCAAAACCGCCCCGCTCGCCGAGCGCCTGGTCGCCGGCGAAAAGCGGGCGCTGGCGCGGGCGATCACGCTGATCGAGTCCGACGACCCGGCGGGCTGGGAGCTGGTCCGCGAGGTCTACCCGCGGACCGGCAAGGCGCGCATCATCGGCTTCACCGGCCCCCCGGGGGTCGGCAAGAGCACCCTGATCGGGGCGCTGACCGGCGAGCTGCGCAAGGCCGAGCGCGAGGTCGCGGTGCTCTCGATCGACCCCTCGAGCCCCTTCACCCGCGGCGCCCTGCTGGGCGACCGGATCCGGCTCACCGAGCACTTCCTCGACCCCGGCGTCTTCATCCGCTCGATGGCCTCGCGCGGCGCCCTCGGCGGCCTCAGCGAGGCGGCGCTGCAGGTAGCGCTGATCATGGACGCGGCCGGCAAAGACGACGTCCTGATCGAGACCGTCGGGGTCGGCCAGGCCGAGATCGACATCGTCGACCACGCCGACACGATCGTGCTGGCGCTGATGCCGGGCTCCGGCGACTCGATCCAGGCGCTGAAGGCGGGGGTGATGGAGATTCCCGACGTGATCGTCGTCAACAAGGCCGACCACCCGATGACCGACACGATGGTCCGCGAGGTGCGCGGCGTCCTCGCCCTCTCGCAGGACCCGGAGGGCTGGAAGGTGCCGATCCTGCGGACCGAGGCCGCGCGCGGCGAGGGCGTCGAGGAGCTGGCGACGGCGATCAAGGAGCACCGCGAGTTCATTGAGGCGGCCGGGACGCTGGCCGAGCGCCGCGCCCGCAACCTCCGTAGCGAGGTGCTCGGGATCGCCACCTCGCGGATGCGCCGCCGGCTCGAGCAGACGGTCTCCGAAGACCCGGCGACGGCGGAGCTGCTGGACCGCGTGGTGCGGCGCGAACTCGACCCCGCGACCGCGGCGAGCGAGCTGCTGGAGAAGCACGTCGATGACTGAGCCGAGGCAGGTCCCGACGGCCGAGGCGATGGGCTGGCTCGGGGCCGAGGTCGCCGAGCTGGGCGGCTCGGCGGTCGGCCAGGTGCAGGGGCTCTACGTCGACGCCGAGAGCGGCGAACCGGCCTGGCTCGTCGCCCGCCTCGGCCGCCGCCGCCGCGCCCGCGTCGTCGCCGTTCCCTTCTCCAGCTGCGCCGGCGCGCCCTTCGGCGTCTGGGTCGCGCAGGACGCCGACGCGATCCGCAGCGCCCCGGTGGTCGACCCGACCCGCCCTCTACGGCGCGAGCACGAGCTGACGATCTGCGCCCACTTCGGGATCGGCGAGAAGGCGGGTCGCGCCGCCGCCGTCGCCGACCGCGAGGACGGCGGGATCACCGCCACGCCTCCCGCCGGCTGAGCCCTACAGCTGCAGGCTCTTCACCTGCAGCAGCTCCTCGATCCCGTAGCGGCCGTTCTCGCGGCCGTGCCCAGACTGGCCGAAGCCGCCGAAGGGGGCGAGCGGGTTGAAGGCGCCGCCGTTGATCTCGACCTGACCGGTGCGGATGCGGCGGGCGACCGCGATCGCCCGCTCCGGGTCGGCGGACCAGACGCCGCCGGCGAGGCCGTACTCGGTCGAGTTGGCGATGCCGATCGCGTCGTCCTCGCCTTCGTAGGGCTGGATCGCCAGCACCGGGCCGAAGATCTCCTCCTGGCCGATCGTCATCTCGGCCTCGACCTCGGAGAAGACGGTCGGGCGGACGAAGAAGCCCCGCTCGAGGCCCTCCGGCGGCTCGGCGCCGCCGGTGATCAGCCGCGCCCCCTCCTCGACGCCCTTCTCGATGTAGCCGCGGACGCGCTCGCGCTGGACCTCGGAAACGAGCGGCCCAAGCCGGGTCGACGGCTCGAACGGATCGCCGGGCGTGAAGGTCTCGGCCGCCGCCTTCGCCAGCTCCTCGGCCTCGGCCAGGCGCTGGCGCGGGACCAGCATCCGGGTCAGGGCGCTGCAGGTCTGGCCGGAGTTGAGGAAGCACTTGGCGACGCCGTCGGGCACCGCCTTCTCGAGGTCGGCGTCGTCGAGAATCAGGTTCGGCGACTTGCCGCCGAGCTCCATCGCCACCGGCTTCACCGTCGCCGCGGCGAGCTCGGAGACGCGGCGGCCGGCCCGGGTCGAGCCGGTGAAGGAGACCATGTCGACGCCGGGGTGGGCGGCGATCGCCTCGCCGACGACCGGGCCGACCCCGGTGACGAGGTTGAAGACGCCGGCGGGGAGGCCGGCGGCCTCGACCACCTCGGCCAGCAGGAAGGCGTTCAGCGGCGTCACCTCGCTCGGCTTCAGGACCACGGTGCAGCCGGCCGCGAGGGCGGGGGCGACCTTGGCGGCGATCTGGTTCAGCGGGTAGTTCCACGGCGTGATCGCGCCCAGCACCCCGACCGGCTCGCGCAGCACCCGCGAGTTGCCGATCTCCTCCTCCCAGGCGACCTCCTCCATCAGCCTCGGCATCGAGGCGAACTGCGAGGCGGGGAGGCCGACCTGGATGATCCCGCTCAGCTTCAGCGGCATCCCCAGCTCCTGGGTGATCGTCGCCGTGATCTCCTCGGCCCGGCCCTGCAGCCCCTCGGCGATCGCGGCGATGAAGCGGGCCCGCTCCTCCCGCGGGGTCCGGGCCCAGCCGTCGAAGGCGTCGCGGGCGGCCTCGACGGCACGGTCGGCGTCCACCGGCGAGCAGCCGGGAATCGTCCCGATCGTCTCCTCGGTGGTCGGGTTTACGACCTCGATCGGGTCGGCGCCGCTGGGCTCGACCCACTCGCCGCCGATGAAGATCCTGTCCCTCGTCTGAAGCCCAGCCGCCGTCGCCATAAGTCCTCCTGGTCGTCTCCGTTCCCCGACAACGTAGCGCCCCCCAGGCGAGAAGGCGGCTGAATGCTAAGCGGCCGTGGTGAGGGCGTCCGCCTCGGCCTGCGCCCCCGGGCCCGGTACCTGCTTCGCGTCCCGGGCGGTCAGGACCTTGCCGCAGCTCTCGCAGATGCCGCGCTCGCTGACGGTGCCGCCGCACTCCTTGTGGACGATCAGGCGGCGCGGTCCCTCCGGGCTGGGGGAGTAGCGATCGCCCCAGTTCAGGAGGGCGATCAGCGCCGGCCAGAGGTCGAGCCCCTTCTCGGTCAGGAAGTACTCGAAGCGGGGCGGGCTCTCCTGGTAGGCGCGCCGTTCGAGGATGTCCTCATCGACGAGGCGCTGCAGCCGCGCCGAGAGCACGTTGCGGGCGATCCCCAGCGACTCCTGCATCTCGCCGAAGCGGCGGTTGCCGTGCATCACCGAGCGCACGATCAGGAGCGACCAGCGCTCGCCGATCACCTCCAGCGCCTTGGCGACGGAGCAGTCGAGCGCGGGGTAGTCGCGATGCAGCACGTGTGAATCATCGCACACTGGGTTGCATCAAGCAACTGACCCATGTAGGGTCGGTCGCGTACAGAGTTGCTTCATGCAACCAAGGCGATTGGAGGCCCCAGATGAGGCTGATCCCAAGACATAGGCACCGGCGCCCGAAAGGCCCGCGGATCGCGATCAGCGAAGCGGAGATCAGCGCCGACCTGCACTACCCCGCCCAGCCGCGGCGCCCGCGCCGCACCGCCGACGTCCAGAGGCTGGAGATCAGGTGAGCGACAACGGCGTGGTGACCGCGCCCGAGGGCTCGGCGGCGGAGGTCGCGGAAGCGTTTGCAGCCTCCGATCCCGAGTCCTCCCGCAGCCGCACGCTGGTCTGGCAGGACCCGGTGGCGACGGCCTCGGTCGGGGCGACGATGACCGGGATGGAGTACATGACCGCCGTCGTCACCGGCCAGCTGCCACCGCCTCCGATCGCGGTGACGATGCGGCTGCGGCCGGTCGAGCTGGAGGAGGGGAGGGTCGTCTTCGAGGGCGAACCCGGGGAGGAGCACTACAACCCGATCGGCGTCGTCCACGGCGGCTACGCCTCGACCCTGCTCGACTCGGCCCTCGGCTGCGCCGTCCACACGACCCTGCCCGCCGGCGTCGCCTACACCTCGCTCGGGCTCGAGGCGAAGTTCGTGCGCCCGCTCACCCGGGACACCGGCCGCGTCCTCTGCGAGGCGACCGTCCTCTACCGCGGCCGCAAGCAGGCGACCTCGGAGGCAACGCTGACCGCCGCTGACAGCGGCAAGCTGCTCGCCCACGGCATCGCCACCTGCATGATCCTCGGCGGGGAGGCCTAGGCAGCGTGCCGGCGGGCGAGCTCGACCAGGAGCCGCACGCCGAAGCCGTTGGCGGCGTTGCCGACGTACTCGCGGCCGATGTCCCAGGCGCTGCCGGCGATGTCGAGGTGCGCCCACGGCGTCTCGCCGACGAACTCCTCGAGGAAGGAGGCGGCGGTGATCGTGCCCGCCTTCCGCTTCTTTCCGAGGTTGGAGAGGTCGGCGACGGTGCCCTTCATCAGATCCTTGTACTCGGGGTGCAGCGGCAGTCGCCAGGCCAGCTCGCCGGTCGCCTCGGCGGCGTCGGTGACGGCGGCCGCGAGCTCGTCGTCGTTGGCGATCAGGCCGGCGTAGGTCGAGCCGAGCGCGATCGTGACCGCTCCGGTCAGGGTGGCGATGTCGACGAGCCGCTCGGCGCCGAGCTCGACGGCGTAGGCGAGGGCGTCGGCGAGGATCAGCCGGCCCTCGGCGTCGGTGTTGTTGACCTCGACCGTCTTGCCGTTGTACTGGGTGATGATGTCGCCCGGCTTGATCGCCGTGCCGGAGGGCATGTTCTCGGTCGTCGGGACGAGGGCGACGAGGTCGAGCGGCAGACCCAGCTCGGCGATCGCGGCGACCGACTCGAGCACGGCGGCGGCGCCCGACATGTCCATCTTCATCTCCTGCATCCCGGCGCCGGGCTTGAGCGAGATGCCGCCGGTGTCGAAGGTGACGCCCTTGCCGACGAAGGCGAGGGTGGGGCCGGAGCCGCCGCCCGCGTAGCGGAGGACGATCAGCTTTGGCTCCTGCGGCCCGCCCTGGCTGACGGCGAGGATGCCGCCCATCCCCTTCTCCTCGAGCTGGGGGCGGCCCAGCACCTCGACGGACAGCGCCTCGGAGCCGGCGGCGATCTCCTCCGCCCGCTCGCCGAGGAAGGTCGGCGTGGCGACGTTGGCCGGGGTCAGCTGCAGGTCGCGGGCCCGGTTCTGGGCGGCGGCCGCGACGCGCGCGACCTCGACGGCCCCCTCCAGCTCAGCGGGGCCGAGCAGCGTCAGAGCCTCCAGGCGCGGCGCCTCGTCGCCCTCCCCGGACTTGAAGCGGTCGAAGCGGTAGGCGGCGAGGACGGTCCCGGTGACCAGGGCCTCAGCGACGGAGGCCGTGTCGTCGCCCTCGGGCAGTGCCCAGGCGAGCGAGCCCGCCTCCAGCCGCTTCGCCTCCTTGGCGGCGAGGGCGGCGGCGACGCGCAGCTTCTCGGCGTCGATCTCGTCGCGCTCGCCGAGCCCGACCGCGAGCACCGGCGGGAAGCCATCCGGGCGCAGCAGCGACAGCTTCTTGAAGCCCGCGGGGGCCTCGGCCGCGCCCGCGGCGGCGGCGATCCCCTCCGGCAGCGTCGCGCCCTCGAACAGCCCGACCGCGAGCAGGTCGGCGCCGCTCTCGGCCAAGTCGGCTTGCTTCACCTCGACCTTCATCGGCCGCGAGTGTACGCCCTGTCGGTATCGTCACCCGCTGGACCTGGCGGACAGGGGCCAGGTCGGCGAACTTCGGAAAGGAAAGGCAGTAGATGCCCAGCTCAGTGATTCTCGGAACCGCGCGCACCCCATTCGGAAAGATGGGCGGCGGTCTCTCCTCGCTTGACGCCACCGACCTCGGCGGGACCGTGATCGAGGCCGCCCTCGACCGCTCCGGCGTCGCTCCCGAGCAGGTCGAGCAGGTCGTCTTCGGCCAGGTCCTGCAGGCGGGCCAGGGGCAGATCCCCTCGCGCCAGGCCCAGATCAAGGGCGGGATCCCGAAGGAGGTCCCCTCGGAGACGATCAACAAGGTCTGCGCCTCGGGCATGCGCTCGCTCGGCCTCGCCGACCAGGCGATCCGCGCCGGCGACTCGAACGTCGCCGTCACCGGCGGCATGGAGTCGATGAGCCAGGCGCCCTACCTGCTGCCGAACGCCCGCTTCGGCTTTCGGATGGGCGACGTCAAGGCGCTCGACGCGATGACCCACGACGGGCTCACCAACCCCTTCACGAACAAGCAGATGATCAACGAGGCGAGCGAGGTCGGAAACGAGCTCGAGATCACCCGCGTCGACATGGACCGCTTCGCCGAGCGCTCGCACCGGCTCGCCCACGAGGCGACCGAAGCCGGCCGCCTCGCCGACGAGATCGTCGGCGTCACCGTCAAGTCCCGCAAGGGCGAGTCGACGGTCGAGGCCGACGAGGCGATCCGTCCCGACACCACCCTGGAGACCCTGGCCAAGCTGAAGGCGATCGGCGGCGATGACGCCACCCACACCGCCGGCAACGCGCCGGGGGTCAACGACGGCGCCGGCGCGATCGTCGTCGCCTCCGAGGAGTGGGCCGAGAAGGAAGGCAAGACCCCGCTGGCCCGGATCCTCTCCTACGGCACCGTCGCCGATGACTTCCCGTATCTGGCGAAAACGCCGGCCAACGCCGCCAGGCAGGCGCTGGAGAAGATCGGCAAGAGCCCCGACGACGTCGACCTCTGGGAGATCAACGAGGCCTTCGCCTCCGTCGCCCTCAACTCGGTGCGGATGCTCGGCGTCGACGAGGAGAAGGTCAACGTCAACGGCGGCGCGATCGCCCTCGGCCACCCGATCGGCGCCTCCGGCGCCCGCATCGTCGGTGCCCTGGTCCATGAGCTCGGCCGCCGCGGCGGTGGCCTCGGCGTCGCCGCGATCTGCTCCGGCGGCGGCCAGGGCGACGCGATCGTGGTCGAGGTCAACGGAGGCTGATCTTGGGGGAGCAGCCCGCGAGCGAAGGTGCGCCGCGGGCTGCCGCCTTCTTCGATCTGGATAAGACCCTGATGGCGGGGTCGAGCGGGATGCAGTTCGCCCGCATTGCCGCCAAGCAGGGGATCGTCGGCAAACGGCAGCTCGCCAGCTGGGGGTTCGAGCACTTCCGTTACCGCCTGCGCGGCACCACCGACGAGCGCACCGCCGAGGTGCTGAAGGTGGCGCGGGAGCTGATCAAGGGTCTGCCGGCGAGGACGATCGACCGGATGGGGCCGGAAGTGATGGCGGCGATCCTGCCCCGGGTCTTCCCGCAGATGCTGGAGGAGGTCTACGCCCACCAGGACGCCGGCCGGCCGACCTTCATCGTCAGCGCCGCCGGCAACGGCGTGGTGGAGCAGCTGGCCCACGTACTCGGGATGGACGGCGGCATCGGCACTTGCTACGAGGTCGATTCCGAGGGCAACTACACCGGCCGCCTCGACGGCCCGTTCGTCTACGGCGAGGGGAAGGTGACCGCGATGGAGGAATTCGCCGCCCGCCACGAGATCGAGCTGGCCGAGTCCTACGCCTACTCGGACTCCCTCTCCGACCTGCCGATGCTGCGCGCGGTCGGCAACCCGGTCGCCGTCAACCCCGATCCGCCGCTGGCGGCGATCGCCCGCGGGGAGGGATGGCAGGTCCTGCGCTTCGAGCGCCTCGGCCGCCGCCTCGTCGCCCTCGCCGTCACCTTCCTCGCCACCGTCGCCGGCTTCGGCGCCTCGCGAGTTGTCGCCCGCCGTCGCGTTCCGCCGCCGCGGCGGCTGCGCCCCCGCTAGGGTTCCGGGCCGGATGGAGGCAGCAACCGCACGCAAGATCCGCGTCGTCGTCGCCAAGCCCGGACTCGACGGGCACGACCGCGGCGCCAAGATCATCGCCCGCGCCCTGCGCGACGCCGGCATGGAGGTGATCTACACCGGGCTGCACCAGACCCCCGAGCAGATCGCCGAGACGGTGATCCAGGAGGACGCCGACGCGGTCGGCCTCTCGATCCTCTCCGGCGCCCACATGACGCTGGTCCCGAAAGTGGTCGAGCTGCTCCGGGCCCAGGGGGTGGACGACGTCCTCGTCACGGTCGGGGGCACGATCCCCGCCGATGACATTCCCGAGCTGAAGCAGCTGGGCGTCGCCGAGGTCTTCACCCCGGGCGCCGGAACCGACGACATCGTCGAGTTCATCCAGGAGCGGGCGACCGCCCGCCACGCCGAAGACTGACCGGCGAAAAGCGCGGCTGCGCCGCATCCGTGACATTTGACACGGATCTGTGCATAGGTCCGTCCGATCGGGGTATCATCCTGATTGACTCGTCAGTCAACTGATGCAAGCGTTAAGATCGCGCCCCGCGAATGGCTCGGTGAAGCGCGATCCGCAGCCCGCGAAGACCTGAGAATGATCCCCAAGGAGGCTCTGTTTTGAAGATCTGCGTCCTGGTCAAGGAGGTCCCGGACGCCGCCGTGCAGAAGCGCATCGACCCCAACACGATGCGCCTGGACCGCGGCGGCGAGAAAAACCTCAACCCCTTCGACACGCACGCCCTCGAGGCGGCCATGCAGATCAAGGAGGGTGGCGCGATCCCGGTCGAGGAGGTCGTGGCGGTGACGATGGGGCCGGACTCGGCTGTCCGCGCCCTGCACAAGGCCGTCGCCCTCGGCGCCGATCGCTCGGTCCACCTCTCCGACGAGGCGCTGGCCGGCTCCGACGTCTGCGCCACCGGTTACGCGCTGGCGAAGGTGCTGGAGGCCGAGAGCCCCGACCTGGTCCTGCTGGGCCAGCAGTCGGACGACGGCGAGTGCTACACGATTGGCGCCGTCGTCGCCGACCACCTGAAGATGCCCTCGCTGACCCAGGTGATCCAGATCGACGTCACCGACGGCAAGCTCCGCTGCGAGCGCCAGGCCGAGTACGGCTACGACACCGTGCTGGTCGAGCTGCCGGCCGTGATCTCGGTCGGCGACGCGATCAACGAGCCGCGCTATCCGTCGCTGAAGGCGATCATGGGCGCCAAGAAGAAGCCGCTCGACACCAAGGCGACCGGCGACGTCGGGATCGACACCGGAGAGGTCGGTGAGGCCGGCTCCAAGACCCAGGTCCTGGCGATCAACCCGCCGCCCGAGAAGCAGGCGGGCGAGATCATCGAGGACGAGGACACGAACGAGACGGTCGAAAAGATCGTCGCGTGGCTCGACGAGAGGAAATTGATCTGATGGCCGGCATCCTGGTTTACGCCCTCCACGACGACGAGGGCAACTTCAACAAAAACAGCCTCGGGGCGATCTCCGAGGCGGCGAGGCTGGCCGGCGAGATCGGCGG
>DASTZP010000034.1:0-14735 GCA_035764245.1 Solirubrobacterales bacterium
CTGGGCCGTGTCTCAGTCCCAGTGTGGCTGATCGTCCTCTCAGACCAGCTACCCATCGTTGCCTTGGTAGGCCGTTACCCCACCAACAAGCTAATGGGCCGCGAGCCCCTCCCAATGCGGAGGCCGAAGCTTCCTTTAGCGAACAGGCTTACGCCTGTGCGCCACATCCGGTATTAGCCCGAGTTTCCTCGGGTTGTCCCGGTCATCGGGGCAGGTTACTCACGTGTTACTCACCCGTTCGCGGCTTTGCCCCAGGGCAAGCCCTGGTTCGTCGCACCACTTGCATGTGTTAAGCACGCCGCCAGCGTTCGTCCTGAGCCAGGATCAAACTCTCCGTGAAAGGTACTTCTACAGAGAGCCTGTCATATCTCAGTTGGCCGCCGAGTACACAAATACGACGGCCGACATGACGAGGTAAATCAAGACCATCCGGCACGCTGGCGCACCGAATGGGTCGGGCTGAACATTCCGCAGACCGAAGTCCGCGGAGATGCACGCTGCTCAGTTTTCAAAGACCGCTGCGCTCTCTACGGCGGGACTCGCCGCTCTCGACGCTCGGGGCTACCCATGGCAACCCCAGAAGGACGAAGGAGTATAGCGCGTGGCCGGCGGTTTGCCTAGGGGGTGGCCCTAAGGCGGCAGAAGCGCCGCTTCCCGACCTGCAGCACGCGTCCGTCGAGACTACCGGCCTCGAGGTCGAGAGGCTCCGCGGGCACGGGATCGCCGTCGAGCTTGACCCCTCCCTGCTGCAGCAGCCGCCGCCCCTCGCTGCTGCTGAGGCCGAAGGCGCCGGCGATCAGGCGCGGCATGTGGACGAGGCCGTTGCCGTCGGCGCTGTACTCGCCGAGGTCGACCTCCGGCATCTCCTCGGGCGCCTCGCGCTGGACGAAGACCCGGTTGAAGTGCTCTTCCGCTGCCGCCCCGGCGCCCTCGCCGTGGAAGCGGTCGACGATCCTGCGTCCGAGCTCCCGCTTGGCCTCGTTCGGCGCCCCCTGCGGCTGCTCTGCCCCGAGCAGGAGCCGGTAGTACTCGGCCATCGCCGTGTCGGGGATGCTCATCAGGCGGCCGAACATCTCCTCCGGCGGGTCGGTGACGCCGACGTAGTTGCCGAGCGACTTGCTCATCTTCCGCTCGCCGTCGGTGCCGACCAGGATCGGCAGGGTCATGATCGACTGCGGAGCCTGGCCGTAGGCGGTCTGGACGTCGCGCCCGAAGAGGAGGTTGAACTTCTGGTCGGTGCCGCCGAGCTCAAGGTCGGCCTCGACCGCGACCGAGTCGTAGCCCTGCAGCAGCGGGTAGAGCAACTCCAGCGCCGCGATCGGCTGCGCGGCCGCCATCCGCTTCTGGAAGTCGTCGCGCTCGAGCAGGCGCGCCACCGTGGTCTGCGCCAGCAGCCCCAGCAGGGCCTCCGGCTCCATCCGCAGCCACTCGCTGTTGCGCCGCACCTCGGTCTTCTCGCGGTCGAGGATCTTGAACGCCTGCTCCTGGTAGGTGGCGGCGTTCGCCTCGATCTCCTCGGCGCTCGGGACCGGCCTGGTGGCGGAGCGACCGCTCGGATCCCCCACCTGCGCGGTGAAGTCGCCGATGATGAGGACGACCTGGTGGCCCGCCCGCTGGAACTCGGCGAGCTTCTCGAGGACGACGGTGTGGCCGAGGTGGATGTCGGCCGTGGTCGGGTCGATCCCGAGCTTCACCCGCAGCGGCTTGCCGCTCTCCAGCTGCTCGGCGAGGCGCCCCTCGGGGAGGACGTCGACGGCGTTTTGCGTCAGATCCGACATCGGCGCAATGCTAAACTGCCGCCTTCGCTCGGCGGTCCGACAGGGACGTCGAGCCTTTTTTTGAGCTGTGCCCTCACTCGATGGCTGTCCTAGGACTAAAGCGTCGGCGAAGCGAGGGCGGTGAAATCCCGCCCGTCCCCCCGGCTCCCGCCAGTACCGCGCCGGGACCCCCTTCGCCCCCCGAAAAAACGAGACCCCGCCTGAAGAAGCTGCGGGTGCTCTTCGTGCTGCTCGGACTCGGGATCCTCGCCGTCGTCTCGATGGTCTTCGGGATGATGGCCGCGGTCTCCCAGGACCTGCCGGCGATCTACGACTTCGCCCAGTACAAGGCCTCGAAGAACAGCGTCCTCGTCGACGCCAACGGCGAAGAGATCGGGACCCTCAGCAGCGACCAGAACAAGATCCTGCTCAGCTCCGGCCAGATCTCCCCCAACGTCAAGAACGCGGTGGTCGCGATCGAGGACGCCCGCTTCTACGAGCACACCGGCGTCGACTTCCAGGGCATCGGCCGCGCCCTCGTCAAAGACATCCTCAGCATGAGCGCCGCCCAGGGCGCCTCGACGATCACCCAGCAGTTCGTCAAGAACGCGCTCGAAGCCCAGGGCGACCGCTCGCTCTTCGTCAAGTTCAAGGAGGCGGCGCTCGCCTACCGGCTGGAGCGCCACTGGAGCAAGGACAAGATCATCACCGAGTACCTGAACACGGTCTACTTCGGCCAGGGCGCCTACGGGATCGAGGCCGCCGCCCGCACCTACTTTGGCTCCGCCCATCCGGGCTGCGGGACCGAAACCGAACCCTGCGCGGCGGTGCTCGAGCCCTGGGAGGCGGCACTGCTGGCGGGGATCATCCAGTCGCCCTCGGCCTACGACCCGAAGGTCTTCCCCGAAAACGCGCTCGCCCGCCGCAACCTGGTGCTGGAACGGATGGGCGAACAGGGCTACATCTCCGAAGAACAGATGCGCGAAGGGCAGGAGCAGGCCCTGCCCGCGGCGGCGAGCATCGAACCGCCCACCCTCGATTCCCGGGCGCCCTACTTCACCGCCTACCTGCGCCAGCAACTGGTCGAACGCTACGGCGCCTCGAAAGCCTTTTTCGGCGGCCTCGAGGTGAAGTCGACGCTCGACCTGCGCCTGCAGGAAGCGGCCGAAGAAGCCGTCAATTCCTACCTCGGCTACTCGCCGGCGACCGCCTCGGTGGTCGTGATCGACAACCGCAACGCCGGCATCAAGGCGATGGTCGGCGGTCCCGACTTCAATAATCGGCCCTTCAACCTGGCGACCCAGGGACACCGCCAGCCGGGCTCCTCGATCAAGCCGTTCACGCTGATCACGGCGCTCGAACAGGGGATCTCCCCCTACACCGTCTATCCCTCCGAAGAGCGCTTCTTCCCCTTCGGCAAGAATGGCGACGAAACCTTTCACGTGACCAACGACGAGGGCTCCTACCTCGGCTCCTGCGACATCGTCTGCGCGACGACCAACTCCGACAACTCGATCTACGCGGCGCTGGCGCTGGAAGGGCTGCAGGGCAAGACCGTCCACGACAGGACGAGCGCGATCGCCGGCACCGCCCACAAGGCCGGCTACAGCGACCCGATCTCGACCAACCCGGCGATGGTCCTCGGCGGCCTCACCCTCGGCGTCACGCCGCTGGGCTGGACCTACGCCTACAGCACGATCGGCAATAACGGCGACCGCGTCAGCGGCACCCTCGCCCCCCGCCCCGGCGACAGTCCCGTCTCCTACACCCAGGTGACCAACGACGACGGCGAGACGATCAAGGGCGGCGACAACGACTCCATGCACGAACAGGTCTTCGACGAGGAAACGGTCGAAACCGCGAAGGGCATCCTCGAAACGGTCGTCTCCAGTGGCACCGGCACCAACGCCCAGATCGGCGCCGAAGGCCAGTGGGGCAAGACCGGGACGACGGAGAACAACGGCGACGCTTGGTTCTGCGGCGGCGTCGCCGACGAAGTGACCGCCTGCGTCTGGGTCGGCTACCCGGACACGACGACGCCGATGACCACCCTCTACAACGGCGGCCCGGTGATGGGCGGCACCTTCCCGGCGCTGATCTGGGCTCGCGTGATCTCCGCCTGGCAGGACATCCAGGCCGAACACGCCGCCGAACGGGCGGCGCGCAAGGCGGCCAAGGAAGAAGGCAAGGACCCCGAGGAAGCCGAAATCGAAGGCGGCTATGTGGCGCCGGAAACCGAAGGCTACGTCGAACCCGAAGGCGAATACGAAGCGACGCCTGAACCCGAAGCGGTCGAACCCGCGCCGGAAGCCGAAGCCGCCCCCGAAGCGACGCCGGAAGCCACGCCCGAAGCCGCGCCGGAATCCGGCGGCGGCGTCACCGCGGGCTGAATCGCGGTCAGGTCGGTCGGGGTCGGGAGACGAAGCGGCTCCCGGCGGCGCAGAAGCGCCAGGGGCGCTCGACGGCTTTGGTGATCCCGACCCGGGGGCCGGCGACGATCGGCGGCCGCTCTCCGGCCGGCGAGGCGAGCAGGAACGGCTCGCGGCAGAGGTCGGCCTCGTTGTCGCCCAGGTCGACCCCCAGCGCCTCGGTCAGCTTGCCGGGGCCGGAACAGAGCTCGACGTCGGGCTTGCCGGCGCCGCGCCGCTCTCGCATCTCCTCGACCCCGTGGGTCGGCTCCAGCGCCCGGATCAGGACGGCCGCCGCCTCGCCCTCGGGTTCGGCGACCGCGTTGAGGAGGCTGTGGATCCCGTAGGAGAGGTAGACGTAGGCGTAGCCCGGCGGGCCGAAGAGGACGCGGGTGCGCTCGGTCAGGCCGACGTAGGCGTGGCAGGCAGGGTCGTCGGCCTCGTAGCTCTCGGTCTCGACGATCGTCCCGCCGCGGCCTTCGTAGAGCAGGGTGCAGCCGATCAACTCGCGGGCGACCGCGTGAACCGAGCGGTCGAAGAAGTCAGCCCCCAACGGCCCTGCGGGCCGTTGGGCCCGGCTGGGGGACTTCCGGTTCAGGCGCGCTCCTCCCGGGCCCGGGCCTGGACCGCCGCCAGCGTCTCCCGCGCCTCGGCAATCTGGCGCGCCAGGGGCGCCGAGCCGGTGCCGCCGGCGATCCGCTTCGACTCCAGCCAGCTGCTGCGCTGCAGGACCTCGTAGTAGGAGTCATCGAGGTGCTCGGAGCGCTCGCGCAGCTCCTCCGGGGTCAGCTCCGAGAGCGATTTGCCGCGCTCGACCGCGTCGCGGACGAGGCCGCCGACGACGCCGTGCGCCTCGCGGAAGGGGACGCCGCGCCGGACCAGCAGGTCGGCGACCTCGGTCGCCGCCAGCATCTCGTCGCCGGAGGCGGCCTCCATCCGCTCGCGGTCGAACTCGATCCCCTCCAGCATCCCGACGGTGACGTCGAGGCAGGCCTCGACCGTGTCGATCGCGTCGAAGAGCGGCTCCTTGTCCTCCTGCATGTCCTTGCCGTAGGTGAGCGGCAGCGCGTGCATCACCCCGAGCAGGGTCTGGTAGGAGGCGGCGACGCGCGGGCTCTTCGCCCGCAGCAGCTCGGCCGAGTCGGGGTTCTTCTTCTGCGGCATGATCGAGGAGCCCGAGGAGAAGGACTCGTCGAGCTCGCAGAACCCGAACTCGCTGCTCGACCAGATCACCACTTCCGAGCCGAGCCGCGAGAGGTGCATGGCGCAGGTCGAGGCGGCCGCGAGGTAGTCGAGGACGAAGTCGCGGTTGGAGGAGCCGTCGATCGAGTTGTGGCTGACGTGGGCGAAGCCGAGGTCGGCGGCGACCCCGTCGCGGTCGATCTCCCAGTTGACCCCGGCCAGGGCGCCGGAGCCGAGCGGCATCACACTGGCGCTGTCGAGGGCGAACTGGAAGCGGAGGACGTCGCGGGCGAGCATCCAGAAGTAGGCGAGCAGGTGGTGGCCGAGGTAGACCGGCTGGGCGCGCTGGAGGTGGGTGTAGCCGGGCATCGCCCAGTCGGCGTGGGACTCGGCGAGGCCGAGCAGGCGCTCCATCGCGGCGCCGCAGAGCTCGATCGCGCTCAGCGAGTGGTTCTGGACGACCATCGCCACGTCGGTCGCGACCTGGTCGTTGCGCGAGCGGCCGGTGTGGAGCTTCCCCGCCAGGGGCCCGATCTCCTCACCGAGCAGGCGCTCGATCGCCATGTGGATGTCCTCGTCGGCGGGCTCGAACTCGAAGCCGTGCGTGCCCATGCGAACGCGGACCCGCTCCAGCCCCGCTTCGATCTGGGAGAGCTCGTCCTCGCCGAGGACGCCGATCCCCTGCAGGCCGCGGGCGTGGGCGATCGACTGATCGATGTCGTAGATCGCCAGCTGCCAGTCGAAGGGCAGCGAGCGGTTGAGCCGCCAGAAGCGGGGATCGGGATCTTTGCGGAAGCGTCCCATCGAGGCGGGCGATTATGCCGGGACTTCGCCCTGGCCGAGGGCCGCGGCGAGCTCCTGGCAGACGCGGTCCACCTGCTCCTCGCGCATCGCCGGGAAGAAAGGCAGCGCCAGCGAGTCGGCCGAGGCGGCTTCGGCGACCGGGAACTGGCCCTCGCGGTAGCCGAGCCGACGCAGGTGCGGGAAGAGGTGAATGCAGGGCAAGTAGGCCTTGGAGGCGACGCCACGCTCGGCCAGCTTGGCGATCGTCGCGTCGCGGTCGGCCTCCTGCGGGAGACGGATGGCGTAGACGAACCAGCTGCGAACCTCGGCGCCGCGGCCGGCGATCGGGGTCCGCACGCCCTCGATCGCGCCCAGGCGCTCCTCGTACATCCGCGCCACGGCGGCGCGGCGCTCGAGCAGTGAGTCGAGCTTCTCGACCTGGGCGACGCCGAGGGCGGCGGCGAGGTCGGAGAGCCGGTAGTTGAAGCCGAGGCGGTCGTGGTCGAGCCAGCCCATGTCGACGGCGCGACCCTGGTTGCGCTCAGAGCGCAGCCGCGCCGCCTCGCCGGCGTCCCGGGGGACGATCATCCCCCCCTCCCCCGTCGTCATCTGCTTGTTGGCGTAGAAGGCGAAGGTGGCGAGGTTGCCGCGGGCGCCGACCTTCCGCCCCTCGGAGTCGACCCCCCCGAGCGCCTCGCAAGCGTCCTCAAGGACGCCGAGGCCGCGCTTGGAGGCGAGCTCCTCCAGGGCCGGCATCGCCGCCGGGTAGCCGAAGATGTGGACCGGCAGGAGGCCGACGGTCTTCTCGCCGACCGCGTCCGCGGCCGCCGCCGGGTCGATGTCCAGCGTCTCCTCCTCGACGTCGACGAAGACCGGCCTCGCCCCCTCGTAGAGCAGGCAGTTGGCGGAGGCGACGAAGCTGAACGGGCTGGTCACGACCTCCTCGCCCTCCCCCCAGCCGAGCATCCGCACCCCGAGGTGCAGCGCCGAGGTGCCGCTGGAGACCATGACCGCGTCGTCGACCCCGAGCCAGGCGGCGAACTCGCGCTCGAAGCGCTCCCCCATCGGACCGAGGGAGAGCTGACCCGAGCGCAAGACCTCCAGGGCCAACTCCTCCTCGCGCGAACCAAGCTCCGGCCGGGCGAGCGGGATCTGTTGGTTGGGATTCTGTTGGTTGTCACTGCTCACTGGAACGCGTACTCCAGCGAGTCGACCAGCGCCTCCCAGGAGGCCTCGATGATGTTCTCCGAGACCCCCGTCGTCCCCCACTCCCGCTCGCCGTCGGCGGAGTCGAGGAGGACGCGGGTGACGGCGCCGGTGCCGTGGGCTTCGTCGAGGATCCGCACCTTGTAGTTCGTCAGCTCGATGTCGGCCAGGTGCGGGTAGCGGTCGGCGATCGCGCCGCGCAGAGCCTTGTCGAGGGCGTTCACCGGCCCGTTCCCCTCGGCGGCCTGGAAGTACCGCTTGCCATCGACCTCGACTTTGATCGTCGCCTCGGTCGTGACCTCCCCGTCGGCGTGCTTCTCGACCACGACGCGGAAGCTTTCGAGCCGGAAGAGCGGCTTGTAGTCGCCGGTCTCGCGCCGCAGCAGCAGCTCGAAAGAGGCCGGCGCGGCCTCGTAGTGGTAGCCGTCGTGCTCGCGCTGCTTCAGCTGCTCGACCGCCCGCGCGGCCGCCGCGTCGTCGAGCTCGAGCCCGGCCTGCTCGGCCTGGGCGTGGATCGTCGCCTTGCCGCCGAGCTCCGAGGGGAGGATGTCGCGGGCGTTGCCGACCAGGGCGGGATCGAGGTGCTCGAAGGTGCTCGCCTCGGCGGCGATGCCGGCGGCGTGCATCCCCGCCTTGTGCGCGAAGGCGTTGCGGCCGACGTAGGGCCGGTCGGGGTCGGAGGCCATGTTGCAGAGCTCGTCGAGGTAGTGCGCGGTCGAGGTCAATTGCGCGAGCTGCTCGGGGGCGACCACCTCGAAGCCCATCTTCAGCTGCAGGGCGGGCAGGATCGAGGCCAGGTTGGCGTTGCCGCAGCGCTCGCCGTAGCCGTTGATGCAGCCCTGGACGAGCCGCGCCCCCGCCCCGACCGCCGCCAGCGAGTTGGCGACGGCGCACTCGGAGTCGTTGTGGGTGTGGATTCCGATCTCGGTCTCCCCGCCGACTGCGGCGACGACGGCGTCGGTGGCCTCGGCGACGAAGTCCGGCAGGCTGCCGCCGTTGGTGTCGCAGAGGGTGACGTTGGCGGCGCCGCCGTCGACCGCCGCGCGGACGCATTCCAGCGCGTAGCCGGGGTCGGCCCGGTAGCCGTCGAAGAAGTGCTCGGCGTCGAAGATCGCGAGCTTGCCCTGGTCGCGGCAGAAGCCGATCGAGTCGGCGATCATCGCCAGGTTCTCCTCCTTGGTGACGCGGATGACCTTCTCCACGTGCAGGGTCCACGCCTTGCCGACCAGGCAGACCGCCGGCGCGAAGGAGGAGGTCAACACCGCCAGGGCGGCGTCGTCCTCGGCGCGGACGTCGCGGCGCCGGGTCATCCCGAAGGCGACGACGGTCGCCCGCTCCAGCTCCATCTCGGCCAGGCGCTCGAAGAGCTCCGCCTCTTTCGGGTTCGAGCTCGGGAACCCAGCCTCGATGTAGTGGACGCCGAGCGCGTCGAGGACGTTCACCACTTTCAGCTTCTCGGCCACCGAGAGCGACATGCCGCGGCCGCCCATCCCGTCTCGCAAGGTGGTGTCGTAGAGCTTCACTTGTTCCATCTTTGCTGCCTTTCGATTCGAAGAAGATCGGGTGGGCCGAAGCCCGCGCGCGCGGACGTGCCGCGCCGGCCGCTTAGGCGGCGGGGGTAATTCGCCCGATCGACTCCGAGCCGGTGGCCTCGGGGGAGTCGGATGCTGCCGGGGTCTCGACGAAGTCGAGCCACTCCAGGTACTCCTCGGCCTTGCCGCAGAGCGCGTCCTCGAACTTGGCCTGCACCTGCCGGGTGATCGCGCCCGGCTCGCCCAGCGGGTGGTCGTCGATCTCGCGGACCGGGACCAGCTCCGCCGCCGTGCCGGTGAGGAAGACCTCCTCGGCGAGGTAAAGCTCGGCGCGGGCGATGTCCCGCTCGACCACGGTGTAACCGAGGTCGCGGGCGATCTGGATCACCGACTTGCGGTTGATCCCGTCGAGGATCGAGGCGACGTGCGGCGGGGTCAGGATCTGGTCGTCGCGGACGACGAAGATGTTCTCGCCCGAGCCCTCGCAGACGAAGCCGCGCTCGTCGAGCAGGATCGCCTCGTCGTAGCCGGCATTGGAGGCCTCGGTCTTGGCGAGGATCGAGTTGAGGTAGGAGCCGGAGGCCTTCGCGTGCGGGATCGACCCGGCCGGGCTGATCCGCCGCCAGCTCGAGACCTTGGCGCGGATGCCGCCGTTCTTGCTCTCCTCGCCGAGGTAGGCGCCCCAAGGGAAGGCGGCGATGATGACGTCGACCGGCGCGTCCTTGGCGTAGAGGCCAAGGCTGCCGTAGCCGCGGTAGGCGAGCGGGCGGATGTAGGCGGAGCGAAGGCCGTTGCGGCGCAGCAGCTCGTGCGTGGCCCGGCGGATCTCCTCGGCCGAGTAGGGCAGCTCCAGGTAGTAGAGCTCGGCCGACTTCTCGAGCCGGTCGAGGTGGTCCTGGTGGCGGAAGACGGCCGGGCCGCGGGGCGTGTCGTAGCAGCGGATGCCCTCGAAAACGCCGGTCCCGTAGTGCAGGCCGTGGCTGAGGACGTGGGTCTGCGCGTCCTCCCAGGCGACGAACTCGCCGTTCCTCCAAATCAAATCGACCGGATCCATGTTGGGGAAGTATGCCCGATCAAACGCAGGGCTTCAGTAGGAGGACCTCGAAAGGTGGTCGGAACCCGAACGTGAGGAGCAAATCGATGCGAATCCCCCGTCCAAAGCTCAACTACGCGAACGTGATCGCGACGATCGCGCTCTTCGTCGCCCTCGGCGGCGCCGCCATCGCCGCCGGGCTGCCGAAGAACAGCGTTGGCCCCAACCAGCTCAAGCGCGGCGCGGTCTCGACGCCGAAACTGAAGCGCAACGCCGTCACCGCTGGCAAGATCGCCCCCAAGTCCGTCACCGCCGGCAAGCTCGGAGCCAACGCGGTGCTACCCGGCAACCTCGGCAACGGGATCATCACCACCAACAAGCTCTCCGACGGCGCCGTGATCGCGGCCAAGATCAAAAACAGCGTCGTCACCACCAACAAACTGAACAACGGCGCCGTCACCTCGGCGAAGCTGGCCGACGGCTCGGTCACGCTCGGCAAGCTCGCCGACGGGGTGGCGCCGCTGCTGGGGTCGCTGCGCAGCGGGCAGACGCTGCGCGGGGTGTTCGCGCTCGGGGGCGAGGACAAAATCACTCCCACCTCGGTCAGCTTCCAGTTTCCGCTGGTGAACCCGCCGGCGGCGCCGAAAGAAAACGTCCTCGACGTCGGCAAAACCAACGCCAACTGCCCCGGCATCAATGGCACCGCGACGCCGCAGGCCAATCCGGGCCAGCTCTGCGTCTACATCACCTCGAAATCGGCTGAATTCGAAGGCCTCGAATTCGTCGACGGCGCCACCAACCGGCTCGGCTTCGGCCTCACCGCCGGCTTCAAACTGGCCGACCCGCTCAACCTGGTCTACGGCCAGTGGGCGGTGACGGCGCCGTAGCGGTCTGAGGGGAGCCGGCTCCCGCCGGCTCCCTTTCTACGAGAGCTCTGCAAGCACGGCCGCGGTCATCTCCGCGGTTCCGACCTCGGTCTCCGGAGAGGGGTTCTCGCTGGTCGGCGGCTGGACGACGGTGCCGGAGGCGAGGTCGGGGGTGCGGAGGCCGCGCTCGAGGACGGCGTCGACGGCGGCCTCGATCCGGGCTGCGTCCTCGCCCCGGCCGAGGCCGTGGCGCAGCATCATCGCCGCCGAGAGGAAGGTCGCGAGCGGGTTGGCGACGCCCTGACCGGCGATGTCTGGGGCCGAGCCGTGGACGGGCTCGAAGAGGCCGGGGGCGCCGTCGGCGCCGAGGCTGGCGGAGGGCAGCATCCCCAGCGATCCGGTCAGCATCGCCGCCTCGTCGCTGAGGATGTCGCCGAAGAGGTTCTCGGCGAGGACGACGTCGAAGTCGGCCGGCCGCGAGACCAGCTGCATCGCCGCGTTGTCGACCAGCAGGTGTTCGAGCTCGACGTCGGCGTAGTCGGCGGCGACGTTGCCGACGACCTCGCGCCAGAGCCGCGAGGTCTCCAGCACGTTGGCCTTGTCGACCGAGGTGACCTTGGGCTTGCGACCGCTGCTCTCGCCGCGGCGGCGGGCGGCCTCGAAGGCGGTGCGGGCGATCCGGTCGATCTCCTCGACCGAGTAGGTGCAGGTGTCGTGGGCGACGTCGCCGTCGCGGCCGGAGTCGCCGAAGTAGATGCCGCCGGTGAGCTCGCGGACGACGAGCAGGTCGGTGCCGGCGATCCGCTCCTCGCGCAGCGGACTGGCGCCGACCAGGGCCGGGCTCGGGCGAACCGGGCGCAGGTTGGCGTAGAGCCCCATCCCCTTGCGCAGGCCCAGCAGGCCCTGCTCGGGGCGCGGCGCGTCGGGGTCGGTGGTGTCCCATTTCGGGCCGCCGACGGCGCCGAGCAGGACGGCGTCTGCACCCTTGCAGGCGTCGAGGACCTCGTCGGTGAGGGCGGTGCCGTGCTCGTCGATCGAGCAGCCCCCCATCAGCCGCTCGTCGTAGGAGAACTCGCCGAGGGCGTTGAGCAGCTCGCGGGCGGCAGCGACGATCTCGGGGCCGATCCCGTCGCCGGCCAGGACGACTATGCGGGGCGTGCCGTTCACGAGGGCGGCACTCTACGCATCGTCGGGCACGGTCGCCTCGATGTTGAGGCGGACGTAGTCGAGCACCAGCGGGTCGCCCTCCTGCTCGAGGACCGCCTCGGCGAACGGTTGGCGCTTCTGCGGCGGCAGCTGGTCGAGGATCGGGCCGAGGGTGACGGTGGAGATGAACTCCAGCGGCCGCGCCGGCTGCACCGGCTTCGGCTCCAGCCAGCAGCGGGCGTCTTCGAAGCCGGCGGCGCGCAGGCGCGGCTCGGTCTCCTCCGGGGAGGCGAAGTTCCAGGGCGCCTTCGCGCCGGTCAGGTGCTGCCCGTACTCGGGGTCGGCGGCGACCGCGGCGATCGCCCGGGTGTGGGCGGCGACGTTGCCGTGCCCGCCGCACTGGGCGACGAGGCGGCCGCCGGGCTTCAAGGCCGCCCGCAGGCGGCGGAAGAGCGCGTCGTGGTCGCCGATCCAGTGGAAGGTCGCCGTCGAGAAGACGAGGTCAACCGGCTCCTCCAGCTCCAGCTCGACCAGGTCGGAGACGAGGGAGTCGGCGCGGTCGCCGAGGCGCTCGCGCGCCTTCGCGACCATCGCCTCGGAGCCGTCGACCGCGATCACCCGGCCCCCCGGCAGGCGCTCGACGAGCTCGGCGGTGACCCGGCCCGAACCGCAGCCGGCGTCGACCGCGACCTCGTCGCCGCGCAGCTCGAGACGCTCGAGCACCTCCATCCCCCATTCGAACTGGGGATCGGAGACGGCGTCATAGGTCTCGGCGTCCCACTCGCGGGCGCCGGTGTTCATCGGCTCCTTGAACTGGTCGGCCATCACGGCCTCCCTTCCGGTCAGAGGCTGGTCGTGACCGGCCCCAGCGAGCCGGCCGGCGTGCTCTCGAATCCGTCGATCGCGCCGTCGTTTTCGAGCGTGATCCCGATGTCGTCCAGCCCGTTCGCGAGGCGGTGCTTGACCTCGTGCTCGATCTGGAACTGGAAGACGCCGGCGGCGCAGTTGACGGTCTCGTCATCGAGGTCGATCCGGGCCTCCCCCGCTGCGGCCACCTCGCGGCAGTGTGCCTCGTCGAGGATCACCGGCAGCAGCCCGATCTTGGTGCAGTTGGAATAGAAGATGTCGGCGAAGGACGGCGCGACGATCGCCTGGAAGCCGAAGTCCTCCAGCGCCCAGGGAGCGTGCTCGCGGGAGGAGCCGCAGCCGAAGTTGGCGCCGGTGACGAGGATCGGGTTCGGCTCCAGCTGAATCTCGCCGTCGCGGATCCAGTCGTAGAAGAGGAACTCGCCGAAGCCGGTCCGCTCGACCCGCTTGAGGAACTGCTTGGGGATGATCTGGTCGGTGTCGACGTCGGCCCGGTCCAGGACCGAGACCTTGCCTTCGATCACGTCAATCGCTCTCATCATCAGCTCCAATCCCTGATGTCGACGAAGTGGCCCTCGACCGCGGCGGCGGCGGCCATTTTCGGGCTGACCAAATGGGTGCGACCGCCCTTGCCCTGGCGCCCCTCGAAGTTGCGGTTCGAGGTCGAGGCGCAGCGCTCGCCTTCGTCCAGGGTGTCCGGGTTCATCCCCAGGCACATCGAGCAGCCGGCGACGCGCCAGTCGAAGCCGGCGCTCTTGAAGACCTCGTCGAGGCCCTCTTCCTCGGCCGCCTTCTTCACCTGCTGGGAGCCGGGGACGACCATCGCGCTGACACCACCGGCGACCTTGCGGCCCTCGACGATCGCGGCGGCCTCGCGCAGGTCCTCGATCCGGCTGTTGGTGCAGGAGCCGATGAAGACGCGTTCGGGGGCGATCTCGGTCATCGGCGTGCCCGCCTCCAGGCCCATGTAGGCGAGCGCGCGTTCGGCGGCTTCGCGGTCGGCGGGGGTCTCCAGCTCGGCCGGGTTGGGGACGCGGTCGGTGACCTCGACGACCTGGCCCGGGTTGGTGCCCCAGGTGACCATCGGCGAGATCCCGGAGGCGTCGACCTCGACCTCGGTCTCGAAGCTGGCGTCGGGGTCGGTCGGCAGCTCGCGCCAGCGGGCCATCGCCGCGTCGAAGTCGGCCGGCGCCGCGGGGCGTCCCTTGACCCACTCGAAGGTGGTCTCGTCGGGGGCGATCATCCCGGCGCGGCCGCCGCCCTCGATCGTCATGTTGCAGATCGTCATCCGGCCCTCCATCGAGAGCCCCTCGATCACCGCGCCGGCGTACTCGACCACGTGGCCGGCGGCGCCGCCGGTGCCCATCTGGCCGATCGTGCCGAGGATCAGGTCCTTGGCCGTGACGCCGAAGCCCAGCTCGCCCTCGTAGCGGATCAGCATCGAGCGCGGCTTGCGCTGGGCGAGCGTCTGGGTGGCGAGCACGTGCTCGACCTCGCTGGTGCCGATGCCGAAGGCGAGCGCGCCGAACGCGCCGTGGGTGGCGGTGTGCGAGTCGCCGCAGACGATCGTCATGCCGGGCTGCGTGACGCCGAGCTCCGGCCCGATCACGTGCACGATGCCCTGGCGGTCGGAGCCGAGCGAGTACACGGGGACGCCGAACTCCGCGCAGTTGCGCTCGAGCGTCTCGACCTGGACGCGGCTGAGCTCGTCGCGGATGCGCGCCGCCACCGGCGTCCCGTCGGTGGGGAC
Source organism: Solirubrobacterales bacterium (assembly GCA_035764245.1). Lineage (GTDB taxonomy): Bacteria > Actinomycetota > Thermoleophilia > Solirubrobacterales > 70-9 > VAYN01. The sequence continues at coordinate 14,531 of DASTZP010000034.1, forward strand.
GTTGTGGTCGGCCGTGGCCAGCGTGCGGTCGGGCCGGCGGACGCGGCGGCCGGCCAGGCGCAGGCCGTCGAACGCCTGCGGGCTCGTGACCTCGTGGACGAGGTGCAGGTCGATGTAGACGAGGCCGGGCGCCACCTCGTGGGCAGACCAGATCTTGTCGAACAGCGTGGTGGCGCTCATGAGCGACGCAGCCCTGCGGACACGA
>DASTZP010000035.1:0-65411 GCA_035764245.1 Solirubrobacterales bacterium
GATCCTCCGCAGAGCGCACCGCGGCCCTACCCGGCTGGCTCGACCACTACAACTTCAGGAGACGACATGGCTCCCTTGGCCACAAGGCGCCCGCGGCTCGACTCGCCGAGCTGGAACAACGTCATGGGTAACTACACCTAGGGCTCGACGACGTTGAACCAGATGTCGAAGCTGTCGAGCAGGCCGACCAGCTCGGCCAGCGGGGCGACGTCGGGCTCGACGTTGATCGTCCCCTTCTCCGCCTCCTCCAGCAGGTTGGCCTCGCCGACGACGACCGCGTCCAGGTCCTTGCGCTCCAGCCTCACCGTCGCGTCGGCGTTCTCGTCGCTGCGGCCGAGCGAGTGGTTGAGGGAGCCGTTGCGGAGCTCCAGCACCGCCTCCTCGCCGGTGTCGGTGAAGAGGAGGTTGAGGGTGATCTGGCGGCCGGCGGCCTCGGGGCCGTTGAGCCGCATCGCCATGTAGTTGAAGAGCAGCTGCAGGCTCATCGCCCGCACCGTGTCCGGGGTCGCGGTGCCCGGGAAGGGGAAGTCGGGGCTGCCGTGGCGTAGCTCCTGGGCGCCGGTCAGGTAGTGGCCGCGCCAGCTGCCCGACTCCGCCTGGTAACCCATCTGCTCGAGCGTGTCGGCCTGCAGCTCGCGCGCCTCCCGGTTCTGCGGATCGGCGAAGACGACGCGGTTGACGACCTCGGCGACCCAGCGGTACTCGCCCTTGTCGAAGTCCTTGCGCGCCTGCTCCAGCACCTTCTCGGCCCCGCCCATCATCTCGACGTAGCGCTTCGAGGCCTCCTCGGGCGGCAGCACGTGGAGGTTGGCGGGGTTGCCGTCGAACCAGCCCAGGTACTTGACGTAGGTCGCTTTGACGTTGTGGTTGACCGTGCCGTAGTAGCCGCGCAGGCTCCACTCGCGCGCCAGCTCGGGCGGGAACTCGATCATCTCGGCGATCTCGGTCGCGGTATAGCCGTGGTTGGCGAGGCGCAGGGTCTGGTCGTTGATGAAGCGGTAGGCGTCGCGCCCGTTGCGCAGCATCCGCAGCACCTCCTCGGTCCCCCAAACCGGCCAGTGGTGCATCGCGTAAAGCACCTCCGCCTTGTGGCCCCAGCGGTCGATCGTCTCGTTCAAGTACTGGGACCAGGCCTGCGGGTCGCGGGTCGGGGCGCCGCGCAGGGTGTAGGTGTTGTGGAGGGTGTGACAGCAGTTCTCCGCCGCGGTCAGCGCCCCCAGCTCCTCGACGAACCAGTGCATCTCCGCCGGCGCCTCGGTGTCGGGCGCCAGCAGAAACTCGAAGGTGAGGCCGTCGATCTCCAGCTTCTGGCCGGTCTCGGTGATCTCCTCGGTCGGCGGGATCAGGGTCGGCTTCCCGGCCGAGACGCTGATCCCGAGGCCGACGCCGACGTGGCCCTTCGGCCCGGGCTGGACCAGCACCCCCGTGTGGTACATCGCCCGCCGGCTCATCGCGGTCCCCGCCATCACGTTCTCGGAGACGGCGGCCTCGAGGAACCCGACCGGGGCGATCACCCGCACCTTGCCCGCCTTCACGTCCTCTTCGGAGATCACGCCCTTGACGCCGCCGTAGTGGTCGACGTGGCTGTGGGAGTGGATCATCGCCACCACCTCCTTGCGGGGGCGGTGTTCGAAGTAGAGGTCGAGGGCGGCCTTCGCGGTCTCGGGCGAGATCAGCGGGTCCATCAGGATCAGACCGGTGTCGCCCTCGATGATCGTCAGGTTGGAGAGGTCCTGGCCGCGCACCTGGTAGAGCCGGTCGACGACCTTGAAGAGGCCGCCCTTCTTGATCAGCTGGGCGTTGCGCCAGAGGCTGGGGTTGACGGTCTCCGGGGCCGGCGCGCCGTCGGTGACGAAATCGAGCGCGGCGCCGTTGTAGACCGGGACGCCGTCGGCGTTGGTGGCGACGCCGCCGTTGTTCAGCGGCGCGACGAAGCCGCGGGCGGCGTCCTCGAAGTCCTTGGTGTAGTCGAAGGGCAGCTCGCCGAGCAGCGCTTCGTTGACCCGCTTCGTGAACTCGGTCGCGTCCTTCCGCCCGCACATGGGGACGACGATATCGGCGCGCCGCAGAGTTGGATAACGATCCTGTTGCTTTTGCCGCCCCGGGCGGACTATGTTCTTGCCGAACCCGTTGTTTTACAGAAAGGAACCGCGATGGAGAGCAGCGCTGGAAGACACCGAGTCGAGGAACGGCAACCAACGGGGTGGACCGTCTTCGCCGGCGCCCTCCTCCTCATAGTCGGCTCCCTCGACGCCCTCTGGGGCCTGGCCGGAGTGCTCAACGACGAAATCGTCTTCGTCGGCGGCCAGGGCGTAATCATCGCCGACGTCACCACCTGGGGATGGATCCACCTGATCCTCGGATCGCTTGTCGCCATCACCGGACTCGGCCTCTTCGCCGGCGCCGAGTGGGCTCGCATGGCCGCCGTCTTCTTCGTGGCGATCAACGCGATCGCGCAGATCGTCTGGTTCCCGGCGGCACCGCTCTGGGCCTTCCTGATGATCATCCTCGACGTGACGATCATCTACCAGCTGACCGCGCGCTGGGAGGAATGAGCCGGTTGAAGTCCTAGGCGCCGGCTTCTGAGGCCGGCGTCGCTTCCTCCTCGGCGGCCGCGGTGAGATCGGCGGAGATCTTCACCGCGGCCGAGAGGAGCGGCGCGGCGAGCACCAGGCCGATGGTGCCGAAGAGGCAGCCGCCGGCGATCGTCGCGATCAGCACCGCCAGCGGGTGCAGCTTCAGGGCCGCCCCGTAGGCGATCGGCTGGACCAGTTGCTGGAAGACCCCGTTGGCGAGCAGGACGATCACGGCCAGCGCCCCGGCGGCCTCCGCCCCCTCGCCCCCGAGAGCGATGAGGACGGCGAAGATTCCCGCGGTCCAGGCCCCGATGTAGGGGACGTAGCCGCCGAGGAAGGTGACGGCGGCGATCGTCCCCGCCAGCGGCACCCCGAGGATGAGGGCGCCGGCGCCGACGATGAGGGCGCTCCAGAGGGCGACGATCGTGACCCCGAGGAAGTAGCCGCGCATGCTCGAGGCGACGCGGCCGAGGATCGAGCGGGCGACGGGGGTCGGGACGCCGAGGTGGCGCTCGACGAAGCCGCCGATCTGCGGCCCGTCCTTGAGCAGGAAGAAGAGGCTGAGCGCGGTGAAGGAGAGGAAGACGGCGAGCGAGGCGAGGCGGTCGACGCCGCCGAGCAGGCCCTGGGTCAGCCCCCGGAAGGCTTCCGAGACCGAGGCGCTGCCGTGGGCGTTGGCGTCGGCGGCGGTCGGGGCCTTGACGCCGAGGTCCTGGGCCCAGGACTGGAGCTGGGCGGCGCCTTCCTGCAGCCGCGCCGAGAGGCTGTCGGCCTGGCTGGCGATCCCGGTCAGGACCATCAGCCCGACCGCGAAGGCGGCTGCGATGATCGCCAGCATGACCAGACCGGCGCCGATCCCCCGCGGCACGCCATGCCGCCGCAGCAGGTCGACCAGGGGCGAGGCGACCGCGGCGATGATCCCGGCGGTGATCACAGGCATCACGATCGTCTCGGTCAGCGAGAGCAGCCAGATCGCCGCCACCAGGGCGGCGCCGATGCCGACCAGCAGCCAGGACGAGAAGCCGAGGTCGCGCAGCCACTGCGGCGCCGCGAAGAGGCCGCTGAGGGCGCCGGGCTCGATCTCGATGACTTCGTCTTCGGCGGGCTCCCTGCCGCCGCCGGGGCGGCGCAGGCGGCCGCGGAAGATCGGGCGTCGCTCGCTCATATGACCCGTGACCGTCTCACCTGGGTCGGACATTCGACCGTCCTCGTCGACCTCGACGGGACCCGCGTCCTCACCGACCCGGTGCTGCGCGGCCACCTCGGCCCGCTGGTGCGCCACGGCCCGGCGCCGGCGCCCGAGACGACGCGGGACGTCGACGCGGTCCTCGTCTCCCACCTGCACCACGACCACGCCGACCTCGGCTCCCTGCGCATGCTCGGGCGCGAAGTGCCGATGCTGGTCCCCCCCGGGTCCCGGTCGTTCTTCGAGCGCCGGGGCTTCGGCCGCGTCACCGAGCTGGCGCCGGGCGAATCCGCGGCGGTCGGCGCCCTCGGCGTCACCGCGGTCGAGGCCGACCACGAGGTCGGGCGGCGTCGCCACGCCCGGCGCTCGCAGGCGATCGGGTTCCTCCTCGAGGGCTCCCGCCGCGTCTACTTCGCCGGCGACACCGATCTCTTCGACGGGATGGAGGCCCTGGGGCCCGACCTGGACCTGGCGCTGCTGCCGATCTGGGGCTGGGGGCCGACGGTCGGCCCGGGCCACCTCGACCCGCGGCGCGCAGCCGAGGCGGCGGCGCTGCTCTCGCCGCGGCTGGCGATCCCGATCCACTGGGGGACGCTCTACCCCGTCGGCCTACACCACATCAAGCCCGAGCGGCTCTGGGTCCCGCCCCGGGAGTTCGTCGAGGCGATGCGGGAGTTGGCGCCTCAGGTGGCGACGCGGGTGCTCTCGCCCGGCGAGTCGACCCCGCTCGCGTAGGCCTCCTGTCCCAGCCCGGCGAGCCAGCCGCGGAAGATCCGGTGGACGCGCTCGGCGCCCACGACCTCCTCCGCCGGCCACTCGAGCTCGGCCGGGTGGAGGACGAAGGGAAAGCTTTGGGTCCCCCCCATGCCCCCGTGCGAGCCGACCAGCTCCTCGAAGGCGGCGACCTCGCCGAACTCCGGCCAGTAGGTGCTGTTGACCATCAGGTCGGGGCAGTGGGCGAAGCCGTCGGTGCGGCGCAGGTGGTCGGCGGCGTTGGGGCCAAACGGCTCCAGCGGGTCCTCCCCCTCGACCCGGCCGGAGTCGAGGTAGTGGGTCCCGCCCGCCCCGATCGCCACGGCCCCGTCGCGCTCGGAGCGGACGAGGAGGAAGCCGACGCCGGGGTGCTCGCGCAGAGCGGGCAGCAGGCGCGGGTAGCGCTCCTCGATCCGCTCTAGGCTGACCCGGCCGGGCTCGCGCGGGAAGCTGATCAACCCGAGGCAGCCCGAGGCCATCACCGAGAGCTCGGGGACCTCGCCGCTGCGGCCTTCGCTGATCTCCTGCCGGGACTCGGCGTCGAGGACGACCGCGCCGTCGGTCAGCCGGTCCCGCGTCGCCCGCCGCACCGTGCGGGCGGCGGCGGTGTCGTCGCGGGCGATCTCGGTGAGGCCGGCGCTCATGTAGGAGAGGGCGTCGTCGTCCCCGTCTTCGGCGGCGACGACGCTGTCGGGGTCGCAGGCCTCGCGGACCAGGTCCTCCAGCGTCAGCCCGTAGCGGTCGAGGAAGGTCTCCCCCTGCGACTGCCCGTGGTCGGAGAGGACGACGAGCCGGTAGGGCCGCGGCGCCTCGGCGCAGGCGGTCGCGATCCGGGCGATCTGGCGGTCGAGGTCGCGCAGCACCGCGAGGGCGTCGTGGCGCTCGATCCCGGAATGGTGGGCGACCTCGTCGTAGGCGAGGAAGGTCGTGTAGACGACCGGCCGCCCGGCGAGGACGTCGCCGACCACGGCGGCGACCTGGAGGTCGCGCTGGACCACCGTGCCCCAGGCGCGGACGAAGGCGTAGGAGAGGCCGCGCTCCATCCGCGGGCGGACGTCGTCGCGGACCTGGGCGCGGGCGGCGCGGCGCTCGCGGCCGACGTCGGCGAGGGCGAGGACGAAGGTGCGTGCGACCGCGTAGGGCTGGGCGAAGTAGGCGGCGTAGTCGCGGCCGATCGGCCGCCGCCGCCGCAGCGCCGTGCTCATCGTCAGCATCGAGTGCGGCGCGTCGCCGGAGAGGATGTTGGCGCGGCTGGCGCCGTCGGCGTGGAGCAGCCCCTTGCCGTCGGAGTGGCGCCGCTCCAACTCTTCGGCATCCCGCGGGTGGTTGGTGACGATCGCCTTGCCCCGCTCCTTCTCCCACCAGCGGAAGGCCGGCATGTCCTCGTTGGAGCCGTGCAGCAGGCCCGCCTGGCAGGCGCCGGTCTGCGAGGACCAGTCGGTCTCCCAGCGCCGCAGCCGGTGCGAGCCGCCGCGGACCCAGCCGGCCAGGTGCGGGGCGCTGCCGTCCTGCAGGGCGCGCAGGAGGACGTCGTGGGCGAGCCCGTCGATCTCGAGGAAGAGGACGCCCGGGACGTCGCTCTCGACGACCTGCTTGCGGCGCCGCGCCTGTCGCCGCACGACCTGGTGGTACCAGGACTGGTCCTCGTCGATCGCCAGCAGCGAGTAAACGATCGCCGTCACCGCGGTCAGCGCGATCGTCACCACGGTCCCCTCGAAGACGCCCTCGATGCTGCCCCCGGGAAGCAGGTCGATCGCGATCGTCACCAGGACGCCGTTCAAGATCAGCGCCCCGAGGCCGAGGGTGAGCACGGTCAGCGGCAGCGCGAAGCGCGCCAGCGCCGGCCAGACGAGGGCGTTGAGGACACCGATCGCGGCGGCGGCACCGAGGGCGGCGCGGGGGCCGTCGAGGACGAAGCCGGGCAGCGCCTCGGAGAGCAGCAGCAGCACGACCGCGTCGAAGACGAGGACGAGGGCGGCGCGGCGGACCGTCTTCAAGCTCATCGCCGGTCCGGCTCCACGGCGATCTCGCCGCCGCGGGCTGCTTCGGCGACCCGCTCGTAGTCGCGTTCGTTCTGGTCCGCGTAGGCCTCGGCGAAGCGGGCGAGCGCCTTGTCGAAGGCGTCTCCCTTGCCGAGGTAGGCGGCGACGCCGAAGCGATCGCCTGAGCGGGCGTGTGCGCGGGCCAGAGCGGTCGCGCAGAGGCCGCCGTAGCCGGCGAGGTCCCGCGGCCCGAACCGCGCCACGTCGGCCGACCCCTTGCCGTCCCAGAGCTGGCGCACATAGAAGCTGCGCGGGACCCCGTCGATCCCCTGCGCCGAGACCCAGCCGAGGAAGACGTCGCTTGCCGCCTGCATCAGCCGCTGTCCCTCGACCACGCGGCGGCCGTGGTGCCTGAAGCGGCTCGCTCCCAGGTGCGCCTCCAGCACCGAGGGCCCCGCTTCCTTGGCCTGGAGGAAGAGTGGGTCGTCGGCGTCCTTGCCGAGCAGGAGGACGATCCAGGCGCGGGTGCCGACGCTGCCGACGCCGACGACCTTGCGGGCCGCGTGGACGTAGCGGTAGGACTCGGCGAGGTGGCACCGGTCGGGGCTGAGCGAGTCCCAATAGGCGGCGATCACCTGCTGCAGCTGCTCCTCGGCGTCGGCGTCCCCGGTCAGCTCCTCGACCGGGGTGATCAGCGGCGGGTCGCTGACGATCCGCAGCTCCCCGTCCGCGGTCCGCGTGAGCTTGCGCAGGGCGCGCAGGCTGTCCTTGGCTTCTGCCTTGGCGAGGCCGCGCTCGATCTCGCGCAGGCGGCGCTTGTCGACCTGCGAGCGCAGGGCCGCGAGCGCCGGCTCGACGTCGATCCGCGCGTACCAGACGTCGAGGTTGCGCATCGAGGCGAACCCCCGCATCGCCCGCCGGTAGCCGGCCGCGGTCTCAAGCAGCGCCTGCTGCCGCTGCCGCGGCGAGAACCCCCGCTCCCGCCCGGCGATCTCGACGCTGGCGGCGAGCCGCTTCAGGTCCCACTCGAACGGGCCCGGGTTGGTCTCGTCGAAGTCGTTGCAGTCGAAGACGAGGCGCCGGTCGGGGGCGGCAAAGACGCCGAAGTTGGAGAGATGGGCGTCGCCGCAGAGCTGGACCTCCAGCCCCGTCGCCGGCACGGTCGCGAGATCCTCCGCCATCAGCGCCGCCGCCCCGCGGTAGAAGGCGAACGGCGAGGCCAGCATGCGCCCGTAGCGGATCGGCACCAGCTCGGGCACCCGGCTCGCGTCCTGGGCCCCGAGGATCGCCACCGGGTCCCGGTCGCGCGACTCCCACTCGCCGTGACTGGAACGGGGGACACGACGTCGCGCCGCCTTGCCGTGATTCTCGATAGTCGCGCCAGTCACCCCGCGAGTCTCCTCTGGCTCAGGCGTCAAAGCAAGCATCATCTACCGGCGGCACCGCTAGGCGCCGCGGTCACCGGCGGCGTTGCCTGGATAACCACCTACCTTCACCGACTGCGCTCGAATCCGGCGCAGAACCAGAGCTGATCCCCCTGCGGCGACCAACATCAAGGCGGTGAGGAGCATGAGGCGAGCAGTCGGGCGGTCGGCTAGGACGCTCGGAAGGGCTCCGAAGATGGCAGCGACGAGCCCGGGAGCGAGCAGGACGGTGGTCACAAACGTGATCGCGGACTGAAACGCACTAGAGCGGGCAGCCTCCGCGCGGGTCAGCGCAAGCTGCTCGGCCGCCGAGGCGCTCGAGACAAGATCGAGCGCGGAGCGCAAAGTGCTGCGGGCAGCGGTCACGTTGTGCAGCAGCGCTTGACGGCGATCCTCGGTGACTGTGCGCGTCCTGGTTCCGCTGAATAGATCCTCGGGCACTTCGCGGCCATCATGGCTCCAGTCCAGGGCCGCTCGCGCTCTGCTCGCCTGTTGAAGCAGCCAGTGGTGTCGTCGCGCCAGATCCGCTTGATCGATCCTGAGGTCGACGAGGTCTGGCGCCAGCCGAGCGACCTCCACCTCCTCCGCCTGCGCCATTAACCAGGATCGGATTTCTTCATAGCTCTCGACGCATTCGCGGGAAACCGCTGCCAGCAAGTCACCCGAGCGAAACTCATGCGGAAACTCTTCAGACCAATGCCTTACCGCCTTCTCCAACCCGGTGTACGACCAGTTCCAGGGCATCTCGTGCTCCCGATCCTCTTCATCTTTCCTCCGCAGCTCAGCGTCGAAGAAGACTGGATCAGCGGCGTTGCGCACGGTCAGAGCAAGAAAGGGCACGGCGATACCAGCCACCACATGGCTCTGCCAGGCAACGCGCCGCCAGCTTTCTCGCAGCATCTCCCTCTCGATCTCGCTCGGGAACGAGTAGACGATGTCGAAGACTTGGGAGTCAAACATGCAGATTGACCCGCCATCGTTCTCGTCGGAGAACTCGCTCAGGCCGCCGAATGCAGCGGAGCGGACAATGTTCATTCGCCACTTGACGATCTGCGACACGGCATCGTCCTGCTCCGGCCGTAAGCACTCCGTCAGGAACCTGGCGAGGAACTCGCCGTGAAATACCTCGAGGGCCTCCTCGCTTCCCCTCTCCAGCCTCAGAGCATCGACATCCCAATGCGCCCACAGCACGCCCACCCGCCGTGCATACGCCCTTTTCATCTCTTCCGCCGAGCCGATCTCCACAACCTTGCCCCCAGGGGTGAAGTGGGCAACGCGCTCTAGCTTGACGCTGTCGCTGGAGAAGCCGGCAAGAAATTCAGAGGTCTCCATGTCGCCAAGCAAATCGGATGTGGACGCACGCGCGCCTCGCGCCCCGACCTAGGAGGCGGGCGCGAGAGATCCGGTTCCCCAACCGGATCCACACATATAGAGATGCGCGCCTCTCCTCCCCTTGGTGATTTCCCCCAGAAGCGCTGACTTCCCAGTTGGCTTCTCCTTCACCGGAGAGACTGGCGCAGGCTAATCGATTGCGCCAATTGAATCAATCGTCAAAATTGATTAGGTCAGCCGATCAGCGACTAGGTGAGCGCCGGCTGCGCGCTCGGCAGGGAGCTGAGCACCCGGTCGGCCACCGACTCGCCGGTGAGGCCGACCTCGGCCCGCAGCAGCGCCGGCTTGCCGTGGGTGACGTAGGAGTCCGGCAGGCCGACCCGCAGCACCCTCGCCCGCTCTCCCGGCGCCTCGGCGAAGGCGTCCTCGAGGTGCTCGAGCACGGCGGAGCCGAACCCGCCCGGCAGCACGTTCTCCTCGATCGTCACCACCAGCTCGTGCTCGCGCGCCAGCCGCTCTGCCAGCTCGGCGTCGATCGGCTTCGCGAAGCGGGCGTCGGCGACGGTGGCCTGGATCCCGTGCTTGCCGAGGATCTCCGCCGCTTCGCGGGCGACGGTGACGCCGTAGCCGTAGCCGAGCAGGGCCACCTTCTCGCCCTCGGTCAACACCTCGCCCACCCCGATCGGGATGCTCTTCGGCTTCGCCGGCAGCTCCGCTCCCTCGGCCGCGCCGCGCGGGTAGCGCAGCGCCGCCGGCCCGTCGTGGGCGATCGCCGTGTGCAGCATGTGGACCAGCATCGCCTCGTCGCGCGGCGCCATCACGACGACGTTCGGGATCGGGCGGAAGTAGGAGACGTCGAAGGCGCCGTGGTGGGTCGGGCCGTCGTCGCCGACGAGTCCGGCGCGGTCCATCGCGAAGGTGACGTCGAGGTCCTGCAGGCAGACGTCGTGGACGATCTGGTCGAAGGCGCGCTGGAGGAAGGTCGAGTAGATCGCGCAGACGGGCTTCGCGCCTTGGAGGGCGAGGCCGCTGGCGAGCAGGACCGCGTTCTGCTCGGCGATGCCAACGTCGTAGTACTGCTCGGGCAACTCGTCGCAGAGCTGCTGCAGGCCGGTCCCCCCCGCCATCGCCGCGGTGATCCCGATCACCCGCTCGTCGGCCCTGGCCTCGGCGACCATCGCCTCGGCGAAGACCTTCGTGTACTGGGGCGGCGAACCGGCCGCCGGGGGCTTCTCGAGGACCTCGATCCCCTCGGGAGAGTCGGTTTCGGTGACCGGGACCGGCTTCGCGCTCGCCGGCTGGCCGTCGACGATCGACTTCGGCTTCGCCGCGTGCCACTCCTCCATCGACTCCAGGCCGCCTTCTTCGGCCGGCGCGAAGCCCTTGCCCTTGACCGTGTGGATGTGGACGACGACCGGCCGGTCGGCCTCGAAGGCCTCGGTCAGCGCTTCCCGCAGGGCGTGGACGTCGTGGCCGTCGATCACGCCCATGTAGGCGAGGTCGAGCTCCTCGAAGAAGAGCCCGGGCGCCCAGTAGGCCTTGATCGCGGCCTTGATCTCGGGGCCGAGCCGCTCGATCCGCCTGCCCAGGCCTAGCGGCAGCTTGGTGAGCCGGTCCTCGACCCCCTCGCGGGCGTGCCAGAGGCGCGGGTTGAGGCGGATCCGGTTGAAGTAGCGGGAGAGGGCGCCGACGTTGGGCGAGATCGACATCCCGTTGTCGTTGAGGACGATCACGATCGGGGTCTGCAGGCCGCCGGCCGCGTGCAGGGCCTCGTAGGCGACGCCGCCGGTGAGGGCGCCGTCGCCGATCACCGCGGCGACCTTGCCGTCGGTCCCGATCCCCTTGCGCATCGCCTCCTTCAACCCGACCGCGTAGCCGATCGAGGTCGAGGCGTGGCCGGCGCCCATGATGTCGTGCTCGGACTCGGGTATCGAGCAGAACGGGGCGAGGCCGTCGTACTGGCGGATCGTCGACAGCCGGTCGCGTCGGCCGGTGAGGATCTTGTGCGGGTAGGCCTGGTGGCCGACGTCCCAGAGGACCTTGTCGCGCGGCGAGTCGAGCAGGCTGTGGAGGGCGACGGCGAGCTCGCAGGTGCCGAGGTTGGCGCCGAAGTGGCCGCCGATCTCGCCGATCGTGTCGATGATGTAGGTGCGCATCTCCTGCGCGACCTGCTGCAGCTGCTCGTCGTCGAGGTCGTGCAGGTCGGCAGGGGCATCTACCCCCGGCAGCAGCGGCTCCATCTCTCGGTCTCTCTCGTTTTCAGTGCCCTGGGTGGGGGGCTTTTCGCTCATTCGTTCCTCGTGAAGACGTAGTCGGCCACGCGCCTCAGGTCCTCCGTCTCGCCGCCGGCCTCGGCCAGCGCCGCGGTCGCCTTGGCGTGCGACTCGGCCGCCAGCTCGCGGGCCCGATCGAGCCCGAAGAGGCTGACGTAGGTGAGTTTGCCATGTCTCTCGTCGCTTCCATGTGGCTTGCCGAGCTGCTCGTCCGACTCGGTGACGTCGAGGATGTCGTCGACGATCTGGAAGAGGACGCCCAGCTCCTCGGCGAAACGGCGGTAGGGCATTGTCTCAGGTTCGGGGGCCGCTTCGAGCAGAAGCACGACGTTGACGCTGGCGGCGATCAGGCGACCGGTCTTCAGGGCGTGCAGGGAGCGCAGCCCCTCGGCGTCGGACTCCTCGCCGATCACGTCGACGTACTGCCCCCCGACCATGCCGTCGACCCCGGTCGCCGCGGCCAGCTCGCGCAGCGCCGCCAGCACCTGCGCCGGGTCGCCGGGCTGCTCGCAGAAGAGGCGGACCGCCTCGGCGAAGAGGCCGTCGCCGGCGAGGATCGCGACGTCCTCGCCGAACTTCACGTGCGAGGTCGGCAGGCCGCGCCGCAGCTCGTCGTCGTCCATCGCGGGCAGGTCGTCGTGGATCAGCGAGTAGGTGTGGATCAGCTCGATCGCGCAGGCGACCGGGAGGAAGCGCCGCGGCTCGGCGCCGAGGGCGCGGGCGGTGGCGAGGGCGAGGACGGGCCGCACCCGCTTGCCACCGGCGAGCAGCGAGTAGCGCATCGCCTCCTCGAGGCCGGCGGTCGACCTGGACGCCGAGAAGCTCAGATCCTCGAGCGCGCCCTCGACCAGGAGGCGCAGCTCCTCGGGATAGCTCAACTGCCCTCGGCGCTCGCCTGCCGGCGTGCCTCGCGGTTGGCCTCCTCGACCGCCTCGGCGCTGAGCTCGGCCGCCTCGGCCGCAAGCTGCGCCGCGACCTCGTCCGCCACCTCCTCGCTCTGAAGCTGCGAGGTGATCTCGCGCAGGCGCTCGGAGATCTCGCGCAGGCGGACGCTCACTTGGCCGGCTCCCGCTCGCGCGCCACCGCCCCGAGGATGCCGTTGACGAACTTCGGCGCGTCGGCACCGCAGTACTCCTTCGCGATCTCCACCGCCTCGTCGATCGCGACCTCGGCGGGGGTGTCGGTGAAGTCCATCTCGTAGAGCGCCGTTCTCATCACGTTCATGTCGAGGGGCGCGATCCGGTCGACGGTCCAGCCCCTCGCGTGGGCGGCGATGATGTCATCGAGCTCTTCGCGATGACTGTCGACCCCCTCCGCCAGCTCCCGCGTCAGCGACCGCGCCTCGCCGAGCAACTCCTCGAGGGGGCGGCCGGTCACGTCCCGCTGGTAGTTGGCGAAGACGGCGTCCCGCCGCTGGTCGGACCTGCGCATAACTCCATTCTGTCAGCGCGGGAAACGGCAGGGCGCCGCTCTGGCCATTACTTCCACCGCGCCGCCAGCGTCGCCTGCGTGAATTTGCCCCCGGGACGCGTGTAGCCGGCGACCGTGCAGGCAGTGGCCGCCGGACAGGAGATCGCGTTGAAGGAGCTGAAGAGGCTGCCGGCGCCGTTGGGCGAGGACTGCAGCGACCAGGCGGTGCCGTTCCAGGAGAGCGCCAAGGTCGACTCTTCTTCGGTCAGGAAGACGGCCGTGGGGCTGGCGAGCGAGCCGGCCGCGATGCAAGAGGTGCCCGAGAGGCAGGAGACGTCCCGCAGGATCGCGTCGCCTTCTTTTGCCGGGTTGGGCGAGGTGAGGACCGTCCAGGCATTGCCGTTGAAGCTGGCGGCCAGGGTCCGCTGCTTGGTTTCGCTTTTGGCGTAGGAGCCGACCGCCATGCAGGCATTCGCCGCGGTGCAGGAGACTCCCAGCAGGGAAGCGTTGACGGCGCCGGTCGGGTTGGGGACGCTACTGAGCGACCATTCGCTCCCGTTCCAGCGCTCGGCGAAGGGTTTGCTCGCGGCCTTGCCGACGGCGAGGCAGTTGGTCGAGCTCGAGCAGGAGACGGCGAGCAGCGCTTCGCTGGCATCGCCCTGGGCGGGCAAGGGGGTGCTCTGCTGGGTCCAGGCGGTCCCGTTCCAGGCGGCGGCGTAGGTTTTGTAGCCGCCGCTCAGGTAGTAGCGGCCGACCATCGTGCAGGCATTTTCAGAGGTGCAGGAGACGTCGTTGATCTTCAGCCCGCTGGCGCCCTGGGGCAGCGGCGGCGAGGAGGTGTCGACGCTCAAGGTGCCGCCGAAATTTTCGAACCATTTCAGCCGCCAGTAGTCGTCCTCGTTCTTGGTCACGGTCATGCACCAATTGGAGGTCGGGCAGGAGAGCGCCTTCATCGTGCCGGGGAAGGTGTAGGCGATCGACCAGGAGTTGTTTTTCCAGGTCTCGAGGAACCCTCGTTCGCGGTAGTAGTCGTTGCCGAGGCCCATGCAGACCGTCGTCGTCGGGCAGGAGACGTCGGCGAGTTCGCTCTGTTGCTGGGGTTCGGGGTTGAGGGGGGCTTGGAGGGAGTAGGCGCACTGGGTGAGGGCGCAGGCGGGCGGCGTCGTGAAGGTGGCGTCGGCGCTGCCTTTGGCGCCTTCGACGTTTTCGCCGAGGATTCGGTAGTGGTAGGTGGTACCGGGCTGGAGGCCACTGAGGTCGCGCTGGACCGCGACCGGCTGCGACCCCGACCCGACCGCCGCGAGAGAGACCGGGCTCGTCCCCCCACCGGCATAGGGATTTTCCGCTCCGGGGGCGTAGTGGGCCGCGTCCACGTACTGGAACTGGTAGGTCGAGGCGAACCCGTTCGGGTTGACGGTCCCGTCGAGCCGAATCCCGGCGTTCTCACCCACTCCCAGCACGCTCGCCTGCCCCGGATCGCTCTGAGGCTGCAGCTGGCCGAAAGCGGCGATGTGGAGCGGCGACGGCGAATCGAAGAGGTAATGGGCATTGAAGCCGTTCATCGTGCCGTCGCACGCTTCGCCGCTCTCGACTTCGCCGCTGGTCGTAGGGTCCGAATGGACATACATCTTGGCTTTCTGACCCCCTTCGATCGTCCCATTCATGCCCCCGAACGTGTAGGTGCAGTTGGTGGGCGGGGAGCTGGACAGGCACTCGATGTGCCAGCGCGGGGTGCTTCCCGCGATCAGCCCGACGTCGGCCATCCTCCAGTTCACCGAGCCGGCGGTGGGGAGGCTGGATGCGGTGACGGTACAGGCCCCTTCGCCGGTACCGGCGGAGGCGGCGGAGCAACCGCTCATCGACCACGAGGTGGTCGAGATCGGCAGCGGCTGGCCGGCCGTCGAAACAACATTGCCGGC
The DNA here is from genome assembly GCA_035764245.1 of Solirubrobacterales bacterium. Classification (GTDB taxonomy): domain Bacteria; phylum Actinomycetota; class Thermoleophilia; order Solirubrobacterales; family 70-9; genus VAYN01. The sequence goes on from DASTZP010000035.1 coordinate 14,856, forward strand.
GGGGCCGCCTTGAGTACAGCTGATCGTCCGCGTCTTGCCGGTCAGTTTCAGCGAGAAGTTCGGGTAGTAGGGAGTCGAGTTCGGGGAGCTACTGAAGGCGGCTCCGCCTGCGACCCGTTCCCCGACCGGGCACGGCATCGCGGTCGAAGAGCACAGCGTCGTCCGCCACCACGCCGGGCCCGGCGTGGTGGGGCTGTAGATCGCTCCGTCGTATTCATTGGAGTCGATCATCAGGGGCATCTGGAACACCAGCCTGAACTTGTCGGCCATGACGAGCGCCGGGCCGGTCAGTTCAGCGGCCACCTGTTGGGTTCCGAAGCCAGAGACGATTTTCCCGGAAGAGGCTTTGATCCAACCCGACGAGGTGTGCAGTTCGCCGAAGTACCTCATCGAGTGGTACCCAGCGAGGTCGATGCTTCCCGAGACGATCACGGTTCCCGGTTGGCCCGGTTTCGCCACGGTGGGTCCGATCGAGGCGACCGGAGGGTCGGGATCGCTGGTTTCGCAGTGCCTGGTCGTACCTCCTTCGAGGTTCGTTTTGTAGTTGTCCTTGATCGGAACGACCCAGCCATATGAGGTTTTGGTGGTTACCGGAGAGCAATACTCCGCCGCCTCGACGAACCCCTGGAAGTTGCCGTTGCCATCCAGAACCTTGATCAGCCATCCCGAACCCGGAACGGGATCGGTAACCGTATCCGCATACTCCCAAGCGGCGGTCTTTACGTTCTCGATTAGACCGCCGCAAAAGTTGTAGCCGAAGAATGCGTAGGCACTTTCTGAATAAGCGTGAAACCCGCAAAAGCCAGTTTTGCCTTCGCTAAGTTCGGAATTGCCCTGACCGAACCCTTTTTCGTAGGTCGTGCCAGGTCCGGCGACGAGCACGAACTGCTCTTGCAGGCCATTTTTCCAACCGGTCAGGGCCTTAACTTCTTTGATCTCCTGCATCACCGCCGGCCGATGAACGTTGGTCGGAGCATTGACGCGGGTGTCGACGTATACGTCGGTCGAGGGATTGAACAAGACTTCATTCCCGACCGCTTCGGGATATGAACCCCCCTCCTCAAGCGGGTTGCCGAAGTACTGGGTGAGGATTCCCTGGAAGTCTGAGCCCGAAAGCCCCGCGTAGAAGGTTTTCAGAGCCTGCATCACTTCCTGGGGCAATCCTTCCTGCTGCCAGTTCGCGCCCCAGAGGATCAGGTGTATGTGGGGTTTCGTCTGGACCAATCCGCCGCCATAGACGAGCAGGTCTTCCTCCGAGAGTCCTTCGACCCCGACGACAGACTGCATAGCTTCGATTTCGCTCGCCGGGCCTTCACCAGGTGGTGCGGCGAAATGCACGGCTTCGTCTTCCGCCCAGGCCGGAACGGGGTTTTCGTGCCCGAGGCCTTGGTGGAAGTAGTCGATTTCGGCCGCCCCGGCGCGGCAGGCCAAGACCATCCAAATCGAGAAGGAACCCAAAACCATCAGCGCCAAGAACGCGGCTCGTCTTGCCGAAAATCCTACGTCCACTCCCCCGTCTCCTCACTGTTCTCATTCGGTACGCAATCAGTCGTCTATTCATACTTGGTCGATTGACCAATGTCTTACTGATTATTAGAGAAATCTTCAGTATACGGCCGGCTTATCGCGCGGGACGACGACAACCAACCGCGATTAGGGGACGACCCTGCGCCCGTGCCCGTTGGCAACGGGAACCCCTATGGCGCCGGCTGACCCGCGGAGCGGGACCCGAGGAGATAGGCGGAACGAGCGCTGAAGGAGGGTCGAAGACCTGCTCGTAGGGAGGGGTGGTGAAGATTTGGGTGTCCCCGTACAGGGGCGGCGTATACCAAGGAGGAGGCGAGTCGATCGTCTGCACGAGCTCGACCGCGATCACGCGGTAGTGATAAGTGGTCGCGGGTTCGAGCTGGACACCGGCGGATGCAAGCTCGAGCGCAACCTGTTGTGGCTGGATCGAACCCATCAGCCGCAGGGTCGGCAGATCCCCTGGCTTCCTCTCGATGCTTGCGGCCGGAGGAGGTCCGTCCATGATCCCGTACGGCCCGAGGCAACCATTGACCGGGCTTTTCGGGTTGTCTTCAGGGCAGGTGACTTCGGGCCAAAATTCGGACGGGTCCTCCGCGATTTGGAATTGGTAGTACGCGCCGCCCGCTTCCTCCCATTCCCACGGGTCGAAGTGTCCGGGGATGATCGACGCTTCGAGCACCGCATCGGTTTCGGTCACCCCGGACACTCCCTCGCCGACGATCGACGGTGGCATGGCGAGGGCGCTGCCGGCGCCGAGCGCGATGACGGCGCAGGCGAGAATCCCGATTTGCAGGGTGATCCGTACCAAACGCGCTCTCTTTGCTGGTTTGATCGGTCTCTCCACGACCACGCCCGTGTTACGGCTTTTGTGCCTGCAGGTCATTGTCTACGCAGCTTATGGTCCGCAGCACCTGAGGTCAAGCGCAAGGAACCGTCAGCGCAGGGAGCGTCGACACCCGATCGCGATCAGAAGGCGACGGTGCGTCTTTGCCCGTCGGCAACGAGGTCCTCGAGGGCGCCGTCCCACCTGCGGAGCAGGGCTCGAGAAGACCGACGGAACGAGGGCCGGTAGAGCGAGCTCCGGAGACGGGTCCAACACCTGCTCGTAGGGCGGGGTGGCGAAGCTCTCGGTGACCCCGTAGACGGGCGGCGTATGCCAAGTATGGGGCGAGTCAATCGTCTGCACTCGCTCGACTGCGATTACACGGTAGTGGTAGGTGGTGGACGGCTCGAGTGCGACGCCGGCAGAACTGAGATCGAGCGCGACCTGCTGCGGCTGGCTCGAACCCGCAAGCCCCCAGGTGGGCAAATCCCCGGGTCGCCTGGTGATGCTCGCCTGCGGGTGTGCTTCGCCGACGATCCCGTATGGCCCGAGGCAGCCCTTGACAGGATTTTCCCATTCGGGGTCTTCTTCCGGACAGGTGACTTCGGGCCAGAATTCCGATGGATCTTTGGCGATCTGGAACTGGTAGTACGCCCCGCCCGCTTCATCCCATTCCCAGATGTCGTCATGCCCGGGAATGATCGACGCTTCGAGCACCGCATCGGTTTCGGTCACCCCGGACACTCCCTCGCCGACGATCGACGGTGGCATGGCGAGGGCGCTGCCGGCGCCGAGCGCGATTAAGACGAGGGCGAGGACGCCGCTCAGCGGGATGATCCGCGCCAAGCGCGCTCTCATGACTGGTTTCATCGGGTACGCCCCATGTTTTAGAAGGTAACTTGTTGAGCAATCAAAAGCAACCACTTGACAAGCAAGGCATATCTGCCTGAAAGCAATTGTCTTCGAAGCTTATGGTCGTCTCCACTTGTTGTCAAGCGCAACCAATCAGATGACTACCAACGAATGCAACCCGAGGGCTACCTATTACTCGGAAGATCCTCGATAAAACCTAAACGGTCAGTCCGGCGGATAACTTTTCCTGCCGACAGCGGGGTTTTTTCGACAGTGGAGTTTGTTTTTCAAGCGCGCGAGACGCGCTCGTTTCAAGCCCGCGAAACGTACTCGCCGGTGCGGGTGTCGACCCGGACGGTCTCGCCCTCCTCGATGAAGAGGGGGACCTGGACGACGACGCCGGACTCCAGCGTCGCCGGCTTGTTGCCGCCGCCCGAGGCGGTGTCGCCTTTGAGGCCGGGGTCGGTCTGGACGACCTTCATCTCGATCGCGCTCGGCACCTGTACGTCGCTCGGCCGCTCGTCGACGAAGAGGACGTCGACCTCGTCGTTCGCCAGCACCCACTGCATCGAGTCACCCAGCTGCTCCTTGGGAATTTCGATCTGGTCGTAGTCGGTCGTGTCCATGAAGACCGCCGCCTCGCCCGAGTCGTAGAGGTACTGCATCTTTTTCGATTCGGTCCTGACCGGGCGGAACTTCTCCCCCGCCCTGAAGGTTTTGTCGATCACCGAGCCGTCCTCGATCCGCCGCAGCTTCGTCCGCACGAAGGCGCCGCCCTTGCCGGGCTTGACGTGCTGGAACTCGAGGATCTTCCAGATCTTGCCGTCGATCTCGATGTGGGTCCCGTTCTTGAATTGGTTGGTGCTGATCGTCATCGGCGCGAATCATGTCAGGAAGGGACACCGGGACAGAACTTCGCCTGCCGGAGCGTGTGACGTCCCCGACCCATTGCTGAAGAAACGTTCGGTTATTCAGGGTTCGCTATACCGTCGCAACCCGCGATTTTCGCGAGCTGAGAACCGACAAGGGAGAGAACATGTGCGCCGAGAATGGCCGGAGAAAGCTGGTCGCAGTCGAGATGTATCGGCTGACCGAGATCGCCGAGAAGCTGCCCGACGGTAGCGTCCCGGAGGGCACCGAGTTACTGGGTGGGTTCGTCAGAGCAGAGGCAGACGAGACCACGTCCGCGGCGGATGAGGCAGCGACCTCCCACTGCGTCACCGTCGTCGCCAAAGCCAATAAGAATCACGAGGTCATCGCTGCCGAATGGTGCGGTGGCGGAAATGAATGGGAGATCGTCAGCGAGACCGTGATCGGCTCGATTTGACGAGCCGCCGGCCGGCGTCCTCCTAGCGGCTAGGGCGCCGGCGCCAGCCGGCGGACCGCTTCCTCGGGGTCGCGGAAGACCTCGCCACGGGCGAAGCGGTCGCCGGCCAGGTCCCAGATCCAGGCGACCGGGACGTCGCGGATCCCGAGCGGGCGGCTGCGGGCGTAGACCCGACCACGGACAAGGAGGGAGCCGCCCCGCCGCTCGACCACGTTCGGGGTGATCAGCAGCTCGTCCCAGGCCTGCTCGACGTCGCGCAGGTACTCGCTGAGGCCGGCGGGGCCGATGTAGGGGGCGTCGCGCCCGATCTGCTCGGCGGTGCCGATCGGGAAGAACTCCATGGCCGGGTCGCAGACGGCGACGATCTCCTCGGAGTCGCGCCGGTTGAAGGCTTCGAAGAGCCGCTCGACCAGCTCCCGCTCGCGCTCCGGCGGCGCCGCCTCGACGTCCGCGGTCGCCGGGGCGATCGCGAGGATCGCGGCGTCGTCGTCGAGGGCGCCGTCCGTGAACTCGTGCAGCGCCCCCTCGATCCGCTGCGCGGCGATCGCCGGGCTGCTCACCCCCGCCACCTGCGTCCGCAGCCGCTCCTCGCCGAAGCGCTCCTCCCCCCCGACCGACTCGGTGACGCCGTCGGTGACGACGACCAGCTGCTGACCCGGGGCGACGGCGGTCGGCTCCAAGCCCCAGGCGCCGTCCTCGAAGGCGCCCAGCACGGGACCGGCGGACCCGGTCTCCCGGACCGAGTCGCCGTCGACGAGCAGCGGCGGCGGGTGGCCGGCGACCGCCAGCCGGACCGGCTCGTAGGGGTCTTCGGAGACGGCCATCGCGGCGACGCTGCACAGCGCCGTCCCCCGGCGTGCCAGCAGCTCGCGGTTGAGCGTGCGCAGGGCGACCACCGGGTCGCCGGTCAGCGCCGCCGCGGTCCGCAGCGTGTAGCGGGCGTGGGCGGTGACGGCAGCGGCGTGGGCGCCGCGGCCGGTGACGTCGCCGATCACCACCATCCAGCCGCCGGCGATGCGGAAGGCGTCATAGAAGTCGCCGCCGAGCTCGTTCTCGGCGCCGGCCGGGCGGTAGGTGGCCGCCACCGACCAGCCGGGGATGTGCGGCAGCGGCGGCGGCAGCAGGCCCCGCTGCAGCGTCTCGGCGATCTCCGCCCGTTCCCGCTCGCTGCGCTCCAGGTCGGAGAAGAGGCCGGCGTTGTCGAGGGCCAGGGCGACGCGGCCGGCGAGGATGGTGACGAAGTGGACGTCCGACTCGTCGAAGCGGCGGCCGGAGGGGCCGACGCTGACCGTCAGCACCCCGGTCGGGCGGGCGCGGGCGCGGAGCTCGATCGTCACCCCCGAGTAGAGCCCGAGGCTGCGGAGGAACTCGAAGTCCTCCTCGTCCTCGGCGAACCTCCGGTAATCCTCGTCGCTGCGCATCTCGAAGTGGAACGGCTCCTGGCGGCCGCGGGCCGCTTCGCTTGCAACCTGCGTCTGCAGGCGCGGCCCGCGAGCCATCAATCGGGCGGTGATCGCCTCGGCATCGGGACCGTCGACCTTCAGCGCCGCCCGTCGCACCTTGTCCCCCTCGATCACGTCGATCGCGCAGATGTCCCCCAGCTCCGGGACGATGATCTCCACGATCGCCTCCAACGTCTCGTCCAGGGTCCTGCCCATGTCGGCGACCTGGGAGATGTCGTCGAGCATCTTGAAGCGGCGGTTGACCTGCCGCACCTTCTTCGTCGAGATCGTCGCGACGACGGCCACCGCGACCAGGGCCAGGGCGACGATGACGTCGGCGTAAAGGGGCATCAGTCCGGGGGCGAGCTCTGCTCGCGGTCGCCGGCGGTGCTGGTCGTCAGGCTCGAGGCGGCGCCGCCGGTGAGGACGCGCCGGGTCAGGCGCGGCAGGACGATGCGGGCCACCGCGGCGAGCGCGTAGGGCCGCGGGACGTAGCGCTCCGGCTTGCCGCCGGGGCCGCACTCGTAGATCGCCTCGGCGACCTTCTCCGGCTTCGAGACGACCCAGCGGGTCAGCGCCTTCTCGCGCAGCTCGGTCGCCGGGAAGCCCTCGGTGGCGACGAAGCCCGGCAGCACCATGCCGACGTGGACGCCGCCCGCCTTCTCCTCCGCGTAGAGGGCATCGGTCCAGCCGATCAGGGCGAACTTGCTGGCGCTGTAGGCGCCGGTGCGGGCGCGGGCGACGCGGCCGGCGGTGCTGGCGACGTTGACGATCGCGCTCGGCGCCGAGGCGCGGAGCAGCGGCAGCAATGCCTCGGTCAGCCGCACGACGGCGTCGAAGTTGAGCTCCATGTGGCGGTGGACGTTGGCGTAGCCCCCCTCGGCGAAACTGCCGCGCCAGGCGGCGCCGGCGTTGTTGACGAGCAGGTGGAGGGCGCCGCCGTGCTCGGCCTCGAGGTGGGCGCGGACGCGCTGCGGCGCCTCGGCGTCGGTGAGGTCGACCGCCAGATAGGTGGCGCGGCAGGGCAGGGACCCGGCCAGCTCGCGCAGCAGTTCCTCGCGACGGGCGACGAGCACGAGCTCGGTCCCGGGATCGCGGGCGAGCCGGATCGCCGTCGCCTTCCCGATCCCCGTCGAGGCTCCCGTCACCAGTGCGACCCTCTTCCCGCTCGCCATCCCAGGCCACGCTAACCGATCCGAGTGCAACGATGGCGGCCTTGGAGGGCTCAACGGAAACGCACCACCGCCTCGGCGCCGTCCGCCGCGAGGGCGAGCGGGTGACCCCGCTGGAGCTCTTCTTCGACCTCGTCTTCGTCCTCGCGATCACCCAGTGCACGGCGCTGATGTCGCACGACCAGACCTGGTCGGGACTGCTGCAGGGCCTCCTGATCCTCGGCGTCCTCTGGTGGGCATGGGTCGGCTACGCCTGGCTGACCAGCGTCATCGACCCCGAGGCCGGGGTGGTCCGGCTGGTCATCTTCGCCGCGATGGCGGCGATGCTGATCGTCTCGCTCTGCGTCCAGGAGGCCTTCGGCAACCTCGGGCTCACCTTCGCGCTCGCGATCGGCTTCTATCGCACCGCCCACATCGCCCTCTTCTGGATCGCCGGCGCCGACGACAGCGACCTGCAGCGTTCGGTGGCCGGCCTCGCCGCCAGCACCGCGGTCGCGGTCAGCCTCCTCGTCGTCGCCTCGTTCTTCGACGGTCTCGCCCAGGGCGCGCTGTGGGCGCTGGCGATCTTCCTCGACATGGCCGGGCCCTACTTCTTCGGTTCCGACGGCTGGAAGCTCGTCCCCGGCCACTTCGCCGAGCGCCACGGGCTGATCATCATCATCGCCCTCGGCGAGTCGATCGTCGCGATCGGGGTCGGCGCCTCGGGCGCCCTCGACCTCGGGATCGGAGCCACCGCGGTACTCGGCATCTTCCTCACCGCAGCGCTCTGGTGGACCTACTTCGACGTCGTCGCCCTGGTCTCGGCCCGGCGGCTCGGTGAAGCCGAAGTCGGGCGGGAGCAGAACGAGCTCGCCCGCGACTCCTACTCCTACATCCACCTGCTGATGGGCGCCGGCATCGTGCTGATGGCGCTGGGGCTGAAGGTGACGATCGGCCACTACGACGAGAACCTCCACGAAGTCCCCGCCACCGCCCTGCTCGGCGGCCTTGCCCTCTACTTGCTCGGCCTCGTCGCCTTCCGCTACCGCCATGTGCAGACGCTCAACCGTTCCCGGCTGGGACTGGCGATCGTGCTGCTTTTCCTGATTCCGGTCGCCACCTCGATGGCCGCCTTGATCACCCTGGCCGTCGCCGTCGTACTCATCTGGGGCCTGATCGTCGTCGAGCACCGCAGATACGGCAGCCGTCGCGACGAACTGCGCCGGGAAGCAAGCGCGGCCCACACTTAGGCATACTGCCCGAACCTTTTGAGCACTCCAGACCTCCTCGACAAGTTGCTCCGCGCCGGCGCCCCCTCCGGATACGAGGGGCCGGCGGCCGAGGTCTGGCGGGAGGCCGCCTCCTTCGCCGAGGTCAGCGTCGACGGAATCGGCTCGACGATCGCCCGCGTCGGCGAGGGCTCGCCGCTGCTCGCCGTCGTCGGCCACATCGACGAGATCGGGTTGATCGTCACCCACATCGACGAGAAGGGCTTCCTCTGGTTCGCGCCGGTCGGCGGCTGGGACCCCCAGATCCTCGTCGGCCAGCGGGTCGAGGTGCGCGGCCGCGACGGCCTCGTCCCCGGCGTCGCCGGGCGCAAGCCGATCCACCTGCTGGAGCCAGACCAGCGCAAAAAGGTGGTCGAGCTGAAGAGCATGCACATCGATGTCGGAGCCGCCGACCGCGAGGAGGCCGAGGCGCTGGTCCGGGTCGGCGACCCGGTCGTGATCGCCGCCGAGCCGATGCCGGTCGCCGGCGACCGCCTCGTCTCGCGGGCGATGGACAACCGGCTCGGCGCCTACGTGGCGCTGGAGAGCCTGCGCCGTTGCGCCGAGGGCAAGGGCCCGGGCGGCTCGTTCGCCGCCGTCGCCGCCGTCCAGGAGGAGATCGGCCTTTTCGGCGCCCGCACCGCCGCCTTCCAGGTCCGGCCCGACATCGCGATCGCCGTCGACGTCACCCACGCGACCGACGCGCCGGGGGTCGACGAGAAGGAGCTCGGCAGCTCCCCCTTCGGCTCCGGCCCCGCGATCGGCCGCGGCTCCACCCTCTCGCCCAAGGTCTTCGAGCTCCTGGTCGAGACCGCCGAGGCGGAGGGGATCGACTACTCGATCGCCGCCAGCGGCCGCGGCACCAGCACCGACGCCGACGTCCTCCAGATCTCCCGCGCCGGCATCCCGACCGGTCTCGTCTCGATCCCGCTCCGCTACATGCACTCGCCGGTCGAGATGGTCGACCTCCGCGACGTCGAGGCGACGGTGAAGCTACTCGCCGCGTTCGGCGAGCGAATCAGCGGCGACTGGGACCTCAGCCGCTGACGGCAACCGGCTCGGGCTCCGGCTCGTAGTCGTCGAAGTAGACGACGTCGCGGCCCTTGGCCTTGGCGGCGTAGAGGGCCGAGTCGGCGCGGGCGAGCATGTCATCGGTGTCGACCACCCCCGGCTCGGCGACGGCGACGCCGATGCTGAGCGAGACCTGGACGCCGACCGGACGACGGTCGCGCACCTCCACCCGCAGCCGCTCGGCGATCTCGAGCGCGTCCTCGTGGCCGGCTCCGGGCAGCATCACCAGGATCTCCTCGCCGCCTACGCGGTAGATCGAGTCGCCGGCCCGCAACGCCGCCCGCATTGTGTAGGCGACGTCCTGGAGGACGGCGTCGCCGGCGGCGTGGCCGAACTGGTCGTTGACGCGCTTGAAGTGGTCGAGGTCGCAGAGCAGGAAGGCGTGGGACTGACCGTCGAAGGGGTCGCAGAGCTGGCCGTCGAGCTCGGATAGCCGCTGCTCCAGCGCGTTGCGGTTGAAGAGGCCGGTGAGGGGATCGAGGGTGGAGCGGCGCCGGTGGGCGCGGTCGGACTCGACCAGGGCGCCGGTGAGGATCACGGTGCTGACGATCAGCGCCGCGATCGCGATCAGCAGCTGGCGCTGGTCCCAGGCCGCCTGCGGGTCGGGGACGATCGCCGCAAGCAGGAACGCCGCGACCACGTAGACGGTGCCGACGACCATCCCGCGCGGGTCGAAGCGGAAGCCGAGGGTGACCGCCGGCAGGGCGAACCAGACGAGCACCGGGCTCTCGGCGCCGCCGGTGACGAGGACCGAGGCGGCGAGCAGAGCGGGCAGAGCCGCCCAGGCGGCGGCGACCCAGATCGCCGGGTGGGCGCTGCTGCGCATGAAGCGGTCGGCGACGGCGAAGCCGGCGAGCCCGAGGCCGAGCAGGGGCGCCCACCAGAAGCCGACGGAGCTGCCCCCTCCCACCGCCAGCGCGAGGGCGAGGATGCCGAAGCAGGCAAAGCGATAGCGGCGGACGCGGTCCTCCATGTCGAGGAGGCGCTCGCGGCGGGCTTCCTCGTGGATCGAGACCAGGGTGTCGCGGCTTTTGGCCATCGACCGGGCATCGACCGCGGCCGAACCGAGCTTGAATTTGAACGTTAAACGGCCGCTTGGCGGTCGCTCAGTCGACCAACTGCAGCTCTTTCGGCAGGGAGCTGAGGTTGCGCAGCCCCCCCGCCTCGACGACGACCAGGTCCTCGATCCGGACCCCGAGCCTGCCGGGGAGGTAGATCCCCGGCTCGACGGTGACGACTTCTCCCGGGGCGAGGAGGTCGTCCGAGCGCTGCGAGAGGCGCGGCCCCTCGTGGACCTCGAGGCCGACGCCGTGGCCGAGCGCGTGGCCGAAGTGCTCGCCGTGGCCGGCAGCGTCGATCACCTCGCGGGCAGCGGTGTCGACGTCCTCCCCCTTCACCCCGGCCTCGATCGCGTCCAGGCCCGCGTGCTGGGCCCGCCGCACCACCTCGTAGACCGCGCGCGCCTCCTCGCCCGGCTCGCCGGTGGCGAAGGTGCGGGTGCCGTCGGAGCAGTAGCCGTCCAGCTGCGACCCCATGTCGAAGACGACGAGCTCGCCGCGGCCGATCTCCCGCTCGCCGGGCTCGGCGTGCGGGAGGGCGCCGTTCGGGCCGGCGGCGACGATCGCCGGGAACGAGGGGTCGGCGCCGAGCTCGCGGATCCGGGCTTCGGTCGCGCGGGCGACGTCGCGCTCGGCGCGCCCGGCCAGGCCCTGCTCCAGGGCCCAGCCCCAGACCGCGTCGGTCAGCTTCGAGGCCTCGGCGATCTTCGCCAGCTCCTCGTCGTCCTTGACCCGCCGCAGCTCCTCGACGCTCCCGCCGGCGCCGACCAGCTCGATTCCCTCTGGGACTTTCTCCTTCAGTTTCTCCAGCGTCCGCACGGCCATGTGGTCGTCCTCGAAACCGACCCGGCCATCGAGGTGCTCGGCGATCCCCCTCAGCCAGTCGTTGCCGATCGTCAGCGCCTCCCACCCTTCGACCTCGGTGGCGGCGCGCTCGGTGTAGCGGAAGTCGGTGAAGAAGAGGCGGATGCCGGGGCCGCAGACGCAGGCGCCGTTGGTGCCGGTGAAGCCGGTCAGGTAGCGGACGTTGGTGAGGTCGGTGACCAGCATCCGGTCGAGCTCGCGCTCGGCCAGGAGGGCCTCGAGGCGGTCGCCGCGGCCGCGCATCAGGAGGCGACGCCGAGCTCGCCGGCGAGCCGCTCCAGCGCCTCCCGGTAGCCGTCCGGGCCCTTCCCTGAGACCTTGGCGAGGACGAGGCCGTCAAAGACCGAGAGCCGGCGCCAGTCGTCGCGGGCCTCGACGTCGGAGAGGTGGACCTCGACCGCGGGCAGCCGCGTCAGCTCCAGCGCGTCGGCGATCGCCCGGCTGTAGTGGGTCCAGGCGCCGGCATTGACGATCGCCGCGTCGGCGAGGTCGGCCGAGCGGTGCAGGTATTCGCAGAACTCGCCCTCGGAGTTGGTCTGGAAGAAGATCGGTTCCAGCCCCAGCTCGTGCGCCCAGTCGGAGATCTTCGCCTCCAGCTGGTTCAGCGAGAGCCCGCCGTAGATCTCCGCCGGCCGCCGCTCGAGGACGTCGAAGTTGACTCCGTGCAGGACGGCGACGCGGTTGGAGACGGTGGTCATCAGTAGAGCTCCTCCACGGCAGCCCGGACCTTAGCCGGGTCGACGATTTCTCCGGTGCGGGGCTTGCCGGGCTCGGAGAGGAGGACGAAGCCGACCCCGGCGGCGGTCCGCTTCTTGTCGAGCTGGAGCGTGTCCATGATCTCCTCGATCGGCAATTCGGGGCTCAATTCGACCGGTAGTGCGTGGAGGGCAAGAATCTCCCGCACCTCGCTGCGGAGGTCGTCGGCCCCAGACAGTCGCAGCGCAGCCAACAGGCCGAGCCCGATCGCTTCCCCGTGGCGGTACTGGTAGCCACTGACGGTCTCGACAGCGTGGCCGACCGTGTGACCGAGGTTGAGCACGTGCCTCAGGCCGGCGTCGCGCTCGTCGGCGGCGACGACGGAGCACTTGTACCTGGCGCAGGCAAAGACCAGCTCGCTCATCCGATTCGGATCAAGGGTCTTCACGCCGCGGACCCGCTCCCAGAAAGGCCCGCCGGCGAGCAGTGCCGTCTTCAGGACCTCGACGAAACCCGAGGCAAGCTCGAGAGCCGGCAACGTCTCCAGGAGCGAGGTGTCCGCGATCACCGCGGCGGGCATGTGGTAGGCCCCGACGTAGTTCTTGGCGCCTTCGATGTCGACCCCGGTCTTGCCTCCATAGGCGGAATCGACCTGCGCGACCAGGCTCGTCGGCACCTGGACGACGGGAACCCCGCGCTGGTAGACATGCGCGCAGAAGCCGGCGAGATCGCCTACGACACCCCCACCGACGGCGGCAACGTGGTCTTCGCGGGTCATTCCCCCCTCGGCCCACGCGGCCATGATCTCCTCCACCTGCCTCAAGGTCTTCGAGAGCTCTCCCGGGCGGACCTCGAACTCCATCTCCGAGTCCGGCATCCGCCGCTCCAGGGCATGGGCGACGTTGCTGTCGGTGACACAGAAGCATCGTCCCTCCAGCGGCCACCAACGTCTGTACAAAGCGCCGTTCCCGACGAAGACGGGATAGTCGCCGGAGGGGCTCGTCGCCCAGAGCAGTCTCGCCTTCTGGGGGTTGTCGAGCGATTGGATCGCCGGCAGCGCCCGCTCGACCGTCCCGCGGTCGGCCATCGGCACAACCGCGTCGGCCAATTCCTCGTAGTAGGGCGTCCGCTCCGCCAGCAGCGCCGCGACGTCCTCTTCGCTCGTCGCCAGCGGCCTGTCGGTCCCCTCGATTCGCCGCCAGGCCTCGGCCGCGTCGATCTCCAGGAGGACGACTATGTGGCGGTCGAGCGCCTTGCGGACCCGCTCGGAGAGGACGCTGCCGCCGCCGAGGGCGATCGCGCCACCGTCGGCCCGCTCCAGGAGCTCCCCCACCACCTCGTCCTCGCGAGCCCGGAACGCCTCCTCCCCGTCCTCTTCGAAGGCCTGGGTGATCGGCTTGCCGAGCGCCGCTTCCATCTCCGCGTCGATCTCGGTCGTCTCCAGCCCCGCCTTGCGGGCAGCGGCGAGCGCGGTGCTCTTGCCGGCACCCATGAAGCCGATGAAGACGATCGCCGGCTTCGCCACCCGGCTCAGCCCCGGAAGTCGATTCGCTGCTTGTAGGCGGAGAGCGCCTCGACGACGTCGTCGATGTGATCGCCGCCGAACTTCTCGCGGTAGGCCCGCGCCAGGGTCAGCGCGACCATTGCCTCGGCGACGATCGCGGCGGCCGGGACCACGGTCGAGTCGGTCCGCTCGCGCAGCGCCTGCGCCGGCTCCTTGGTCTCGGTGTCGACCGAGCGCAGCGGCTTGGTCAGGGTCGAGATCGGCTTGATCGCCGCCCGCACCGAGAGCGGCAGCCCGTTCGTCATCCCGCCCTCGAGGCCGCCGGCGTGGTTGGTCTCGCGGTGGTAGCCGCGCTCCTCGCTCCAGAAGATCTCGTCGTGGGCCTCGGAGCCGGGGCGGCCGGCGACGTCCCAGGCTTCGCCGATCGCCACGCCCTTGATCGACTGGATCGAGGCGACGGCGCCGGCGAGCCGCCCGTCGAGGCGGTCTTCCCAGGAGATGTGGGAGCCGAGGCCCGGCACGAGGCCGAAGGCGAGCACCTCGAAGGTCCCACCGAGGCTCTCGTTCGCCTTGCGCAGGCGGTTGATCTCCTCGACCATCGCCTTGCTCGCCTCCGGGTCGAGGCAGCGGACCGGGTCCTCGTCGACGTTCGCGAAGTCCTCCGGCCCCAGGTCCGCTCGCTCCTGAGCCCGCACCGAGGCGATCTGGAGGACGTGGCTGTGGATCTCGACGCCAAGACGGGCGAGGAAGGCGCGGGCGATCGTGCCGGCGGCGACCCGGGCGGCGGTCTCGCGGGCGCTCGCCCGCTCGAGAACGTTGCGGATGTCCGCGTGTCCGTACTTCTGGGCGCCGACGAGGTCGGCGTGGCCCGGCCGCGGCAGGTGCACCTCGTCGGGCGAGAACCCCTCGACCGGCCAGGGGTTCATCCGCTCCTCCCAGTTCTTGTAGTCGCGGTTGGCGACCAGCAGCGCGATCGGGCTGCCGAGGGTGCGGCCGTGGCGGACGCCGGCGCGGACCTCGACCGTGTCGGTCTCGATCTTCATCCGGCCGCCGCGCCCGTGGCCGAGCTGGCGGCGCGCCATGTCGCGGTCGAGCGCCTCGCGGTCGAGCTCCAGGCCCGCCGGCATGCCCTCGACGATCGCCACGAGCCCGGGCCCGTGCGACTCCCCCGCGGTGGTGAAACGGAACGTCGTCATCGCGGCAAGGCTATCGGGGGGACGATTGGTGAGTTTTGGTGGCTATAGCGCCCACAACTCACCAATCGCGGGCGGCCGCCCGCATCACGTCGAGGTCGGGGCGGCGTCCGGTCCAGATTTCCAGCGATCGCGCCCCCTGCTGGACGAGGATCTCGAGCCCGTCGACGACCGCGGCGCGGGCGCCTTCGGCCGCTTTCAGCAGGCGGCTGCGCCGCTCGGTGTAGACCATGTCGACGACCGTCTGGTGGTCGGTGAACTCGCCCCGCTCCAGGGGCAGGTGGTCGAAGGGGTTGCCGCCATCGAGGCCGACGGTGCTGGTGTTGACGATCAGGTCGTACTCAGCCTGCCGAGGTGCGAGCACCGGCTTGCCGCCGATCTCGGCGCAGATCGCCTCGGCCCGCTCGGGCGTCCGGTTCCAGACCTCAGCGCTCGCCCCTTCCCAGAGCAGCGCCCAGAGCACCGCCCGGGCGGCGCCGCCGGCACCAAGGACCAGCGCCCGCCGCCCGCGCGGCGAGTCGGGAAGCGCCGCGAGCAGGCCGTCGGCGTCGGTGTTGTGGGCCTCGATCCGTTTGCCGGAGAAGACGAGGGTGTTGGCGGCGCCGATCTGCTGCGAGGCTTCGCTCGCCTCGTCGGCCAGCGCCAGCGCCGCCTCCTTGTGGGGGACGGTGACGTTGACCCCCGCGTAGCCGACCGAGGCCAGCTCGCGGACGGTCATCTCGAAGGCGTCCGGCGCAGCGTCGATCGCCTGGTAGCGCCAGTCGGCCAGCCCCAGCGCCTCCAGGGCGGCGTTCTGCATCGCCGGCGAGCGCGAGTGCGAGACGGGATGGCCGAGCACCGCGAGCTTTGGCATTTCCTATTCCCCGCAGGAGTCCGGCGAGTTGCCGCCGGCCGCTTCGCGGGCCGAATTGTATTTCTCAACCGCGGCTTCGAATTCGGCTTCGGTCTCCGCGAAGGTGAGCTTGCCGCAGGCTCCGGGCGTCGTCACGTAGAAGAGGTAATCGGTCTTCGGCGGGTGCGCCGCCGCCTCGATCGACTTCAGGCCCGGGTTGCTGATCGGACCCGGCGGCAGGCCGACGTTGGTGCGGCTGTTGTAAGGGGAGTCGATCGCCAGTTCGGATTCGGTCAGCGGCTGGGTGTAGTTGCCGGTCGCGAAGCGGATCGTCGCGTCGATCCCCAGCGGCATCCCTTCTTTCAGGCGGTTGTAGATCACCGAGGCGACGAGCCCGCGCTGGCTGTCGACGCCGGCCTCGTCCTCGACCATCGAGGCGATCGTGACGACGTCGAAGACGGTCAGGTTCTTCGACTTCGCGTAGCCCATGTCGACGCCCTTGATCCGCTGCTTGAAGTCCTTGAGCTGGAGCTCGACGAGATCCTCGACGGGGGCGTTCGGCTTCAGTTCGAAGGTGTCGGGGAAGAGAAAGCCTTCGAGGTCCTTGGCGTTCTTGCCGCCGTATTCGGCCGGGTCGAGATACCGCGACTTCACGGTTGCCTTCGTGTAGGCGCCGGGGACGCCGGCTTCCTCGACCAGCTGCGCCGCCTGCGAGCGGGTGTAGCCCTCGGGGATCGTCACCGTCAGCGTCCGCTTCACCGGTGGCGTCGAGAGCGCGTCGATCGCGGCGCCGTAGCTCATCTCGCGGGCCAGCGTGAAGTTGCCTCCATAGATCTCCGAGCGCTTGCCGGCGAGCGTCACCCGCACCTGGAAAAGGGTCGAATTGTCGACCACGTCTTCGTCGGCGAGCAGGTCGCCGACTTCGGCGACGCTGGAGCCCTTCGGGATCGTCACCTGGACCTGGCCGGTGCCGTCGCCGTGGAAGGGCTGGAAGAGCGAGTTGAGGAACCAGAGGAAGAAGAGGGCCGCGATCGCGGCGAAGACCAGGAACGGGTGACGGGCGATCGCGCCGAGCACCGGCGGGCGCTGTCGGGGCCGCCGGCTGCCGCCGTTGCCGGCGGCGACGTTCGGGTGCGGAGGCGGCGGGACGACGACGTTCCGCTCCTCCGGCGGCGCGGCCGGCTCGGGCCGCTCCGGCTCCTCGTCCCAGAACTCCTGCTCGGGCGTGCGCGGCGGTGGCGGTGGAGGCGGCGGCTCCTTCGGCGGTGGCGCGGGTGGAGGCGGCGGCGCCTTCTCCTGCGCCTTGGCCTCCTGCTTCGCCGCCTTCTGCTGCCGCTTTTCCTCGCGTTCGCGCCGTCGCTGCTCGCGCTCGCGCGCGGCCGGGTCTTCGGGATCGGCGAAGGGGTCGTCTTTGAGCCAGTCGTCGCTCATCGCTCGTCCCCGCCTTCTTCCCCGTTGCCGCCGCCGCTAACGCTGGCGAGGTAGGACTCCAACAGGTGGGCGGCGGCGATCGAGTCGCGGGCGGCGCTGGCGCCGCCGCGCCGGCTGGCGTCGGCCATCCGCGAGGTGAGGCGCTCGTCGTAGGTCTCGACCGGGACCGAGAGCATCGCTTCCAGTTCCCGGCAGAAGCTGCGCGCCAGGCCGGCCTGGCTCCCCTCCTCGCCGCTGAGGTGCAGCGGCAGCCCGACCACCACGCGCTCGACCCCATGCTCGTCGACCAGCTCGGCGACGGCGCGCGCCTCGGGGGGCTCGATCGTCGGCAGCGGCGTCGCCAGGGTCCCGCTCGGGTCGGAGAGGGCGCAGCCGATGCGGACGGTCCCGTGGTCGAGGGCGAGCACCCGCATGCCCTCAGCCAAGGTCTCTTTCGATCGCGGCGCGCGCCGCCGCCAGCGCCTCGTCCAGCTTCGAGGGGTCCTTGCCGCCGGCCTGGGCCATGTCGTCGCGGCCGCCGCCGCCACCGCCGACGATCGGCGCGATCTCGCGGATGATCGAGCCGGCGGAGAGGCCGCCCGCGACCGCGTCCTTGGAGACCAGGGCGACGAGGCCGGCCTTGCCGCCGAACTCGCTGCCAAGCACCACCGCCGAGGGCTGACCGAGCTTCGACTGCACCCTGTTGGCGAGGTCGAGCAGGGCCTTCGGGTTCGCCTGCAGGCTCGTGTCGACGACGGCGGCGACGAGACGTCCCTCGCCGCCGGAGAGGGTCAGCTCCGCGGCCTGCCCCGCCAGCTCGTCCGCCTTCGTCCCCAGCTGCTCGCGCTGGGCCTTCTCGGCGCCGGCGCTCGCCTCCTTCAGCCGCTCGGCGGCGCGTCGCGCCGCCGCCACCGGGTCCTGCGGGTTGCCGAGCAGCTCGCCCGCCTCGCGCAGGTCCGCCTCGCGCTCGCGGAACCAGTCGATCGCGGCGGGCCCGGTGATCGCCTCGACCCGGCGCACGTTGGCGGCGCTCGAGCCCTCGGAGGTGATTTTGAAGATGCCGACCTCTGCCGTGTTGGCGACGTGGGTGCCGCCGCAGAGCTCGCGGGAGACGCCGTCGACCTCGACGACCCGCACCCACTCGCCGTATTTCTCGCCGAACAGGGCCATCGCGCCCAGCTCTTCGGCCTCGGAGCGGTTCATGTTCAGCCAGCGGACCGGGCGGCTCGCCTTCACCCACTCGTTGACCCGCTCCTCGACCTCGCGCAGCTCCTCGGGGCCGAGCGCCTGGCCGTGGGTGAAGTCGAAGCGCAGCTTGTCGGGGCGGACGGCCGAGCCGGCCTGGCGGACGTGGGTGCCGAGGCGCTCGCGCAGGGCCGCGTGCAGAAGGTGCGTCGCGGTGTGGTTGCGCATCGTCGCGTGGCGGGTCTCGGCGTCGACCTCGGCTTCGACCGGGACGCCGGGCTCGATCACGGCGCCGCCCGCGTCGACCTCGAGCGCCTGGTCGTCGCCGAGGCGGTAGACGTCGACGACCCGCGCCTCCTGCTCCCCCCAGCGCAGGACGCCGGAGTCGGCGACCTGGCCGCCGCCCTCGGCGTAGAAGGGGCTCGCCTCGAGCTTCACCAGCGCCTTGCCGTCGGCCGCCTCGACCGCGGCGAGGCCGGTAGTTGCGCGCAGCGTCTCGTAGCCGACGAACTCGGTCGGCGGCGCCGCTTCGGCGAAGGCGAGGACGCGCTCGTGGGTGTTCTCGGAGCCGTGGGCGGTGGCGCTCGCCATCCGCGCCCGCTGGCGCTGCTCCTCCATCAGCTCCTGGAACCCCTGGTCGTCGACCGAGAGGCCGCGCTCGGCCAGCAGCTCCTTGGTCAGGTCGTAGGGGAAGCCGTAGGTGTCGTGGAGCTTGAAGGCGTCGGCGGCGTCGATCCAGGAGGTCCCCCCCTCCTTCGCTTCGGCGACCAGCCGCTCCAGTAGCTCGCTGCCGCGCTCGAGCGTGCGCCCGAAGCTCTCCTCCTCGTCGTTGACCCAGCGGCGGATCGTCTCCCGCTCGGCGACCAGCTCGGGGTAGGCGTCGCCCATCAGCTCGATCGTCCGCTCGGCGAAACGGCCGAGCCAGGGCGCCTCCAGCCCGAGGGTCCGCCCCTGCTGAATCGCCCGCCGCATGATCCGGCGCAGGATGTAGCCGCGGTCCTCGTTGGAGGGGACGACGCCGTCGGCGATCAGGAAGGCGGCGCCGCGGCTGTGGTCGGCGACGATCCGCATCGCCCGCGTCACCGCGCCGCCCTCGTCGTAGCGGCGGCCGGAGAGCTCCTCGGCGAGGTCGACCAGCGGCCGCACGTGGTCGGTCTCGAAGACCGAGGGGACGTCCTGGAGGATCGCCGCCATCCGGTCGAGGCCCATGCCGGTGTCGATGTTCTTCGTCGGCAGCTCGGTCAGGGTCCCGTCCTCGGCGAGGTCGTAGCTCATGAAGACGTGGTTCCAGAACTCGAGGAAGCGGTCGCTGTCGTCGCCGGGGCGATCGCCCTCGGCGCCGAACTCGAGGCCGCGGTCGAGGTAGAGCTCCGAGCACGGCCCGCAGGGGCCAGTCGGGCCGGCCTGCCAGAAGTTGTCCTCGCGGCCGAGCCGGACGATTCGCTCCTCCGGGACGCCGGTGGCGCGCCAGATCTCGATCGCCTCCTCGTCAGGGCCGAGGCCGAGCTCCTCGTCGCCGCCGAAAACCGTGACCCAGATCCGCTCCGGGTCCATCCCGAAGCCCTGGGTCGAGAGCTCCCAGCCCCAGGGGATCGACTCCGCCTTGAAGTAATCGCCGAAGCTCCAGTTGCCGAGCATCTCGAAGAAGGTCATGTGGCGGGCGGTGTTGCCGACCTCCTCGATGTCGGTAGTGCGGAAGCATTTCTGCACGTCGGTGAGGCGCGGCGCCGGCGGTTCTTCGCGGCCGAGGAAGTAGGGCTTGAACGGCTGCATCCCCGCCGTCGTCAGCAGCACCGAGGGGTCGTGGACGGAGGGCACGAGCGAAGCCGAGGGGACGACCCGGTGCCCGCGATCGACAAAGAAAGACAGGTACGTCTCTCGGATCTCCTTCGCCTTCATGTTAGGAAGCCTAAATATTCGTCAGATCGGACACCTGTCCGGTCAGGCGGCAGCGCCGGAAATGTTTGCCCTTACAGACGTGGCGGGGGCCTCGTTTCAGTGGGACTGGATCGTTCGTTCGACCCTGTCGAAGGAGGCAGCCACATGAAACTGCGCACGATGCTCATCTTGGCGCTTGCCGTGCTCTCGCTGGCAGCGATGCCGGCGACCGGCGTCGCCGACGGGCCCAATTACCAGCCGGAAGGCCCGAATTACCACCCGGAGCACCCGACGACGCCGAAAGGCCCGAAGTCGACTCCGCCCGGAAAAGCCTACGGCTACCACTGCCGGGGCTTCAGCAAAAAGCACGTCAAAGGCCAGAAAGGGACCCCGTTCAGCCAGTGCGTCCACGCGCTGAAGGTCGCCGACAACAACGAGAAGGCGACGGCGAAGAAGGCGTGCAAGGCGCTGAAGACGACCGCCGGCAAGCACAAACCGCACGGTGAGAAGGGGACTGCCTTCAGCCGCTGCATCAAAGCCGTCAACCAGATGCGCCGGGAAGAGGACGCGACGGTGACGGCGAGCCGCGTCGCCTGACCGGTAGCTAGGACGCGATGGTGCCGTGGCCGACGATCTTCTCGCCGGCCATCAGCACCGCAGTCTGGCCCGGGGCCACGCCAGGGAAGGCCTCGCCCAGCTCGACGTCCAGGACCGCATGCCGCCCCTTCCCCGCCGCCGAGACGGTGGCGGGGAGGGCGCGGGAGCGGTAGCGCAGCTTGACCGCGTCGACGGCGCCGCCCTCGCGGTGCAGGACCGCGTCGCGGACGCGGACGCTGCGCTTCTCCAGCTCGGCCCGAGTGCCGACGGTGACCGTGTTGGCGGCGGCGTCGGTGGCGAGGACGTAGAGGGGCTCCGGCGCGGAGACGCCGATGCCGCGGCGCTGGCCGACGGTGTAGTCGTGGTGGCCGCGGTGGCGGCCGAGGGCGCGGCCGGAGGAGTCGAGGATCGCCCCGTCGCGCTCGCGCAGGCCGCCGTGGCGGCGGAGGAAGCCGCGCTTACCCTGGCCGGCGAGGAAGCAGAGATCCTGGCTCTCGGCCTTGCGGGCGACCGGGAGGTCGTGGCGGGCGGCGATCTCCCGCACCTCGGGCTTGGTCAGCTCGGTCAGCGGGAAGCCGAGGCGCCTGAGCAGCTCCGGCGGCAGAGCCGCCAGCATGTAGCTCTGGTCCTTCGCCTGGTCGGCGGCGGTGGCGAGCAGCGGCCCGTCCCCGTCCTCGACGATCCGGGCGTAGTGGCCGGTCAGCAGCCGCTCGGCGCCGAGGCGCTCGGCCAAGTCGACCATCGCGGCGAGCCGGACCTCGCCGTTGCAGAGGATGCACGGGTTCGGCGTGCTGCCCTCGGCGTAGCCGCCGATGAAGCGGTCGACAACGCGGCGGCGGAAGTCCTCCTCGAGGTCGAGGGTGAAGTGCGGGATGCCGAGCTGATGGGCGAGCGCCCGGGCGCCGAGCACGGCCTCGGGCGAGCAGCAGGCCTTGGCGCCGTCGGTCTCGGGGTCGGTCCAGAGCTTGACCGTGACCCCGACCACCTCGGCCCCTTCCTCGCGGGCGAGCAGGGCGGCGACGGCGCTGTCAACGCCGCCGGACATGGCTACGGCGAGGCGGTCAGGGGAGGGAGAGGCCTCCCTCCGTCGCGCGTTTTGGGGAGGCTCCTCCGGGCGGCCTCTCCCTCCCACCCCGGCCGGGACGAGGTCCAGCGACGAAGATGCGACGCCCTGAAGGGCGCGATGTAGAGCGTCGGTGGCGAGCTGGGCGGCGTGGCGCTTCGCCGGAGTGAGACCGCCGATAGCGGCGTCGACGGTGTCGATGTCGATCAGGGCAGCGTCGAGGACGGGGGCCCCGTCGACCATCTCGGCGACGGCGGCGGTGGCCGCCTTCGTGGCGCCGCAGCCCTCCGCATCGAAGGTGACCCTTTGGATACACCCGTCGGCGACATGGAAGGAGACCCGAGCGAGGTCTCCGCACGCAGCCCCTCCCGCAGCGCCCGTAAAGGCATCGTCAGCAGCCGGCCCCCGCCGGCTCTCATCGCTCAGATAGTGCTCGAAAAGCTCACGATCCACGCCCCGAAGGGTAGACCGCAACCCATCCCTCCACCCGAAACCACCTGCGTTTTCCATCCCTGGGTCTGGCGAGGGGGTCGCGGCGAGGTGGCTGGCGAGCGCCGGACCAAGCGGGGCAAGGACGCAGGGAGGCCGAATAGCAGCGCTATTCGGCCGACTGAGGACGCAGCCCCGCGCCGCGTCCGCCGCCGCCAGGCGCCCGCCCCGACCCCCTCGCCAGACCCAACGAAAGAAGGCCCCAACCCGCCGTTGCCGCCTCTGGCTTTGATCCCTTCAAATGAAGGTGGGTGCCTGCTCCTGCCCCCAAGGGGACCGGAGACTTTC
This sequence comes from Solirubrobacterales bacterium, assembly GCA_035764245.1. GTDB lineage: Bacteria > Actinomycetota > Thermoleophilia > Solirubrobacterales > 70-9 > VAYN01. The sequence continues at coordinate 37,374 of DASTZP010000035.1, forward strand.
CAGCTCCCGCGCCGTTTGTGTTGGGTCAAACGGTGAGACGGCTCTCGAACGGGTTCGAGCCTGCCCCAAAACTACCACCGAGACGCGGTGTCTAAACGGATGGACCGTGCGCCCGTCCGCCACCCCTAGGAGAAGCCTTCTCCCTCGTCGAGGTTCGAGAGGTGCCACTCGGCTTCGCTCCAGCGCTCCGGCGGGACGCGGAGGGCGATGTCGCCGAGGCCGAAGCGGTCGAGCGGCCAGTCGGAGGTCAGGGCGGCCTCGATCCCCGCCTCGACCAAGGCCTGGTGCCAGGCGCGGGCGGTGCGGACGTCGCCGAAGTCCCGCACCACCTCCCAGCTGTCGTAGCCGGGGTCGTCGACGTGCACCGGGGTCTGGCCGGGACCGGGCCCGGAACGCCACCTGCGGGGGATCCAGTCCCGCAGGCCCATCGCTAATGGCCCGCGAGCTTGTTCTTGTGGATGCCGATCCCGAGCTGCCGCAGCTGCAGCTCGTCGACCGGGGCCGGGGCGCCGGTCAGCAGGTCGAAGCCGGAGGCGGTCTTCGGGAAGGCGATGACGTCGCGGATCGTCTCGGCGCCGAAGAGACGCTGGACGATGCGGTCGATGCCGTAGGCGATGCCGCCGTGCGGCGGCGCTCCGTAGCGGAACGCCTCGAGCAGGAAGCCGAAGCGCTCATGTGCGGACTCGCGGTCGATCCCGAGAGCGCTGAAGACGGCTTCCTGCATCTCCGCTTCGTGGATGCGGATCGAGCCGCCGCCGAGCTCCTGCCCGTTCCAGACGACGTCGTAGGCGTGGGCGCGGGCGGCGCCGGGGTTGTCGGGGTCGAAGTCCCCCGACGGCGCGGTGAACGGGTGGTGCAGCGATTCCCACCGTTTCTCGTTTTCGTTCCACTCCATCAGCGGCCAGTCGACGATCCAGACGAGGCGGTCCTCCCCCTCGTCGATCAAGCCGAAGCGCTCGCCCAGGTCCAGCCGCAGCTGGCCGAGGACCGCGCTCGCCACCCGCGGCTTGTCGGCGACCAGCAGCAACAGGTCGCCCTCCTCGGCGCCGAGGCGCCGGTTGAGGTCGGCGAGCTCCTCCTCGCTGAGGAACTTCGCCGTCGGGGAGCGCCACCCGTCGCCCTCGCGGAAGGCCCAGACGAGCCCTTTAGCCCCGAGCTCCTGGGCGCGGGAGATCAGGCCGTCGAGCTCGGAGCGGGGCATCTCGCGCCGCCCGGCGTTGATGCCGCGAATCGCGCCGCCGCCGTCGAGGACAGAGCGGAAGACCTTGAACTCGGTCTTGCGCAGGGCGTCGCCGAGGTCGACCAGCTCGAGCCCGAAGCGCAGGTCCGGGCGGTCGGTGCCGAAGCGGTCCATTGCCTCGTCGTAGGCCATCCGCTCCATCGGCCCCTCGATCTTCGGGCCGCCGGCCCGCTCGAACACGTGCGCCAGCATGCGTTCGTTGATCTCGATCACGTCCTCGGCGCCGACGAAGGACATCTCGACGTCGAGCTGCGTGAACTCGGCCTGGCGGTCGGCCCGGGTCGCCTCGTCGCGGAAGCAGCGCGGGATCTGGAAGTAGCGCTCCAGGCCGGCGATCATCAGCAGCTGCTTGAACAGCTGCGGCGACTGCGGCAGGGCGTAGAAGGACCCCGCCTGCTGGCTGCTGGGGACGAGGAAGTCCCGCGCGCCCTCCGGGGTCGAGCGGGTCAGCAGCGGCGTTTCGATCTCGAGGAAGCCCTCGCCGCTGTAGAACTCGCGGATCGCCGCGATCACGACGTGGCGCAGTTCCATCGCCTTGCGCATCTGCTCGCGACGGAGGTCGAGGTAGCGGTAGCGCATCCGCGTGTCCTCGCCGACCTCGCCGCTGAACCCCTCGATCTGGAACGGCGGCGTCTCCGCCTTCGCCAGCCGCTCGGCGGCGGTGACGTGGATCTCGAATTCGCCGGTCGCCAGCTCCGGGTTGAAGGTCGACTCCTCGCGGCGGACGACGCCGCCGGTGACCGTCAGCACGTCCTCGGGGCGGAGCTCGTGGGCGAGCGAGAAGGACTCGCCGGAGGTGTCGGGATTGAAGACCAGCTGGACGAGGCCGGTGCGGTCGCGGAGGTCGATGAAGATCAGGCCGCCGTGGTCGCGCCGACGGTGGACCCAACCGGCGACCGTCACCTCCGAGTCGACCTTGTCCGCCAGCACCTCACCGCACCAGCTGCTGCGATAGACGCCACCGCTCCTCATGCTTCTCCTCCCGTCATCTCGTCAAGTAGGTTGCCGAGATCGGCGTCCCGCTGCTCGCCGGTCTCCATGTCGCGCAGCTGGGCGCCGCCGCCTGCCTCGAGGATGAGGACGCGGCGGGCGCCGATCCGGTTCGCGTGTTTCAGCTGCCCCTTGAGGTTGCGGCCGGCGAGGTCGACCTCGGCCGAGAGCCCGGCGTGGCGCAGCTCGACGGCCAGCGCCATCGCCCGCTCGCGCTGGCTCTCGTCGGCGATCGCGACGAAGGCGTCGCGCCCCGCGGCCGGCACCTCTTCGTCCAGCGCCAGCAGGATCCGCTCGATCCCGGCGGCGAACCCGACCGCCGGCGTCGCCGGGCCGCCGAGCTGCTCGATCAGGCCGTCGTAGCGACCGCCGCCGCCGATCTCCGACTGCGCCCCGAGCCGGTCGCAGACGAAGGAGAAGATCGTCCGCGTGTAGTAGTCGAGGCCGCGGACCAGGGTCGGGTCGACGACGTAGGCGATCCCGGCCGCGTCGAGCAGCGAGTGGACCGCCTCGAAGTGCTCGGCATCCTCGCCCTCGAGCCGCCCGACGATCGTCGGCGCGCTCGCCATCACCCCGCGGGTCCCCTCGTCGTCGGCGTCGAAGGCGCGCAGCGGGTTGACGTCGATCCGCTCCCGCACGTCCCGGGAGAGGTCGGCCTCGTGTGCGTGCAGGTGGGCTTTCAGGTCCTCGAGGTAGGCGCGACGCGCCTCGAAGGAGCCGAGGCTGCCGAGCCGCAGCTCGACGCCGGGGACGCCGAGCTCCCCAAGCAGGTCGGAGAGGAGCATGATCACCTCGGCGTCGGCGAGCGGCGAGTCGGTGCCGATGCACTCGATCCCGAGCTGGTGGAACTGGCGGTAGCGGCCGGCCTGCGGGCGCTCGTGGCGGAAGAAGGGACCGAGGTAGGAGAGCTTCACCGGCTGCGCCAGTTTGTGCATCCCGTGCTCGAGGTAGGCGCGGCAGATCGAGGCGGTCCCCTCCGGGCGCAGGGTGAGGCTGCGCTCGCCCTTGTCCTCGAAGGTAAACATCTCCTTGCGGACGATGTCGGTCGACTGGCCGACGCCGCGCTCGAACAGCGCCGTGTCCTCGAAGGCCGGCGTCGCGATCGGCTCGTAGCCGGCGCGGGCGAAGATCGCCGCCGCCGCGCCCTCCAGCCGCGCCCGTTCCCGCGCCGCCCTGGGCAGGATGTCGAAGGTCCCCCGCGGGGCCTGGAACTTGCTCGCCATCGTGCGGCGACCTTACGCCAGCGAGCCGAGGAAGGGGTTGGTGGCGCGCTCGGCCCCGAGCGTGGTCAGCCCCATGTGGCCGGGGTGGACGACGGCCTCGTCGGGGAAGGTCTCGAGCAGCGTGCCGAGCGAGGCGAGCAGGGTCGGCCCGTCGGCGCCTGGCAGGTCGACCCGGCCGACCGAGCCCTGGAAGAGCACGTCCCCGGAGAAGAGGGCGTTCTCGCCGCGGACCGCGTAGGTGACGTGGCCCGGGCTGTGGCCGGGGGTGAAGACGACGTCCAGCTCCAGCCCCGCCAGCTCCAGCGTCTCGCCGCCGCGGACGACCTCGTCGGCCTCGTAGCTCTCGAAGGGGCCGAAGCCCTCCCAGGGGACGAAGCGCATGATGTCGGCGAGGATCGGGACCTCGATCTCGGGGCAGTAGACCGGCGCCCCGGTCGCCGCCGCCACCGGCGCCACGGCGCCGATGTGGTCGAAGTGGCAGTGGGTGACGAGGATCGCCTCCGCCTTCGCCCCGGTCGCCTCGATCGCCGCCAGGATTCGCTCCGCCTCCTCGCCCGGGTCGACGACGAGCAGCCGGTCGGACCCCGCCGCCCGCAGCAGGAAGCAGTTCTCGGCGACCGGGCCGACCGTGAGCATCTCGACGTCGAGGGCCATGGCCGGCCGTCTCTACTCGGCCTGCGAGCGGATCCGGGCGCGCTCCCGCCGCCGCCACATCGCCATGTCGATGAAGTAGCCGGCGGGGACGTAGAAGACCATCATGAAGGCGCCGAAGAGGAGCGAGGCGCCGACGGGTTTTTTGAAGATCAGCAGCAGGGCGACGGCGAAGATGAGGGCGGCGACGAGGGCGCGGCCGAAGGAGCCGCGCCAGGTCGGCGGCAGGTCCTCGCGCGCGGTCGGTTTGCGGCGGGAGCGGGCGCGGGCTTTAGCTTCCTCGCGGCTGCGGGGGCGGCCGCTGCGCGGCTTGTTGTCGATCCGCCCGCCCTGGGTGCCGCGGCGCTTGCGCTGTCGCTTCTTCCTCGTCTGGGCCACAGGGGGTGAAATCTAGTCGGTCGCTTCGGCGAGCCGCGCCTCGATCGTGTGGCGGTCGGGGTCGAAGCCGCGCAGCGGCACGTCCTCGGGGTAGCCGGCGAGCGCCGCCCGCGGGATCAGGCCGACCAGCTCCGCCTCGACCGGCCGCGCCCCGAGCGGCGCCGCCAGCGCCCCCACCCGCTCGACGACCTCGCCGAGGGGGACCGAGAGCGGGTCGTGGACGTTGGTCGAGACCTGGGTGCGGCCGCTGGAGAGGGCGAGGCCGATCGCGCGGACGCCCGCCGGGCCTCCCCCCGCCTCGCGCAGCCCGGCGGCGACGGACCGCGCGACCTCGACGTCGCCGCTGTCGAGCTCGACGTTGAAGGCGGCCAGCGGCGGGCGGGCGGTGACGAGGGTGGCGCCGCCGGTCCGGTGCGGCAGCTCGGGACCGAAGTCGGGGCGCAGCTCGCCCGACTCCATCCGCAGCCACAGCTCCGCCAGGCCGCCGTTGCGGAAGTAGGCGCGCTCGGCCCGGCCGGGGTCACGCGCCAGCTCCCCGTATAGGAAGACCGGGACCCCGAGCCCGCCGAACTGGGTCGCCACCGCGACCGCCTCGGTTCGCGCCGCCTCGCGGTCGCCGGGGTCGAACCAGACGACGGGGCAGACGTCGAGGGCGCCGACCGCCGGGTGGGCGCCGCGGTAGTCGCGCATGTCGATCGTCTCCAGCGCCTCCTCCGCCCCGGCCGTCAGCGCCTCCGCGAGGCCGCCGCCGGCGCCGGCGAGGGTGAAGACGGTGCGCCCGTGGTCAGCGTCGGAGTGGCGGTCGAGCAGGCGGGCGCCGCGGGTGAAGGCGCTCTGCAGGCGGTCGAGGCGCTCGGCGTCGGCCCCCTCCGAGACGTTCGGGACCGCGAGCAGGGACGGCATGGTCCCAGCGTCTCAGACGAGCAGGTCGCCGCCGCTGACGATCGTCTCGCCGTCGATCTCGACCGTCGGCTCCAGGATTACGCAGTCGAGGTGGACCGGGACCTGGACGGTGCCGCCGATCGCCGCCGAGGCGCCGAAGGCGACGTGGCAGGTGCCGAGGATCTTCTCGTCCTCGAGGATATTGCCGGTCAGGATCGCCTCTTCGTTGGTGCCGATCCCGAGCTCGGCGACGTTGGTGCCGTCGTCGCCGTGGGCGGTGAGGAGGTCCATCAGGGCGCCGCCGTCGCTGCCGGTCGCCTCGACCAGGTTGCCCTCGCGCACGGTCAGGGAGACGGGGGTGTCGATCAGGCCGACGTCGGCGATCGAGCCGTCGACGACGAGCGTGCCCTCAGTCGTGCCCTCGACCGGGGCGATGAAGCCCTCGCCGCAGGGCAGGTTGCCGAAGGCGCCTTTGTTGCCGAGTTCGCCGGCGTCGACGATCCCCATCCGCCCTTCGAGGCCGATCCGCAGGTCGCTGCCGTGGCGGCAGGTGATCCGCGCCTCGCTGCCGCGGTTGAGCGCGGTGACGACGGCCCAGCCGCGGCGGCGGATCTCGTCGAGGTCGCCGGTCATCAGGCGGCCCAGCATCTCCTCGGTGACGCCGGGCAGGGTGCCGATCCGCACCCCGGCGTCGCTGGCGGCTTTGCGGGCGGCGGTGTGGGAGAGCGACTGGATCGTCGGGGCGAGGACGACGTCGGCAGCGGCCATCGCAGCGGCCACGGCTGCCGGCGGCTCGGCGGCGGCGGAGTCGCGCTCGGAGATCACGGCGAGGGTCGCGTCGGCGCCGTCCCCCTGCGCCTCGATCCGCATCAAGGCGCCGATTTCCTCGGTGACCGGATTGCAGACGACCAGGACCTCCTCGCCCGGCGAGATCCCCATGCACTGCCGGACGACCGTCTTCACTGCCCTGTCCAGTTCCGCGGTCACGCGCCCACCCTACTCATCATGCGCCCAAATTGCGTCGTTTCCCCTGCAATCCCGGCATTTGCAGCCGAATTGCAAGAGCCGAATCTTTTAATCGGAAATTTCCCGACTTCACACGTCGTCGCGGCGGTGTCCAATCGCCCAGATCTCGAACCAGATCAAGCCCACCAGGACGACCCCGAACCCGAAGAAGGGCCCGAACCAGCTCTCCGGCCGCACGATCGCCAAAGAGGCGACCGCAAAGGCATCGGCGACGATCAGAAACGCCACCAGCACCGGCCGAATCGCGGCCCACCCGGTCTGAGGATCTCCTCGCCTGCCCATCGCTACCATCCCCCTCCCCGCCGGAGTAGCTCAGCTGGTTAGAGCAGCGGAATCATAATCCGCGTGTCGGGGGTTCGAGTCCCTCCTCCGGCACTGCTCTAGGTCGCTTTCAAAGCCAACTTCCGAAGGCTGCGATGCCGGCGCATCCTCAGAGGGTGGTCCAAAGGTGGACCAAGGCCGGGTCGCTTTGCGTCGAGAGGCGCTTTCCGCAGCGGCAAAAGGACGCGCGCCTCTTGCCCTGGCCTTGGATGTAGGACGCGGCGAACTCCTCTGCCGTTGCGCGAATGCGGCAGCGGACGATCCTGCAAATCGTGGTCCAACGGCAGAGGTACGATCTCACCGTGGAGTTCTTCGTGCCCGAGGTCGACGGAAGCGCCCGAATGACCTCCGAGACAGCTGAGAAAGCGTGGCAGGCCTGCCGAAAGGGAGCAGAGGGAGACGCTGGCCAGAACGCGCTCGCCCGACGGGTATACCGGCTCGACTACGCCCACAACGGCAAGCAGTTGTATGCCCAAGTCGGGAAACAGGAGCCCTACTACGACCTGGAAGTGGTCATGGCGATCATCGCGTTCCCGCAGTACTACAAGATCTGCTGCGCGGTTCGGGGCTATCAGAAAGTCGGTGACACTCCGATGGTCGGCGTCGGATCAGTGTCCTACGTCGAGGACTTCACCAAGGCCCCAGGCAACCGCTAGGCCTCGTCGAACGGGAGCGCAACGGGCGCCGATGCCTCGTGACCACCAAGGCGGCACACCGGCTGCCGGTCCCGGGCCTATCTAATCACCTGGCTCCTGAGCAAGGACCGAAAGAAGGTCGCGAGTTGCTCGACGAGTGGCTCGGTCTCTTCCGCCCGGGTGAAGACGCTGTAGGAATCCGGCTCAGAGCGTTCTTCGAGCCTAGAACCCAGATGCGCGCAGCGCGTAGTCCGCCGCCCTTCTCAGACTGCCGAAGGACAGCGCGAGCGCCTTCGCACCGTCCCCTAGGCCATCGCGGACCTCGCCCCCGGGGCGGGTTGAACGTCGAGGATGATGGGCCCCCCCAAAACAGACTGAACTTCGGCGGAGCCGGGGCCGTCAGGCCTCTGCGCTCTCCCCACCAGAATCCTCCTGCGGCGCGTTCGCCTCCGCTTCCGCCAGGGCGCGTGCGTAGTCCTCGTCGGTGAGGCCGGCGATCATCAGCGGGAGCGCCTCCTCATCGAGGCCGTAGACGAACGCCCATCCTTCCTCAGAGTGGGCAAAGTGCATCTTCGCGACCCGCCTGGGCTGGGGTGCGGCGCGCAGGTAAACGGTGGCGATCGGCAGGAGCTGAGAACCCGCGTCGAGAAAGGCTTCGAGCCCGCCGCCGACGGCCCGGGTGCTGCCCTCGATCTCGACACTGCCGCCGCCCGGTCGATCGATCCGAAAGGTGAGCAGAGTAATCGGCGGGCGATCTTCTGGGTTCCGGCGCTCGATCGTCTCCACCGCCTGCTTCTTCAACTTGCGGTAGGCCTCCGCAAGGTCCTTCCCCACCTCTTCGCCAAGCGCCTCGCCCGCCTTGGCGAAGAAGCCCTTCATAAACCAGCCAGCCGCCGTCAGCGACGATCCAAGACCAAAGATGAGCAGGGGGTCAGGCAGCTCAGAGAAGCGCATCGCGTTGTCGTCGGCCTCGGCCTCGCCGACGCTAGCGGCGATGTCGCGGAGCGCCTCAACGTCTGAGCGCGAGTAGGAGCGGGCGTCGGTGGTGATCTCGAGTACCCCGTCCTCCGTCGGCCAGCCCGGCAGCCGAGCAATCTCCTCCCGGAACTCCCGGGTGGGCTTCAGCACCGCTGGCACCGTCCCGTCGAAGAGCTCCATCTCGGTCTCGAGCGCCACCTCGCCCCCCTCGACCTCAACCAGCCACCCCTGCTTCAACCGGCCCACCGGCGGGACAGTCGGATCGTGTTCGATGTTCATTGGCTTCGGCGATTCCCGGAGTTGCTCGAGCATCCCCTCTACCGCCTCACGGGTGATGACGACGCCCCCATGCTCACCGCTGCGGATTATCTGGCCCCGGTACCTCTTCCCTTTTTTCTTTTCCTCGGACATCTTCGTCAATCCTAAGCGCCGGCTCTCTGGGCCCTTCGCTTCCGGCGAGCGGCCCCCTCAGACGGGGAATGGATCGAGCGAGTTCTGCCGCTCGCGCATCGTCCACTCGAACAGCCGCTCGGCCGCCGGACTCCACACCGAGTAGTACAGCCAATCGGTGTAGCGCTGGCACCGAGCAACGATCGGGTCTCCATAGTGCGGACCCCCAGCGAAGGTCCAATATGCAAGCGGAGAAGTTCGCCCGTCGAGGACCGACTGCATGACGATGATGTCGCTTGCTTCCTTCAGGCCGGCATTGCGGGCCTCGCGGAAGAAGGTGTGGGTCGGGTCCCTGTCGAGATCGCCCCACCAGGAGCCGAACTCAGCGGGAGAACCGGCCACCCGCCATGCTTCGTTGATCGAGACGCTGACCTGGCGAACGAAGACCAGCCAGGCGAGGTACACCCGGGAGACATCATCTCTTTGTCGAGAGGTCTGCACTGACCCCACCAATTGGGAGGTCAATGGATCGAGCTCGCTCAGCTGCCCGTCAGCGTATTCGAGCTTCTCCTTCGCGTCTTCAAGACGGGACCAAACCGATAGCGCGCGAGGTTTCATCCACCTGATCCTACGAGCGAGATGGGACAGCCAGGGAGGGACCTTGGCTGAGAGGGTGACCCGCGGCCAATCAGAGTAGGCGGGACACATCATCAGCGCTGAGGTCTGCATCTCGCAGAATGCCGGCGAGGGTGCCGCGACGGAGTTCCCGATGCAGCGGGACTACGAGCGCGTGCCGGCGCCCCGCCTTCTTCAAGCGGACGTGGCTGCCGCGTTGACGGACGACTTCCCAGCCCTCCTTGCGCAGCGCCTTGATCAGGCGCTCGCCGGAGACGACCGGCTGTCGCGGGCTCACGCCGGTAGGGGAATCGAGCGGCGGATTACGCCGCTGTCGAGCGGTTCGCCGTCTTCGCGCAGGCCCTCGACGTAGAGGGCTACCGCCTCGCTGGCGTTCGCCATCGCATCGTCCATGTCCTCACCCTGGGTGTGAAGACCGGGAAGGTCGGGCGCGTAGACGTGGTAGCCGCCTTCGTCTTGGGGCTCGAAGACAAGCTCGATTTCTTTGATGCTGTCTGCCATAACCGCTCCTCTCTAGCTTACGCCAGCGTTCCGGTCGCTGGCCTATCTAGACATCAAGGGCGCTAAGCATCGGTCCCTCCGGGCCGTACGGCATACGGCAGCTGAAATTACGGCAACTTCACTGATGCGACGGCGGTTCTGCGGCCGTAGCTTGGCTTCAGAAGCTGAAACCAAGCAACAGGAGGCAACAAATGCAGCTCTACGGAATTCTTCGTCGCAACGGCTGGCGGACCCCGGAGGACTTGGAAGTCGCCGGCAAGAAATCGGCTGAAGTGGGCGACCAGCCCGGGTCGGGCGTTCGCTGGATCCGCAGCTACGCGCTCGCCGAGGAGAGCGGTGAGGTCGGGACGTTCTGCGTCTACGAAGGTGAGAGCCCGGAGACGATCCGCGCCCATGCCGAGGCCGCGGGTCTGCCCTGCGACGAGATCGTGCCGATCCTCGACACCGTCGTCGTCCGGCCCGATCCGGTCCCGGCCACCCATTAGGCGCACGCGCATGGCGGCGTGGCGCTTTTGTGGACCGGTGGTTCACAGAAGCGCCACGCGTTCGCGCTGTCGGACCGGTCCGTGCCGGGCCTAGACTGATCCGCACGATGAACGCGCGCACTCCCCTGGTCGGTCGGGCGGACGAGCTCGCGCGCCTGGCCGAGGCCGTCGAGCGCTCGCGGGAGGGCCACGGCTCCCTCCTCCTCATCGCCGGCGAGGCCGGCGTCGGCAAGAGCCGCCTCGCGCAGGAGGCGGCCGCGGGGTCCGGGGTCGTCCTCTACGGCGCCGCCCAGAACGGCGCCGCCGTCGCCTATGGGCCGATCGTCGCGGCGTTGCGCTCGCGCCTGCGCTCCGACCCCGACGCCCTCTCCGATTGCGGCGCCCTCCTCCCCCACCTCGCCCTGCTCCTCCCCGAGCTCGGGGAAGCCGCCGCGGAGAGCGAACGGGCAACGATCTTCGAGGCCGTCCGCTGCGCCTTCGCCCACCTCAGCGCCGAGCAGCCCACGGTCGTCGTCCTCGACGACCTGCAGTGGTCCGACGACACGACCCTGGAGCTGCTGGCGGCCCTGGCCGAGCCGCTGCGCGAGATGCCGGTCCTCGTCCTCGGCACCTACCGCTCCGACGGCCTGCCGCGTGAGCACCGCCTGCGCTGGCTGCGCAACGAGCTGCGCCGCGGCGGCCGGCTGGAGGAGCTGGCGCTGGAGCCGCTCGACCGCGCCGGGGTCGACGAGCTGCTGCGGGAGCTGCTGCCCGAGGCCGCCTCGCCCGCTCTGGCGCGGACGGTCCACGACCGCACCCTCGGCTCCCCCTTCTTCGTTGAGGAGCTGATCGGCGCCCTGGAGACGAGGGGATCGCTGCGCGCCGGCGACCGCGGCCTCGAGCTGGTCGAGCGCGACGAGGTGCCCGTCCCCGACTCCGTCCGCGAGGCGGTCCTCGTCGGCCTCGGCGAGGCCTCGGCCGAAGCCCGGGAGGCGGCCGAGGCGGCGGCCGTCCTCGGCCAGCGCTTCGAGATGCGTCGCGCGGCCGAGCTCGCCCCCGCCGCCGGCTTCGCCGAGCTGACCGAGGTCGGCCTGCTGGAGGAGCACGCCGCGGGCCAGGCCGCCTTCCGCCACGCCCTCGCCCAGGAAGCGCTCTACGCCGAGGTCCCCTGGAACCGGCGGCGGGACCTCCACCGCCGCCTGGCGCTCTCGCTCGAAGAGGACGGCGGCGCCAGCCTCGAGATCGCGAGCCACTGGCGCGGCGCCGGCGAGGAGGCGCGGGCGCGCGAGGCGCTGGTCGCGGCGGCGCGGCAGTCCGAGGCGGTCCACGCCCACCGCGACGCGCTGCGGGCGGCCCGCGAAGGCCTCGAGCTCTGGCCCGAGGACGAGGCCGCGGAGCTGCGGCGGGAGACCCTGGGGCGCTACGGGCGCAGCGCCGAGTTGGTCGGCGAGCTCGGCGAAGCGGCGAAAGCGTGGCGCGAGCTGGCGGCCGCCTGCGAGCGCGCCGGCGACCAGGCCGGGCACGCGGAGGCGCAGCGGCGCCTCGCCGCGACCTACGAGCTCGGCGGCGAGCGCGACAAGGCCCTCGCCGCCCGCCGCCTCGCGGCGGAGTCCTACGCGGCGGCCGGGCGGCCGGCCGAGGCGGCGCTGGAGCGGCTGGCGATGGCCGATTACCACCGGCGCGGCGCCCGCTACGCCGAGGCGATCGAGCTGGCGAAGCTGGCCGCCGCCGAGGCGGAGGAGGCGGAGCGCGCCGACGTCAGCGCCCGCATCCTCGGCCTCCAGGGAGTGGTCGAGGCCAAGGGCGGCGACTTCGAGCAGGGGCTGGAGTCGGTCCGCAGCGGCCTCGCCCTCGCCCTCGAGAACGACCTCACCCCGGTCGCCGCCGAGCTCTACCAGCGGCTCAGCCTCGTCCTCTACGACGGTGCCGACTACCGCCAGGCCGAGGAGGCGCTCGACACCGCCCTCGGGCTCTGCCGCACCGGAGAGGACGCCGGCACCGAGGTCGCCTGCGTCACCTGCCTCGTCTACGTCCTCCGCGAGCGCGGCGAATGGTCGCGGGCGGCCGAGCTGGGCCGCGAGCTGATCGAGACCGACACCGCGGTCTGGGTCGCCGAGGGGCTGGTCGGGGCGATCCACGCCTTCGAAGGGAAGCTCAGCTCCGCCCGCCGCCTGCTCACCGCCTCGCGCGCGGTCTCCGCGGCGGTCGGCCACTACAACATGTACTGCGACTCGACCACGGCGCTGGCGATCGTCGCCGCCGCCGAAGGACACGAGGACGAGGCGGCGACCCGCACCCGCGAGCTGCTCGCCCGCTGGGAGGAAAGCGAGGACCACCACTACGCGGTCTGGGGGATCCGCTGGGCGGCGAGCTGGCTGGCGCGCAGCGGGCGGCGCAAGGAAGCCCAGCTCTGCGCCTCGGCCCTGGGGCAGATGGCCGCGGCCGCCGGGCACGACGACGCCGTCGCCGCCCTCGCCCAGGCGGTCGGCGAGCTGGCCCTGCTCGAAGGCGACGCCGAAGCCGCGGCCGAGAGCCTCTCCCGCGCGGTCGAGCTGCACCGGCGCCTCGCGATCCCGCACGAGCGGGCGCAGGTCGAACTGCGCGCCGGGGTCGCGCTCGCCGCGGCCGGAGAGCGCGAGGCGGCCCTCGAGCGCCTCTGCGACGCCTACCGCTGCGCCGCCAAGCTGGGGGCGCGGCCGGTCGCCGCGGAGGCCGCGAAGGAGGTCGCGGCGCTGGGCGAGTCGGTGGCGCAGCGGCTCGGCAGCCGCGCTGCCGCCACGACCGACGAGGTCGGGCTGACCCGGCGCGAGCTCGAGGTCCTGCGCCACGTCGCCGTCGGCCGCACCAACCGCGAGATCGCCCAGGAGCTCTTCATCAGCCAGCGGACCGTCGACATGCACGTCCGCAACCTGCTCGGCAAGCTCGACTGCCGCTCCCGGGTCGAGGCCAGCCACCGGGCCGGCGAGCTCGGGTTGCTCAGCTAGCGCGACTGCGCTCGGCGCGGCGACCAGGCACGAAGCGGGGGAGCCCAGGAAGGCGATCGGCGAAGAACCCGAAAAGGGATCCGCCCGCAACGGCGACGGCGGTCAGACCCGCGACGACCAGCGTGGAGTCCGCGTCGATCCTGTTCAACAGAACCACGATCGCCGTCATGGCCACGACAGGCGCTCCCAAAATCCCAGCCTTGATTGCCATTTTGCCAGTGTAGATCACGCTATTCGGTCCACCAGGAGAGCGAGCAGGGCAAGCCAAAACCCGAAGAAGAATCCTGCGGCCGTGGATCGTTCGACCTCATCCTTATGGCGCCTTGCCAGGATCGCTGCGTAGCGTGCGGAGGCCCCGAAGAGACCCGTAACGGCAAGTAGCACCGCAGCGACATCCGAAACAGTTTCCGTAAGCACGCCGGCTTGGGGTAGGAAGAGCACATTGAGAGACCATACAGAAGACTGTAGACAGAACCATTCGAAGACAGCTCATTTCTTGCTGCCTATACACGCCCGCCCTCGATTAGGCAAAAGCGGGCTCGATCTCGACCATCAGCGTCACCGGCCCGTCGTTGATCAGGGCGACACCCATGCAGGCGCCGAAGACGCCTTTCTTCGCACCCAGCCGCTCGCAGAAGCGGTCGTACAGGGGCTCGGCGACCTCCGGCCGGGCGGCCTCGACGTAGCTGGGGCGGTTGCCGCGGCGGGCGTCGCCGTAGAGGGTGAACTGGCTGACGCAGAGCACCTCGCGGTCGCCGAGCGGCTCGTTCATCTTCCCCTCGGCGTCGTCGAAGATCCGCAGCTTGCGCACCTTCTCGGCGAGGCGGTCGGCCTCCTCCTCGCCGTCGCCCACCCCGACCCCGAGCAGGATCAGCATCCCCGGCCCGATCTGGGCGACACGATCGCCCTCGACGTCCACCGCGGCCTGGCTGACGCGCTGGACCAGAGCCCTCATCGGCCGAGGAGGCGCATCGCCGCGCCCGCGTGTCGATGCCGGTGGCGCCGGTGCTTGCGATGGACCCGGACGCAGCGGCGTTTCCCGCGCACGAGCTTCTTCCGGTACCCGCGTCTGCATTTCCGCGGTTTCCTCACCTGCGCGGGGAGCGGCGAGGAGACCGGCGGCGGCGTCGCGACCGGGGGCGTCCCGTAGCGGACGTCGATCCCGCCGGCGAACCAGGCGGTCCCGAGCGACATCGTGAAGGCGTCGGCGAGCGAGGTCGCTTCGTTCCAGAAGCGGGTCGGATAGCCGTCGTCTTCGGCCAGGAACCCGGTTCCCCACTCCCGGCGGTCGGGCGAGAAGACGACCTTGTACTCGCCGGCAGGATGGAAGGGCAGGCCGTAGTTGCCGTTGGCGTTGCTCCGGTCGCAGATCAGGAGCTCGTCGTTGAGGGCGTCGATCGAGCAGACCCAGACGCCCTCGACCGAGCGCCCCAGGCCGGCGTCGAAGACGTTGCCGGCGATCGTCGAGCCGAGCCCGAGATCGGCGTCGACCCCGGCCCGCGCTTCGCCGTCGGCCAGGGAGACGACGTCCGCTTCTTCCCAGCGGTCGGCGCCGTCGAAGAACTGCAGCGCCAGTTCCAGGTTCGCTTCGCCGGGCCAGAATTCGACGGTGTAGTCGCCCGGCTCGAGCCCTCCGATCAAGTAGGTGCCGTCGCCCTGCGTGAGCTCGCAGAGGCCTTCGCCGCCAGCGACTTCCCAGGCGCAGACTTCGACCCCCGCGGCCGGCACGCCGGCGTCGGCGTCGGTGACCGTCCCGGCGATCGAGCCGGTGGCCGCCGCCGCCGGCGCCGCTCCCACCGCCAGCGCGGTTGCCAGGGCGAGGAGAGCGACCGCAACCGACGCTGAGCTCCGCCGCCGACGCACCGGTCTCATCCCTCCAGCGCCTCGACCAGCGAGCCCGCGTCGTAGGCGCCGTAGAGCCGCTTGCCGTTGACGAAGAAAGTCGGGGTGCCGGTGGCGCCGCTCGCTTCCGCCGAGGCGACGTCGCGGGCGACGCGGTCGCGGTGGGCACCGGAGTCGAGCTCGGCGACGAGGCGGTCGACGTCGAGGCCGAGGTTGCCGGCGACCTCCACCATCACCTCGCGCGAGAGGCGCGGCTGCTCGACGTAGAGGGCGTCGTGGTAGTCCCAGAAGCGGTCCTGGGCGGCCGCAGCCTCGCTCGCTTCGGCCGCCAGCGGCGCCAGCGGGTGGCGCTCGGGGATCGGCAGGTGGCGGAAGCAGAAGAGGAGGCGGTCGCCGAGCCGCTCGCGGACGCGGCGCAGGATCGACTGCGCGCCGAGGCAGAAGGGGCACTGGAAGTCGCCGAACATCACCAGCTGCAGCGGCGCCTCGCGGTCGCCGCGCAGGTGGTCGAGATCTTCGATCGGGGGTGAGAGCAGGTCGTCCACGGCGCCCTTGATGTTATGTGCGCGTGCACGACATCGAGTCGATCCTCGTCCTCGTCCTCGCCGCGACCCTGCTCGTCCGCCTCGCCGACCTCGGCAAGATCCCGGCGCCGATCGCCCTCGTCCTCGGCGGCCTCGCGATCGCCTTCATCCCCGGCCTGCCCGAAGTCGAACTGGAGCCGGACACGATCTTCCTCGTCTTCCTGCCGCCGCTCGTCTACGCCGCCGCCTGGCGCACCTCGCCGCAAGAGCTGCGGGCGGTGATGCGGCCGCTGGCGCTGCTCTCGGTCGGGCTCGTCTTCCTCACCGCCGCCGCCGTCGCCCTCGTCGCCCACGCCCTGGTCCCGGAGCTGAGCTGGGCCGAGGCGGCGATCCTCGGCGCCGTCCTCGCCCCCACCGACACGATCGCCGCGACCTCGATCTTCCGCCGCCTCGGCGCCCCCGAGCGGGTCCGCCTGCTGGTCGAAGGGGAGTCGATGATCAACGACGGCACCGCGCTCGTCCTCTACCGGATCGCGGTCGGGGTGGCGACCGGCAGCGCCTTCAGCTTCAGCGGCGCCGCCCTGGAGTTCGTCGGCATCGCCGCCGGGGGCATCGTCGTCGGACTCGTCGTCGGCGTCCTCTCCGACCTCGTCGTCCGCCGCCTCAGCGACAACGACGTGACGATCATGCTCACCCTCCTCACCGCCTACGCCGCCTACATCGGCGCCGAGGAGCTGCACGTCTCCGGCATCCTCGCCGCCGTCGTCGCCGGCGTCTACGCCGGGTACCGCTCCCCCCACTCGCTCGACGCCGACGTCCGCCTCAACGCCGTCGCCTTCTGGCAGGTCCTCGTCTTCGGACTGGAGATCACCCTCTTCATCCTCCTCGGCCTGCAGCTGCCAGACATCGTCGACACGCTGGAAGCGAGCTCCTCGGGGATCGCCGAGCTGCTGCTGCCGGCGGCGGCGATCGCAGCGGCCTCGCTCGCCGTCCGCCTCGCCTTCGTCTTCGCCCTGCGCGGCGACGCCGGCGACACCCTCGGTGAGCGCTTCGCGGTCGGCTGGAGCGGGATGCGCGGCGCCGTCTCCCTCGCCGCCGCCCTGGCCGTGCCGCTGAGCGTCGACGGCCGCCCCCAGATCATCTTTCTCACCTTCGCCCTGATCCTGATCACGATCGTCGGCCAGGGCCTCTCGCTCCCCTACATCGTCCGCGCCCTCAAGCTCGAGCACCCGCGCCGCTGGTCCGACGAAGAGGCGGTGGCGCGAATGGAGGCGGCCCAGTCGGCCCTCGACCGCCTCGACGAGATGGAGCGGGACGGACGGGCCAGCGAGACCCAGCTGAAGCGGCTGCGCGACCTCTACCGGGCCCGCTTCCGGATGTGCCAGGCGGTGCTCGGCGGCGAGGACCCCGAGGCGGTCGCGCGCGAGCAGAAGATCGCCGACTACGGGTTGCTGCGGCGCGAGCTGATCGGGATCGAGCGGGAGGAACTGCTGTCGCTGCGGGGCGCGGGGCGGTTGCGGCACGAAACGCTGAGGATGATCGAGCGGGATCTTGACCTGGAGGAGGCTCGGATTCGGGCTTAGGGGGGTTGGTGGGGGTGACCTGGGCGTAGTTGGTTGGGGGAGGGTGTGGGTATCCCTCTCCGGAATTGACCTCCCCTCCGCTTCGCTGCGGGGAGAAGCTGGAGCGCGCCTTCGGCGCGCAAACACCAGATTGCATGTCGCCGAACATTCCTCCGAGGGACACCCACACCCTCCCCCCGAGCGCGCTCCCGCAGCTCATTCAACGCCGAGACCGCAAAAAAGCCTCCTCAAGATGCTTTTTTGCGGTTTCGCGGGCTGGGCGTCCCCCGAACACGTGTTGTGGAGGGGGCGTGGGGTACCCCTTCTGGACAATCAGCATGAGGCGGGCTGAAAGGGACCGGGGCGAAGCCGGCAGAACGATCTCCGCCGAGCTGCGTCCAGAAGGGGTACCCCACGCCCCCTCCCCCACCAAAGACCTAAGCGAGGAACCCCCGCGCCCGCTCCGCAACCAGATCCGGCCGCTCGTCGGCGATGAAGTGGCCGCACCCCGGCACCAGCTCGAGCTGCATCTGCGGCGCGTGGCGTTGGTAGCCGGCCAGCATCGAGGGACGGATGACGAAGTCGTCTTCGCCGAAGAGCATGAAGGTGGGGACGTCGAGGTGGGCATCGGCGTAGAGGCCCTTTGCCATTGCGGGAGCCTCGTGCCAGTTGAAGGTCCGGTACAGGTACACGCCCGCCTTCGCGCGGGCCGGCTCGGCGAGGTTGTCGGCGAAGGCCGCCAGCTCCTCTTCGGTCCAGACCGATTTGATCGTCGAGCCGCCGACGAGAATTTTGCGGATGAACTGGCCGCCGCGGTGGAGCCGGTAGCCGAGGATCGGCGCCAGCGCCAGTTGCTGGTAGAAGAAGCGCCAGGCGTGGCCGACCACCGCCCGCGTCCTCACCCACGGCGGGACGATGTTGAGGACGAAGAAGCGGTCGATCCGCTCGGGCTTGCGCAGCGCCATCAGGAAGCCGATCCAGCCGCCCCAGTCGTGGCCGACCAGCTTCACCCGCTCGATCCCGAGCGCGTCGAGGACGGCGAAGACGTCGTCGGCCATGTTCTCCTTCTCGTAGCCGTCGGCGGGGGCGTCGCTCCAGCCGAAGCCGCGAAGGTCGAGCGCGATAACCCGGTGGCGGTCGGCGAGGGCCGGCAGCAGGTGCCGCCACTCGTACCAGTGCTGGGGCCAGCCGTGGAGGCAGAGGACGACGTCGTCCCCGGAGCCGGCTTCGGCGTAGTGGAACCGCAGGCCGCGGGCCTCAACCCAGTGATGGGCGACACCCTCGATGTCGGGTGGCTGGCTCACCAGCCAAGCAGGCTATAGGGAGCTAGGCGACCGGCTGCGCGCCGGGAGTCGCGCCGGTCGCCCGCCCCCCTTCCGCTCAGCGCAGCGCGGCCGTCGCTGCCGCTTGGCGAAAGTCGTTGAGGATCTCCTCCATCGCCCCAACCTCGCAGGGGACCCCTTCGGGCCAGTCCTTCTCGGGATGCTCGTGCAGGGTCTTCAGCCCGTTGCCGCTGATCACCGCGACGACAGTCTCGTCGGGGCCGATCTTCCCTTCCTGGGCGAGCCGGGCCGTGCAGGCGATCGTCGTGCCGCCCGCCGGCTCGGTGAGGATGCCCTCGGTCTCCCCCAGCAGGTCGATCGCGCCGAAGATCTCCTCGTCGGTCGCCGTCGCGCCGGAGCCGCCCCGCGAGACCACCGCGTCGACGACGAGGGCGCCGTCGCCCGGCGCCCCGATCGCGATCGAGTGCGCCGCCGTCTCCGGCGTCTGCGGCTCGATCTTCGCTCCACCGGCGCCGATCGCGGTGGAGATCGGCGAGCAGCCGCTCGCCTGGGCGATGTTGATCTTCGATCCGGCGGTCTCGGCCAGGCCGACCGTCTCCAGCTCGACCAGGCCCTTGTGGACCCGCGAGGAGAGGGTGCCGCCGGCGGCGGGAATGACGAAGTGGTCCGGCGGCTGCCAGCCCAACTCCTCGACCACCTCGAAGGCCATCGTCTTCGCCCCCTCGGCGTAGAACGGCCGCAGAGTGATGTTGGCGAACTCCATCCCGGTCGCCAGCGCCAGCTCGCGACAGGCGCGGTTGGCCTGGTCGTAGTTGGCGTCGAGCTGGATCACCCGGGCCCCCATCGCCCGGCAGGCCTTCGCCTTGCCCTTCTCCATGTTGCCCGGGTAGAAGATGTAGGGACGGGCGCCGGCCTGCGCCGCCAGCGAGGCGACCGCGGTGCCGACGTTGCCGGTGGAGACGCAGCCGACCTCGTCCTTGCCGAGCTCGAGCAGGCGGGCGATCGCCATCCCAACCACCCGGTCCTTGTAGGAGAGCGAGGGACGGTTGGTCGAGTCGTCCTTGATGTAGAGCTTGCTGAGGCCGAGCTCGGCGCCGAGCCGCTCGGCGTGGATCAGCGGCGTTTTGCCGGCGAACTGGGCGACCCGCTCCTGGGCGCGGCGGTTGAGGATCGGCAGCAGCTCCTCGAAGCGCCAGATGTTCCAGGGGCGCTCGTCGGCCGAGCGCTCGGCGATCCGCTCCTTCGCGAGGTCGTAGTCGTAGTCGACGTCGAGCCCTTCGCCGCAGGCCGGGCACTTGAAGGCCTTGTCCAGGAGCGGCGTCCGGTAGCCGCAGTCCCGGCAGGTGAGTTCGGTGGCACAGGAACGGGTCCGGAGCCCGTAGGGCTCGGTGCGATGCGGGTCGACCGCGTCACTCATGACTCCTCCTTTGCCGCCGATCGCTCGACGCTCGTCCGGTTCCTCGCACGGGTATAACACACCGCGGGCGACTGCTCAACGGTTGCTGCGCAATGCTCGCGGATGAGATAGGGCCCGTGCACTTCCAGCAAGGTAGCGGAACCCGGGGCGGGCGCAAGCCGGTTGCAATCCCTTGTCTGTAGAGCTTCTGTCGGCAGCTGCGAGGATCGCTGCCGATGACCCCGCAGGAGCGCTTCGCGATCAACCTCCGCAAGGCCCGTAGCGAGGCCGGGGTCTCCCAGGAAGAGCTGGGGTACATGTGCGATCTCCATCGCACCGAGGTTTCGCTGCTGGAGCGAGCCGGCCGCGAGCCGCGCCTGGCCACGATCGTCAAGCTCGCCGGCGCCCTGAAGACGACGCCGAGCGAGCTCTGCGCCGGCATCTCCTGGCTGCCGAAGGCGCGTCGCTTCGAGGTGAAGCGGCCACCGAAGGGCTAGCCGCGGCTGCTCGGGCACGGGGCCGACCCTGCTGCCCCGGTACCCCTGAGAAGAAGTGAAGGGAGGCGGGGCGACGCCGGCCGAGCCGACGTGACCAGGATCCGTCATGACGATGTAGATCCTGGCTCAGGATTGGTCCTCCTTTGCCACCCCAAGGCGGTTTCCCAGATCCGAGAGCCCCGCCTCCTTCACCGGTTGATCGCCCGGCAGGTGCATTCATAACAGACTCGCGCGGATCAATCAAGGCCCTTTGCTTAATGGCCGTTATTTTTGCTTAGGACGCAGGGGCGATCTCGGGTGAGACCGGGATCTCGGCCTCTTCCGGCCACGCCCCCAGGGCCTCGCCGCGGTCCTCTACCCCGGCCGCGACCAGCAGCTCCTCGGCGACGTGGGGCGCGAACGGGACCAGCGTCCGGGCGAGCAGGACGAGGGCGGCCAACTGCGCCTCGGCGTCGGCCCGGTCGAGCTTCCCGCGGCGCTGAATCACCCGATTCTCGAAGTCCTGGATCCGCTCGAAGAGGCGGGTGATGTTGCGGATCGACTTGTGCATCTGCAGATTCTCGGTGTCCTCGGTGATCCGGGAGAGGCCGTTCTCGCACCATTTGCGCAGCCGGTCGCGCATGTGCTCGGTGTCGGCGGCCGCCTCGGGGTCGTGGGCGAGCCCCTCCAGCGCCGCCGCGCGCTCGTGCGTGTACTTCCAGAGGTTGCGGAGGAAGCGGGAGGCGAAGCGGACGGCGCCGTCGCTCCAGTTCAGCGTCTTCGCCGGCCCGGCCGCGTAGAGGACCGCGACCCGGACGGTGTCGGCGCCATGCTCGGAGACGAGCTCGTCGGGGTTGACGACGTTGCCGAGGTGCTTGCTCATCTTGCGGCCGTCGGCGATCACCATCTCGTGGAAGAGGCAGCCGGCGAAGGGCTCCCCCTCCTCCATGAAGGCGAAGGGGCCGATGTCCCGCAGCGCCTTGGTAACGACGCGCTGGTCGAAGACGAAGCCGCCGCTGTCGTTGCCGGCGACCAGCCGCTCCGAGGGCAGCCACTCGCGCAAGTCGGGGTGGGTGAACATCTGCTCGTCGCGGTCCTCGGGCGGGACCGCGGCCGGGACCCAGAGCCAGAGCGCGTCGAAGTGGCAGTCGAGGGTGTCGGTCTCGCGCTTGGCGGCGCCGCCGCAGCGCGGGCACTCGACGTCGACGAAGTCGGGGCGCTCGGCCAGCGGGTTCCCTTCCCCGGTCGGCTGCAGGTCGCGGGGCAGGACCACCGGCAGGTCCGCCTCGGGCACCGGCACCGAGCCGCACTCCTCGCAGAGGACGATCGGGATCGGGCACCCCCAGGCGCGCTGGCGCGATATCGAGAAGTCGTTGGCGCGGTAGCGGGTGGTCTCGCGAGCGGCCTCGACGGGGGCGGGGGCGGGCCCCTCCTCCCCGTCGTCGGGCCGCGGCGGCGCCTCGACCCGGTCGAGCCGCTCGGCGAGGTCGCGGTCGGCCTCGTCGATCGCCGGGATCCCGAGCGCGGCGGTGGGCCCGAAGCGGGCGTCGACGAGCGGCGAGACGACGACCGGCAGCTCCTCGCCGCTCGGACCGGCGATCGAGGAGCCAGTGTCGACGAGCGGCACCGAGCGGGCGTCGCGGGCGCTGCGCTCCCAGCCGCCGGAGCGCATCTGCTCCAGCTCGGCCCGCGCCGCCTCCTCGGTCACCCAGGCGTCGACCGCCGGGTGGCGCGGCGAGAGCAGCACGAACCGGGCCAGCCCGGCGAACTTGCGGTGCGGCGTGAAGGCGGTCAGGCTCCCCTCCCCCTCGCCGAGGTCGATCTCGACCCCGTCGGCGCGGCCGAGGATGTAGCGCTGGGTGGCCAGCGAGAGCTCATCCCACTTGCCGCTCTCCTCCAGACGGGCGACGTTGCGGTCGTTCTCCTCCAGGTAGGGGGTGATCCGCAGGAACCAGGTCGGGCGCCGGATCAGCCGCACCTCGTTGTGGCAGCGCCAGCAGCGGCCGTCCTCGACCTGGATCGAGGCGAGCGTGGTCTGGCAGGTGTCGCACCAGTCGACGGTGGTGTCGGCGCGGTAGATCAGGTCGCGCTCGAGCAAAGTAAGGAAGAGCCACTGCGACCAGCGGTACTGGCCCTCGTCGGAGCTGTAGAAGACGCGGTCGTAGTCGAAGGAGAAGCCGAGCCGCTTCATCTGGCCCAGCATCCGCTCGCCGCACTCGGCGACCCACTCGGCCGGCGGCTCCCGGCGCTCGATCGCCGCCAGCTCGGCCGGTAGCCCGAAGGCGTCGAAGCCGAAGCCGAAGAGGACGGCGTCGCCGCGGCCGCGGCGGAAGCGGGCGTAGGCGTCGCCGATCGAGTAGTCGCGGACGTGGCCCATGTGCAGGTTGCCCGAGGTGAACGGGCTCGATGGCTTGACGTAGACGCGCTCCTGCCCGTCCTTGGGCACGGGCGCGGTGAAGTCCCCGCGCTGCTCCCAGGCCTGCTGGCGCGCGGCCTCGATCGCCTGCGGGTCGTAGTTCGGCTTGCTGCTCATTCTTGAAGAAGGCTAAACAAGCGGGGAAGGGGTCCGAGTGCCCCTGACCAGGTTCAGGCGAAGGTCCAGAGACGGTTGCCCACGAAGTTGAACGGCATCGCCGCGGCGACGGCTATCGCCTGGGCGGTCAGCTCACCGGTGGCGCCGGTCGAGAGGAGCAGTTGCAGGACGGCGATGTTGAGGGCCAGGGAGGCGAGGCTGACGGCGAAGAAGCGGGCGGCCTGGAAGTGGGCGGGGCCGTCGCCGGGACCGAAGGTCCAGTGGCGGTTCCAGAGGAAGTTGTTGGTGACGGCGACGGCGAAGGCGCCGACCGCCGCGGTGACGTGGTGGACGCCGAGGTTGCCGGTCAGCAGGGCGAAGACGGCGAGGTTGATCAGGTAGCCGGAGCCGCCGACGAGGCCGAACTTGAGCAGCTGGACCCAGTTGGCGGGCTGGCGGGCGGCGGCGCCGATGCGGTAGGCGAGTTCGTTGGCAGGCGGCATCGCGAAGGCGGCAGGTTAGCGAGAGCGCAGGCGCCCGCCCGGTTCCGCGTAGTCTTCCCGGCCGATGTCGACGAGGACCGCAACCCTGGCGGCCGTGGCGCTGACCGCCGCGGCCGTGGCGCTGGCGCTGGTCTTCGGCGGCAAGCAGAGCCCGGAGCCGACGAAGGCCGAGGCAGCGGTCTCGGGGGCGCCCTCGGTGGAAATCGTCTCCCCCCGCAACGGCGCCCGCCAGAAGAACCACGCGGTCGTCGTCAAGGTGGCGGTCGAGAACTTCGAGCTGGCGCCGCGGCAGTTTGGCAGCGAACCGCAGCTGGGCGAGGGCCACCTGCGCTTCAGCCTCAAGCGCGTCCCCGACTGCGTCAATCCGAAGAAACTGTCGGATGCGATCAACAGCCCCGTCGGCAAGGGCCGCCTGGTCGGCAAATCCTTCGACTACGCCAAGTACGCCGGCCCCAACGGCGTCCTCGCCGAGCAAATCGGCTCCGCCGGCAGCTACTCCCCCGCCACCCGGCCGGAGATCTTCTACCACGGCCTCGTCCCCGGCTTCTACCGCCTGATCGTCAACCTCGCCCAGAACAGCGGCATGACGACCCAGTTCCACGACGTCACCAACTTCCAGATCCTCCCCCGCCCCGGCCACGGCCCGAAAGCCTGCGCCCCGGGCAAGGTCCCCAGCGCCAAGGCCGCGGCCCGATTGGAATAGAAAGTCAGTGTCGAGTTTGTGGCCTATAGAGCAACAAACTCGACATGCCCGGCCAATACTTCACTTTGTATAGTGGGTAGGTGCGCACCTACCGCCGCTTGATGGGATTCCTGCGCCCTTACCGGGCGCAGCTCTGGGGCTCGCTCGTCTTCGCCTGGGCGGCGATGGGGATGACGGTCCTGATCCCGTACCTGATCGGGCAGGCGGTCAACGCGATCAAGGACGGCGACAAGCCCGACCTGCTGCCGCTGGCGCTGGCGATCTTCGGCGCGGCGGTACTGCGGCTGGGGTTGATCGTGGTCCGGCGCGTGGTCGCCGGCAAGGTCTCGCTCGGGGTCGAATTCGACCTGCGGCAGACCTTCTACGCCCATCTGCAGCGGCTCGAGCTCGGCTTCTTCGACGGGCAGCAGACGGGGCAGCTGATGTCGCGGGCAACGGTCGACCTGCAGTCGATCCGCTTCTTCCTCGGCTACGGCCTCATCTTCATCACCCAGACCGTGCTGACGATCGTCCTCGCCAGCGCGGTGATGTTCTGGATGAATCCCTGGCTGGCGTTGATCGCCCTGGCGCCGGCGCCGCTGGTCGTCTACGTCGCTTCGCGCTACAACCGCGTTTCCCGCCCCGCCCAGCAGGAGGTCCAGCAGCGGATCGCCGAGCTGACCGCGGAGGCAGAGGAGAACGTCTCCGGAATCCGCATCGTCAAGGCCTTCGCGCGGGAGGAGCACCAGCTGAGCCGCTTTCGGGGGGCGGTGACGCGGGTCTTCGATCAGAGCATCTACTCGACCAAGTTGCAGGCGTTCTTCTCCCCCCTGCTCGGGCTGCTGCCGCAGTTTGGGATCGCCCTGGTGCTGCTGATCGGCGGCCGCCAGGTGATCGCCGGCAACCTCAGCCCCGGCGACTTCACCGCCTTCTACTTCTACATGGTGATGCTGGCCGGGCCGATGCGGATGCTGGGAATGACGATGGGGATGGCCCAGCGGGCGATCGCCTCCGGCAACCGCCTCTTCGAGATCCTCGACCGCGAACCGCGGATCCAGAGCCCGCCCGAGGCGCCGGCGCTGCCGGCCGGCGGCGGCGCGGTGGAGCTGCGGGGCGTGACCCTGCACTACGAGGGCGCCGAGGAGGTGCCGGCGCTGGAGGGCGTCGACCTCGAGGTGGAGGCTGGGAAGACGGTGGCGCTGGTCGGGCCGTCGGGCTCCGGGAAGACGAGCCTGGTGGCGCTGATCGCGCGCCTGTACGACCCGGACGAGGGCGAGGTCCTGGTCGACGGCGCCGACGTGCGCGAGGTCGACGTCACCTCGCTGCGCTCGGAGATCGCCTTCGTCGCCGACGACAGCTTCCTCTTCACCGCCACCGTCGCCGAGAACATCGCCTACGCGCAGGCCGGGGCGAGCATCGAGGAGATCGAAGAGGCGGCGCGGCGGGCCCAGGCCGACGAGTTCATCCGTGCCCTGCCCGACGGCTACGAGACCCGCGTCGGCGAGCGCGGGCTCACCCTCTCCGGCGGCCAGCGCCAGCGGGTCGCGATCGCCCGCGCCCTGCTCGCCGACCCCCGCATCCTCATCCTCGACGACGCCACCTCCTCGGTCGACGCGACCACCGAGGCGGCGATCAAAGCCGGCCTGCGCGAGGCGATGACCGGCCGCACGACCTTCATCATCGCCCACCGCCTCTCCACCGTCTCCCTCGCCGACGAGATCGTCGTCCTCGACGGCGGCCGCATCGTCGACCGCGGCAGCCACGAGGAGCTGATGGAGGGCTGCGGCTTCTACCGCGAGATCGCCGAGCACGGGCTCGCCGACTCGGTCTTCCTCCAGCGCGACCTGGAGGAGCGCGAGGAGGTGGCGCGGCTGTGAATGGCAGCGGGCCCAACATGGGCAACATCGGCCGCCTCTTCGCCGACCTCTGGCGGCTGCTGCGTGGCGAGGACCAGCGCGGCCGCAAGGTGCGCTGGCTGATCGCGCAGCTGCGGCCCTACCGCGGCCGCGTTGCCCTGATGTTCCTCGGGCTCCTGGCAGCGACCGGCGCCGGCCTCGCCCCTCCCTATCTGGCCGGGAAGGCGATCGACTCCGGGATCGAAACTGGCGACATCTCGGCGCTCGACTGGATCGTCGCCGCCTTCGTCGCCGTCGCGGTGATTTACGCGGCGGCCACCTACCTGCAGACCTACATGGTCGGCTGGGTCGGGACGCGGGTGCTGCAGGATCTGCGCGAGCGGGTCTTCACCCACATCCAGTCGATGCCGATCGGCTTCTTCACCCGGCGCAGCCCCGGGGTGCTGATCTCGCGGATGACCAACGACATCGAGGCGCTGAACCAGCTCGTCACCACCGGCGTGGTGACGATGTTCTCCAGCACCCTGACGCTGATCGGAGTGGTCGTAATCCTGCTCCTGCTCAACGTCAAGCTGGCGCTGGTCACCTTCCTCACCTTCCCGCTGCTGATGGTGGCGAGCCTCGTCTTCCGCGTCGTCTCCGCCGGCGCCTACAAGGCGACCCGGGAGCGGATCGCGGCGATCACCGCCTATCTGCAGGAGTCGCTCAGCGGCGTGCGGGTGGTGCGCAGCTTCGGCCAGGAGCCGCGCCATCTCGACGAGATGACCGCGCTGAACGAGGCCAACCGGGCGGTGAACATGAAGACCGTCTACCTCAACGCCTCCTACTTCCCGGCGGTCGAACTGCTCTCCGCCGTCGGCACCGCGGCGATCCTCCTCTACGGCGGCAGCCAGGCGATCGACGGGGCGATCCAGATCGGCGTCATCGTCGCCTTCGTCGGCTACCTCAACACCTTCTTCGAACCGATCCAGCAGCTCTCCCAGCTCTACACGACCTACCAGCAGGGGATGGCGGCGCTGGACAAGATCTTCGACCTACTGGAGACCGAGCCGGACATGGTCGACGCGCCCGACGCGATCGATCCCGGGCCACTGCGGGGCGAGATCGAGCTCGAGGGCGTCTGGTTCTCCTACGGCGAGGAGGGCGAGTCCGGGGAGGACACGTGGGCGCTGCGCGGCGTCGACCTCCACGTGCCGCCGGGGCAGACGCTGGCCCTCGTCGGCGCCACCGGTGCCGGCAAGTCGACCTTCGCCAAGCTCGTCGCCCGCTTCTACGACCCGCAGAAGGGGACGGTCCGCGTCGACGGGCACGACCTCCGCGGCCTCCAGCAGCGGGCGCTGCGGCGGCAGCTGGGGATCGTCCCGCAGGAGGGCTTCCTATTCTCCGGCAGCGTCCGCGAGAACGTCGCCTTCGGCCGCCCTGAGGCGAGCGACGAGGAGGTCGAGGCGGCGATCGCCGCCGTCGGCGCGACCGAGTTCGTCGCCGCCCTGCCGGAAGGCCTCGACACCCAGGTCGGCGAGCGCGGCATCCAGCTCTCGGCCGGCCAGCGCCAGCTCGTCGCCTTCGCCCGCGCCCTCCTCGCGGAGCCACGCATCCTCATCCTCGACGAGGCGACCTCCAACGTCGACGTCCGCACCGAGAAGACGATCGAGCGCGGCCTCGAGCGCCTCCTCCACGGCCGCACCGCAATCGTCATCGCCCACCGCCTCTCGACCATCCGCCGCGCCGGCAAGATCGTCGTCCTCGAAGGTGGTCGAATCGCCGAGCAGGGCACCCACGACGAGCTGATCGCCGCAGGTGGCGCATACGCGCGGCTCTACGGGGCCTGGTCGGAATCAGCTGCCTGAGGGGAAGGGCCAAGCGGGGATGGGTAGGAGGGTCCGGGCACCCTCCGCGTGAATTAGTCGCGCCCCCTTCGGGGCTTGCTCCCGATGATGCTGCCCGCCTATGGCGGGCAGGAACCAGATTGCATATCGCCGCTTCGCGCACATTCCCGCGGAGGGTGCCCGGACCCTCTATCAACACGCTCTCTCAGGACGGCAAGCTCGCGAGACCGCAAAAAAGCCCCTTGAGGGATGCTTTTTGCGGTCTCGGCGGGGATGA
>DASTZP010000036.1:0-31337 GCA_035764245.1 Solirubrobacterales bacterium
GGGCGAACGCCGGGCTCGCCAGGGTGGTCGTCCAGCGCACGGCGAAGTGCATCCGCGTCGATCACGTCGAGCTTGTCGGCCTCGTTGATCGCCCGCTCGACGGTCTTGGGACCTGCGACGGTGGTGAAGTCGAGGAAGGTCCGCACCGGGACCGTGAGCGGAATCCCGAGGCGGACCGTGATGTCGGACACGGGCAGGGTGGGGCGACGGTGGCAGCGGACACCGCGCAGTCGCGCTTCGGAGGCGCGGATCACGCTCACGTCGATGTACCGGGGGTGCTCCCTGCCGAACCCCCACAGGGCTGCGGCGCTGCGGTGGCTCAAAGCCGCACCAGGTCCGCAGGCCAGCACAGCCGCCATCCAGCGCCCCTCACGGGAGAGCTGTCGGCGTCCCACGGCGTAGATGCCGCGCCCCACCGCATGCAGTCTCCCGATCCGCAATCGATGTTCGATGCCGCTCTTGGTGAATCCGAGGTCCAGGAGTTGGGTCCGGGTCACCGCTCCGTGCTGGTCGCGTACCAGCTGCCAGGCCGCTGCGCTCCGCCTCTCCGAAGTTGTCCTCGTCATAGCGAGGAGAAGTTCGGAGGGGCTCGAGTCTCGCCCCCTTACCCCGCCAGTTGTTCGCTCGTTTTCCGACTGACGCCGGAACTACCGGCTACGCCGCGGCGGTTTCCGCGCCCGCGGCCTCGCGCAGCGCGTCGGCGCGGTCGGTGCGCTCCCAGCTGAAGTCGTCGTCGCTGCGGCCGAAGTGGCCGTAGGCGGCGGTCTTCTGGAAGATCGGGCGGTGGAGGTCGAGGTAGCGGCGGAAGGCGCCTGGCCGCATGTCGAACTCGTCTTCGACCAGGCGGGAGATCCGGGCATCGGAAAGCTTGCCGGTGCCGAAGGTCTCGACCATCAGGGAGACCGGGTGGGCGACGCCGATCGCGTAGGCGACCTGGACCTCGCAGCGCTGGGCGAGGCCGGCGGCGACGACGTTCTTCGCCACGTAGCGGGCGGCGTAGGCGGCCGAGCGGTCGACCTTGGAGGGGTCCTTGCCGGAGAAGGCGCCGCCGCCGTGACGGGCCATGCCCCCGTAGGTGTCGACGATGATCTTGCGGCCGGTGAGGCCGGCGTCGCCGACCGGGCCGCCAATCACGAACTTGCCGGTCGGGTTGACGAGGAACTCGCCGAGCAGCTCGTTCTCGTCGAAGCGACCGGGCACCTCCGCCTGCAGGACCGGGAGGACGACGCTCTCCCACAGCTCAGGCTTGATCTGGCCCTGGGAGTCGACCCCCTCCTCGTGCTGGGTGGAGATCAGCAGCTTTTCGACGGCGACGGGACGGCCGTCGGCGTAGCGGACGGTGACCTGGGTCTTGCCGTCGGGGCCGAGGTACCCGAGGCTGCCGTCCTTGCGGACGGCGGCGAGCCGTTCGGCGAGCCGGTGGGCGAGGTGGACCGGCATCGGCATCAGCGCCTCGGTCTCGTCGCTGGCGTAGCCGAACATCATTCCCTGGTCGCCGGCCCCGGCGACGTCGAGCTCGTCGTCATCGGAGGGGTCGACCCGGGTCTCGTAGGCCTGATCGACGCCCTGGGCGATGTCGGGCGACTGCTCGTCGATCGAGACGATCACCGAGATGTGGTCGCAGTCGTAGCCGTAGCCGCCGCCCTGGTAGCCGATCTCGCGCACCGTGTCGCGGACGATCTCCGGGATGTTGAGGTGGACGCTGGTGGAGATCTCGCCGGAGACGACCGCCATGCCGGTGTTGACGAGCGTCTCGCAGGCGACCCGGCCGCCCGGGTCCTCGCTCATGATCGCGTCGAGGACGCCGTCGGAGATCTGGTCGGCGACCTTGTCCGGATGGCCCTCGGTGACTGACTCCGACGTGAAGAGGTACTCGCCCTCGGCGAGCGGCTTAGTTGGCATGCCGGAAGAGTAGAGGAAGGTCGAGTGGCTGCGCCGCCGCCGATTCGGTCGCTCAGGAGTAGCGGCGGCGACCCGAGGCGGGGACGAAGTCGATCACGAGGGGGACCCCCTCGAGCTCATAGGCCTCCCGCATCCGGTTCTCCAGGAAGTAGGCCCAGTCGCGGGTGATCAGCCTGCGGTCGTTGACCTGGATCGCGACCCGCGGCGGCCGCTCGCCGATCTGGGCCGCGTAGTAGAGGCGCAGGCGCTTGCCGCGGCGGTTCGGCGGCGGGTTCTGGGCGACGACGTCGGCGACGAAGCGGTTCAGCTCCGGGGTCGGGATCCGCTCGGCGGCGCGGTCCGCCAGTCGCAGCGCCCGCGGCAGCAGCGCGCCGACGTTGCGGCCGCGCTTGGCGGAGACGGTGATCACGGCCGGCCGCAGCCGCAGCTTGCGCTCGACCCGCGCCCGCGCGTCGTCGATGTCGGTCTCGCCGACGTCCCACTTGTTCAGCGCCAGGAGGCTGGCGCAGCCGGCCTTCATCGCCATCTCGGCGACCCGCAGGTCCTCGGCGGTGACGCCCTCGGAAGCGTCGCAGACGACGATCGCGACGTCGGCCCGCTCGACCGCCCGTTCGGAGCGCAGCTGCGCGTAGTAGTCGACCGTGCCCGCGACCTTGGAGCGGCGCCGGAGGCCAGCCGTGTCGACCAGGACGACCGGGCGGCCGTCGACCTCCAGGCGGGTGTCGATCGCGTCGCGGGTGGTGCCGGCGATGTCGGAGACGATCACCCGGTCGGAGCCGAGAAAGGCGTTGACGAGCGAGGACTTGCCGACGTTCGGCCGGCCGACGACGGCGACCCGCACCGCCTCGTCCTCATCGCCCTGCGGCTGGCGGTCGCCGAGGGCGGCGACGACCGCGTCGAGGAGGTCGCCGGTACCGAGCCCGTGGGTGGCGGAGACAGGGAGCGGATCGCCGAGGCCGAGGGCGTGGAACTCGGCGGCGACGCCGTAGTCGTCGGCGCGGTCGGCCTTGTTGACGACGACGAGGACCGGGACCTCACCCCCGCGCAGCGTCTTCGCCAGCTCGGCGTCGCCGGCGCGGAGCCCGGCGCGGCCGTCGACGACGAGCAGGATCGCGTCGGCTTCGGCGATCGCGACGCGCGCCTGAGCCTGCACGTCGCGCGCCAGCTCGGCCTCGTCGCCGAGGTCGATGCCGCCGGTGTCGATCAGCTCGAAGGCGATGCCGTTCCACTCGGTCGCCAGGCGCTTGCGGTCGCGGGTGACCCCGGGCTCGGGCGAGGTGACCGCCTCGCGGCCGCCGACGAGCCGGTTGACGAGGGTGCTCTTGCCGACGTTGGGGAAGCCGACGACGGCGACGGTGGGCAGGCTCATGCCTCAGGCGATGCCGCGATCACGGGCGAGGTCGACGATCTCGTCGACGACATCGTCTATCGACCTTCCCGTCGTATCGATGACGACGGCGTCCTCAGCGGTCTTGAGGGCGCTGATCTTTCGCTCGGAGTCGAGCCGATCTCTCCTCTCAATCGCCTCCAGGACCTCGTCGACAGGCCCCCCCGTCTCCAGTGAGCGGCGCCGAGCCCTCTCCTCGGCCGAAGCCGTGAGGTAGATCTTCAACGGAGCGTCGGGGGCAACGACGGTTCCGGTATCCCGACCCTCAGCCACGTACCCCCCCTTGGCAAACAGATGACGCTGTCGGTCGACCATCACTGTCCGTACCTCCGGGTAGGCGGCAATGTGGGCGGTCGCCTCCGTAACCGGAGCCGAGCGAATCAGTGCGGTCACGTCGCTTCCGTCCAGAAAGACTTTTTGTTCGCGGAATTGAATGTCAATGCTCCGGGCAATCTCAGCGATCAGCTGCGGGTCGTCGGTGTCGGCGCGACGCTGCAGCACGGCCAGGGCGGTGCTGCGATACATAGCGCCGGTATCGAGGTAGGTGAACCCGATCCGACTCGCCACGGCCCGCGTCACCGTCGACTTGCCAGCGCCGGCCGGACCATCGATCGCGATGACTTGCGGGCGCTCGCCGTGCTCGCCCGGTGGGATCGCGCCCACGGGGAGTCCCTTGCGGCCGACCGCGGCTCGCATGTCCCGAACGTGTCCGAGGCTCCCCGCCCTGACAATCAGCTCCTCGCCGATCATCACCGTAGTCGCCTCTCGATCGACCTCATCGAAGGTGAGTGAGTTTGAGACCTCGACGTAGATGTCGACCGGCCCAGCCGGGGTCAGGCACTCTAGGCGCCGCGCGGCACCGTCCACGACCCAGTCCGCCTCGTCGTCGGCAACCCCGAGCGCGTCCCGAACACGATCCACCTGATCCTCTCTGGTCAGGATGTCGAGGTCGCCGGGGAGTACCTCCCACCCCTGGATAGCGAGCGCACTGGAACCGATCACGATGAACTCAAGATCGGCTTTTACCAAGTCTGAGAGCAGCTTTCGCAGATCCAGCTTCGTGCGCACGGGCTCCTGTCCTATCGGTAAGTTGGACGCGCTTTGACTCGGGAATCGGGAGATAGAGCAGCGGCCCGCGCTTCACGGGGCCTGCTGATTCTGACGGGAGCCTCGCACACCGGGAAGACGAGCGTCGCTCGCTCGATCTTAGATCTGAAGGGATCCCCGGCGGCGCTACTGGGTGTTGACCAGACCCTCGAACACACTCTCGTTCGCCCTCCTGGTGATCGCTGGAACGAGATCCCGCTTGCCTATGAACTGATCTCCCTGCAGACCGAAGCCCTGCTGCGGGCCGGCTGGTTCATCGTCCTCGAGAGCACTTTCACCCACGTCCCAGAAGAGGGGCCTCCCGAGTTCCACGGTGGGGAGATCGAGCGGTTGGTCGAGATCGCCCTAGCCGCCGGCGCGCCGTGGTCGATTGTCCAGCTGAACGCAGCCGAATCGACGGTCATCGAGCGGGCTGAGGCCTCATGCCGGTTGCCCCTGGCGATCGTGACCAAGACGATCGCACTTCACAGGGGGGCAGCGATGCCCGCGGGGACGATTCAACTCCAAACGGAAAGCAACCCACGCCAGCTAGCCCAAAGCATCCTCGCCGGTTTCCCTCATTGAATTCTTTTGCGGTTGCTTCCGACGCTTGCCGATGATCTCAATCACCGGCTGCATCATCAGCCAGCAAACGACCCCCACCAACGTCAGGAACAAGATCGCGAGACCAACGCTGGTCAGGGTCAGATCCGCGGCGGCCGTGTCCTTGGCCTCCTCGACCGAGCCGTCGGACAAAGAGTTAATCAGGGCGGCAATCGCGATCCCGAACAGGGTTATCACCACCAGGAAGACGCCAAAGACAACCAACTGCTCCGTCGAGCGGTGCATCGAGGAAAGCGCGATCTCCTGGTCGTCAATCCTCTTATTGAGTTTCTTGACCTCGTCTTTTAGGTCTTTTACGCCGCTGAAGTAGGCGAGCTGCTCCAAGGGCTCCGTCTTGACCTCCTCCCGGAACAGCTGCTTCAACAGGTGCTTGGAGCTGGGCACCCTGTCGAGATCGCTGGACGCCTCGAAGACAGGAAGGAACTGAATCGCAGCGACGCTGGTCCTCCCGGGGGTGATCGTGAATGGTTTGTTCCCCACGTTGGCGAGCTGGAAGTGGAGCCGGCCGGTGTAACCGGGGTCGACGAGCATCCCCCCCATGACGAGAATCCCCTCGAGAGCTCGCCGGAAACGGGGCGCGATGTTGCCGACCAAATCCGCCGGCATCACCAGTTTCTCCACCGTGGAGACGAAGGCCACCTCACCCGGCTTGAGTTCAAAAGGGGCGGTCATCTTGCAGTGGCCGGGACCCCCCTTGGGCCAGTACCGGGTCCCTCCGGGAGTGATCAAGTAGGTCTTCGCTATCCGCAGGTCATACGCGGCGCTACGGAGACAGTCCTTATCCCACGTTTCTCCGCGGAAGATTTCCTCGCAACCGCGATCTCCCTGCTTCAGGCGACGCTTAATCTCTTTCCGCCCCAGTACCGACACTGCGTGAAACTCTATTGAGAACTTGCCCCGTACCGTAATTAGCGGCGCGAAAGCGAGGCGAGGTCGGCTTCGAAGTCGGGGTAGCTGATCGCGGCGGCGTCCATGCCGTGGACCTCGACGCCCTCCCGGGAAGCGAGGCCGGCGACGGCGCCGAGCATCGCGATCCGGTGGTCGCCGTGAGAGTCGATCGTGCCCCCCCGCAGGCCGCCCGTGCCCTCGATGACCATCCCGTCCGCGGTCGGCTCGACCTTGCCGCCGAGCGCCCGCAGCGCCGCGGTCACCGTCTCGATCCGGTCGGACTCCTTGCGGCGCAGCTCGGCAGCGTCACGGATCGTCGTCGTGCCCTCGGCGAAACAGGCAGCCAGAGCGACGAGGGGTAGCTCGTCGATCGCCAGCGGGATCTCGGAGCCACCGACCTCGGTGCCCCGCAGTGGCGCCGAGCGAATCCGCAGGCGCGCGATCGGTCCACTGCCCTCGACGGGCTCCCCCTCCCTCTCGATCTCGGCGCCCATGCGCGCGAGGATCGTCAGCAGGCCGGTGCGGGTGGGGTTGACGCCGATCCCTTCGAGGGCCACGTCGCTGCCCGCGACGAGCAAGGCGGCGACGACGAAGAATGCAGCCGAAGAGATGTCGGCGGGAACGAGGACCGGGCCCGACTCGAGCCGCTCCGCCGGCTGCACCACCACGGTGTTGCCGTCGCGCTCGACCGAGGCGCCTGCCGCGGCCAGCATCCGCTCCGTGTGGTCGCGGCTCGGCAGCGGCTCGAGCACGCGCGTCTCGCCCTCGGCGAGGAGGCCGGCGAAGAGCAGGCATGACTTGACCTGGGCGCTGGCGATCGGCATCTCGTAGGTGATGCCGCGCAGTGGCGCGCCCTCGATCTCCAAGGGCGGCAAGCGATCGTTGCGGCAATTGAGCCGCGCCCCCATCTCCCGCAGCGGCATGGCGATCCGGTCGACGGGACGGCGCCGGATCGAGTCGTCCCCGTCGAGGAGCCAGCGCCCGCCCTCCTGCCCCGCCAGCCAGCCGGGCAACAACCGCAGGAGGGTGCCGGCGTTGCCGACGTCGATCCTCGCCGTACGAGCGCGTCGCAGTCCGACGCCCCGGATCCGCACCCCGAGGCTCGGCGCCACTCTCAGGTCAGGGGGAAGGCCCTCCAGCTCCGGAGCCACGTTCATCCACGATGCCTGCGGCACGGTCGACACCTCGGCGCCAAGCGACGCCACCGCCGCCAGGGTCGAGCGCGTGTCGGCCGCGTCGAGAAAGGCCGTGATCTCGCTCTCCCCCTCCGCCATCGCCGCGATCAGGGCCGCGCGGTGGGAGATCGACTTGTCCGAGGGCGGGCGCAGCCAACCTCGCAGGGGTCCGGAGGGCTCGAAGCGGGCGCTGCTCATGGCGCGACCCTATCTACGACTCGTCGCCGTCGACGACGGTGACGGTGTGGCCCAGCTCGCGGACGCGGGCCTCGGCCTTCTGCGCCTGCTCTTCTCCGGCCACCCAGAGGGAGACCGCGCCCGAGGTCATGTCCGGCGCCGGGTGCAGCGCCATGTCCTCGATGTTGACCCCGGCCTCGCCCAAGGCCAGGGCCAGCTCGGCGATCGTGCCGGGCTTGTTGGCGACGACGATCCGCAGCTCCCGCAGCGGCCCGGCATCGGACTCCGATTCGAGGATGCGGCGGCGGGCTTCGCCGGCGGCGCCGTGCCATGCGGCGAGCGCCTCGTGGTCGCCGCCACGGATCAGCTCGGCGGCCTCGCGCAAACGGGCCGCGACCGAGTCGACCGATTCGGCGACCGCCTCGCGGTTGCTGGCGAAGATGTCGGCCCAGATCGCCGGGTTGGAGCCGGCGACGCGGGTCGCGTCCCGAAAGCTGGGGCCGACGTCCGGTAGCCGCTCGGAGTCCTGGGTGAGCGACTGGGCCGCCTCGGCGGCGAGGACGTTGGCGAGGACGTGCGGTAGGTGGCTGACCGTCGCCATCAGGCGATCGTGGCCCTGCGGGTCGATCGCCTGCGGGCGCGCCCCCAGCGCCCCGACGGCCCGCTGCAGGCGGTCGTAGAGGAGGCCGCTGGAGCGCTCTGTCGGGGTCAGGTACCAGCGCGCCCCCTCGAAGAGGTCGGCGCGGGCGTTCTCGACCCCGGCGGTCTCGGCCCCCGCGAGCGGGTGGCCGCCGATGAAGCGCTTGTCGTCGCCGAGGGCGGCGACGAGCTCCCCCTTGGTCGAGCCGACGTCGGTGACGACCGTCTCGGGCCCGCTGGCGGCGAGCGCCTCGCGCGCCTGCTCGGGCAGCGCCGCCACCGGCCCGGCGCAGAAGACGATGTCGGCCTCGGCGCAGGCCTCGGCGAGCGAGCCGGCGGCGCGGTCGATCGCCCCCAGCTCGACCGCTCGCCGCAACCGCTCGGGGTTGCGCCCGCAGCCGATCACCTCGGCGTCGAGCCGCCGGCGCGCGGCAAGCCCGATCGAACCCCCGATCAGGCCCACCCCGAGGACAGCGATCTTCATCTGGGGACGGTGCTCCTCATGAACCGCGGCGGGCCTCCACTGCCGAGGCGAACCGCTCCAGGGCCGAGACGGTGTCCTCCCAGTCGATGCAGGCGTCGGTGATCGACTGCCCGTAGGTCAGCTCGCCGCCCGGCACCAGGTTCTGGCGCCCCTCGACCAGGAACGACTCGAGCATCACGCCGACGATCGCCTTGTTGCCGTCGGCGACCTGGTCGGCGATGTCGCCGGCGGCGAAGAACTGCTGTTCGGGGTCCTTGCCGCTGTTGTCATGGGAGGCGTCGATCACGAGGCGCTCCGGCAGACCGGCGACGCCGAGGGTGACGAGGGCGTCTTCGACCTCGGGCGGGTGGTAGTTCGGCTCGCCGTGGCCGCCGCGGAGGATGACGTGGCAGTCGGGGTTGCCGGTCGTGTGCAGGATCGCGGGCATGCCGGCGTCGTCGATGCCGGCGAAGGCGTGCGAGGCCGCCGCCGCCCGGACGGCATCGACGGCGATCTGGATGTTGCCGTCGGTCCGGTTCTTGAACCCGATCGGCATCGAGAGGCCGGAGGAGAGCTGGCGATGGGTCTGGCTCTCCGAGGTACGGGCCCCGATCGCCCCCCAGGCGACGCAGTCGGCGATGTACTGGGGCGTGATCGGGTCGAGGAACTCGCAGCCGATCGGCAGCCCGGCGTCGAGCACCTCCAGCAGCAGCTTGCGGGCGATCCGCAGCCCGGCGTTGACGTCGCCGCTTTCGTCCAGGTGCGGGTCGTTGATCAGCCCCTTCCAGCCCGTCGTCGTCCTCGGCTTCTCGAAGTAGACGCGCATCACCACCAGCAGCTCCTCGCGCAGGTGCCGCGCCGTCGCGCTCAGCTTCGTCGCGTACTCCATCGCCGCCTTCGGGTCGTGGACGCTGCAGGGCCCGACGACGACCATCAAGCGCGGGTCTTTCCCCTGCAGGACTTCGCGCACTTCCTCGCGACCGCGGACTACCGCTTTTGCCCGCTCCTCGCCGAGGGGCAGCTCCGCCAGCAGCTTTTCCGGCGGCACGAGCTCGACGATTTTCGCGATGCGCTGATCCCGGACGCCGTCTCGTTTCGCACCCTCCATGCCGATGAACATTTTGCCTTCGCCTTTCTCCAAACCAGGGAAATCGTACTTTCTGGTCGCCGGTCGCCGGGTTGGACGGCGCGCACGGGCAACCGCAGGTGGGACGGCGCCCGGCCGGAAGATCCCTCTTCGCACGGCGGTTGACCGCCGGACCGAACGCCTAGCTAAATCGCCAATAGGTGAGGTAACCGCGCGAACCGGCAGCGTCGTACGCAGCGATGCCGCTCGCGGATGTGGCCTGTTCGAACCTCACCGGGAGGTTGTATCACGGCAGCTGTTTTAGTCAAGCAATTCCGATAGGCCACGCAGGAAGCGCTCGTTCTCGGCGGTGGTGCCGTAGCTGACGCGGATGTGGCCGGGGCCGCCGAGGGCCTTGCCGGGCCGCACCGCGATCTCGCGATCGGCGAGGCCGGCGATCACCTCGGCTTCGTCGGCGTCGCCGAGGTCGACCCAGGAGAAGTTGGCGTGGGTGTCGGCGGTGGCGAGGCCGAGCGCCCGCAACCCCTCCTCGACGGCGAGGCGGGCGGCGACGGTGCTCTCGACCCGGCTCAGGACGTCGTCCTGGTGCAGGATCGCCTCCGCCCCGGCCGCCTGGGCGAGGGCGTT
Organism: Solirubrobacterales bacterium; assembly: GCA_035764245.1. GTDB lineage: Bacteria > Actinomycetota > Thermoleophilia > Solirubrobacterales > 70-9 > VAYN01. Next base: position 10,056 of record DASTZP010000036.1, read on the forward strand.
GACGCTGAAGGGCTGGCGCACGGCGTCGACCGCGGCGCGGAACTTCGGCGAGCCGATCGCGTAGCCGACCCGCAGCCCGGCGAGCCCGTAGCACTTGCTGAAGGTGCGCAGGACGACCAGGTTCGGAAAGTCGGCGAGCAGGTCGAGCGTCGCGTCGGGGTCGTCGTGGGCCTGGAACTCGACGTAGGCCTCGTCGAGGATCACGGTCACGCGCTGGGGGATCCGCTCGAGGAACTCGGCGATCTCCGCGGCCGGGACGTGCGTCCCGGTCGGGTTGTTCGGGTTGCAGACGATCAGCAGCTGCGTCGCCGCGGTCGTCTCCGCCGCCATCGCGTCGAGGTCGTGGACATCGCCCTCGGCCAGCGGGACGCGAACCTCCCGCGCGCCGGTCAGCGCCGGCAGGTACGGGTACATCGAGAAGGAGGGCCAGGCGTAGAGGATCTCGGCCCCGGGCTCGCAGAGCGCCTCGGCGGCGGCGAGGAGGATCTCGCAGGAGCCGTTGCCGACGGCAACGCGGGCGGGCTCGGTCTCGTAGCGCTCGGCGAGGCGGCGGCGCAGCAGGGTGGCGTCGGGGTCCGGGTAGCGGTTCATCGTCCCGGCCGCGGCGGCGATCGCCTCGACCACCTTCGGGTGCGGCGGCGTCGGCGACTCGTTGGAGGCGAGCTGGGCGATGTTCCCGGAGGCGATCGCCTCCGGCGCCTGGCCGGTCGGGACCCCGGCCTGGTAGCCGGGCATGCGGGCGAGCTTCTCGGCGAAGGTGATCGTCATCGCGCCGATTGTGACGGACGACGAGCGATGCGGCCCTACTGGGCGGCCTCGAGGTCGGTGCGCAGCTTCTGCGCCTCCCCCACGTACACGTGGGCGGGCTCGTGTCCGGCGGGGGCGTAGAAGTGCAGCATCACCCGGATCACCCGCGGCATCGACCCCGGCACCGGGATCTCGCGGCAGCACATCAGCGGCACCGCTGTCAGCCCCAGGTCCCGCGCGGCCACCGCCGGGAACTCGGCGTCGAGGTCCGCGGTCGTCGTGAACAGGCAACTGACCATCGCCTCCGGCTCCAGCCGGTTGCGCTCGATCAGCTCCCGCATCAGCTCCCCGGTCGCCCCAAGGATCGCCTCCGGCTCGTTCGCCGTGGCCTGCACCGCGCCCCGGACCGCGAAGAGGCGCTCCTGCGGACCCTCGTCGCGCCCCCGCTGCATGTCGCCGTTCTCGCTCACAGACCGCATCTTTCCAGAGGGGCGGGGGGCGAAACCTCCCGCGGTGCGACTTATGGTGGCTATGGGCATCAAAAGTCGCACCGATCGAACCCGACCAGTGGTCGATCTGGCTGAGGAGCAGCATGGGGTGGTGGCGCGCAGTCAGCTTCGTGGCTTGGGAATGAGCGATAACGCCATCTCTCATGCGATCGAGATCGGGCAGTTGAAACGGGTGTTCCATGGCGTCTATTCATTGGGGCGCCCTCGGATCAGTACCCGCGGACAACTACTGGCGGCGACCCTGGCCTGTGGGAGCAGCGCCGTGATTTCTCATCGCAGCGCTGGCGCACTGCTCGGACTCTTGGACAAAGGCCCGGTGGTGATCGACGTCATCGCTCCGCCTGCGCGAGGAAGAGCAATCGACGGGATCCGCTTTCACCGCGTGCGGCCGCCGCGGCCCGACGAGCGCGGGTCGGTTGACGGGATCCCCTGCACGAGCCCGGCGCGGACGCTCGTCGACCTTGCCGGGACCGTCGGCAACCGGACGCTGCGCAGTTGCTTCGAGCGCGCGGCCCAGCGCCGCCTGCTCGACGTCCCGGCGATCGAGGCCTCGATGGACCCCGGCCGCCGCGGGATGCCGGCCCTCCGCTCGCTCGTCGAAGACTGGCGACGCGCCGCGCCCGTCGCCAAGCAGGGCCGCCTCAAGAGCCCCCTCGAGGCGAAGGTCCTCCCCCTCCTTCTCCGCCGCGACCTCCCCGCCCCGCTCCTCAACGCGCCTGTCCAGATCGCGAGCGGCCGCATCGAGGTCGACTTCCTCTGGCCAGACCATCGCCTCGTCGTCGAGGCCGACAGCCGCGCCTTCCACGGAACGCACGTCGCCTTCGAGCGCGACCGCTGGCGCGACCGCGAACTGACCAGGGCCGGCTACACCACCCTTCGCGTCACTCATCGCGAAGCGGAACGGGAAGCGCAAGCAGTGGCAGCCACGATTGCCGCAGCCCTGGCGCGGTTGGTAGGGGCCGCCTCACCCTCCCACCCAGCAAAGTAGGAGGGTGAGGCGGCCCCTATCGAGAAGCCTCGCGCAACTTCGCTATCTCCCCATCCGAAAGCCGCCTCACCTTGCCCTCGGGTAGGTCGCCGAGAGATAACGGCCCGAAGGAGACCCGGCGCAGAGAGGCGACCCGGTTCCCGACCGCTTCGATCATCCGCCGCACCTGGCGGTTGCGGCCTTCGCGGATGGTGATCTCGATCTCGCTCCGATCCAGGCGCCGGACCTGCGCCGGGGCGGTCGGGCCGTCCTCCAGCTCGACGCCGCTGCGCAGGCGCGCGAGGTCGCCGTCGGCGACTGGGGCGCCGAGCCGCGCCCGGTAGGTCTTCGGCACTTCGTAGCGGGGATGGGTCAGCTGGTTGGCGAGCTCGCCGTCGTTGGTTAGCAGCAGCAGGCCGGTGGTGTCGGCGTCGAGGCGGCCGACGGGGTAGAGGCGGGCCTTGGTCCGGACCAGCTCGACCACAGCCGGCCGGCTGCCCGGCTCGCGCGCGGTCGAGACCACGCCGGCGGGCTTGTTCACCGCCCAGACCTCCCGCGCCTCCGCCGCGACCGGCGCCCCGTTGACGCGAACGTCGTCCCCCTCCCCCACGTCCCGCGCCGGGTCCGTAACCACCTCCCCGTCGACCGTGACGACACCCTTCGCAATGATCGCCTCCGCCTTCCTCCTAGAAGCGACGCCCGCGTGGGCGAGGAACTTCACCAGCCTCACAGTCGAGGACCCGGGGGTGGGGTTCGCCGGACCCTCCCCGCTGTTGTCCGCCGAACCCCACCCCCGGGTCCCCCCAGACTCATTCCGCCCTTTGTTCCCCCGCCTTCAGCAGGCGCTCGCGCAGCTCGCGCTCGTCCTCGGGACTCGGGTCGAACTTGGAGGGGTCGGGCAGCTGGTCGAGCCCGCTGAGGCCGAAGAGCCGCTCGAAGAGCTCGCTCGTCTTGAAGATCGCGGCGCCGAACCGGGAGCGGCCGGACTCTTCGATCAGGCCGCGCTCGGCGAGGCTCTGCACCGCCGACTCGGAGGTGACGCCGCGGATCCGGGCGACCTCGGGCCGCGTCACCGGCTGCAGGTAGGCGACGATCGCCAGCGTCTCCGCCTGCGCCTGGGTCAGCGGCGGCGTCCGCGGCTTCGAGAGCAGCCGCCGCGCCGCCTCCTCGCTGGCGGGGTCGCTGGCGAGGCTGAAGCCGCCGGAGACCTCGCGCAGCACAACGCCGCGCCGGCCCTCGGCGAGGTCCTCGCGGAGGAGGCCGATCGCCTCCTCGACCTGGCCCTCGCTCGCCTGCGTCGCCTCCGCCAGGTCCTTGACCGCGACCGGTTGCGGCGAGAGAAAGAGCAGCGCCTCGACGGTGCGGGAGAGGTCGCTCATCCGTGCTTATTGATCCCGGTCGGAGCCATCTTCTTGACCCGGATCGGGCCGAAGCACTCGCCCTGCTCCCAGGTCACCTCACCCTTGCGGTAGAGCTCCAGCATCGCGAAGACGGTGACCGCCTGGGTCAGCCGGTCCTCGCCGCCGAACTCCTCGTCGAAGTCGAAGTCCTTGCGCCGCAGGAGAGCGTCGCGCACCGCCCGCAGCCGCCGTTCCAGCGAGACGGTCGGACGGATGTGGCTGATGTCGACGTCGGGCGGCTCGGTCAGCAGGTCGCCGAGGGCGGCGCCGAGCGCGTCGGGGTCGTAGACGGCGCTCGCCGCCTCGACCGCGACCCGGCGCAGCTCCAGCGGCAGCGGCGCCGAGCGGTAGAGGTACCCGCGCTGGGACTCGAAGCGCTCGGCCAGCTCGGCGGAGCCGTCGCGGTAGCGCCGGTACTCGAGCATCCGCGCCAGCAGCTCCTCCACCGCCTCCTCGGGTTTCAGCTCGTCCAGGTCCTCTTCGGGGCTGGGCAGCATCAGCCGCGACTTCAGCTCCAGCAGCGCCGCGATCAGGACCAGGAACTCGGTCGCGACCTCCAGCTCCAGCTCCCCCTCGCGCTCAAGGTGCTCGACGTAGGCAACAACGACCTCGCCCAGTTGCAGGTCGAGGAGGCTGATCTCCTCGCGCAGGACGACCGCCATCAGCAGGTCGAAGGGTCCGGCGAAGACGTCGAGGTCGAGATCGAGGTCGAGGTCGGCGACGGCCATCGGGACCAGACTAGAGGCGGGCCGGGACGGGCGCCCCCGCCTTCCCCGCGATTTGCGCTCTAAGCGGAGCCGTAGCCCATGCGCTCGCGCACGTCGGCGAGAACCGGGGCGGCAATCGCGGCGGCCTTCTCGGCCCCGATCGCGAAGATGCGGTCCAGCTCGGCCTGATCGGGGCGTAGCTCCTCGTAGCGCGCCTGGACCGGCTCCAGCAGCTCGACCACGGCCTCGGCGACCGCCTTCTTGAAATCGCCGTACCCCGAGCCCTCGAACTCGCGCTCGACCTGGGCCTGGTCGAGACCGCGGGCGACGGCGAGGATGTCGATCAGGTTGGTGATCCCGGGCTTCTCGGGCGAGCGGACGATCTCCCGGCCGGAGTCGGTAACCGCGGAGCCGAACTTCTTGCGGATCGCCGCGGGCTCGTCGAGGACCAGCACCGTCCCCCCCTCGGTGCCGCCGGTCGTCGACATCTTCCGCTCCGGCTCCTGCAGGTCCATGATCCGCGCCCCGACCTCGGGGATCAGCAGCTCCGGCACCACCAGGGCGTCGCCGAAGCGGGCGTTGAAGCGGCGGGCGATCTCCCGCATCAGCTCGACGTGCTGGCGCTGGTCGTCGCCGACCGGCACCTCGGTCGCCCGGTAGGCGAGCACGTCGGCCGCCATCAGCACCGGGTAGTAGAAGAGCGCCGCCGAGGCGAGCTCGCGGTCCTTCCCCACCTTTTCCTTGAACTGGTGCATGCGGTTGAGGTCGCCGTGGGCGGTGACGGCGGAGAGCAGCCAGGTCAGTTCGGTGTGAGCGGGGACGTCGGACTGGCGGAAGAGGATGCAGCGTTCGGGGTCGAGGCCGGCGGCGAGCAGGATCGCGGCGGTGTCGTAGACGCGCTCGCGCAGCCCGGCCGGGTCGTAGGGCACCGAGATCGCGTGCAGGTCGACGATGCAGAAGATCGCCGGATCGCCGCGGTCCTGCCCCTCGACGTACTGGCGGATCGCCCCGATGTAGTTGCCGAGGTGCTTGCGCCCGGTCGGCTGGATGCCCGAGAAGATGATCGGCTTCGCCATGGGTGCCGCAGCCTAGTAGGCCGCCCCTACAGAACCGGCGGCGGCTCTACGCGGGCTCGGGCTCCGCCTCGGGCGCCTCCTCCGGCCGCTTGCGCTCGGCGCAGTCGGCGTCGCTGCCGTGGCCGCACTCGCCGGCCTGGGCGGAGCCCCGGCTCGGGACTGCCACCCGCCGCCGCTCCGGGTTCTGGATGCCGAGGCCGGCGACGACGCCGCCGAGGATCATCAGGATGCCCGCGATCCCGATCCCGAGACGGAACGAGGAGGTCGAGGCGTCCTCGGCGGCGCTCATCACCCGCTCGCCCTCGGCGGCGGAGATGCCGTCGGTTTCGGGGACGGCCAGCGGCTTTTCCTTCGCTTCGCCGACCGCCGCGGTCGCGGCCGGCGAGAGCGGCGCCGTCCCCAGCTGGTCGTCGAGCCTGGCGCCGAAGCTGGCCGAGATGACCGCCCCGAGGACGGCGATCGCCAGCAGGCCGGCCACGCGCGAGACGCCGTTGTTGACCCCCGAGGCGATCCCGACCCGGTGCTCGTCGACCGAGTCGAGGACGGTCGCGGTCAGCGGCGCCACGGTCGCCGAGAGCCCGACCCCGAAGACGAGCAGGCCCGGGAGGACGTCGACGAGGTAGTTCGTCTCGGGCCCGACCATCATCAGCATCAGGAGGCCGACGCCGCCGACGATCGGGCCGGCGGTCATCGGCAGCCGCGGCCCCGTCCCCGAGGCCATGCGGCCGAACCGCGGCGAGAGGAAGAACATCAGGATCGAGATCGGGGTCGTCGCCAGCCCGGCCTCCAGGGGCGAGTACCCGACCACCTGCTGCAGGTAGAGGCCGACGAAGAAGAGACCGCCGATCAGGCCGGCGTAGGTCGCGAGCGTGGTCAGGTTGGTGACCCAGAAGTTGCGGATGCGGAAGAGGCCGAGCGGCAGCATCGGGTGGCGGGCGGTCGCCTCGCGGAGGATGAAGAGGCCGAAGCAGAGGACGCCGGCGGCCATCGTCCCCCAGACGATCGGGTCCTCCCAGCCGCGTGCGGGCTGCTCGATCAGCGCGAAGGTCGGGCCGCCGAGCCCGATCGCCGAGAGCGCGATCCCGGCCCAGTCGATGCCGAGGAAGGCGTCCTCGTCGCGGCTCTCCTCCACCGAGTGGAGCGTCAGCATCACGGTCGCGGCGATCAGCGGGATGTTGACCCAGAAGATCGCTCGCCAGGAGGTGATGCCGATCAGGGCGCCGCCGCCGGCGGGGCCAATCACGGTCGCGATCCCGGTCCAGGCCGTCCACATCCCGACCGCGCGGCCGCGCGCCTCCCCCTCGAAGGTCGAGGCGACGATCGCCAACGAGCCGGGAACGAGCAGCGCCCCGGTTACCCCCTGCAGGGCACGGGCGGCGATCAGGAACTCGTCGGTCGGGGAGATCGCGCAGAGGACCGAGGTGATGCCGAAGCCGACGAGGCCGATGACGAAGATCCGCCGCCGCCCGAACTGGTCGCCGAGGCTGCCGCCGACCAGCAGCAGCGCGACCAGCGCCAGCGTGTAAGCCTCGACCACCCACTGCTGCCCGGCGAGGCCGACGTCGAGGCCGTCGCTGATCGCCGGCAGGGCGACGTTGACGACGGTGCTGTCGAGGAAGACGACGGTCGAGCCGAGGATCGTCGCGATCAGGGTCAAACGCTGGCGACGGGACACCGGATGAGTCTGGCAGGTGGGGCCGCCGCCCCGGGACCTCTGGCGCCCACCCGTCCGTACTACCTGTGTGAGGACGATCGCGAACAGCCTGCTGCCGGCGATCCTGATCGCGGCGCTCGCCTGCGCGGGAGCCGAGGCGAAGGGGCTCGAGACGATGCCCGCCGCCGGCGGCGTCGCGCTCGAGCGCTCGCCCTACCGGTACGTGACGATGGCGCCGCGCCACCCCGCCCACGGCGGGCGGACGACGACGCTGGCCCGGGTCGACCGCGAAGGCGGCGAGATCGACCGCTGGTGGTTCCTCCGCGGCACCTGGATGACCCCGTCGGTCGCCTACGACCGCAGCGGCGGCGGCCTCTCCGCCGACGGCCACACCCTCGTCCTCGCCGCCTACCGCTACGCCTATCCGCGGCCGCGCCGCTGGGAGAGCCGCTTCGCGATCGTCGACACGCGGCAGATCCAGGGCTTCGACCTCGACGAACCGCTGCGGGACACCCACCCGGTGCGGCGGTTCGCGCTGCGCGGCGACTTCCGGTTCGCCGCCGTCTCCCCCGACGGCTCGACTGTCTACCTCTACCGCCACCCGCAGCCCGGCAACCCCGCGATCAACGAAGTGCGCGCCTACGACGTCGCCGGCGGCCGGCTGGACCCCGAGCCACTCTTCGACCCCAATCGCCAGCGGCGGCGGCTGGAAGGGATGCCGGTGACGGCGGTCGCCGACCGCGAGGGGCGCTGGAGCTACACGCTCTTCGACGACGGCAACGGCGGCGGGGTTCCCTACCTGCAGGCGCTCGACACGGAGGCGGGCGAGGTGGTGACGGTCCTCCTCCCCCAGATCGCCCGCCGGCCGAACCCGTTCCTGCTCGACCTCAGCCTGGGGACGGGCGGGAACAAGGTCTTCCTCAGCGCCCACTCTGCGGCCCAGGGCCAACCGGGGACCGGGCCGCTGCTCTCGATCGACACCGAGACCTTCGCGGTCCGGCGCCTCGGCCGGGGCTCGATGGCCTTCGCCCGCACCCCCCGCGGGCCCGGCAACCTGCTCGGCCGCAACAAGGTGATCGGGCACAGCCTCGCCGGCCGGCCGATCGCGCTGCACCAGTCCGGCGACCCGAAGTGGAGCGGCGAGCTGCTGGTCTTCGGCTGCATCCACGGCGGCGAGTGCGCCGCGAGCGAGGTCCAGCCGGTCTCGTCGCTGAGCGGCGGCTGCCCCGACCCGAGCGCCGACATCTACTTCCTGCCGAACCTCAACCCCGACGGAGCGCTGGCCGGCTCCCGCCTCAACGCCCGCGGCGTCGACCTCAACCGCAACTTCCCCTCCGGGTGGAAGCCGATCGGAACCGCCTGGAGCCCGCAGTACGCCGGGCCGCGCCCGTTCTCGGAGCCGGAAACCCGGCTCGCCGCCCAGGTGATCCGGGCGGTGCGGCCGGCGGCGACGATCTGGTTCCACCAGTACATCGGCGCGAGGCCGTTCGTCCGCGCCTGGGGGCAGAGCGTCGCCGGCGGCCGCCGCTTCGCCGAGCTGGCGCGGATGCCGTTCCGGGCGATGCGCTGGCCCGCCGGGACCGCTCCCAACTGGCAGAACCACAACTTCCGCGCCGCCGCCTTCGTCGTCGAGCTGCCGCAGGGGCCGCTCGGGGCGCGGCTGCGGGACCGGCTGAGCAAGGCGATCGTGCGGATGGGCCGGTGGGTGCGAGAAGATTGAGATGTCCGAAGGGGGTGGCGCTTGGGAAGTGAGAGCGGTGCGGAGGAGCGGCGGCTCGTCCGCGAAGCCCAAGCAGGCTCGAGCGCGGCGATGGCCGCGCTCTACTCGCTGCACTGGCGGGGCGCCTACCGCGCCGCCTACCTCGTCGTGCACGACGCGGCGGCGGCCGAGGACATCGCCCAGGACGCCTTCCTGGCGGCGGTCGACGCCCTCGACCGCTTCGACCGCCGCCGCCCCTTCGCCCCCTGGCTGCACCGGATCGTCGTCAACCGGGCGCTCGACTGGGCGCGGCGCGAGAGCCTGCGGCGGCGGATCTCGGAGGCCGAGTCGGTCTTCGAGCCGCTGCCACCGCCGGAGGAGGTCGGGGGCGAGATGATCGCGGCGCTGAAGGAGCTGCCGGCCGAGCAGCGGGCGGTCGTCGTCCTCCGCCACCTGCTCGAGTACACGCCGGGCGAGATCGCCGCGATGCTGGGACTGCCGCGGGGGACGGTTAACTCGCGCCTGCGGCGCGGGCTGGACCGGCTGCGCGCGGCGGCGGAGGCCGAGACGGTCGCGGAGGGAAGACGATGAGCGGCGACCGCCTCGACCGCGCCCTCTGGGACGTCGCGATCCCCGAGCCGCCCGACGCCGAGGAGCGCGGCCGGCGGCTCGTCGAAGCCGCGCACGAGGAACGCTCTGCCGCGCCCCCGCAGCGCGCACGGCGGCGGCCCCTCCCCCGTCTCGCCCTCGGCCTCGGCCTGGCGACCCTGATCGCCGCCCTGCTGCTCTCGCCGGCGGGAGCGTCGGTCCGCGACTGGGTCGACGACGTCTTCACCGACGCCACCCCGCGCCCGCAGCCGACCCTGGCCGAGATCCCGGGCGGCGGCCGACTGCTGGTGCAGAGCGCGGCGGGGCCGTGGGTGGTCCGGCCCGACGGCTCGCGGCGCCTGCTCGGCGACTACGAAGAAGCGACCTGGTCGCCCCACGGCCTCTTCGTCGCCGCCGTCGACGGCCGCACGCTGAGCGCGGTCGAGCCCGACGGCACCCCGCGCTGGTCGGTCACGGCGGCGAGGGAGATCGGCACCCCGCGCTGGGCGCCCTCGGGCGAACGGATCGCCTACCGCGCCGGCTTCGGCCTGCGGGTGATCGCAGGCGATGGAACCGAAGATCGGCTGCTGGCCGGGTCGCGCGCCGCCACCTCCCCCGCGTACGTCGCGCCCGCCTGGTCGCCGGGAGGCGAGGACGCGCTGGCCTACGTCACCGGCTCCCGCCGCCTGCGCGTCGTCGACAGCGAGACCGGCGCCGAGCTGGCAGAGGCGCCGGCGCTGCGGCGGGTCACCTGGATGGAATGGGGCGCCGGCGGGCGGGCGATCCTCGAAGCCTCGCCGGGGGCGCTGGGGCTGCGCTTGGTGCGGACCCAGAAGATCCGGCCGGGCCCGAGGCTGGGCGCGGTCGAGAGGCTGGCCGTCCCCTCCGGCGCCAGCGTGGTCGACGCGGCACTCGCGCCCCGGCGGCCGCTCGTCGCCGCCGTCCTCACCCACTGGCGCGATCGGGGTACCCGCAGCTCGGTCGTCCTCTACGCCCCGGGTGGCGAGGTGCGGCGCCTGCTCACCGTCCCCGGCAGCCTCGGCCAGGTCGTCTGGTCGCCGGACGGCCGCCGCCTCCTCGTCGCCTGGCCGGCCGCGAACCAGTGGCTCTTCCTCCCGCTCGGCCGCGGCCAGGGAGAGGCGGTGGGCAACGTCTCCACCGCCTTCGCGCCGGGCAGGCGCGCGGCCTCCTTCCCCCGCGTCGAAGGCTGGTGCTGCCCGCGCTAGAGCTCGCGCAGCTGGACCGACGGCGTGAAGAAGTTGCGGTAGGCGAGCAGGGTGGCGACGAGGGCGGAGATCGAGACGCTGCCGAGCAGGGTGTAGAGGAGGATCAGCTGCAGGCGGACGGCGTCGGTCGGGCTGGCGCCGGCGAGCAGCATCCCGACCATCGTCCCCGGGAAGAAGATCAGGCCGGTGGTCTTGGTCGAGTCGACGAGGGTGATCATCCCCGAGCGCAGGGCGCGGCGGACGGTCGGCGTCGCCGCTTCGCGGGCGGTGGCGCCGAGCGCCAGCGTCGCCTCGATCCGCGCCCGGGCGTCGGCCATCTCGTCGCCGAGGCGGTCGAGGGCGACGGCGCTGGCGGTCATCGCGTTGCCGATCACCATCCCCCCGACCGGGACCAGGTAACGCGGGGTGGGATCGAAGATCCCGAGCGCGACGACGAGCCCAAGGGTGGCGGCGCCGGCGAGGCCGAGCGCGATCAGCAGCGGCCCGAAGGCGCCCGGAACGCGGGCGGCGCGGTGGCGGGCGGTGAGCGCCCCGAACAGGACCATCACCGCCAGCAGCAGAAGCACGAGCCAGATCGTGTCGGCGTCGAAGATCAGCTTAATCGCGTAGCCGACCAGGGTCAGCTGGACGATCGAGCGGGCGGTGGCGACGACGATGTCGCGCTCGAGGTCGGCGCGCTGCCAGAAGGAGATCGCCGCCGCCAGCGCGACCAGGACCAGCGAGGCGGCCACCTGCCAGAGCTCGACGTGGATCGAAGTGCTCACGCGGGCATCTCCAGGACGCGGTCGCCGAGCCGGCGCGCCTGCTCGGGATCGTGGCTGACCAGGACCAGCGAGAGGTCGGACTCGCGGCGCAGCTGCGCCAGCGTCGCCTCGACCGCGTCGCGGGCGGCGTGGTCGAGGGCCGAGGTCGGCTCGTCGAGCAGGAGGACGGCGGGGCGCTGGGCCAGCGCCCGCGCCAGCATCGCCCGCTGCTGCTCGCCGACCGAGAGCTTGGCGACGTCGCGCCCGGCGAAGCTCGGGTCGAGGCCCGCCCGGGCCAGCGTCGCCCCGAGGTCGAGCGGCTCGCCGGCCAGCTCGGCCGCGTAGCGGAGGTTCGACTCGACCGTGCCCTCCAGCAGCGCCGGCAGCTGCGGCACCAGCGAGACCTGCCGCCGCAGCGCCAGCGGCTCGTAGGCGTCGAGGGGGCGTCCGCGGTAGGCGATCTCGCCGCGATCGGGGTCGGCGAGCCGGTTCAGCAGCCGCAGCAGCGTCGACTTGCCCGCCCCGGAGGGGCCGACGATCGCGGTCGCGCCCTCGGGAATCGCGGCGCTGAAGCCGTCGAGCACCGGCCGGCCGGCGCGGTCGAGGCCGACGTCTCGCAGCTCGAAGAGCACCGGACGCAAGATAGTTGCCGAACCGTGCGGCTTATAGGGAAGGAGCGAATTCGGCTGGAACAATCCGGGTAGAGGAATCTGCGCATGGCGAGAGCGATTTGGAGTGGAACCATCAGCTTCGGGCTACTGAACGTGCCCGTGCGCCTGTACAGCGCCGTCGCCCGCCGCAACATCGCCCTGCGCGAGATCCGCGAGTCCGACAGCGCCCGGATCAAACACCGCCGCGTCGCCGAAGGGACCGACGAGGAGGTCCCCTACGAGAACATCGTCAAGGCCTACGAGCTCTCGCCCGGCCAGTACGTGCCGCTGGGCAAAGACGAGATGGCGGCGCTGGCGCCGGAGAAGACCCGCGCGATCGACGTCCAGGACTTCGTCGACATCGAGGAAATCGACCCGATGTACTTCGACAGCCCCTACTACCTCGGGCCCTCCGAAGGCGCCGAGAAGGCCTACTCGCTGCTCGCCGCGGCGATGGAAAGCAGCGGCAAGGCGGCGATCGCCCGCTTCGTCTTTCGCAACAAAGAGCACCTGGCGGCGCTGCGCGCCTCCGGCGGCGTCCTGACGCTGACGACGATGCGCTTCCACGACGAGGTGGTGCCGCCCGAGGAGCTCGACGTGCTGCCGGACGAGAAGCCGAAGGTCGCGAAGCGCGAGCGCGAGATGGCCGAGCAGCTGATCGCCTCGCTGAGCACGGAATTCGAGCCGAACCAGTACCGCGACGAGTACCGCGAACAGCTGATGGGCCTGATCGAACAGAAGGCCGAAGGCAAGGAGATCGTCGCCCCCGAAGCGGAGGAGCCGAAGGCGACCAAAGCCCCGGACCTGATGGCGGCGCTGGAGGAGAGCATCGCCGCGGTCAAGGACAAGGACGGCGCCAAGGCAGACGGCAAGGCGACGAAACCGAAGTCGAAGTCGAAAGCCAAAGCCGCGAAGGGCAAAGCGAAAGCCAAGGGCTCCTCGCGCTCCAAGGCCAAAGCCTCGAAATAGGCTCTGAGCCGTGGGCGAGACGCGGCAGGTCGAGGTCGACGGCAAGGAGCTGCGGCTCAGCAACCTCGACAAGGTTCTCTACCCGCAGGTCGGGTTCACCAAGGGCGAGATGGTCGACTACTACGCCAAGGTGGCGCCGGCGATCGTCCCCCACCTCAGCGGCCGCGCGGTGACGCTGCGGCGCTTCCCGGAAGGCGTCGAGGACCTCGACGCCGCCTTCTTCGAGAAGCGCTGCCCCAAGCACCGGCCGAAATGGGTGAAGACGGCGAAGGTCCAGGCCGGGCCGCAAGCGGGCGTGATCGAGTTCTGCGTCTGCGACAGCCTGCCGACGCTGATCTGGATGGCGCAGCTGGCGGCGCTGGAGCTGCATCCCTCGCTCTCGAAGAGCCGGGCGCCGAAACGGCCGACCGTCCTCGCCTTCGACCTCGACCCCGGGCCGCCGGCCGACGTCGTCGATTGCGCGCGGGTGGCGCTGCGGCTGCGCGAGACGCTGACCCAGCTCGAGCTCGAGTCCTTCGTCAAGACCTCGGGCTCGAAGGGGATGCAGCTCTACGTCCCCCTCAACACGAAAAGCACCTACGAGGAGACCCGCCCTTTCGCCCAGGCGCTGGCGCAGCTGATCGCCAAGCAAGACCCCGAGAACATCCTCGCCAAGATGGGCAAAAAGACTGACCGCAGCGGCAAGGTCTTCATCGACTGGTACCAGAACAACGAACGCAAAACGACGATCTCCGTCTACTCACTTCGAGCCCGCGAACGTCCCACCGTCTCGACCCCGGTGACCTGGGAGGAGGTCGAAGCCGCCGCCGAGTCAGGCGACGGCTCGAAGCTCGTCTTCGAGGCAGGCGACGTGCTCGAGCGGATCGAGGAGCAAGGCGACCTCTTCGCGCCGGTGCTGGAGCTGGAGCAGGAGCTGCCGAAGCTTTGACGCCGGCGAGGGGTTGGAGAAGCATGCGAATCATCGCGCTCTCGATAGCGCTCCTTGCCCTGGCGGCGGCGGTCGCAGATGCATCGCCCGAACCGCCACCGCCCGGAACGCCGCCGTCGCTGAATGGCCTCGCGATCACCAACACGGTCCTGCTGGCTCCGAATGCCCCCAAACCGAGGGGCTCGAAGCTGCCGCGCCAGACGACCTTCTCCTTCTTCCTCAACCAGAACGCGACCGTCCGCGTGCTCTTCAAGCAGGTCACCGAGGGAGGCCGGCTGGTCCAGCGCGGCTCGCTGACGCTCGACGGTGTCACCGGCAAGAACAGGATCCACTTCGCCGGCAAGACTCCGAAGCCAAAGGGCGGCGTCCAGTTCCTCTCCCCCGGCCGCTACCGCGCCTTCTTCAAAGCGCGCAACGAGTTCGGGGCCTCGCCCGAGTCCTCGATCGGCTTCCGGCTAGTGCGGCCGAAGGGCTAGTCGAGCTGCTGCCGGACGACCGGCCGGCGCGTTGCCTTGACCTCGTCGAGGCGGCGGACCGGGGTCGTGTAGGGGGCGTTTTTGGCGAGGTCGGGGTGGGTCTCGGCCTCGGCGAGGATCTGCTCGACCGCCTCGGCGAAGGCGTCGAGGGACTCCTTGGTCTCGGTCTCGGTCGGCTCGACCATCAGCGCCTCCTCGACGAGGAGTGGGAAGTAGACGGTCGGCGGGTGGAAGCCGAAGTCGAGCAGGCGCTTGGCGAGGTCGAGGGTCGCCAGTCCGAGCTCGCGCTTCATCGGCTTGCCGGAGAGGACGAACTCGTGCATGCAGTGGCGGTCGAAGGCGATCGGCAGGCGCTCGCCGGCGCGACCCTCGGCGAGGCGAGCCTTCAGGTAGTTGGCGTTGAGGACCGCGGTCTCCGAGGCCTCGGCGAGGCCGTCGCCGCCGAGGCTGAGGATGTAGGCGTAGGAGCGGACGAAGACGCCGAAGTTGCCCTGGAAGCCGCGCAGGCGGCCGATCGACTTCGGCCGGTCGAAGTCGAGGTCGAAGCTCGGACCGTGGCCGTTGGAGCCTTCGCGGCGGACGACCTGCGGCCGCGGCAGGAAGGGCTCGATCCGGTCGGAGACGGCGATCGGGCCGGCCCCGGGACCGCCCCCACCGTGCGGCTGGCTGAAGGACTTGTGGAGGTTGACGTGGACGATGTCAAAGCCCATGTCACCGGGCCGCGAGTGGCCCATCACCGCGTTCAGGTTGGCGCCGTCGTAGTAGAGGGTGCCGCCGGCCTCGTGGATCAGGCGGGCGATCTCGGCGATGTTTTCGTCGAAGACGCCGAGCGTGTTCGGGTTGGTCAGCATCAGGCAGGCGACCTCGCCCTCGTTCTCGGCCAGCTTCGCCCGCAGGTCGTCCATCTCGACGCCGCCGACCTCGTCGGTCGCGACCTTGACGACCTCGTAGCCGGCCATCGTCACCGAGGCCGGGTTGGTCCCGTGGGAGGTGTCGGGAGCCAGCACCTTGGTTCGCTCTTCGCCGCGCTCGGCGTGGTAGGCGCGGGTCAGCAGCAGGCCGGCGAGCTCGCCGTGGGAGCCGGCGCTCGGCTGCAGGCTGACGTGCGGCAGGCCGCAGATCTGGCTCAGCGACTCCTGCAGGTTCCACATCAGCTCCAGCGCCCCCTGGGCGCGGCGCGGGTCCTGCGCAGGATGGAGCCGGGCGTGGCCGGGCAGCGCCGCGACCCGCTCGTTCAGCCGGGGGTTGTGCTTCATCGTGCAGGAGCCGAGCGGGTAAAAGCCGCTGTCGAGGTCGAAGTTGCGGCGCGAGAGCCGGTTGTAGTGGCGGACGATCTCCGGCTCGGCGACCTCGGGCAGGCGCGGCGGCTCGGCCCGCAGCAGGTTCTCGGGGATCAGCTCGGCGAGCGGCGTCTCCGGCACTTCCGCGGCCGGCAGCGCCGCGGCGCGCCGTCCCGGCTTCGACTTCTCGAAGATCGTCTGCGCCTTTTCGGCCTGCATCGGGGTCTGGGTCAGCGCCATCAGGCAGGCCCCCTAGTCAGGGGCGCGTCGCTCTCGCTTTGCGAGAGCGACTCATCACGCTCGGCCGCGATGGCCGCCCCCAGCGCCTCGGCCAGCTCGTCGATCTGGGCCTTCGTCCGGCGCTCGGTGATCGCGACAAGGAGGCCATTCTCGTGCTCGGGGTAGTCCCGTCCGAGCGGGTAGCCGGCGGCGATCCCGCGCTCGGCGACGCGATCGAGGACCTTCCCCACCGGAGCATCCAGTCGCACCGCGAACTCGCGCGCCACCGGCGCCTCGTGCAGCAGCTCGACCCCGCCCACCGCCGCCAGCCGCTCGCGCGCGTAGGCGGTGCGCCGGATCAGCAACTCGCCGAGCTCACGGAAGCCCTGCCGCCCGAGCCAGGCGAGGTGGACCATCGCGCCGAGGGCGTTCAGCGCCTGGGCGGTGCAGATGTTGTTCGTTGCCTTCTCGCGGCGGATGTGCTGCTCGCGCGTCTGCAGCGCGAGGACGAAGCCGCGGCGACCGTCGACATCCTCGGTCTCGCCGGCGATCCGCCCCGGCATGCGGCGGATCTGGGCCTCGGTCGCGCAGAAGAAACCAAAGGATGGACCCCCGAAATCGAGCCGGTTGCCGAGCGGCTGCCCCTCGCCGAGGGCGACGTCGGCGCCGCACTCGCCCGGCGGCTTCAGGATCCCCAGCGTCATCGGGTCGCAGGCGACCACCAGCAGCGCCCCGTGCTCCTTTGCCGCCGCCCCGAGCGCCTCGACGTCCTCGACGGCGCCGAGGAAGTTGGGGCTCTGGAGGATGACCGCGGCGGTCTCGCCGTCGACCGCCGCCGCCAGCGCGGTGGCGTCGGTCAAGCCGCCCTCGAGCGGGACCTCGACCACCTCAGCGCCGTAGCCGACCGAGTAGGTCCGCAGGGTCTCGCGGCTGTGCGGGTGGACGCCCCGGGAGACGACGAAGCGGCGGCGCCCGGTCGCCCCCATCGCCAGGTAACCGGCGGAGGCGACCGAAGAGGGGCCCTCGTAGAGGCCGGCGTTGGAGACCGGCAGCCCGGTCAGCTCCGACATCGCCGTCTGGAACTCGAACATCGCCTGCAGCCCGCCCTGCGAGATCTCGGGCTGGTAGGGCGTGTACGGGGTCAGGAACTCGGAGCGCGAGGTGATCGCGTCGACGATCGCCGGCACGTAGTGGTCGTACATCCCGGCGCCGACGAAGCAGACCTGCTCTTCGGCGTCGGTGTTGCGCCCGGCCAGCGCTGTCAGCCGCTCGTAGACCTCGGCCTCGGTGAGGCCGTCCGGCAGCGCCAGCGGTTCGTCCAGGCGCAGCGGCGCGGGGATCTGCTCGAAGAGCTCGTCGGTCGAGGAGACGCCGATCGCTTCGAGCATCTCCCGCCGGTCGTCCGGGGTGGCGGAGGTGTAGCGAGTCACCCGGCTAAGGCTAGGGAACGCGGATGCCGGGCTTCGGGGCCTAACTCTCCAGCAACTTGCGGTATTCCTCGACGCCAAGCAGCTGCTGGGTCTCCTCCGGAGAGGTCAGCCGCACCTTGACCAGCCAGCCGCCGCCGTAGGGGTCCTCGTTGACCTTCTCCGGGTTGTCTTCCAGCGCGTCGTTGACCTCGACGACCTCGCCGGACATCGGCGCGATCACATCGGAGACGGCCTTCACCGACTCGACCTCGGCGTAGGAGGAGTCTTTCTGGATCGTCGCGCCAACCTCGGGCGGGTCGAAGAAGACGACCTCGCCGAGCGAGTCCTGCGCGTACCAGGTGATCCCGAAGGTCGCCTGGTCGCCCTCGATCCGGGCCCAGTCGTGTTCCTCGTGGTACCGCAGGTCCTCGGGGTAGGTGGCGTCAGCCAAGGCTCAGCTCCTTTTCGCGTAGAGGGGCTTGGAAGCTATCCGGGCGGGGCGGCGTTTGCCGCGAACGTCGATCTCGACCTCGGTCCCGACCTCCGCGAGCTCGGCCTTCACATAGGCCATCCCGGCGCCGACTTCGAGCGAGGGCGCGAAGGTGCCGCTGGTGACGACGCCGACCTCCTCGTCGCCGTGCAGGACCGGGTTGCCTTCGCGAGGGATGCCCTTGTCCTCGATCGCGAACGCGACCAGCTTCTCCGGCGTGCCCTCGGCGCGGGCGCGGGCCACGGCCTCGGAACCGACGAACCCGGTCGCCTCCTTGCAGCACCAGCCGAGCCCGGCCTCGATCGGGTTGCGCTCCGGCGTCAGCTCGTTGCCGTGCAGCGGGTAACAGACCTCCAGCCGCAGGGTGTCGCGAGCGCCGAGCCCGCAGGGGACGACGCCGGCGTCGAGCAGCTCGGCCCAGATCGGGGCGGCGACCTCGGGGTCGATCAGCAGCTCGACCCCGTCCTCGCCGGTGTAGCCGGTGCCGCAGGCGAGCGCGGGTCGGCGGCCGACCCGGACGTGGGAGACGTGGAACCGCGGCGGCAGCTCGATCCCGAGCGCGGAGCCGAGGACGGCGCGTGCGTGCGGGCCCTGGACCGCGAGCATCGCGTAGCGGTCGGCGACGTCGCGGACGATCGCGTCGAAGGGGCGGCTCTGCTGCCCGAGCCAGGCGAGGTCCTCCTCGTGGTTGGCGGCGTTGGTCACGAGCAGGAACCGATCGCCGCCGAGTCGGTAGGCGAAGAGGTCGTCGAGGACGCCGCCGTCCTCCCGGCAGAGGCAGGAGTACTGGGCGCCGCCGACCTCGATCGCGGCGACGTCGTTGGAGAGGACCCGCTGCAGAAAGGCGAGCGCGCCCGGGCCCTCGACCTCGACCTCGCCCATGTGGGAGACGTCGAACATGCCGACGTGGCGGCGGACCGCCGAGTGCTCCTCCCGGATCCCCTCGTAGAGGACCGGCATCTCCCAGCCGGCGAAGGGAACGATCTTGGCGCCCAGCTCGACGTGCCGCTCGTAGAGCGGGGTGCGTCGGGTGGCGGTGGCCGCGTCGCTCACATGCCCAGGTTATTGGCCGGCCGGCACGCACGGCGCCGGCGCTGTCCGGACACGCCAAGACGGCCGAGGAACTCCCTTCCTCGGCCGTCCTTCACGTCGCGGGTACTAACCGATCTCGGCCTTCACCACGAGGCGCCCGCCGTCTTCCGCCCTGGACTCGCCGGCCCAGGGCTTGATCCGGAAGTCGCTCAAGCCGCTAAGGGCTTCTTCGAAAGCGCCGTGCGCAACTCGGCGCCACTCGGCGCCGACCGGTTGTGCTCGGTCGCCAGCAGGGTGGCGATGAAGTTCGCCCTGGAGACCGAGCCGCCCTGGCTGCCGGAGCGTTCGATGTTGCTCTGGGCCAGCGAGCGCCACCGCGCGGCCGTGGCGCTGCCGATGGTGTTAACGAAGTGCCGCCGGGCCTTCTGGGAGAAGCGCCCGTGCTGCGTGCGCAGCCGCGCGACCGCCTGGATCATGTCCGCGTCGTGCGCGTCCTCGTCGGTGTAGGCATCGCGCAGGATGGCGAGGATCTCTTCCAGGCGCTCCGACGCCAACTCCCAGCGCCGGGGGTCGTCGTCGAGGTCCTTGTTGCCCTTGTACGCGCCGTCGACCACCCGCTTGCAGGCGACCAGAGCGGCAACCCGTCCCGGCTCGCCGTTGCCGTAGCTCGAGGTTTCTCCTCCCACCAGCCCGAGCGCGTCGAGCGCGCGTTTGATCGCCGTCTGGTACGGCTCGCCGTAGGCGATGCCCACCTTGTAGTGATCGAACGGGGTCGGCTTCTTTGACTCCGAGTTGAAGATGTCGAACTTCTCGGCGGCCTCGGCCTCCGACATGTCCTCCACCCAGCAGGGGATCTCGTAGTCCTCCCCGACGGTCCGCAACCCAACTCGCCAGCGGGTGCCGCCGTCGTAGATGTGCAGCGTGCCGGCGTGGTCGCCGTCGGTGATCTTGGCGACGAGCAGGATGCCCTGCTTCTTCGTTTCCCACCCGTTCTTGGCCATCGACTTGACCCGGGAATCGCGGGGTACCCGCTGGATGTGCTCCAGCGCAGTGAGGTCGCCGAGGCGGTGCATCTCGAGGCGTCCGGTGACGGCGCCTCCGTTGTTAGTCCCAGACATGAGGGGACCCTCCTATTCGTTCGGCCTTAGGTGGGGTCGGCGCCCGATGCGCGTTCCACCCTTCGCGGCTATGTAGGACAGGAGGGTACCCGATAAGTACCGGGATGCGCAACTACTCTTTGAGGAAGCCCGGGACGTCGATGTCGTCGTCGGTGACCCGGAGTTTCCTGATCTCCGTGTCCTCGGCCGAGACCCGCGGGCGGCTCTCGTAGCGACGGCGGACGCGCTGCGGGGAGCGGGCGAGGAGCTCGAAGCCCTCGAAGCCGGTGGCGATCACCGTCACCCGGACCTCGTCCTTCATCGACTGGTCGACGACGGAGCCGAAGATGATGTTGGCGTTGTCGTCGGCCTCGGCCTGAACCAGCTGGGCCGCCTCGTTGACCTCGAAGAGGCCGAGATCCTCGGGGCCGGTGATGTTCAGCAGCATCCCGGTCGCGCCCTTGATCGACTCCTCGATCAGCGGCGAGGTGATCGCCGCCTTGGCGGCGTCGAGCGCGCGGGCCTCACCGGAGGCGGAGCCGACGCCCATCAGGGCCGAGCCGGCGTCGCGCATGATCGTGCGCACGTCGGCGAAGTCGAGGTTGATCAGGCCGGGGATCGTGATCAGGTCGGTGATGCCCTGGACGCCCTGGCGGAGGACGTTGTCGGCCTCGCGGAACGCATCGAGGATGCTCGTGCGGCGCTCGACGATCGACAGCAGCCGCTCGTTCGGGATCACGATCAGCGTGTCGACCATCTCGCGCAGGCGGTCGATGCCCTCCTGCGCCTGGCGCGCCCGCTGTGCGCCCTCGAACTCGAACGGACGGGTCACGACGCCGACGGTCAGGGCGCCGATCTCGTTCTTGGCGATCTCGGCGATGACCGGCGCGGCGCCGGTGCCGGTGCCGCCGCCCTCACCCGCCGTGACGAACACCATGTCCGCGCCCTTGAGCGCCTCCTTGATGTCGTCGCGCGACTCGGCCGCCGCGCCCTGCCCGATCTGCGGGTTGGCGCCGGCGCCGAGGCCCTTGGTGAGCTGGTGGCCGATGTTGAGCTTGATGTCGGCGTCCGTCATCTGGAGCGCCTGGTTGTCGGTGTTGCAGGCGATGAACTCGACGCCCGAGAGACCGGCATCGATCATCCGGTTCACGGCATTGGTTCCCCCGCCGCCGACACCGACGACCTTGATCACTGCGAGATAGCTGCCAGCTTCCATGAGTGTTCCGTCCGGACCTCTACTTAGAGTCGAGCGTTTTGCGCTGCTCCGTCAAGGCGCGGATTGTGGCACGTTACGGCGCTTTCCTGCCCCAAGTCAAAGATCCGGAACCTGCGGCAAGAACCGTTGCAGAGCGGCAAAGTCTCGACTTGTGGTCGAGAGTAGCCTAATTCTCACCCTATGGTTGAGGGACGGGAGTC
>DASTZP010000037.1:0-66871 GCA_035764245.1 Solirubrobacterales bacterium
CGCTCAACTGCGAGCGGGGAGGGCCGACCGTCTCGCCCTGCGGCGAATGCGAGTCCTGCCGCACGATCGCGGCCGGCACCTCGGTCGACGTGATCGAGATGGACGCCGCCTCCAACCGCTCGGTCGACGACGTCCGCGACCTGCGCGAGCGGGTCGCCTACGCGCCGGCCGGCGGCCGCTGGAAGGTCTACATCCTCGACGAGGCCCACATGCTCACCAAGGAGGCCTGGAACGCCTTTTTGAAGACCCTCGAGGAGCCGCCGCCGAACACGGTCTTCGTGCTCGCGACGACCGAGTCGCACAAGGTGATGGCGACGATCGCGGACCGCTGCCAGCGCTTCGACTTCCAGCGCCCCTCGCTGGAGCAGATCTCCGAGGTCCTGACCAGGGTCGCCGCCGCCGAGTCGATCACGGTCGAGGACGGGGCGGTGGCGATGATCGCCCGCTCGGCCTCCGGCAGCTTCCGCGACGCCCTCGGCACCCTCGACCAGCTCGTCGCCTTCGGCGGCGAGAACGTCGAGCTGAAGGACGTGCTGGAGATGCTCGGCGCCGCCGACGCCGAGCTCCTCTTCGAGACGATCGACGCGGTCGTCGCCGAGGATCCCAAGCAGGTCCTGCTCGGGATCGAGCGGATGGCCCGCTCCGGCCGCGACCCCTCGCAGTTCGCCCGCGACCTGCTCGCCCACCTGCGCCACCTGCTGATCGTGCAGACGACCGGCGAAGTCCCGACCACCTTCGTCGTCACCGCTACCGACACCGGCCGCATGCAGGCGCAGGCGCAGGCGATCCAGCCGGCCAACCTGATCCGCACGATCGACGAGCTGGCTGATGCGCTGACCGCCGTCCGCGAGGGCGACGACGCGCGGATGGCGGTGGAGATTGCGTTGTTGAAGGCTGCGCGACCGGATCTGGATCCCGACACGGCGGGATTGCTCCGTCGGATCGAGCGACTCGAGCAAGGCGGAAGCGCTCGGGCCGCGGGTCCTGTCGCCGCAGGGGACCCACCCTCTCCTGCAACTGCGCAGGAGAGGGTCCCCCCTACGACGCCACCCACGGCAGACACGCCTAGCCAAGCCGATCCAACGCCAGCCGTTGACCCAACCCCGGCGGCCGACCCAGCTCCGGCGGAAGAGGAAGAGAGCGAACCGGCGCCGGTGGAAGAGCCAGTGGAAGCGGCCCCTCCGGTGGGTGGCGACGATGCGGGACCCTCGCCAGTTGGGGAGGGGGCCGTGTCGGAGACAGGACCCGCCGGCCAGAGCGCCCCCGTCCCTGGCGACTTGTCCCTGGAGGAGATCCAGAGAGTCTGGCCCGCCGTCCTCCACAAGCTTGCCGAGACCGCTCCGGCGCTTGCTGCGACGCTGGAGGGCGCTCGCCCGGTGAGCTTTGACGAGGAGGGGTTGCAGGTCGCTTTCCCGACTGAGATGACGTTCTTGAAGAAGAAGGCCGAGGGCGCCGATCGCCGGGACACGGTGGCGGCGGCGTTCGCGGCGGTTACCGGTCACGGTCTGCGGCCCACTTATGTCCTGCTCGACGGCGAGGCGCCGCCGGATACGCCGGCGCCCGGGAGCGAGGAGATCGACGAGGAAGAGCTGCTGGAGCGGCTGAAGAGCGAGTTCGACGCGGAGGAGGTCAGTTAGTGGCACGAGGAGGCGGACCCGGGGGCTTTGACGTCAACGCCCTGATGAAACAGGCACAGCAGATGCAGGCCGACATGCTCGCGGCCCAGGAGAAACTGAAGGAGGAGGTCGTCGAGGCCAGCGCCGGCGGCGGCATGGTTAAGGTGAAGATGGGCGGCGACCTGACCCTGCGGGAGATCGCGATCGACCCGGAGGCGATCGACCCCGAGGAGGCGGAGCTGCTCCAGGAGATGGTCCAGGCCGCCGTCAACGAGGCCCTGCGCGCCGCCCAGGAGCTGGCCAGCTCGAAAATGGGCGGGATCGCCGGCGGCGACCTCGGTGGCCTCGGGGGCATGCTCGGTTGAGCGAAGGCCCGGCACCACTCGCGCGCCTCGTCGCCGAGCTCTCGCGGTTGCCGGGCATCGGCCAGCGGACCGCGCAGCGGCTCGCCTTCCACTTGCTGCGCGCCCCCGACGAAGAGGCCTTCGCCCTCGGCGACGCGATCCGCGAAGTGAAGGAGAAGGTCGGCCTCTGCGAGGAATGCTTCAACCTCGCCGAGGGTCCGCTCTGCCGGATCTGCGCCGACCAGAACCGCGACCGGACGGCGATCTGCGTGGTCGAGGAGCCCGCCGACGTGATCCCGATCGAGCGCACCCACGAATACCGCGGCCTCTACCACGTGCTCGGCGGCGCCCTCTCGCCGATCGACGGGGTCGACGTCGAAGACCTGAAGATCGGCGAGCTGCGGCGGCGGGTCGAGCGCGGCGGCATCGACGAGGTGGTCCTGGCGACCAACCCGACGACCACCGGCGAGGCGACCGCCCTGCACATCGCCGAGATGCTGCGCGGGCAGGTGACGGTGACGCGGCTGGCCAGCGGCCTGCCGGTCGGGGCCGACCTCGAGCACGCCGACGAGGTGACGCTGGGCAAGGCCCTGGCGGGCCGAAGAAGCCTGGAATAAGCGGCCCCGGACATCCGTCCTGGACGACCGTCGTCCCGCAAATAGCGGGATTTCGGCACTCGGGCGTCCGCCCGGTTCGACAAGGTCGTGCAGTGCCCGACCAGTCCGACTTCGGCCGCCGCCGGGAAGACGGCTCGCCCGCCGGCCGGCTCGCCCTCAAGGTCTCCGCGCTCCACGCCGATCTCTTGGGCAGCTTGCACGAGGAGATTGGCACCAATGGAGAGCGGTTCGCCCAGGCGGCGCAACGCCTCGCGGCCGAGTTCGGCTCCGTCACCGCAGCGGCGGTAGAGCTGGCGCAGGCCGCGCCCGCGCCCGCACCCGCCGTCGCCTCAGCGACGGGGAACGGGGGGGCCGCGACGGTCGAGGACCAGCTCGAAGAACTTCCCAGCCTCTACCGGCCCGGCCACATGCGGCGGCGCCTCGAACAGCTACTGGAGACCAACCGCCGCTACGGCCACCCGTTCGGCCTGGCCGTCTTCGACGCCTCGGGCCCCGGTGTCCGCGCCGGCGACGTCGCCGGCGGCCAGGAGACCGTCCTCTCGATCGTCGGCGCGGCGCTCCGCGACAGCATCCGCCTCGTCGACGAAGCGTTCCGGCTGGAGGAGGATGCGATCTGCGTCCTCGCCCCGAACATCGGCACGGTGGAAGGGGTGCAGATGTGCGAGCGACTGCTCGGCCAGCTGGACGACCTGGAGCGGGCGGGGGGCCTGCGGATCTGTATCTCTGCCGGCGTCGTCGCCTGTCCAGACCACGGCGCCGAGGCCGAAGAACTTCTGCACAAGGCCGACGCGGCGATGTGGCGGGCGCGTGCGGTCGGCCAGCCCGTGGGCGTGGGCGCCTTGCAAGATCGCTAACAGTTTCTGCGAAATCTGTCCATAACTGGTGTAAACCCGGGAATCCGGTGGGAGAATCGTCGCCTGCCGTCGAATAGACGCGCAGTCCACCCGTACGACCTTCTTAACTAACCGATGCCAGGAATCCGCACCAACGCCGCCGCCGAAGTCCTGGGCGTGAGCCCGAACACCCTGCGCAGCTGGGAGCGCCGCTACGGCTACCCGACGCCGAAGCGGACCGCCGGCAACCACCGCAACTACGAGCTGGTGGAGCTGCAGGCGCTGCGGGACGCCCTGGCGGAGACCGGCAACATCTCCTCGGCGATCGAGCTGGCGCGCCAGCGTCAGGCGGCGCCGGCCAACGACGGCAGCCTCTTCGTCGCCTTCGAGAGCTTCGACGAGGCCGCCGCCGACCGCGCCGTCGAGGAGAGCCTCGCCCTGCGCTCGCTGGAGCGGACGGTGGAGGAGCTGCTGCTGCCGGCGATCGATCAGCTCGCCGCCGACCCCGAGCGCGAGGCCGAGCTCGAGTTCGCCGCCCGCTGGGCGACCGGCTGGCTGCACGGCGCCCGCCGCCTCGCCTCCGCCGCTGCCCGCCCGGCCGGGATCCTGCTGCTCGACTCGAGCCACGGCCAGGACGCCGAGGAGGTCTACACCCAGGCGCTCGACCTCTCGCTCCGCCGCGCCGGCTTCCGCGTCCTCGTCCTCTCCAACGAGCTCGGCGACGAGCGCATGGGCCGCGCCCTCGGCGCCCTCGACCCGACCGCGATCGTCCTCTGCGGCCCCGGGGCCGACACTCAGGGAGCGGTCAAGCTGGTCCGCAAGATCCGCGAGCTCGGCTTCGTCGCCCCGCTCTACGGCTTCCGCGCCGACGGCCTGATCGGCGCCGCCGTCCCCTCCGCGGGCAACCGCCCGAGCGAGGTCACCGGCATGCTCAACGCCGACTTGCGGCGTAGGGCAACTCAAGCTTTCGCCTAGTTAGGCCGTCTTGGGGGCGCGTGTTGTGGCCCCTCCCTTCAAGGACCAGTGGTCTGGGGCTCTGCCGTCTCCCGAATCCCCCAACGCTCGTGCAACCGCCGCAGCGGCGCCGGCGCCCACCAGTTCCACTTGCCGAGCAGCTCCATCAGCGAAGGCACGAGCAGGGCGCGGATGATGCTGGCGTCGATCAGCACCGCCAGCGCCGTGCCGACGCCGTTCTCCTTGATGAAGATGATCTCCGAGGTGGCGAAGGCGCCCATCGCCACGGCGAAGAGCAGCGCCGCGGCGGTGACGATCCGCCCCGTCCGCTCCAGCCCGATCGCCACCGACTCCGAGTCCGAGGCGCCGTTGTCGCGCGCCTCCTTGATCCGCGAGAGCAGGAAGACCGCGTAGTCGGTGGAGAGCCCAAAGGCGACGGCGAAGAGCAGGATCGGCATCGTCTGCTCGATCGCCCCCGGGCTGGAGTAATCGAGGAAGCCCTCCAGCCGCCCGTCCTGGAAGATCAGCACCAGCAGGCCGAAGACGGCGCTGAGGTTGAGGAAGTTCATGATCAGCGACTTGATCGGCAGCACCACCGAGCCGGTCATCAGGAAGAGGATCACCAGCGTCGCCAGGATCACGATCGCCAGCGCGATCGGCAGGTGCTCCTCCAGACTCGACTGGAAGTCGACGAAGTCGGCGGTGGCACCGCCGACCAGGACTTCGGCTCCGGGCGGCGGGGGTAGGTCGCGGATCGCGTTGACCGTGGTCTGACTCGCCTCGGAGGCGAACGGGTTGGCGGAGACGACCTGCACCGCCGTCACCCCCGTCGCCAGCCGCTGAGGCGGCGCGACCGCGGCGACGCCCTCGACCCCTCGCACCTCCGCAGCGACCTGCGCCGCCGCCCTTGGGCCGCCGCCTTCGACGTCGATCCAGATCGGGGTGTCGTGGTAGGGCGGGAACTGGTTGCTGACGGTGTCGTAGGCCTGGCGCGCGGTCGCCGACTCCGGCAACACCGTCGGGTCGACGGTGTTGAACTTGATCTGCAGGAACGGCAGCCCGAGGACGATCAGGAAGAGGGCGCTCAGCGTCGCCACCGGCACCGGCCGCCTCATCACGAAGCGCGAGAGCCGGTACCAGAAGCCGTGTTCGTCGGGGCGCGCATCCGCCTCGGCCCGGTGCTGGAGGAACTTCGGCGCCCCGGCGTTGACCCGATTGCCGAGCAGGGTTAGCACCGCCGGCAGCACGGTCAGCGAGATCAGCGCCGCGAACAGCGCCACCAGCGAGCCGCCGAGGCCCATCGAGTAGAGGAAGCGCTGCGGGAAGACGAGCAGCGAGGCGAGGGCCGCCGCCACCGTCAGCGAGGAGAAGAAGACCGTGCGCCCGGCCGTCGCCAGCACGCGCCGCATCGCATCCAGCCCGGGCCCGCTCTTGGCGATCTCCTCCCGGTAGCGGGAGACAATGAAGAGGCTGTAGTCGATCGCCAGCCCCAGGCCCAGCGCCGTCGTCAAGTTGAGCGCGAAGATCGAGATCGAGCCCATCTCGCTCGCCACCCGCAGGATCAGGAAGGTGCCGACGATCGCGAGGCCGCCGATCATCAGCGGCAGGACCGAGGCGACGAGGCTGCGGAAGAAGAGCAGCGAGAGCAGGAAAAGCAGCGGGAAGGCGAGCATCTCGGCCTTTTTCAGGTCTTCCTCGACCTGCTTGTTGACCTGCTCCTGAGCCACCGCGAAGCCGCCGACCACGACGCCCGGGTTCGCGCTCAGCTGGTCGGCGATCTCGGCTCCGGTCTCCTGCAGCTCCTTGTCATCCGTCGTTTTCAGGGCGATCGCGATGTAGGTCGACTGCTTGTCCTTGGAGACGAAGGCGGGGGAGCCGGTGTCGTAGTAGCCGTTGACCGAGGCGACGTCGGGTCGGGCGGCGACTTCGCGTTCGAGCTTCTCGACCCGCGGCCGGGTCGCCGGCGCGGCCACCGGTGCGTCCTCGACCACCGCGATCACCGCTGGCACCCGCAGGCCGGCGTCCTGCAGCCGCTCCCGCGCCTGCACGGTCTCGGTGTCGGGGTCGTCGGCGCCGTAGGGGTCGAGCCGATCGGCGACGGAGCCGCCGATCGCCCCCGCGAAGAGGAAGAAGACGATCGCGAGCAGGCCTATGCGCTTGGCCCTCCCGTCTGCAAGCCGGGCCAGGGAATCGAACATCAACCGCTCCTTTCGTCGAGAGCGGAATCGAGAAGCTGCGCTTCCATCCGCTCGCACCAATCCGCGAACCACTCGCTGAACTCGAGGCCGCCCCGCAGCACGATCATCGGGAACGGATCCTCGATCTCCCCCTTCATCTGCTCGATTGCCCGCAATCGTTCGTTGATCGCGAGCCGCTGCGCCCTCATCGAGCGCAGGATCTCCACCGCCTCATCCCGGGGGAGGGCGTCGGCGAAGAACAGTTTCAGCAGCCCTTCGTCGCGCATCTCGAAGGTCTGCGGTTCCTGCCGCAGCCAGGCCCGCAGCTCCTCCTCGCCGTCGGCGGTGATCTCGTAGACCGTCCGCTTTCGACCCCCGGTCGGGACATCGGAGCCGACGATCAGACCCGCCTCCGCCAGCCGCTTCAGCTCGGGATAAATCTGGCCATAGCTGGCGGCCCAGAAGAACCGGGTCGAGTTGTCGACCACCGCTTTGATCTCGTAGCCCGACCGCGGTTCGTTGCGGACGAATCCGAGGATCACGTAGGCGGTGGGGCTGAGCTGGTCCATCTCTCGGCACTATATATCGCTTAGATATATCCGCAAGTGTGATTGCCATCACTTATGGTCAGCGTTCGCAATTCGAGGTCGGAAAGGGGTGTCGGATGTCGCTGGACCAGAGCAAGGTGGGCCGGGTCGTGGCCGAACAGATGGAGGCAATCGAGAACGACTACGGCGACGACTGCGAAATCGGCGACGTCTGCACGATCGTCGAGGTGGTGGGACCGCATGGCTCGCACGTGCGGGTCCGCAGCAGCGACATGCGCCCCCACAGCGGCCTCGGGCTGATCCGGATGGCCGAACAGGCGATGCTGGGGAACCTCGGGGGCGCGGCCGAGTAGGCAGGGCACGCCCGAGCATCGGGGTTCTCCCGACTATCCTCAGGTGCCCATGCCAGGGGATGGATCGGACATCGTCGTGATGAAGTTCGGCGGCACCTCGGTCGCCGGCGCCGAGCAGATCAAGCGCGCCGCGGCGCGGGTCGTCGCCGCGCGCGAGGCCGGCAACCGCGTCGTCGCCGTCCTCTCGGCCCGCGGCAAGACGACCGACGAACTGGTCGAGCAGGCGCACGAGATCTCCGAGCGCCCGGTGGCGCGGGAGATGGACATGCTGCTCTCGACGGGAGAGCGGATCTCCTGCGCGCTGGCGGCGATGGCGATCCACGACATGGGCCACGAGGCGATCTCGCTGACCGGCTCCCAGGCGGGGATCGTCACCGACTCCTCCCACACCAAGGCGCGGATCATCGACGTCCGCGCCGACCGCATCTCCGAGGCGCTGCAGCAGGACCGGATCGTCCTCGTCGCCGGCTTCCAGGGGGTCTCGACCGACAGCCGCGACGTCACCACGCTCGGCCGCGGCGGCTCCGACACCACCGCGGTGGCGCTGGCGGCGGCGCTGCGGGCGAGCGTTTGCGAGATCTACACCGACGTCGCCGGCGTCTACAGCGCCGACCCGCGGATCGTCCCCGGCGCCCGCAAGCTCGACCGCGTCTCCTTCGAGGAGATGCTGGAGATGTCGGCCTCCGGCGCCGGCGTGCTGCAGCTGCGCTCGGTCGAGTACGCGCGGAACCACGGCGTCCGCATCCACTGCCGCAGCAGCTTCGAGGACGGTCTCGGTACCCTCGTCGTCTCAGAGGAAGAGACGATGGAGAACCCTTTCGTAACCGCAGTCACGCATTCCGACTCCGAGGCCCGGGTCACCTTGACCGGCCTGCGCGACGAGCCGGGCGTCGCCGGCCGCGTCTTCGGCGCCCTCGCCGACGCCAACGTCAACGTCGACGTGATCATCCAGAACGAGCCGGTGGGCGACGAAGCGCTCGCCGACCTCTCCTTCACCGTCGACCGGGCCGACCTTGCCGTCGCCAAGGACACGATCGCCGCCCTCGGCGACGTCTCGCTGCAGGTCCACACCGACGAGCGGATCGGCAAGGTCTCGATCGTCGGCGCCGGCATGCGGTCGCACCCCGGCGTCGCCGCCAAGGTCTTCCGCGTCCTCGGCGACGAGAGGATCAACATCGAGATGATCTCCACCTCGCCGATCAAAATCTCATGCGTCATCCCCGCCGACCGCGTCGCCGACGCGGTCAACGTCCTCCACAAGGCGTTCGAGCTGGGCGACGACGCGATTCAGCCCGAGGACCCGACCGGCCCCGACCACCGGCCGACGGTCGCCGGCTGAGCCGGCGCGCGGACCATGGCCGGCGACGGATACAGGGTCGGAGTGCTGGGCGCGACGGGGCTCGTCGGGACGACGATCATCGAGCTGCTCGCCCAGCGCGGCTTCCCGGTCGCCGAGCTGCGGCCGCTGGCCTCCGAGCGCTCGGCCGGGAAAACGATCGAGTTCGGGTCCAAGGTGCTGAGCGTCCAGGCGGTGAGCGACGAGTCGATCCAGGGCCTCGACCTCGTCCTCTCCTCCGCCGGCGGCTCGGTCAGCGCCGAGTGGACGCCGAAGCTGGTCGAGGCCGGCGCGACCGTGGTCGACAACACCAGCTACTGGCGCATGCACGACGACGTGCCGCTGGTCGTCGCCGAGGTCAACCCCGACGCGCTCGAGGGCCACAGGGGCATCATCGCCAACCCGAACTGCTCGACGATGCAGATGGTCGTCGCCCTGAAGCCGCTCTACGACGCCGCTGGGATCGAGCGCCTGGTGATCTCCACCTACCAGGCCGTTTCCGGCACCGGCAAGGGGGCGATCGACGAGCTGCGCGCCCAGGCCCGCGCCGTCGTCGGCGGCTATGACGTGCCGGCGCCGGAGATCTACCCGCACCAGATCGCCTTCAACGCGCTGCCCCAGGCGGGCAGCTTCCCCGACGGGGACGACCACACCGACGAGGAGCGCAAGCTGATCAACGAGACCCGCAAGATCCTCGGCGACGCCGAGATCAGGGTCAGCGCCACCTGCATCCGGGTGCCGGTCGAGACCGGGCACTCCGAGGCGGTCAACGTCGAGACGCGCGAGCCGCTCGAGCCCGAGCGGGCCCGCGAGCTGCTCGCCGCGGCACCGGGCGTGACCGTCGTCGACGACCCCGCCGCCGGGCGCTACCCGATGGCGATCGACGCCGCCGGCAAAGACGACGTCTTCGTCGGCCGAATCCGCCGCGACCCCGGCAACGAGCGCGCCCTCGACATCTGGGTGGTCTCCGACAACCTCCGCAAGGGCGCGGCGACGAACACCGTGCAGCTGGGCGAGCTGCTGATAGAGCGCGGCCTGCTGGGGGCTGGCTAACCCTCCAGGTCCTCCGCGATCTCCCCGAAGCGGGAGACCAGCTCGCGGAAGAAGTCGTTGCGGGTGACGACTGCGTGGACGCGGCCCTGCGTCGCGATCGGCACGATCAGCACCCGGTGGTGGAGGAAGATCTCGGCCAGTTGGGTGTCGGAGTAGTCGTCCTCGACCAGGACGTGGTCGGTGGTCATGTACCTGCGGATCGGCTCGGAGCTGCAGTGGCTGCGGCGCTCGATCGTCTCGTCGGCCGAGCGGGAGATCATCGCCCCGGAGGCGAGCTCGCCGACGTAGCCGGGGAAGAGGGCGGCGAGGAACTCGCGTTCGCCGAAGATCCCGGCGAACCTGCCGTCGTCCTCGACCGCTGGCAGCGCCGGGAGGCCGAGGTCGATCACCTTTCGGGCCGCCGGCCCGATCAGCTCGTCGGCGCGCAGCGGCTCGATCTCCCGAATGGTCTGGTTGATGATCGAGTCAGGCATCTGCTCTCCTTCTAGATCAGGACGTAACGGACGCCTATGTAGGCGCTGGCGAGGATGATCGAAATCAAGGTAACCGGCACGCCGACGCGAAGGAAGGTCATGAAGCCGATCGGCGTTCCCGCCCTCTCCGCCAGACCGGCTGCGGCGACGTTGGCCGCGGCGGCGATCATGGTTGCGTTGCCGCCGAAGCAGGCGCCTAGGGCCAGTGCCCACCAGTAGGCGTCGTCGCCGGTCGCGCCGGCTTCGCGCTGCAGCTCCTGGACGACCGGGACCATCGCCGTCGTGAAGGGGATGTTGTCGACCACCGCCGAGCCGAGGGCGGCGACCCAGGTGATCCCGAAGAGCTCGGCGGTGCGATCGCCGCCGGTGACGTCCTTGACGCCGTCGGCGACGTGGCCGATCGCGCCGGTCTCCTCCAGCGCGCCGACCATGACGAAGAGCGCGAGGAAGAAGAAGAGGGTCGGCCACTCGATGTGGGAGAGGGCCTCCTCGAGCGGGATCCTGGTCACCAGCAGGGCAACCGCGGCACCGGTCAGCGCCACCGTCGCCGGCTCGATGTGGAGCGTCTGGTGGGCGAAGAAGGCAAGGACGGTGAGCAACAGCACCGGCCCGGTTCGCCGCAGCTCCGCCGCGTCGCGGATCGAGGCGGCGGCGTTGAGGTTCATCACCGCCATGCGGTTCTTCTCCTCCACCTGGAGACGGCGGCGGAAGACGAGGTAGAGCAGCGGGATCACCACCGCGAAGGTGATAACCACGATCGGCGCCAGGTTGGCGATGAAGGCGTTGAAGCTGAGCCCGGTGGCGCCGGCGATGATGATGTTCGGCGGGTCCCCGATCAGCGTCGCGGTGCCGCCGATGTTGGAGGCGATCACCTCGATGATCAGCAGCGGCACCGCCTCGATGTCGAGCGCGTCGGCGAGCAGGAAGGTGATCGGCGCGATCAGCAGGATCGTCGTCAGGTTGTCGAGAAAGGCCGAGAGCAGCGCCGTGACGCCCGCGAGGCTCATCGTCACCGCGAAGGAGCGGCCGCCCGAGAGCTGTCCGGCGCGGATCGCAACGTAGTCGTAGACCCCCGTCTGCTGGGTCAGGTAGACGAGGATCATCATCCCCGCCAGCAGGCCGACCGTGTTGAAGTCGATCGACTCGATCGCCTGCTCCTGGGAGAAGTCGCCGACGAAGAGGACGACGATGGCCGCGCCGAGCAGGGCGACGTTGGTGCGGTGCAGCTTCTCGGCCGCGATGATGGCGAGGGCGATCAGGAAAGTGGCGACGGCGATGGCCATTTCAGGCTGAGCGTAGTCGCCGCAGCACCGGCGGCACGGCGATAGTGGTGGCGATCGACATCGCGACGATGACCGCGAAGAGCTCGTCGCCGACGACGCCGGCCGCAGCGCCGATGCTGGCGACGATGATCCCCACCTCGCCGCGCGGCACCATGCCGACGGCGACGATCTGGGCTTCGCGGCGCTCGAGGCCGCGAGCCCCGATCCGGGCGCCGGCCCACTTGCTGGCGACGGCGACGGCGGTTACGGCGGCGAAGAGACCCAGCGCGCCGAGGTCGAGCAGCGCGCCGAGGTCGAGCTCGATCCCGATGAAGGCGAAGAAGAAGGGAGGAAAGAAAGCGTAGAGCGGTGCCACCTCGTCCTCGATCGGGTGCTGCTCCTTGGTCTCGGCGACCATCAACCCGGCCAGGAAGGCGCCGATGATCGCGGCGAGCCCGATTTGCGCGGCCAGCGCGGCGACACCGAGGCAGAGGATCACGGCCGGCAGCAGCGGCGACTCGGAGAACCTCGGCTCGTGCAGGATCTGCGGCCGCTGCGCCATCAGGCGGGTGCCGCCGAGGGCGAAGAAGGCGACGAAGGCGACCGCCAGCCCGGCGACGATGAGTACTTCGGTGACCACCAGGCCACCCTCGGCGGCAATGCCGGTGGCGACCGCGACCAGGATCAGGGCGAGGATGTCGTCGACGATCGCGGCGCCGAGCACGGTCCGCGCCGCCCGGGTGCGGATCATGTCCAGCTGGATCAGTGCCGCCGAGGTGATGCCGACGCTGGTCGCGGCGAGGGCGGCGCCGAGAAAGACGGAGGTCGCGGTGCTCTCGCCCAGCGCCAGGCCCAGCCCTACCCCGGCGCCGAAGGGCAGCACCACCCCCGAGATTCCGACCGCGAGGGCCCGCTTGCCGACCGCCTGCATCTCCGAGACGCGCGTCTCCAGCCCCACCCAGAAGAGCAGGAAGATCACCCCGATCTCGGCGAAGACTTCGAGCACCTCGCTCACCTCGACGAGGCCGAGCAGCGATGGCCCGACGAGGACGCCGGCTAGGATCTCCCCGATTATCGAGGGTTGCCCGATCCGCTTGAAGATCTCGTCGCCGAGCTTCGCCGCGAGCAGCACGACAAAGATGTCGGTGACCACGTTGGCGACGTCAGTGGTCGCGGCAAGCGGCAGAGCTAGGGCGGGCAGGGCGAGGTCGATTGGGATCGGAAGCCTTTCGGGGTCGGCGGATTGCGTGCCGACCAGTCTTCCCGGCTCACCTGACCGTCAGGCTATCCAAATGAGACAAAGCCTTGTCAAATTTGCAGGCAATACGTAACATTTTGTCTGCTACCGTTATTTACATGGAGAGCAGCCGCGCTCAATGGACCGATGCTCGTCTGGACGATCTCGTGGGGCGGATCGACAGACTCGAATCGAAAATGGATGCGCGCTTCAACTCGCTCGACGCCAGGTTCGACCGGCTACAACAGACCCTGATCGGCTCGATGGCGAGCGTCATGCTCGCATTTGCCGCTCAGATCATCTTTGGCTAAGCAGCGGCGCCGGCGGTGAGGCGCTCTTCGACCCAGCCGGTCGAGGCCACGTGCTTGGTCATCCCCAGCTCCTTCGGCTCGGCGCCGAGGGCGAGGCCGACGAGCTGCGGCAGGTGGAGGACGGCGAGGCCGAGGTCGCGGTTGACGACCTTGGCTGCCTCCGGCTGCTGCATGTCGAGGTTGAGGTGGCAGAGCGGGCAGGGGGTGACCAGGCAGTCGGCGCCGGCGTCGATTGCGTCGCCGACATGGGTGCCCGACTGGCGCAGCGAGGTCTCGCGGTTCATCGTCACGACCGGGAAGCCGCAGCACTTGCGGGCGCCGTCGTACTCGACGACCGTGCCGCCGAGAGCCTCGATCACCTTCTCCAGGTAGATGTCGCGGTCGGGGTGTTCGCCATAGCCGAGCCGTTCCTTCGGCCGCACGATGTAGCAGCCGTAGAAGGGGCCGACCCGGAGTCCCTCGAGCGGGCGCACGACCTGCTCCTTGAGGCGGTCGAGGCCGTAGTCCTCGACCAGCAGCCAGAGGAAGTTCTTGTTCGTGAACCCGTCCTTGTCCTTCTCGTAGGACAGGCCCTGGCCGGAGAGCGCCTCGTTGACGTGGGCGCGGTAGGCCGAGTCGGCGTCGAGGCGCTGCTGGCACTCCGACTGCGCGCCCTGGCAGGTCGAGCAGATGTTCATCATCGAGAGCCCGGTCTGCTGGGCCAGCGCGAAGGTGCGGGCGTTGAGCGTGTCGGCCAGCTCCTGGTTGTGCTCGGCGATGACGCCGGCGCCGCAGCAGTTGGCGCGGTCGAGTTCGACCAACTCGATCCCGAGCTTCTGCGCGACCAGAGCCATCGAGCCGTGCAGCTCCGGCGTGAAGCCGCGCGAGACGCAGCCGGGCCAGTAGGCGACTTTGATCTGATCGGCCATCATTTCGCCTCCGCGGTGTCGGGATCGGTGGAGCGCTCGATGCCCTTCTCGACGTTCTCGTCGACGAGCTCACCCTCCTCGCCCTTGATGTACAGGTTGAATTCCTCTTTGTGCTCCTCGGCGTGGGCGTAGATCGCCTTCACGTCGTCCATCGCGTCCGCCGGCAGCTTGTGGTGCGTACCGGGGATCGCCTGCCGCAGCTTGACCTTGCGTTTGCGCAGCGGGCGCAGGATCGTCGGCAGCGATTTGATCGTTTCCCGGATCCCGCGCTTGCTCGGTTTCAGCTTGCCTTTGATCCCGGGCGCGTAGGACTCCTGGACCAGCATCGCCTCGTCCAACGTCCCCTTCTTCTCGATGATCTTGACGAAGGCGACCTCGTGGGCATGGCCGGCGTTGGGGTCTTCGATCCCCTCCTCGCCGGCCTTGCGGCGCAGGCGCATGATCTGGTCCATCGGCGCCACGCCCTTGGGGCAGGCGTCGATGCAGCTGAAGCAGTGGGTGCAGTCGTAGATCCCGTGCGGGTCGTCCGCCAGGTCGTGCAGGCGCTCGTGGGTCTCGGCGTCGCGCGGGTCGCCGACGAAGCGGTAGGCCTTGGCCAGCGCCGCCGGGCCGATGAAGTCGGGGTCGGCTTCCATCGAGAGGCAGGAGGAGACACAGGCGCCGCACTGGATGCAGGCCATCGACTGGGTGATGTCGATCATCGACTCCGGCTCGACGACGTACTCGCGCTCGGGCGGCTCGCCGTGCGGCAGCAGCCAGGGGGTGACGCGGCGGATCTTGGTCCAGTGCGTCGACTCCATGTCGGTGACCAGGTCCTTGATCACCGGCATGTTCCCCATCGGCTCGATCACGATCGGGACGTTCGAGGACTCGCCGCCACTGGCGCTCGCCTGCTTGTCCGCCAGCTCCTGGGCCTCGCCGATCTGGGTCTTGCAGCCGAGTCCGGACTGGCCGTTGATCTTCATCCCGCAGGAGCCGCAGATCGCGGCGCGGCAGGAGCAGCGGACGGCGAGCGAGCCGTCCTCGTTGTCCTTCGCCTGCAGCAGGCCGTCGAGGACCGAGAGCGAGGGATCGAGGTCGACGCCGAACTCCTCCCAGTAGGGCCCCTCGCCGCTCTCGGGCTGGAACCGGCGGACTTTGATCGTGTACTCGGCCATTAGTAGGTCCTCTCTTGCGGTTCCCACTGGGTGATCGTGACCTCGGAGTAGGAGATCTCAGGACCGTCGTCGGTCAGCTCGAGGTCGATGTGTTTGAGCCACTCCTCGTCGTTGCGCTCCGGGAAGTCGGTGCGGTACTGGGCGCCGCGGCTCTCCTTGCGCTCCAGCGCGGCGACGCAGGTGCACTCGGCGTTGTCGAGCATGTACCCAAGCTCGATTGCGGCAATCAGATCCTGGTTGAAGACGCTGCCGTGGTCGTCGATGTAGGCGGTCTTCGCCTCCTCCTTCAGGCGTCTAACCGTCTCCAGCGCCTCAGTGATCCCGGCCTCGTCGCGGAAGACGGCGACTTTGGCGTCCATCGTCTGCCCCAGCTCGAGCCTGATCTCGGAGATGCGCCGGCCCGAGCCCTTCTCGCGGGAGACGATGTCGGCGACGAGGCTCTCCTCGTCCTCGAGCACCTTGCGCGAGATCCGGGAGTAGTCGATCCGCTTGGCGCGGGCGGCGGCGTCGCGGCCGCTGCGCTTGCCGAAGATCAGCGTGTCGAGCAGCGAGTTGGCGCCGAGGCGGTTGCCGCCGTGGACCGAGACGCAGGCGGTCTCGCCGGCCGAGTAGAGGCCGGGGATGTCGGTGCGGCCGTCGACGTCGGTCTTGACCCCGCCCATCGTGTAGTGGTTGCCCGGCTTGATGTGGATCGGTTCGCGGGTGATGTCGACGCCGGCGAAGTCGCGGCCGACGAGGACGATCTCGCGTAGCGCCTCGTGCACGCGCTTTTTCGGCACGACGGTGATGTCCAGCGCGACGGTGCCGTCGGGGAAGCCACGGCCCTCGTTGATCTCGGTCTGCTCGGCGCGGGAGACGACGTCGCGGGAGGCCAGCTCCATCTTGTTCGGCGCGTACTTCTCCATGAAGCGTTCGCCCTTGGCGTTGAGGAGGTGGGCGCCCTCGCCGCGGGCGCCCTCGGTGATCAGGAAGCCCTTGCCCGCCAGCGTCGTCGGGTGGTACTGGATCATCTCCATGTCCATCAGCTTCGCCCCGGCCCGGTAGGCCATCGCGATCCCGTCGCCGGTGCAGATCAGCGCGTTGGTGGTGGGCTTCCAGACCATCCCGTTGCCGCCGGTGCAGAGGATCACCGACTTTGCCTGGAAGAGCTCCATCGAGCCGTCGGCGACGTTGCGGGTGACGACGCCGCAGCACTCGCCGTTCTCGTCGATCGCCAGGCTGCTGCAGAACCACTCCTCGTAGCGGGCGATCTGCTCGGAGTACTTCATCAGCTGCTCGTAGAGCACGTGCATGATCGCCTGGCCGGTGATGTCGGCGACGTAGTAGGTGCGGGCGGCGGAGGCGCCGCCGAAGGCGCGGGTGCCGAGCTTGCCTTCCTCGTTGCGGTGGAAGGTGACGCCGAGGTGCTCGAGGTGGAGGATTTCCTCCGGCGCCTCGCGGGTCATGATTTCGACCGCGTCCTGGTCTCCCAGGTAATCGGAGCCCTTTATCGTGTCGAACGCGTGCGACTCCCAGGAGTCGCCGGGGTTCAGCGCCGCGTTGATGCCGCCCTGGGCGGCGTTGGAATGGGAGCGGACCGGGTGAACCTTGCTGATGATCCCGACCGACACGCCTTCCTCGGCGGCGGCGAGAGCGGCCCGCTGGCCGGCGAGCCCGGCCCCGATTACGAGAACGTCATGGGATGGCACGGGCGCGGATGCTATAGCGGGAAATTCCGATCACGTAGTCGGATTTCGTCACATTGCAATTCGTCACGTTGTTGGTGGGGGAGGGGAGGGTCCCCCTCGGCGGACAACTGCGGGGAGGGTCCGGCGAGGGGGACCCTCCCCTCCCCGCTACAGCCAGTGTTGTCCGAGGCGGCGGACGAGCTCGTCCGACAACGTGATCGCGCGCTGGAGAGTGGAGAAGTCGACGTTGGCGGCGACGTCGTTGGGCCAGTGGTAGCGGCCCGGCTGCTTGTGGTCGGTGCAGCTGCAGAGGGCGACCGTCTCGTAGCCGGCGACCCGGGACTCGAGCCCGTCGGTGCCGTTGTAGGTGCGCAGGTTGGGGTAGAGCCAGATGCCCATCTCCCCGGCCACGCGCTCGACGAAGGCGAGGGCGCGGGGCGGGTAGTCGCGCATCTTCAGGAAGCCCTCGCCTTTTAGCGCGAGCAGGTGGGTGGCGCCGAGCGTCTCCAGGCAGAGGAAGAAGGTGCTCTCGCGCGGCAGCTCGCCGAAGTGGCGCTCCCCGAACGCCTTCATCCCCTCGCTGAAGCTCTCCTCCGAGCCGGTGGAGAGGAGGACCACCCGGATCCCCTGCGGCGGGTCGGCGAGAAAGCGCCGGGCGAGCTCCAGCAGGGCGACGACGGCGGTGCCGTTGTCGTTGGCCGCCGGGACCGACTTGCGGGCGCCGATGTCGGCCATCGCCGCGACCGAGCCGAGGCCGAGGAAGAGTCCGACCTTGGCGAGCAGGCGGCGGCCGCTGATGGCGCCGAGCGCCGCCAGCACCGGGCCGCCGACGACCGGCGCCATCAGCGGCGGGCTGGTGTCGGTCTTCTCGGTCAGGCCGAGGCGGGCGGCGAGCTCGGGCAGGGCCGGGTGGAAGACGAGCCCGGAGTGGGCGCTGTCGTGGTGGGCGATGAGGACGACGGTGCGCTCGGCTTCCGGGTCGCCGAGCTCGCAGACGACGTTGTAGGTGGTCCGGCGGGGTAAGAACCGGCGCATCCGCCGCTGCCCCGGCGGAAAGTCGTCGGCGATCCCCGCCGCGCCGGCGATCCCCAGCAGCGCCCCCAGCGCGCGGCGACCGCGCAGCGCCAGGATGGCGCCGAGCGCGCCCATCCCGGCGCCGATCCCGAGCGGCCACCAGTAGGTGCCGTGGGCGTCCTCGGCCTCGATCCGGGCCTCGGCGCCGAGCTCGGCAAACTGCGCGACCAGCCACTCGGCCGCCCGGCGCTCGCCGTCGGAGGCCGACGGGCGCTCGATCCCCTCCAGCTCCTCCAGTCGCTCCCGCAGCCAGTGCACGTCGGATTGCATCAGGCGGGGACGCTAGCCGCTTACCATGGGCGCATGTTCGGCGGTGGGTCGATCACCCTCTTCCACTTTCGCGGGATCAAGGTCAGCGTCGACTGGTCCTGGTTCATCGTCCTTTTCCTGGTCATCCTCTACATGGCCAACTTCTTCGAAGACCTGTTGGGGGAAGGCGGAAGCACGCCGTTCCTGCTGGCCCTGCTCAGCGCCGTCGGCTTCTTCGGCTCGATCCTCCTGCACGAGTTCGGCCACGCGGTGGTGGCGATGCGCAACGGGATCGGCATCTCCGGCATCCAGCTCTGGATCCTCGGCGGGATGGCGCGGATGGACCGCGAGGCCGACTCCCCCGGGACCGAGCTGAAGGTGGCGCTGGCGGGACCGGCGGTGACGGCGGCGATCGCGATCGTCCTCGCGGTCGTCGGCACCGTGGCGGCCGGCTGGTCGGGGTTCTGGGAGGCCGTCGTCCTCGAAACGAGGTCCGACGTGTCGGGTCCGATGGCGCTGGTCGCCTGGCTGGTGACGATCAACCTCCTCGTCCTCGTCTTCAACCTCCTGCCCGCCTACCCGATGGACGGCGGCCGGGTCGCCAAGGCCCTCGCCTGGTATCGCTCGGGGAACCGCAACTCGGCCACCCGCTTCGCCGCCAACCTCGGGCGGATCTTCGGCTACCTCTTCATCGGCCTCGGCATCGCCTGGGCGTTCAGCGGCAACGCCATCGGGGGGATCTGGCTGGCCCTGATCGGGATGATGATCAACGGCTCCGCCCGGGGGGCGGCGATGCAGACGGCGCTAACCGACCGCATCGGCGACGTGCGGGTGGCGGACGTCATGGACCGCGAGCCGGTGACGATCCCCGGCGACCTCAGCGTCGAGCAGGCGCTCGACGAGTACTTTCTCCGCTACCGCTGGCCCTGGTTCCCGGTCGTCGACGCCGGCCGTCGCTTCCTCGGGCTGATCGAGCGCGACCGCGCCGACCAGGTCCCGGAGATCTCCCGCGCCAACTCCCACGTCTCCGAATACGTCGACCACGACATCGGCCTCTTCGTCCGCGACGACACCCCGCTCGACTCCCTCCTCGCAAACCAGAACCTCCGCCGCCTGGGCGCCTTGATGGCGGTCGATGCCGACGGCCGCCTCTCCGGCGTGATCACGATCGAGCAGGTGGGCCGGGCCCTGCGCGACGCGACGACCCCCGGCTAAGGGGGAGAAACCTGTCGCCGTAGAGCTTATGGCCCCTATGGGGCACAAGAGCTCTACGGCGGGACAGGAACTGGCGGCGTTGGCGGACCGGCAACACGGCGTGGTCTCGATACGCCAACTACGGAGGCTCGGCTATTCCCATAAGTCTGTTCGCCGCGCGGTCGCGATGGGGCGGTTGCATCGTCTTCACCACGGCGTCTACGCCGTCGGGCACACGAACCTCTCGCTCCAGGGTCGGTGCCTCGCGGCGGTGCTGGCATCGGGGCGCGGGGCGCTCCTGAGTCATTACTCCGCCGGGTGGCTCCTAGGGCTGGTCGCGTCCAGGCCCATCCCCGTGCATGTGACGACGCCGATCGCGCGCAAGCGCCGCGATCTGGTTCGCATCCATCGCTCCGAAACCCTCAGCGATGCGGACTGGGCCCTGGAGCAAGGGATCCCCGTGACGTCGGTGGCCCGGACCGCGCTTGATCTCGCGGGCGTCGTTCGTTTCCGGACCCTGCGTCGCCTCGTTCGCCGCTCGGAGGAGCTGGAGGTCTTCGATCTCGCCGACTTCAGCTCCGTGTTGGATCGCAACCGGGGGCATCGAGGCGCTTCTCCCCTCAAACGGGCACTTGCCATCTACGAACCACCTCGCCTTACTCGCTCGGAGTTGGAGCGGGAGCTTTTGGCGCTACTCGAACAAGCGGGGTTTCCGCGCCCCAGCACCGCCTTCAACGTCGCCGGCTATGAGCTCGACATTTACTGGCCCGAGTTGCGCTTCGCGGTGGAACTCGACGTCTACGCGACCCACGGCGGGCATGAGTCATTCGAGGAAGACCGCCGCCGCGACGAGGATCTGAAGCTGGCTGGCGTCGAGCTGACCCGCGTGACGGGAAGACGGCTCGAACGCGAACCGCAGCGGGTGGTGGACCGGATCCGCCGACTCCTCGATCAGCGCCGTCAGCAGCTCGCGGCCTCGGCGATCGCCGCGACGGCGCGGCGCAGCTCGCGGTCGCTCGGCGGTCCGTAGCCGACCACCAGGCTCGGCGGCCGGGGGTGGTCGAGGGTGTAGTCGCCCAGCCCCTGGACCTTGACGCCGGCCCGGCCGGCGTCGGCGATCACCTTGCGCTCGTCGGTCCCCGCCGGCAGCTCCAGGACCGCATGGAGGCCGCCGGCGATTCCCCGCAGGCGTGCGTCCGGCAAGGCGTCTGCGACCGCCTCGACGAGGAGCGAGCGCTTGGCACGGTAGCGGTGGCGCGAGGCACGGAGGTGGCGGTCGAAGCCGCCGGAGGCGAGCAGCTCGGCGAAAGCGAGCTCGGTGAAGCGGTTGCCGCCGCCGTCGGAGGACGCGCGCACCGCCATCGCCTCGGCGACGCGGTCGCCGGGCAGGCAGAGCCAGCCGAGGCGCAGGGTCGGAGCCAGCGTCTTCGAGACGCTGCCGGCGAGGACGACCACGTCGGGCGCCAGCCCTTGCAGGCAGCCCGTCGGGCCGCGGTCGTAGCGGAGCTCGGCGTCGTAGTCGTCCTCGAGCACCAGGGCACCCCGCCCCCGCGCCCAGGCGGCCAGCTCGCGCCGTCGCTCCGGAGCGAGTGCGACCCCGAGCGGCATCGAGTGGGCGGGGGTGACGACCGCCGCGTCGGCGTCGCTGGCCGCGATCGCGTCGACGTCGACGCCGCGCTCGTCGATCGGCACCGGGACGGCGTCCAGTCGCTCGGACTCGATCGTCCATGCCGCCACCGGGTAGCCGGGGTCCTCGATCGCGACGCGCCGGCCGCCGCGCGAGCGGACGAGCCGGCAGAAGACCCGCAGCCCCTGCTGATAGCCGGCGGTGGCGACGACCTGGTTCGGTTCGACCGCCGCCCCCCGCACCCGGCCCAGGTGCTCGGCAAGCGCCTGGCGAAGCTCCTCGGCGCCGCCGAACTCGCCGTAGGAGAGTCGGTCGTCGGCGAGGCTCTCGACCGCGCGCCGGAGCGCCCGCGACCAGGCGCGCCGCGGGAAGAGGGAGGGCTCGGGCGCGCCGGCGAAGAGGTCGATGACACCAGGCTGCGCCGGCGGCTCCCCGGCCTGGGGCGGAGCCGGCCGGGGCGGCCCTGGCGGCTGCGGCGCCACCCGCGTCCCCGAGCCGCGGCGGGCGATCAGGTGTCCCTCGGCGGTCAGCTGCTCGTAGGCGTCGACCACCAGCCTTCGCGACACCCCCAGCTCCAGGGCCAGCGCCCGGGTCGAGGGCAGGCGCGTGTCGGGGCGGAGCCGGCCGTCCCTGATCGCCGACCTCAGCCCGCTCTCCAGCTGCGCCCGTCGCGACCGGGCGGGGTTCCACTCAGGCAGCAGCAGCTCTCGCGCACCGGGAGAAGTGGTACCCATTTTCTCCATCTAAATGGACCTTATCGAGATGCCAAATGCTCTCTAGCCTGCGAAGCCCAACCACTCAGCAGGAGGTGTCGCGATGTCGAGGATCGAGCCGCGCACGGGCGCGTTCGCGGAGCTGGTCGTCCGCGGGAGCAAGGTCTCCTACGGCCGCCGCATGGATTCGGGGCGCGTCTTCGCCCAGCACCCGCGCCTGATGTTCGACTACCTGCGCTTCAACCGCGCCGTCGAGCGCGGCAAGCGCGTGCCCAAAGCGCTGATGGAGCTGGGGGTACTGCGGGCGGCGACGATGGTCGGCTGCGAGTTCTGCATGGACATCGGCTCGGAGTTCGCGCGGCGGGCGGGCCTCAGCGACGAGAAGGTCATGGCGCTGTCCCGGGCCCACGAGTCAGGGCTCTTCAGCGAGGACGAGCTGCTGGTGATCGATCTCGCCACCGGGATGAGCTCGACCCCCGGCGTCGTCGAGGAGGAGCTGATGGACCGGGTCCGCGAGCGCTTCGGCGTCAAGGGAGCCCTCGAGCTGGTCCACATGATCGCCTGGGAGAACACCCGCGCCCGCCTCAACGTCGCCCTGGACATCGCCCCCGAGGGCTTCTCAGCCGGAAAGGCGTGCGCGGTGGCGCTCGATGACGCGGCCGAAGTCGGTGCCGGCCGGGAGCGTGCCGAAAGCCTGCCCCCAATCGCCGGATAGGCGGGAGGCGCAGAAGGCGTCGGCGACCGCTTCGTCGCCGTAGCGGACGAGGAGCGAGGCCTGGAGGGCGATGGCCATGCGCTCGACCACGCGCCGGGCGCGGGTCTCGATCGTCTCCAGGTCGCCGGGAAGTTCCTCGCGCAGGGAGTTGGCGAACGCCCCTATGCGGGGCTCGGCGGCGGCGCCGTCGGCCAGCTCGGCGAAGAAGGCCTCGAGCGAGGCCGGGCTCTTGACCATCGCCCGCAGGACGTCGAGGCACTGGACGTTGCCGGAGCCCTCCCAGATCGAGTTGAGCGGGCTCTCGCGGAAGAGGCGCGGTAGCCCCGACTCCTCGACGTAGCCGTTGCCGCCGAGGCACTCGAGCGCCTCGCCCGCGTGCATCACCGCCCGCTTGCAGATCCAGTACTTGAGGACGGCGTTGGCGACCCGCTTCAGCTGCGCCGCCTCCTCGTCGCCGGCGATCGCTTCGTCGTAGGCACGGGCCAGCCGCAGCGCCGAGATCGTCGCCGCCTCGGACTCGATCGCCAGGTCGGCGAGGACGTTCCGCATCAGCGGCTGCTCGACCAGCTCGCGGCCGAAGACCGAGCGGTGCGACGCGTGGTGGATCGCCTGGGCCACGCCGGCGCGCATCCCGGTGGCGCCGCCGAGGACGCAGTCGAGGCGGGTGTGGTTGACCATCTCGATGATCGTCCGCACCCCGGCGCCCTCCTCGCCGACCAGCCAGGCGGAGGCGGCGTCGAACTCGATCTCGCTGGAGGCGTTGGAGCGGTTGCCGAGCTTGTCCTTCAGCCGCTGCAGGCGGAAGCGGTTGCG
This sequence comes from Solirubrobacterales bacterium, assembly GCA_035764245.1. GTDB lineage: Bacteria > Actinomycetota > Thermoleophilia > Solirubrobacterales > 70-9 > VAYN01. The sequence goes on from DASTZP010000037.1 coordinate 23,232, forward strand.
CTCGCCGTCCGGGGTCCAGCGCGGGAAGAGGAAGCAGGAGATGCCGCCGTCGGCCTGGGCGAGGACGAGGAAGGCGTCGCACTGGGGGGCCGACATGAACCACTTGTGGCCGGTCAGCTCGTACTCGGCGCCGGGGCCGCCGCCGTTCACCGGCCGCGCCACCGTGGTGTTGGCGCGGACGTCGGTCCCGCCCTGCTTCTCGGTCATCCCCATCCCCGCGAGCGCGCCGCGCTTCTCCGCCGCCGGCCCGTTGCGCGGGTCGTAGACGGATGAGAGGAAGCGCGGCTCCCACTCGGCGGCCAGCTCTGGCTGCGTCCGCAGGGCCGGGATCACCGAGTAGGTCATCGAGATCGGGCAGCCGATCCCGGCCTCGGCCTGCGACATGCACATGAAGGCGGCGCCGCGGGCGACGTGGGCGCCCGGTCGCGGGTCCTTCCACGGTGAGGAGTGGAGCTCGAAGCCGACCCCGACGGCCATCAGCTCGTGCCAGGAGGGATGGAACTCGGGGAGGTCGACCCGGTTGCCGTAGCGGTCATGGGTCTTCAGCTTCGGCGGGTTCTCGTTCGCGAGCCGACCCAACTCCTGGGCGGCCTCGCTGCCGGCGTACTCGCCCGCGGCGGTGATCCGCTCGCGGTCCCACTCGGCGCCCTCGCGCTGCACCGCCTCGACTAGGACGGTGTCGGCCTCGAAGACGTTGTAGTCGACCAGCGGCGGCGGCTGGTTGACGACCTCGTGGTTGCCGAAGCCCTTGCGCTCGACGGTTGCCATCAGCTGCTGATTGTGCCATGCCCTGGCCGGTCAGCCAGAGCGGCGGGCAGATAGCATCGCCGGCCGTGACCAAGATCAAGGTCAAGAACCCGATCGTCGAGCTCGACGGCGACGAGATGACCCGGATCATCTGGTCGTTCATCAAAGAGCAGCTGATCCTCCCCTACCTCGACCTCGAGCTCGAGTACTACGACCTCGGGATCGAGAGCCGCGACGCGACCGAGGACAAGATCACGGTCGAAGCCGCGGAAGCGATCAAGCGCCACGGGGTCGGCGTCAAGTGCGCGACGATCACCCCCGACGAGGCGCGGGTCGAGGAGTTCGGCCTGAAGGAGATGTACCGCTCGCCGAACGGGACGATCCGCAACATCCTCGGCGGCGTCATCTTCCGCGAGCCGATCGTCATCTCCAACATCCCGCGCCTGGTCCCCGGCTGGACGAAGCCGATCGTGATCGGCCGCCACGCCTTCGGCGACCAGTACCGCGCCACCGATCTGGTGGTGCCGGGGGAGGGGACGCTGACCCTTACCTACACGCCCAAGGACGGCTCCGAGCCGGTCGAGCTCGACGTCTACGACTTCCCCGCCGGCGGCATCGCGATGGCGATGTACAACCTCGACGAGTCGATCCGGGAGTTCGCCCGCGCTTCGATGCGGTACGGCCTCGACCGCGGCTTCCCGGTCTACATGTCGACCAAGAACACGATCCTCAAGCGCTACGACGGCCGCTTCAAGGACCTCTTCGCCGAGGTCTATGAGGCCGAGTTCAAGGAGGAGTTCGAGGCCGCCGGCCTCACCTACGAACACCGCCTGATCGACGACATGGTCGCCGCCGCGCTGAAGTGGGAGGGTGGCTACGTCTGGGCCTGCAAAAACTACGACGGCGACGTCCAGTCCGACACCGTCGCCCAGGGGTTCGGTTCGCTCGGGCTGATGACGAGCGTGCTGATGAGCGCCGACGGCAAGACGGTCGAGGCCGAGGCCGCGCACGGCACCGTCACCCGCCACTACCGCCAGCACCAGCAGGGCAAACCGACTTCCACCAACCCGATCGCCTCGATCTTCGCCTGGACCCGTGGGCTCGCCGCCCGCGGCCGGATGGACGAAACCCCCGAGGTCTCGCAGTTCGCCGAGACGCTCGAGCGCGTCTGCGTGGAGACCGTCGAAAGCGGGAAGATGACGAAAGACCTGGCGCTGCTGGTCGGCGGCGGCCAGGAGTACCAGACCACGCAGGAGTTCCTCGCCTCGATCGACGAGAACCTCCAGCGCGCGATGGCCTAGCGGCCCCCCAACCTTCCAAACCCCCGACTCCGAGGAGAGGATTCAGTGAGCACCCCCCCTGTCAAGGTCACCGTTACCGGCGCCGCCGGCCAGATCGGCTACGCGTTGCTGTTCCGGATCGCCAGCGGCCAGATGCTCGGCCCCGACACTCCGGTCGAGCTCAGCCTGCTGGAGATCCCGCAGGCGATCAAAGCCGCCGAGGGCACGGCGATGGAGCTCGACGACTGCGCCTTCCCCCTGCTGCGCAGGATCGACATCAGCGACGACCCGAAGCAGGCCTTCGACGGGTGCAACGTCGGCCTTCTGGTCGGCGCCCGCCCCCGCGGTCCGGGCATGGAGCGCTCTGACCTGCTCGAGGCCAACGGCGGCATCTTCAAGCCGCAGGGCGAAGCGATCAACGCCGGCGCCGCCGACGACATCAAGGTGCTGGTGGTCGGCAACCCCGCCAACACCAACTGCCTGATCGCGATGTCGAACGCCCCCGACGTCCCCCGCGAGCGCTTCACCGCGATGATGCGGTTGGACCACAACCGCGCGATCTCCCAGGTCGCCAACAAGCTCGGCAAGCCGGTCTCCGCGGTCACCAACATGACCGCCTGGGGCAACCATTCGCCGACCCAGTACCCCGACCTCGTCAACGCGAAGGTCGACGGCCAGAGCGCCTGGGACGCGGTCGACGACGAGGCGTGGATCGCCGACGAGTACATCCCGCGGGTGGCAAAACGCGGCGCCGAGATCATCGACGCGCGCGGCGCCTCCAGCGCGGCATCGGCCGCCAACGCGGCGATTGACCACGTCCACGACTGGGTTCTGGGCACCCCCGACGGCGACTGGGTCTCGATGGCGGTCCCGGCCGACGGCAGCTACGGGATCGGCGAGGGGATCGTCTGCGGCTTCCCGTGCACGTGCAGCGGCGGCGAGTGGAGCATCGTCCAGGGCCTCGAGGTTCCGGAGTTCTCGCGTGAGCGCATCGACCGCAGCGTGATGGAGCTGCAGGAGGAGCGCGACGCGGTAAGTCAGCTCGGACTTGTCTAGATAGTGGAGGAACCTCCAGTTTGGAACTGGAGGTAAAAGCAAAAAAAGAGGCCGGCATAGCCGGCCTCTTTTTTCAAGTAATGGGTTAGTACCGGTCAGCCACCAGCCGGGTAGTACTGGCGACCGTCCTTTTTCACTCGTCCCTCTTTCTCGAGGTCACCGAGGACCCGGTAGAGGTAGTTGGGCTTGATTTTCATCGTCTTGGCGACGTCGGAGGCGCTGATGCCTGGCTGCGACTCGATCAGTTTCACCGCCTGGTCGGCACGGGTGCCGCCGCGGCGTTTGCGACGACGACGGGGTGCACCCGCACCCGTACCACCTTTTTTCGCACTGCCACGCGGACGGCCGGGGCCGCGGCGGGTGGCTTTGCCGCCGAGGGCGGCCAGCGCCTGCTCGGCCTGCTTGATCTGGTTCTCGAGCTCGCGAATGGTCCTCTCCAAGGCCTCGCGAGCGACGTCCAGATGATTGCTGCTGGGGGGCATCTAGTTCCTTTCCATCCAAAGTTAAGAGTTACCCACTGAGACCAGTCTGCCAGAGTCACACGTACTGTGACGATGAAATTCCGAAACGAAACGGATATCCGTCCCTAGGACGCGCGTTCTGCCTGGCGCTCGGGTGAGATTCGGATCACGTTGCGAGCCAGCCCCAGCTTCTCCAGGGCGGCGATGATCATTCCCGACGGGTCCGGCTCCCAACGCTTCAGCCCGTGCACGGCCGAGCGTGGAAAAGCGTGGTGGTTGTGGTGCCAGGACTCGCCGAGCGAAGGCAGCGCCAGCCAGAACACGTTGGTCGAGCGATCGTCGGTGTCGAACCGCCGGGTTCCGAGGAAGTGGCAGACGGAGTTGACGCTCCAGGTGACGTGGTGGACGAAGAAGATCCGCACCAACCCGCCCCAGAGCAGACCGGTCAGCGCCCCTAGCCAGGTACCGCTGACGAGGTAGCCGGCAACGGCCGGGAGGGCGAGGGAGGTCAGGACCAGGAGCGGGAAGTGACGGCTGATCGCCCGCATTCCCGCGTCCTCATAGAGATCGGGAGCGTATTTCTTCCAGTCGGCTCGCCCCTGGGATGACATCAGCCAGCCGGTGTGGGCGTGCCAGAGACCGGAGAAGACTCCCTTGACGCCCCCGTCCGGGTCGACATGGGGGCTGTGAGGGTCTCCCTCTTCGTCGGTGTGGGCGTGGTGCTTGCGGTGGTCGGCGACCCAAGAGATCACCGGGCCCTGCACGGCCATCGAGCCCAGCACCGCGAACGTGTACTCGAGCGGCTTGTGGGTCTGGAAGGAACGGTGGGTGAGGAGGCGGTGAAAGCCGACGGTGATCCCGATCGCCGTCAGCAGATACATGGCGCCGGCGATCGCGAGGTCGGCGGGGCTGACCCAGCTGTTCCAGAGCATGGCGATCGCCACCAGCGTGGCGAGGAACGGAACCACCACGGCCCCGAGGTTGACGAGCTTCTCGGCCCGACCCATCACGTGCATGAGGACAAGGTATGCGCAGCGGAGATAGATGTTTTGGCGAACAAGAGCGAATTTACCGGCTAAAATTGTGAGACATATGCCAAAAAAGCTGGATTCTGAGCCTTGGCGCGGGCTGAAGCCCGAAGTCGCAGACCTGATCGAGCCCGTCTTGCCGGCGATCACCGGCGAAATCCTCGAAGCGATCGGACGTGAAGTTCCGGAGTACGCGCGGCCCCTCGAGGGCCGTTTCGGGGAGGGGATCCGGACCGGCGTCGACGAGGCGCTGCTTCAGTTCGTGGCGCTGATCCGCGACCCCGAAGCGGGCCGCGACCCGGGCCGGGAGGTCTACGTGGCCCTGGGCAAGGGGGAGCAGCGGGTGGGGCGAACGCTCGACTCCCTCCAAGCGGCCTACCGGATCGGCGCCCGGGTGGCGTGGCGGCGCATCGCCGAGGTCGGCACCCGGGCGGCGCTCGAGCCGCAGGCCCTCGCCCTCCTCGCCGAGGCGATCTTCGCCTACATCGACGAGCTCTCGGCCGACTCGGTGGAGGGCTACGCCGAGGCGCAGGCGGCGGTGGAGGACCTGCGACGGCGACGGCGGCAGGAGCTGGCCTCGCTGCTGCTGCGGGAGTCCCCGGTCGCGGTGGCCGATCTTGCGCCGGTGGCGAAAGCCGCCGAATGGCGGCTACCTAAGAGCCTCGCCGCGGCCGCCTGCGAGGACCGGGACCTCGCCGCCGTCGCCGGCCGCCTCCCCACCGACGCCCTGGTGACGGTGAGCGAAGGGGTCGGCTGCGTTTTCCTCCCCGATCCCGAGGGCCCGGGCCGGCCGGAGGAACTGCGGCAGGCGATGGGGCGAGCGGTGGTCGCGGTCGGCCCGACCGTCGAGCCCGCGGAGGCGGCGACGTCGTGGCGGCTGGCGAGATCGCTCCTGCTGAAGGTGGCGACCAGACCCCCGGGCGCGGCGGGGCCGCTTCGGGTCGAAGACCATCTCGCCGAGCTCCTCCTCACCGCCGACCCGCAGCTGACCGCGCTCCTCGCCGACCGCCGCCTCGCCCCGCTCGGGGACCTGACGCCGCGGGCGCGGCAGCGGATGCACGAGACCGCCCTCGCCCACGTCCGCCACCATGGCAACGCGGTGGCGATGGCGGCCGAGCTGGGCATCCACCCCCAGACCGCCCGCTACCGGATAGCCCGCCTCAAAGAGCTCTTCGGCGAGAACCTCGACGACCCCGACACCCGCTTCGAGCTGGAGCTGGCACTGCGGGCTCAGGGTCAGGCAACTATCTGAAAAGGCTCTCCGCGATCCAGCCGTCCCAAGTCGCGTGTCGGGGGAGGGGGCGGGGGTGCCCCTTCTCGGCACTCAGCATGAGGCGGGCCGAGAGCCTGCGGGCGTCAGCCACAGCTGGGCTCTCCCGCCGAGCTGCGCCGAGAAGGGGCACCCCCGCCCCCTCCGACAAACCCCGCTACTGCCGGTACTTGCTGCGCTTCCGCGGATACGTCCGGAAGACGTGGTCCCAGAGCGGCGAGGAGACGCCGTAGCCGTAGCTGTGGTCTTGAAAGTGGTGGCGCATGTGGTGTTCGCGCAGCCGCTTGCCGAAGTCCGTGCGCGGGACGAAGTGGTGGACGTAGTAGTGCGTGTAGTCGTAGAAGAGGTAGCCGAGGAGGAAGCCGGCGAAGACCGGGAAGGCGGCGTCGCCGAGGATCGCCCAGAAGGCGGCGAAGAAGAGCGCCGCCAGCGGGATCGAGACCGACGGCGGCATCACCAGCCGCATCTTGTCGTTGGGATGGTCGTGGTGGATGCCGTGGATGATGAAGTGCATGCGGCGGCCGAAGGCGTTGTCGGGCTCCCAGTGGAAGACGAGCCGGTGCAGCCAGTACTCGGTCAGCGTCCAGACCGCGACGCCGGCCACGCTCAGCAGCGCCAGCTGCCAGGCGGCGTAGCCGCGATCGGCCCCGATCCACTCCATCGCCACCACCACCGGCAGGAAGATCGCCGCCGGGATCGCGGGGTGGACGCGGGAAAAGAAGTTGAGGAAGTCGCTCTTGAAAAGTGGGGGAGAAGCGGAGAGCTTCTCGGTCCTGGAATGACTCTCCATCGCTCTCGATATTAGCGCCGGCCACCCGTGTTCCCGCAAGACGCAGGGAAGCTGTGACGAAGCTGTTTCAAAGAAGTAGTGATTTGCGGAATCGCCCCCCACGCGTCCGGGGCGTCGGTGCAAACATGCCCGCCGTGCCGCGCAAGCCCAAGCCCCCCACGTGCGAGGACTGCTATTTCCGCAAGAACCTCCTCTGCGCTCTGGAGCTGAACGAGGCCTGCACCACCTTCCGACCGAACAGGCCAGAGGGTCTCGTTCCACCAAGGCAGCCGGTGCTCCTGATGCGCGCGCCTCGCTGGGCTTCGCGTCCTGCCTAAGACGCTCCTCCGGCGGGTGGCGACGATGCGGGACTCCCGCCCTTTTTGGCGGGAGGGCCGTGTCGGAGACAGGACCCGCCGGCCGAGCGCCACTATGTTTTGACGCGATGCCCCGCCGGGACCTCTACGTCGACTGGAGCCGCACCCGCTACGTCACCCGCCGCTCAAGCGGCTTCTCGCCCAACGTCGACGTCTACTACTGCGGCGAACCGCAGCGGGCGATCGTCAAAGTCGACCTCGCCGGGATCGAGCTGTCGGAGGTGGGGATCGAGGTCAGCGGGCGCCACCTCGCGATCGTCGGCGAGCGCCACGTGCAGGAGACCGAGGGCCGCGTCTACCAGCAGATCGAGATCCCCTCTGGCCAGTTCCGGCGGGTGGTCGAGTTCCAGGTCGAGGTCGACGCCGAGGGCGCCAGCGCCACCTACGAGGACGGCATCCTCCGGGTCGAGCTGCCGCTGCGCGACCCCGGTGAGACCACGCGACGCGTCCCGATCGGCCGCAAGTGATGGAGGGCGCACCGGTCCTGGAAGTGGTCGACTCCCCGCTCGACGCGGAGGACGCGATCCGCGCCGGCCAACCGCTGCCGGAGGTGCTGCCGGTCCTGCCGCTGCGGGACACCGTCCCCTTCCCGGAAACGCTGGCGCCGCTGGCGGTCGTCCAGCAGCGCTCGATCCAGCTGATCGACGACGTCCTCGGCACCAACCGGATGCTGGCGATGGTCACCGCCCTCGACCCCGACAACGAGGAGCCCGGGCCGGGAGACCTCTACGGCGTTGGCGTCGCCGGACACGTCTCCCGCATGGTCAAGGTCCCGGACGGGACGCTCCGCATCCTCGTCCAGGGGATGCAGCGGGTGAAGCTCGGCGACTACGTCACCGAGCAGCCCTACATGGTCGCCCGCATCTCGCCGCTGCCGGACGTGATCGAGCCGAGCGCCGAGCTCGAGGCGCTGAGCCGCAACGTCCAGCGCACCTTCTCGGAAATCGTCGAGCAGATCCCCTACCTGCCGGAGGAGCTGCAGATGGCCGTCGCCAACATCGACGACCCGGCCGCGCTCGCCCACCTGATCGCCGGGGCGCTGCGGCTCGACACCGCCGAGAAGCAGAAGCTGCTGGAGGAGGTCGACGTCGCCGAGCGGCTGCGGCACCTCTCGCGGCTGCTCGCCCGCGAGCTCGAGGTGGTCCAGCTCGGCAGCCAGATTCAGCTGCAGGTGCAGTCGGAGATCGACAAAGGGCAGCGCGAGTTCTTCCTCCGCCAGCAACTGAAAGCGATCCAGGAGGAGCTCGGCGAGGAGGACGAGCAGCTGGCCGAAGCAAACGAACTGCGGGAGCGGATCGAGGCGGCCGGGCTTCCCGAGCAGGCGCTGAAAGCCGCCGAGCGCGAGCTCTCGCGGCTGGAGAAACTGCCGCCGGCGGCGGCCGAGCACGGCGTCATCCGCACCTACCTGGAGTGGCTGACCGAGCTCCCCTGGTCGAAGGAGACCGAGGACAACCTCGATCTGAAGCACGCCCGCGAGGTCCTCGACTCCGACCACTACGACCTCGAGCGGATCAAGGACCGGATCCTCGAGTACCTGGCGGTCCGCAAGCTCAACCCCTCCTCGCCGGGCCCGATCCTCTGTTTCGTCGGCCCGCCCGGGGTCGGCAAGACCAGCCTCGGCAAATCGATCGCGAAGGCGCTGGGCCGCGAGTTTGAGCGGATCTCGGTCGGCGGCGTCCGCGACGAGGCGGAGATCCGCGGCCACCGCCGCACCTACATCGGGGCGATGCCGGGGACGATCGTCCGCGCCCTGCGCGACGCCGGCTCCCGCAACCCCGTCTTCATGATCGACGAGATCGACAAGATGGGCGCCGACTTCCGCGGCGACCCCGCCTCGGCGATGCTGGAGGTGCTGGACCCGGCCCAGAACGACAGCTTCCGCGACCACTACCTCGACCTCGAGTTCGACCTCTCCGACGTCGTCTTCATCGCCACCGCCAACGTCCTCGACACGATCCCGGGGCCGCTGCTCGACCGCATGGAGACGATCGAGCTCGCCGGCTACACGCTGGAGGAGAAGCGCCAGATCGCCCGCCGCTACCTCGTCCGCCGCCAGGTCGAGGCGAACGGGCTGAAGCCGTCGCAGATCGAGTTCTCCGACGCGGCCCTGACCGCGATCATCGAGGAGTACACGCGTGAGGCCGGGGTCCGCAACCTCGAGCGCCAGATCGGCACCATCTGCCGCAAAGTCGCCCGCCAGGTCGCCGAGGGCAAGAGCAGGGGCAAGGTCCGGGTCTCCGGCAAGAAAGCCCGTGAGCTGCTCGGCCGCCGCCGCGTCTTCGCCGAGCAGCGACGGCGGACCAAGGACCCCGGCGTCGCCACCGGCCTCGCCTGGACGCCGACCGGCGGCGACGTGCTCTTCATCGAGGCGACCTCGATGCCGGGCTCGGGCAAGCTGACGATCACCGGCCAGCTCGGCGACGTGATGAAGGAGTCGGCGCAGGCGGCGCTCTCCTACGTGCGCGGGCACTACCGCGACGTCGCCCCGAAGCTGGAGGACGACTGGTTCGCCGAGCACGACATCCACATCCACGTGCCGGCCGGCGCCGTCCCCAAGGACGGGCCCTCGGCCGGGGTGGCGATGACCGTCGCCCTCTCCTCGCTAATCAGCGGCCGCGCCGTCCGCAACGACATCGCGATGACCGGCGAGGTGACGCTGACGGGTCAGGTGCTGCCGATCGGCGGCGTCAAGGAGAAGTCGCTGGCGGCGCAGCGGGCCGGGATCAAGAAGGTGATCCTGCCGAGCCGCAACGAGGGGGACGTCGACGAGATCCCCGAGCACGAGCTGGGCGACCTGGAGTTCGTCTACGTCGACGAGGTCTCCCAGGCCCTCGACGTCGCCCTCTCTTAGTGCGCAACCGCAGCCGCGCCTTCTGGTTCGTCGCCGGGCTGACCGTAGTCGGCGCCATCTTGCGCTTCGCCACCCTCGGCGTCCAGGCCTACCACCACGACGAGATCGTCACCGCCAGCCGGGTGTTGCGGGTCGGCTTCGGGCATGCGATGGACGCGGTCGGCTTCTCCGAGTCGGCGCCGCCGCTCTATTACGCGCTGGCCTGGCCCTGGACCCAGGTCGCCGGGACCGGCGAGTGGGGGCTGCGCTCGCTCTCCGCCGTCGCCGGGGTGGCGACGATCCCGGTCGCCTACTTCCTCGGGCGCGAACTGCGGGGCGCCCGGACCGGTCTCTGGGCGGCGGCCCTGGTCGCCGTCAACCCGATGCTCCTCTGGTACTCGCAGGAGGCGCGGGCCTACGCGCTGCTCGCCCTCTTCTGCGCGCTCTCGCTCCTCTTCTGCGTGCGGGCGATGCAGGCCGACCGCGACGACGAGGGGAAGCGCGACTTCGTCCTCTGGGGGGTCTTCTCGGCGCTGGCGCTGGCGACGCACTACTTCGCGGTCTTCCCGCTCCTGGCGGAGATCCTGCTGCTGGCGAGGAGGCGCGGCCGCGCGATCTGGCGGGGCCTCTGGATCGTCGCCCTGGCGGCGGCGCTGCTGGCTCCGCTCGCCTACCACCAAATGTCATACGGGCACGCCGAATGGATCGGCAAATTCAGCCTCGGGCACCGACTCGGCGAAACCGCGATCACCTTCACCGTCGGGGAGATCGGCGACATCATCGGCCGCGCCGAGCAACCCGAGCCGGCTCTCCTGCCGCTGGCGCTCGTCCTCGTCGGATTCGTCCTCCTGGTCCGCCGCGGGAGCCGGGCGGAGCGGGGCGCCGCCGCGGTCCCGCTGGCGGTGGGGGCGGCTGCGCTCGGAATCCCGTTGCTGCTGGCGCTCGGTCCGGGCGGCAAGGACTTCGTCCTCGCCCGCAACCTACTGCCGGCGCTGGTCCCCCTCCTGCTCGCCGTCGCTGTCGCCCTCACGGTCGAGCGCGCCCGCCGGCTCGGCACCGCGGTCGCGGCGCTGCTGGTCGCCTACTCGTTCGGGATCTGCGTCTGGGCGAGCACCGACCCGGACCTGCAGCGGCCGGACTGGGAGGCGGTCGCCAAGCACCTCGGCGAGCCCGAAGGCCCCCGGGCGACGGTCACCTGGGTGATCGGCGAGGCGCCGCTGCGCTACTACCTCTCGACCGGGGCGATCCAGCTGAAAGCCTCGGAAGGCTACGAGTGGCTGGTCCGCGAAGTGACCTTCGTCTCGATGGGGAAGGCGCCCCCGCCGCCGGCCCGGCTGCTCGGCCCGGGCTTCCGCGAAACCGGCCGCGAAGAGGTCGGCGAGCTCTTCATCCGGCGCTACCGGGTGCCCGGTCCCGAGCTGGCGCCGCTGCGCCTGCGGGCGCTGCGCAACGCGGAGACGAACTTTCGAAACAACGGGGTCCTGCTGGACGGGGTTGGGCCTTGACCACCCGCGGGTAAGGGGGAGAGAGTTATTCTGGTGTCGGCCACGGAATTCCAGCGAGGAGAAGGTATGAGCAAGACGAAGACGGCGCGCGCCGGTGACATCTACGAGACCGCCCGCGAAAACCCGTACGTGCAGCGGTTGATCGAAGACGAAGAGCTGCGCGACAGCCTCAAGGACGCCTTCGAGTCCGCGAAGAGCGCCTACGGTCGCGCCACCGGCAACGGCAAGGGCACGGTCAAGGCCGTGACCGGCGACAAGAAGGTCCAGAAGGACCTCCGCAAGGCCGCCGAGAGCCTGCAGGAGGCCTCCGAGAGCCTTCGCAGCAAGCCGAAGCGGCGCAAGGGTGGCATCGGCCGCCTGCTGCTGATCGCGATCGTCGGCGCCGTCATCGCCCTGGCGGTCAGCGAGGGCGCGCGGAAGGCTGTGCTCGACGCCCTCTTCGGGGCCGAAGAGGAGTTCGAGTACACCTCCACGACGAGCATCAACGGGTCCTAGGCGCAGCATAGGCTAGGCCTGGATGGAGGCTGCGACCAAAGAGCGGGAGCTCAGCGGCGACAAGGCGCAACGCATCGTCGATGCGATGCGCGATTCCGTGGCGCGCCGCGGGGCTGCCGGCTCCACCTTCGAGCACGTCGCCCGTGAGGCGGGGGTCAGCCGCGGTCTCCTCCATTACTACTTCGGGACCAAGGAGCGGTTGCTGGTCGAGGTCGTCCGCCGCGACACCGAGCTGCGGGTCACCCGCCTCGACGAGCGGCTGGGGTCGGCGAAGAGCGTCGACGATGTCGTCGACGCTCTCGTCAGCAGCCTCACCGAGGTGATCGAGAACGAACCGGGGTTCTTCCTCCTCCTCTACGAGCTCTTCAGCGCCGGCCGACGCAACCCCGACATCCAGCGCGAGGTCGGCCAGCTCTTCGAGAAGACCCGCTCCCACGTCGCCGAGGTGCTGCGCAGCAAGGACGACGAGGGGGTGCTGAGCCTGCGCTTCCCGGCGGAGGACGTCGTCTCCTACCTCTTCGCCCTCGGCGACGGCTTCGCCCTGCAGGCGCTCTCGGACCCCTCGCGCGACACCAAAGGGGCGTTCTCGGTCGGCGTCGCCTCGGCGCGTTATCTGCTCGGCGCCGAGTAGCTAGAGCCAGCCGGCGCGCTTGAAGCGCCAGTAGAGGAAGAGGCAGATCGCCAGGATCAGGGCGAGGACGGCTGGGTAGCCGAAGGTCCATTCGAGCTCCGGCATGTGTTCGAAGTTCATCCCGTAGATGCCGGCGACGGCCGTCGGCACCACAGCGATCGCGACCCAGGCGGAGATTTTCCGCATGTCTTCGTTCTGGCGCATCGAGACCTGGGTCAGGTTCGCTTCCAGGGCGCTGTCGAGCAGCTGGCGGAAGTTCTCGATCCGCGTCGTCACCCGGCGCAGGTGGTCTTCGACGTCGCGGAAGTACTCGTGCAGCTCCTTCGGCACGACAGCGAAGTTGGCGCTGCAGAGCTCTTCCAGCGCTTCGCCGAGCGGCGCCGCCGCGGCCTGGAACTCGAGTACCTCACGCTCGAGCTTGTAGATCCGCTCGGTCGGGTTCTGCCCTTCGCCGAAGACCTGCAGCTCGACTTCGCGGACGTCCTGGTCGAAGCCGTAGGCGGCCTCGATATAGCGGTCGACGACGTGGTCGGCGATCGCGTAGAGGACGGCGCCGGGGCCCTTTTCCATTAGGTCGGGACGCTGCTCGAGCCGCTCGCGGACCTTGGTCAGGTCGGCGTTGCCGTGGCGGACCGTGATCACGAACTCGGGGGCGACGAAGACCGAGATCTCGCCGACTTCGATCACCTCCTGCGGGTCGACGTAGCGGGCGGTCTTGACCACCACGTGGATCGTCTCGCCGTACTCCTCGACCTTCGGCCGCTGATGCGCCCGCACCGCGTCCTCGACCGCCAGCTCGTGCAACCCGAACTCGGCCGCAATCGCCTTGAACTCCTCCTCGCTCGGCTCCACCACCCCGATCCAGACGAAGCCGCCCCCGCTGCGCGCCGCCTCCCCGGCCTGCTCCAGCGAGAGCTCCCCCTCCCGCCGCCGCCCCCGCTCATAGGCCGCACAGTCGACGATCATCGGCCCAGGGTACGCCCGCGGGTGGACCCGATCAGCCTCTCCGAAGTTTGGGCCCCCGTAGGGGACCAGAGCTCGGAGAGGAGGCCGCTTCTACATAGAAGGGATAGGCGTGACGGCCCTCACGCCTATCCCATGTATGTAGAAGCGAAAAACCCCGACCCAGAGCCAGAAGACGATGAATCCTGGCTAGAACAGGCGGAGGCTCAGGCCGAGATCTGGGCCGATTGGGCAGCCGAAGAAGCTCAGGGCTAACTCCGAGTCCAATTCTGCTGTTCGTCCACGTCTTCCTCCTCAAACCAGGGGAGATCGGCGTATCGACCAATTCGGAGCACCTTGTGCTTGCGGAATCGATAGATGTCTCTGATGCGAACCGCCCTGCCTCCCCTCTCCTGCAACGGGTGAATGCCAAGGCAGAGCAGCGCGATCTCATAAATCATGTCGGTCAGCTCTTCCAGAGCGTCAGCCATGGCGTCGATTTCCTCGACTGGACGTATGCGATCGATCCAAGCTCCATCGCGTCGTCCCGGCTTAATGCGTTGTAGGTTTGGGCCTTGGTCCGGCCACCGAAGGCCCCAGTCGCCGTGAGCGAAGTCGTTTCGGTCCGCGATGGCCTTCGTCACTTCGCTCCGTAGTCGCCTCATCACTCCCTGCTCTTCGTCATCAGGGTCAGCCTGCCGCTCGCAGATGGCAAAGAAGGAAATCGTGATCGGCTCTGCAAATGCTGCACCCATGGCGAGGCTGGCGTTTTTCCGACGGTCATCGCTGTCGCCCGCGACGGCGTATTCCACCGCTTCCCGCATCTGAGACACGAGGGAGGAGAAAGCGAAAACGTAATGCCCGAGGGCTCGGTGGGCTTCATCCAGACGAAGGCGGCGCACCCGCTGTTGTCTCTCTATGTCAAGCCGCGCACTCAAACCGGATTAGGGTATCCGTGATTATTCGCGGTTGAGGACAACGGGATAAAGTTGCTCGCGCAATGTCCCCTGCTTACAGCATTTTTTGCGACGAGAGTTGCCACCTTCCAACTGACCGTCAACCGATCATGGTCCTAGGCGGCCTGGTGGTGCCTGCCGAGCGAGTACCGGACATCGCAAGAGGCATCGGCGAGATCAAGAAGGGCTTCGGAGTCCCGCCTCAGGCCGAGGTCAAGTGGGGCAAGGTCTCGCCGAAATGGCAGTCGCTCTATGAGGCGCTCGTTGACTTCTTCTTTGAAGCGGATGGCCTTCGCTTCAGGGCGGTTGTTGCCGACAAGACGTCGCTCGACCATGGCGCCTTCTCACAGACCCATGATGATTGGTACTACAAGATGTACTACCTGCTCCTCTCTCAGCTCCTCGGCCGAGAAGACGAGTTCCGGATCTACCTCGATATCAAGGACACCCAAGGCGGTCCGAAGGTTCGCAAGCTAGAGGAGATCCTTCGTTCGGGACTGCATGACTTCAGCGGCAAGACGGTGAAGCGGGTCCAAACCGTTCGCTCACACGAAATCCAAGCCATCCAGCTCGCAGACGTTCTCCTCGGAGCCGTTTCCCACGGCAACCGCGATGGAGGGACTAGCCAAGCCAAGCGGGCTATCGCTCACCGGATCGAAGCTCGCTCTGGGGCACGCTTCAGGTTCAACACCGCCAAATCGGAGGCAAAGTTCAACCTGTTCCACTGGCACGGCCGGGCAGGGGTGGATGCTTGACGGCCTGGCTTCCCGAAGTGATGTCGCTTGACGGCGACTGGGACCAGTACTGCGACGACCTCTACCGGTGCTTCGAGCAGGATCTTCGTCAGGCGTCCTTCTTCGGCCTCAATGTCGGGCGCCGGAAGATGCCCATCGTCAAGGGCAAACCCGACGGTTTCTGGCACGCAATCTCTGAGCAGGTCGACCGGACGAGCGAGGATCGCAATCCTGACCTTCGCAGGTGCGAGCGAGTCCCCTGGATCGGCCCCATGATTTCGGCCTGCGGAAGCGATCGGGTGCTCTGCTGGGAACAGCAGCGGCCAGCGAAGAGGGGCGGAAACAGCGTTGCGGTGGCTCTGCCCACCTTCGAGTTCGTGGTCATCCTGAGGCTTCGAAAGAGGGGAGGACCCGACGCTTACGCAATGCTCGTTACGGCCTTCTGCCCCGGCAGCCGGAAGCGGATCAAGCTTCAGCGAGAGTCAGCCGCGGCGGGGCCCTTCTCCCTCTAAGACCGGAGCCGCCCCTTTCGAGACGGCTCCTAGAACTCCTTCCGCCCAAGGCGGATGAGCTTTCTAGAGCATAGCCAACCCGGAAGCGTTCATGGGTTTCGCAGTGTTTACGCTGCAAACTCGCGTTCGTAGCCCAAAAGTGTCAACAAGCTTGACAATTGGCAGGCTGTCAAGTAGCTTTACATTCGTGCCACCGGCCAACCGCCATAAACCCCGCCGCTCGCAGTCTTCGACCTCCGACTACTCGGTGACCGAGTTCCTGGCCGAGTTCCCGGACGACGCCGCCTGCCTGGACTACCTCTGGCGCACCCGGCACGCGCCCGACGGCGAACACGCCCACTGCCCGAAGTGCGATGCGGTGAAGGTCTTCAAGCGCTACGCGACCAAGCAGCAGCGCCAGTCGTGGACCTGCACGGCGTGCGGCCATCACCTTCATCCAACCGCCGGGACCATCTTCCACCGCTCCTCGACCTCGCTGCGGCTCTGGTTCCACGCCATGTACTTGATGACGAGCACTCGGTGCGGCATATCTGCCAAGCAGCTAGAGCGGGAGCTTGGAGTCCATTACAAGACCGCCTGGCGCATGTTCAACAAGATCCGGAACCACCTGATGGCCGAACCCGACCCGGCGCCTAGCCTGCGCGGCGAGGTCGAGGTCGACGAGACCTCTTGGGGCGGGAAAGCACGGCGCAAGATGACCTACCGGGAAGCGGCTCGGTTCCGGGAAGCGAAGCCGACCGTCCTAGGGATGGTCGAGCGCGGTGGGCGCGTCCGCGCCCGGGTGATCTCTGCCCGCCGGGGCGAGCCTTTAAGTGGCGCCGTGCGGGCGAACGTCAACCCGGAAGCAATCCTGTACACGGACGACTGGATGGCCTACAAGCCGCTGTCGCGGGAGTTCGCCGACCATCGGGTGATCAACCACTCTGCCGGCTCCTACGTCGAGGGGCACATCTACACGAACACCATCGAGGGCTTTTTCGGGAACCTCAAGACGGGGATGCGCGGCACCTACAAGTTCGTCTCCCGTAAGTGGCTCCAGTCCTATCTGGACGAGTACGCGTGGCGCCACAACCACCGCCACACGGGCCAGCGCTCCATGTTTCACGCCCTCGTCAAAGAGGCGGCGAAGCAATGAGCAAGATCACCAGCGAGTGGGATCGCACGCTGCGGGAAATCCGAAAAGCGGCCAAACGCCGCGCGAAGGCAGATGAAGCTCATCGGGAAGCAACCGAAGACCTGCGGACTTTCATCAAAGCGGCGCGGCACGCCGGGGTGCCGATTACCCAGATCGCTTCTGAGGCTCAGATTTCTCGTCAGGCCGTTTACGACGTGCTGGAGGCGCGACCTTCCTCATAGCCGCGTCGAAGTCGCCTTTGGTCGGGACCGGGATCTCAAGCCCCTTGTCGGTCTTCTGCCTTTTGGCCACGTCCACAGGCTAACTCGCTGGCGGGACTAGGCTTTTCCCATGAAGCTCAAGCCTGCCCCGCCAGCCCTTCCCCTCGTCTCCATCCAGAAGCCCGCGTAGGGCTAGCTGCTGAGTCCTCTGGTCTCCCGGAGCAGTTCGCCGGGTTCGATGTCGAGAGCCTCGGCGAGTCGCACTATCGCCATGGTGCGAGGCAGGCACTTGGCGCTCTCCCACTCCGCGATCCGGCTCTGAGACCTACCCATTCGCTCTGCAAGGCCACGCTGCGTCAGCCCCGCCCGCTGCCGAGCGATCCGCAGGTTCCAGCCGAATCGCTCGGTGACGGTCGAGAACATGATGTGCTCGGAGGGCATGGCTATTCAACCCCTCGCAGCAGGTCCGTAACGGGGATTTCAAGGGCGCGGGCGACCCGTAGAAGCGTCTCCAGGTTGGGAATGCTTCGCCGCCCGCACTCAAGCCGGGATATCTCCTGCGAGGCCGCCTCCATCCGCACCGCGAGTTGCGTCTGCGACAGCCCCGCGTCCCGTCGAGCCTCAGCGATGTTGCGGCCGACGCGCTTGGCGACGGTCACGACAACTCCAGAACGTCGAACAGGTAAAGCGCCTGCCGCGTCGGCAGCACCGTGCCCTCGCAACGGAAGAGCAACCCTGCTTTGACAAGTTCCCGAACCGCTCTTTCGATCCGGTCCCGCGTGGGGAAGTCATCCGGGTCGCTGAGTTCGCGGATCACATCCGAGAGCAGCAGCGTCGCCGGGTGAACCGCGATGACGTGGCGCAAGACCTCGCCCTCGTCGCGTCGATCTTCAGCGGCGTTACTGGCCGCTGGCCTACCTTTGTCCTGCATGGGAAGCACCACCTTCCTGTGCCAGGCCGGGGACCGTTTCGGCGGTGCCCCGGCCGCTCTTTAGTTGTGGCGCAGGAAGCTAGGGCGGCTTAGGGACCGATTTCGCTTCTACATAGAAGGGATAGGCGTGACGGCCCTCACGTAGTGATGCGGCTCACAGACCTCGACTTGGCCCACGCGGGAGGCTGGTCCGAGTTCACACCTGGCGACGAGGAGGTCCGGCAATGAAAGACGGCATGAGGTCACTGGCGCAGTTCCTGGGCAGGAGGCGCCGGTTGGTCGTCGCCGGGTGGGTGCTGATCGTCCTCGTTGCGCTGCCGTTCGCGATGAAACAGACCGACCACCTGACCGGCGGCGGCTTCGACGTGCCGGGGAGCCAGTCGATGAAGGTGAGCGAATCCCTGCAGGAGGACTTCGGCTCGCAGGCGGACGGGATCGCGGTGGTGCTGAAGGCGGAACCGGGGGCGAGCGCGGCGGAGCGCTCCGCTGCGGTGACGCGGCTGCGCGAGGAGGTGGCGACGGTCGACGACGTCGCCCTGCCGCTCGCCGTCGCAATTCAGGCGCGGCGACAGCTGCAAGCCGGCGCCGACGTGGTCCTGGTGCCGCTGCGCAGCGGCCTCTCCTCCGATGAGCTGATCGACCCGGCGGCGACCCTGCGCGAAGACCTCGACCCCGGCAGCGCCGAGGCCGGCGTCACGTCCTATCTCGTCGGCCAGCCGACGATCTGGGCGGGGATGCAGGAAATCTCCAAGGAAGACCTGGCGAAGGCCGAGGGCACCGGCTTTCCGATCGTCGCCCTCATCCTCCTCGTCGTCTTCGGCTCGCTCGCCGCGGCGGCCCTGCCGCTGGCGCTCGGCTTCGTCAGCGTGCTCGTGACCGGGGCGCTGATCTACTTCATCTCGCTGGAGATGACGACCTCGGTCTTCGTCACCAACATGGCCTCGATGATCGGGATCGGCGTCGCCGTCGACTACTCGCTCTTCATCCTCGCCCGCTACCGGGAGGAGCGCGAGGCGGGACACGAGCCGGCCGAGGCGCGGGCCCTTTCGCTCTCGACCTCGGGGCTCGCGGTCACCTTCTCAGGCCTCGCCGTGATCATCTCCCTGGCCGGGCTGTGGATGGTCGACAACCAGGCCCTGCGCTCGATGGCGCTGGGGGCGATGACCGTCGTCGCCGTCTCGATCCTGACCGCGACGACGCTGCTGCCGGCGCTGATCGCGATGCTCGGCGACCGCGTCCTACCGGGTGGGATCGTCGGCAAGGTCGAGCGCTTCTTCGGGCGTCGCTTCTACCGGCGCCGGACCGCCGAGCAGGCGGCGGCCGGGAAAAACCGCTTCTGGCGGGGATGGACCGAACGGGTGATGGCGCGGCCGTGGACGGCGATCGTCGGCGTCTCGGCGGTCCTGCTCCTGCTCGCCAGCCCGCTGCTCTCGCTCGAGACCGGGACCGAAGCGATCGCCCAGTTCCCAAAGGACAGCGACGTCCGTGTCGGCACCGAAATCGCCTCCGAGGAGCTGAACGGCGGCACCGACCCGGTCCAGATCGTCGCCGCCTTCGACGGCCCGGCCGACGGCGAGGACAGAGCCGCCGTCGTCGGCTTCATGCGCGAGCTCGAAGGGACCGCCGGTGTCGCCGGGGTCGGCCTTCCCGCCTACGCCGGGGAGAGCGTCCTGCTGCAGGTGACCCCGAGCGCGCCCAGCGAGTCCGACGCGGCGGTGGCCCTGGTCGGCCGCCTCCGCGACTCCGTGGTTCCGGCCTCGGCCCTGGCGCAGGCGGCCGAAGTCAACGTCGGCGGCGAGACCGCCCGTGGCGACGACGTCCGCAAGCAGGTCAGCGGCTCGATGTGGAAGATCATCCTCTTCGTCCTCGCGCTCAGCTTCCTCGTCCTGATGGTGATGCTGCGCTCGCTGGTGCTGCCGCTGAAGGCGGTGCTGATGAACCTGCTCTCGATCGGGGCCGCCTTCGGCGTCCTCGTCGCGATCTTCCAGTGGGGCTGGCTGGACGGCCTGCTCGGCTTCGAAAGCCAGGGCGCGCTGGACACGATCAACATCCCGCTGATCTTCGCGATCGTCTTCGGGCTCTCGATGGACTACGAGGTGTTCCTGATGTCGCGGATCCGCGAGCGTTACATGGTCCATGGCGACAACGAACGCGCCGTCGCCGAGGGTCTCTCGAGCAGCGCCCGCACGATCTCCTCGGCGGCGCTGATCATGACCTCGGTCTTCGCCGTCTTCGTCCTCACCGGGGTGCCGTCGATCAAGGAGCTCGGCGTCGGCTGCGCGGTCGCGATCGCCCTCGACGCAACCCTGGTCCGCCTCGTCCTGGTCCCGGCGGCGATGAAGCTGATGGGGGACTGGAACTGGTGGATGCCGTCCTGGCTCGATCGTCTGATCCCCGACCTCAGCTTCGAGGGCGGCTCCTCCGAGCCGGAGCCCGAGCCGGCGAAGGCTTAGGGATTGTGGGGAGGGGCACCCGTCCCCTCTTCGACAGGAGCTGGCTGTTCAGCCAATAGGATGGGCTCCATGGTTGGAGATGAGATTGCCTTTGCCGGCGCGGCGAAACAGGCGGAGATGGTTCGGGCCGGGGAGGTCTCTCCCAAGGAGCTGGTCCAGCTCAGCCTCGACCGCATCGCCCGGCTCGACCCGGAGCTGAACGCCTTCCGCAAGGTCTTCGCCGAGAAGGCCCTGCTGGAAGCCGAGCAGGCCGAGGCGCGGATCAAGGCCGGCGAGGACCGCCCCCTGCTGGGGGTGCCGATCGCGATCAAGGACGAAATCGACGTCGCCGGCGAGGTCAACACCCACGGCACCGACGGCTTCGACGAGCCGGCCAGGGCGGACTCCGAGGTGGTGCGGCGGCTGCGCGAGGCGGGCGCGATCGTCGTCGGCTTGACGCTGCTGCCAGAGATGGCGATCTGCGGTTTCACCGAGTCGGCGACCTACGGCGTCACCCGCAACCCCTGGAACCCGCAGCGGACGCCGGGCGGCTCGAGCGGCGGCTCCGGCTCCGCCGTCGCCTCCGGGATGGTCCCGATCGCCTCCGCCGGCGACGGCGCCGGCTCGATCCGGATCCCGGCCGCCTGCAACGGGCTCTTCGGCCTCAAGGTCAGCCGCGGCCGCGTCTCGCTGGCCCCGAACCTCGAAGGTTGGGGAGGGCTCGCGGTCGAAGGCTGCGTCAGCCGCTCAGTCCTCGACACCGCGCTCTGGCTCGACGTCGTCTCCGGCGGTTCGAGCGAGCCCGAGGCGCCGCCCGCTCCGGACAGGCCGTTCGTCGAGGCCGTGGCGACGCCGCCCGGCAAGCTGAAGGTCGCCTGGTCGACCAAGCCCCCGCGGGCAGCGGCGCCGCCGACGGTCGACGACAACGCCAAAGGCGCGGTGGCCGACGCCGTCGAGTTGCTGGGCAGCCTCGGCCACGAGGTCGCGCAGCGCGATCCCGACTGGGGCAATATCGGCAACAACATCACCGCCCGCTTCCTCGGCGGCGTCGCGGAGACGGTGAGGGAAGTGCCGCACCCCGAGCGGCTCGAAAGCCGCACCCGCGGCTTCGGCCGGCTCGGCTCGATCCTGCCGCGGAGCCTCTACGAGAAGGCCCGCACCACCGGCCGCGCCGCCGACGCCGCCCGCGTCAACGCGATCTTCGACGACCACGACGTCCTCGTGATGCCGGTGATGGGCGGGACGGCGCTGCCCGTCCGCCGCTGGGAGGGGAAAGGCGCGCTGCAGACGGTTCTGGGGATGAGCCGCTTCTATCCCTACTGCGTCCCCTGGAACCACCTCGGCAACCCGGCGATGGCGGTGCCGGCCGGCTTCTCGCCCGAGGGGATGCCGCTCTCGTTCCAGGTGATCGGCCGCCGCGGCGAGGAGGCGACGCTGCTCTCGCTCGCCGCCCAGCTCGAGGCCGAGCGCCCCTGGGCGGACGCCCGCCCGCCGATCTCCTAGAGCCGCGCGGCCGGCCTAGTTGAAGACCCGGCTGAAGCGGCGCAGGTCGCGGACCTTGCCGCGGGGGCGGATCCGGCGCTGCAGCATCATCTTCAGCTGGTTGGCATCGGGTTTGCCGGCGGCGATCCAGTCGCCCCAGCTGGTCTCGATCGTCACGTTGGCCTGCGGCGCCTCGCCCGGTTCCGCCCGGGTCGAGCCGTTGTCGAGAACCAGGTGCCAGGGCTCGGCGTCGGTGAACCGCCACTGCACGGTGAAGGGAGAGCCGTTGGCAGCGGCGGGGTCGGCGACCCGGCTGATCAGGTCGAAGTAGAGGCGCTGGATCTCGGGATCCTTGCTCGGCGGCGGCCCTTCCGGCGAGCCGATCACGCCGGCCAGCATCATCTTCACCTGCCGCTCCGCCAGGTCCATCTCGTCATCCTCGGGCGGGAAGGGGAAGACGCCGGGGGGCATCTCCTCGGTCGGGAAGCCGATCGTCCGCCAGCGCTGGCGGATCAGTTTCATCCCGAAGGCGAAGATGTCCTCGAGGGAGAAGCCGTAGCACTCGGTGTAGGCGCGGTCCATGTTCGGCGGCGTGAACACCGCCGGGCCGTAGGGCAGGGTTTCGCGCAGCAGCTCGACCACCGCGTCGCGGTTCTCCTGCCAGCCGGGGGTCGGGTCGTTGAGCAGGTCGGAGAGGACCTTGACGCCGAAGCCGATGTGGCGCTGCTCGTCGCGGGAGACGTTCTCCATGCCGGAGGTGAACCCGGGCATCGTCTCCTCGGAGGCGAAGAAGTCCTCGATGAAGTGCTGGCCCGGCTGGGCGAGGCTGCCCTCGACGATCAGGTGGTAGAGGGTGATCGCCTGGCAGAACTTCGGCACCGAGCGGTCCTTGCGCAGTTCCTCGGCCATCACGTCGAGGCGGTCGAAGATCCCGCGGTAGCCCCAGTTCAGCTGCGGCAGGGTGGAGGAGAGCGTCTGCTGGATCGACTCGCCGCCGACGCCGATCACCTCCTTGAAGAAGCGGTGGAAGAAGATCGAGTGCCGGACCTCGTCGACCTGCTGGGTGGCGAGGAAGTAGGACATCTCCTCGGTCGGGGCGGCGGTGACGTAGGGAGCGAGGGTGTCGGCAACCCGGTCCTCGCCGTAATAGAACATCGAGTAGATCCACATCGCCGAGCGGCGCTGGATGTCGCTCAGCGCCTCCCAGCCAGCGCGGTCAGCGGAGAAGTCGATGTCGTAGGCGCTCCAATTGCCCTGCTCCCAGCGTTGGTAGAGGTCCTCGTAGGTGATGTTGTCCATCAGGCGCTGGGAAGCGACGCTCATCTCGTCTCCTTTTGGTGTCGCGTTTGGTCACCGGAGACTACCGCGATCCTGGCCAGCTGGCCAGGATCGCGGCTAAGACCTGCTATTTGACGAATTCGCGGACCTGTTTGTAGACCGTTTCGTCGCTGACCAGAGCAAGGTGCGAGATGCACGCGGTTTTCGTGTTCGTCGCGCCGCTGAGGATCACGCTTTCGTCGGGATTGATGAATTCGTCGCACGGCGACCACCAGGTGCCGTAGTTGACGGCCCCGGGGGTCTCGTCACCGGCGTTCAATTCGGTGAGGAATTTCGAGCCGATCCGCATCTCCGTGCACGTGGTGGTGAAGCAGACGTTGGCCAGGGTGGTCCCGTGGTTGGGCCCACCGAGCGAGACCCAGTCGTCGACTTTTTCCTGGCCGCCGGCGACGAACTTCAGGTACCAGCGGCTGTTCAGGCTCCCCATCGAGTGGGCGATGATGTCGACTTTGGCGGCGCCGGTTGCTTTCAGGAGCTGTTCGACGCGCGCTTTGACTTCGGTTTCGCCAGTCGTTTTGTTCGAGGTCGAGGTGTTGTAGCTGTAGGCGAGCAGGGACGAGGACGGGTAGCCGTCTTTTTCGAACCTGGCTTTCATCGTGTTCCAATTCGACGCGTTCCCATTCCAGCCGTGGATGAAGAGGATCGGGTCGAGGGCGAGTGAGCTGGCGGGCGAGAAGGCCGCGCCGGCGAGGCAGAGGGCGATCGCGGTGACGAGCGCCGTCAGTCGTTTGCGAGCCATGTGCTCCTCCTTCGAGAAAGCGCGGGGCCCCGGGTCGTGGCCAGGGCCCCGCAGGACGGAATCTATTTGACGAATTCGCGCACCTGTCCGTAGACGGTGGCGTCATTCATCAGGGCGGAGTGCGAGATGCACGCCGTCTGGGTGTTGGTGGCGCCGCTGAGGGCGACGCTCGAGTCCGGGTTGATGATTTCGTCGCACGGCGACCACCAGGTGCCGTAGTTGACGGCCCCGGGGGTCTCGTCCCCGGCGTTCAGTTCGCCGAGGAATTTCGAGCCGACCCGCATCTCCACGCAAGCGGTGCTGAAGCAGAGGTTGGCGAATTCGGTGCCGTGGTTGGGCCCGCCGAGGGAGACCCAGTCGTCGACGTTCGCTTCGCCGCCGGCGACGAACTTGACGTACCAGCGGGTGTTGAGGCTCCCCATCGAGTGGGCGACGATGTCCACCTTGGCTGCCCCGGTCGCTTTCTTCAGCGCTTCGACGCGGGATTTGACTTCATTTTCGGCCAGGGTTTTGTTCGACGTCGAGGTGTTGTAGCTGTAGGCGCTGAGTTCCGATTTCGCGTACCCGTCTTTTTCGAAGTTCGCGATCATCGTTTTCCAGACCGACGAGGTCTCCGACCAGCCGTGCACGAACAGGATCGGATCTTTCGCGAGCGAGCTCGCGGGGGTGAGCGCCATACCGGTGACGCAGAGGGCGATCGCACAGGCGAACGCCGTCAGACGCTTGCTGACCATCTTCTCTCCTAGCTTGAGCGCAGGCGCCTCCCAGAGCGCGCTGCTGGACGACCCGAGCAGACCGGTTAAGTACTCGGGAGCGCCTGAGTAAACCAGATGTCAGCCAGAGGCGCCAGGCCAGCCGGGTGACTGGATCACTCAGCTCGCGACGGGGCCTCGATCTCGCGCTTGAGGATCTTCCCCGTCGGCCCCTTCGGCAGGTCCTCCATGAACCAGACCAGGCGCGGGTACTTGTAGGCGGCGATCCGCTCCTTCACGTACTCGCTGACCTCCTCCGGCGCCAGCTCCTCGCCCTCGTGGAGGACGACGGCGGCGCCGATCTCCTCCCCCCACTGATCGTCGGGGACGCCGAGGACGGCGGCTTCGCGGATCTTCGGATGCTCGTAGAGAACCTCCTCGACCTCGCGCGGGTAGACGTTGTAGCCGCCGCGGATGATCATGTCCTTCTTGCGGTCGACGATGAAGAAGTAGCCGTCCTCGTCGACGCGGGCCATGTCACCGGTGTGGAACCAGCCCCCGCGCATCGCCTCCTCGGTCGCGTCGGGGCGCTGCCAGTAGCCCTTCATCACGTTGTGGCCGCGGATCACGATCTCGCCGACCTCGCCCTGCGGCACCTCGTTGTCGTCCTCGTCGACGACCTTCATCTCGACTTCCCGCAGCGGCGTCCCGATCGAGCCGGGCTTGCGCTCCCGGCCGGGGTGGGTGCTGCTGGCGACCGGGGAGGTCTCCGAGAGGCCGTAGCCCTCGAGCAGTTCGCAACCGAACGCCTCCTCGAAGCCGTGCAGAACCTCGACCGGCATCGAGGCCCCACCGGTGATGCAGATCCGCAGCGAGGAGGTGTCGAACTCCTCGCGGCCGGGGTGGTGGAGAAGCGCCCCGTACATCGTCGGCACCCCGTAGAAGTGGGTGACGGCGTCGCGCTGCATGATCTCCAGAGTCTCACCAGGGTCGAATTTGGGGATCAGGGTGAGGGTTGCCCCGACTCGCAGCGAGGCGTTCATGCTGACCGTCTGTCCGAAGGAGTGGAAGAGCGGCAGCGAGCCGAGGACGACGTCGCCGCGCTTGATCTCGCAGGTCGTTTCGGAGGCGATCTGGGCGTTGCGGTGGAGGTTGAAGTGGGTCAGCTCGGCGCCCTTGGGCTTGCCGGTGGTGCCGGAGGTGTAGAGGATCACCGCGGTGTCCTCCTCGCCGGTCTCGGCGAGATCGGCGTCCGGCTCCCGGTCGCCGAGCAGCTCGGCGAAGGATTCGGGCTCGACCTCGACCAGCTCGGTGCCGGCGTCGGCGGCGCCCGCCCGTGCCTCCTCGCCGAACCCGTGCCAGGCCAGCAGCAGCTTCGCGCCCGAGTCCTCCAGGTAGAAGGCGATCTCCCGTCGCTTCAGCAGCACGTTCATCGGCACCACCACTCCGCCGGCGCGGAGGACGCCGTAGTAGGCGATCGGGAATTCGAGGACGTTCGGGAGCATCACCCCGACCCGGTCGCCCGGCTGCAGGCCCTTCTCGCGCAGGAGGGCGGCGACGCGGGCGCTGCGGTCGTCGAGTTCGGCGTAGGTCAGCTCGAGCTCGCCGAGGCGGATGGCGACGGCCGCCGGTTCCTCCGCGGCGCTCTCGGTGACGATCGAAGCAAGATTCAGGCCCATCGTTTTCCTCCCCCGTGCAAGTGGATACCCCGGCGCCAGTCTAGAGCGGAAATCCGGTTCGCTAGGCTCGCCCCGATGGAGGACCTCGGCCATCCCGTCTCCTACCTGGTGGCGAAACGCGGGATCCCCGTCTTCGCCAGCGACGGCGAGAAGGTGGGCCGGGTCAGCAGGGTCCTGGCCGCCCCCGAGGCCAACTTGTTCGACGGAATCGTCTTCGACACCGGCGGAATCAACGGGCGCCGCTTCGTCGACGCTCCGGAGGTCGGCGCGATCTACGAGCGCGGGGTGGTGCTGACGATCGCCGCCGCGGAGGTCGCGGGGCTGCCGAAGCGCCGGCGTTAACACGCCGGTTTTCGAATTTTCGTACGATGCCAATTAATGCAGCGAGTCTTTCTGATTATTGGCGTCTGCCTCGCGTTGTTGGTCGCAGGTTGCGGCAGCGACGATTCCTCCACCACCTCTTCGTCGGGTAGCGGAGAAACGACGAGCTCGCAGCAGGCAGAAGCGCCCGATTCGCAGCAGGCCGATGGGGCTGAACAGGCCGAAAAGTCGGGTTCGCAGCAGGACGAAGGGGCTGAACAGACCGAAAAGTCAGGCTCGAAGCAGGCAGAAGCGCCTGGTTCGCAAGGCGAAGCGCCCAGCTCGCAGCAGGCCGACAATTCCGGCTCGCAAAAGGCCGAAACGCCGAGCTCGCAGCAGGGTGGTAAGTCCAGTTCGAAGCGCGGCGGAAAGTCCGGCTCGAAGCAGGCCCCAGAACTGACGAATAAGAGCAAACCCCAGGTGGATGCTCCCGGCGGGTCGCCGCCGCAGGGACTGGTCGTCAGGGACCTCGACGTCGGCACGGGGCCGGAAGCGAAAAAGGGAGACGAGGTGAAGGTCCACTACGTCGGCGCCTACTACAAGAACGGCGAGGTGTTCGACTCCTCCTGGGACCGCGGCCCAGCGCTCCCGTTCACGCTCGGCTCCGGCGCGGTGCTCCCTGGCTGGGAACAGGGCGTCGAGGGGATGAAGGTCGGCGGCCGTCGCGAACTCATCGTCCCCCCGGAGCTGGGATACAGCGCGGTCGGAGCGACCGGAGAGATCCCGCCGAACGAAACGCTGATCTTCGTCATCGACCTCGTCGCGGTCGAATAGACGTAGGGCCTGCCCTGCGTCTATATCGCTTAGGATGCCGCGGTAATGCAGCGAGTGATCTTGATCGTTTGTCTCTGTCTGGCGTTGCTGGCCGCGGGTTGCGGCAGCGACGACTCTTCGACCACCTCCTCTTCGAGCGGCGGCGAAACGTCGAGCTCGCAGGCTGAAGCGCCGAAGAACAAGACCAAGCCGCAGGTGAAGGCGCCGAATGGGGCGCCGCCGAAGAAACTGGTCATCAAAGACCTGGAAGAAGGCTCGGGACCGGAAGCGAAGTCCGGGAATGCGGTGACGGTCCAGTACGTCGGCGTCAATTACAAGACCGGCAAAGAATTCGATGCCTCCTGGGACCGCGGCGAACCGTTCACGTTCACCCTCGGGGCCGGCGAAGTGATCCCCGGCTGGGACCAGGGCGTCGAAGGGATGAAGGTCGGCGGCCGTCGCGAACTGATCATCCCGCCGGAACTGGGCTACGGCGCGGCCGGCGCGCCGCCCGCGATCCCGCCGGAAGAAACGCTGATCTTCGTCGTCGACCTCGAAGCGGTCGAATAGAGCTTCCGCGCGGCATCATCGCTCTGTGTCGCGCGCCCCGATTGCCGAAAGGCTGACCGCCCAAGCTCTTTCGGGTGAGCCGCTGCGCTCGCCCGAGGCGGTGGCAGAGCGACTGCTGGCGGTGCAGGGCCAGGACCCGCGCGGGGCGCGGCTGGCGGTCCGCGCCCGCACCGAGGGGGTGTCCGCGGCGGACGTCGATAAGGCCCTGACCGACGATCGCTCGCTGCTGATCACCTGGCTGAACCGGGGCACCCTGCACCTGGTGCGGAGCGAGGACTACCCGTGGCTGCAGGCGCTGACGACGCCGCCGTTGCTGACTTCGGCCCAGCGGCGGTTGCGCCAGGAGGGGGTGGGCGAGAAGGACATCGAGCGGGCGGTTCGGCTCATCGAGAAGGCCCTTGCCGACGACGGCCCGCAGACCCGGGTGCAGCTGCGCGAGCGGCTGGAGCGGGCGAAGGTGCCGACCGCGAAGCAGGCTCTAATCCACCTCCTCTTCCTCGTCGCGGTGCGGGGGATCGCGGTGCGGGGGCCGATGGTCGGCAGCGAACACGCCTACGTCCTCGTCCGGGACTGGCTCGGCGAGCAGGAGCCGGTCGACCGCGAGCGGGCGCTGGCCGAGCTGGCGCGCCGCTACCTGGTCGGCCACGGGCCCGCCGACGACCGCGACCTCGCCCGCTGGGCGGGCCTGCCGCTGCGCGACGCGCGCGCCGGCCTGGGGGCGATCGGCTCCGAGCTCGAGGAGCGCCCGGACGGCCTCGTCGACCTGGCGAAGCGCCCGGCCGCCGAGCCGCTGCCGCCGCCCCGTCTCCTGGGCGCCTACGACCCGCTGTTGCTCGGCTGGACCTCGCGCGAGGAAGTCGTCGGCCCGCACAAGCTGCTGGTCACCAACAACGGGCTCTTCCGCCCCTTCGCCCTGGTCGACGGCCGTGCGGTCGCCCGCTGGAAGCTCGCCGCCGGCAAGGTGACGATCGAGCACCTCGCGAAGGTGAGCCGGAAGGACGCGGCCGTGCTCGAGGCGGACGGCGAGCGCGTGCGCGAGTTCATGGGCCTGGCCTGAGGGCCGACTCGGCGTCGCGTTGGCTTAGGCGGGGCCGATCGTGCCGTCGGGCCCGTCCCGCGGGCCGACCTGTAGGTAATGCCGGCCGCTGAAGCCGCCGACGGTCTTCGGGTTCGATTGGATCGGGTCCTCCAAGGCCGGGGCGGCGCGGAACCAGACGACGACGCGGCCCGGTTCCAGACGGGACTCGACGACGACGCCGACCTGGCGCTGGTTGTAGACCACGGGAGAGCCGGCGGCCAGAGGCACCCGTGCGCCGGGGCCGAAGGTCGCGTAATACCAGCCGTTCTCCGGCGTGTAATTGCCGAGGTCGGCGTCGGCGCGGCGATTGTCGTTGGGGACGAGCGCGCCGACCAGCGTCGCCATCACCAGCAGGCCGGCGATGATTCCGGCGACCCTGAACACAGCGCTGCGCCCGATCGGCGCCGCCGCCGGCGGCGATTCCAGCTCGTCCAGCGACAGCTCGCCGCCGTCGAGCCGGTAGAGGGCGACGGTGAAGGCCTGGGCGGTGGCGAAGCTGAGGACCAGGGTGAAGATCAGGCCGGTGACCCCGATCACCAGGGCCAGGGCGCCGAGGGCGTCTCGATCGTGGTCGATCGCGCTCGCCCCGAACCCGCAGAGGATCCCCCAGCCGAGCGACGCGGCCACGGCCAGGACGAGGATCGCAATGCCGCCGCTCAGCTGCTCGACCCAGCGCCGCCGGGCGACGGCGGCGGACTCGGAGATCGCGTCTCCCGCCCCGGCCCCGGTCAGGGCGATGATCGGGATCACGAAGGCGACGAGGAAGGCCCAGACGAGGCTGAGCCCGCCGCCGAGCAGCCGGCCACCATCTCCGGTCGCGCCGAGCAGCTGCAGGCACAGCGCCACCGAGAGGGCGATCAAGGTCCAGAGCGCGATCGGGCCGGTCGTCAGCCGCGCCTCGGACAGCGCCTCCCGCATCGTCAACGGCTGGCCGTCGAAGCCGCCGCTGGCCGCCTGGGCGACGGCCACCGAGAAGAGGACGAAGACGCCGGTGGAGACGAAGCCGCCGACGATCGACGCCAACAAGATTTGGGCGCCGTCCTCGGGGCCGTCGAAGCCGGTGATCAGCCCGATCGTCGCGATCGAGACCAGCGTGAAACAGCCGATCCCCAGCAGCGACAGCGGCACCAGGGTCGGGTCCCGCCGCGCCAGCCGCCAGGAGGCCTTGGTCAGGCGCCGGCCGCGGCGGCGCCGGGTCCCTTTCCGGGGCTCGAGCCCCTGCTGCCGATGCTCCATCGAGGGAGCTATCGGCGGCAGGGAAAAAACCTGTAGAGCGCCCTAGAGGCGCGGGGGCATCTCGTCGGCGGTCGCCGGGGGCGCCGCCTCGCCCGGAAGCGGTTCGGCCTCCTGCTCCCAGACCTCGTTCAGCGAGCTCTGCAGGTAGAACCACATGCCGGGGGCGAGCAGCAGGTAGAGGACCAGCACGATCCAGCCGTTGACCGCCTCACGGCCGGCGATCTTCGCGGCGCCCTGGACG
Organism: Solirubrobacterales bacterium; assembly: GCA_035764245.1. Lineage (GTDB taxonomy): Bacteria > Actinomycetota > Thermoleophilia > Solirubrobacterales > 70-9 > VAYN01. The sequence goes on from DASTZP010000037.1 coordinate 53,691, forward strand.
CGCTTGGTGCCGCGGTAGTAGGTGACCAGCGCCGGGATCACGATGAAGGCGCCGGGGAACAGCGCCAGCAACGAGTTGGTCGGGTTCTGCCCGAGGTCGAAGCCCTTGGCCTCGCCGTAGGCCTTCAGCTCCTTGTTGATCTTGTACCACCAGACCAAGTGGTAGATGCCGAGGGTGATGATCGGCAGCAGGGCCACGGCCCAGGGGCTGCGGACCTTCACCTCGTCCTCGGTGCCGCGGATCTTCATTTCGTAGGCCATGACGCTCCGTTTCCTGTGGGGGGGTACCTCAGGCCGTTTCGGTAAGCCGAGCCTCCTGCTTTAGCCGGATGAGCGCAAGTAGGTAGTCGATGGCAGCTTGCGCGGCTCGCCATCGCTCCTAAAGGCTCCCCGCGGCTTAAACGATCAGCCGTATGCTCAAACCCGAGTTGACATCAGGGAGAAGAGCCGGTTCTTCGCCAATATGACTGCGAAGATCCTCGAGCAGCTCGTTTGCGTCTATCTGGGTTCCAATCAAGGCCTGTGACTCAGGTCGTTCCCACGATGATTTGCGTGCTCGGTAGACCTCGACATTGCCCCCGCCTTCAGCGCATAGACGAGCGCAGAGACCACGAACGTAGTAGCGGTTGAACTCACCCTCAGCCAGGGTTTGAGGTGCGCGTACGTTCATTTTGGGGGTTACGAGTTTGCCATTTTTGGACACGTAGCTCTTGTCGTGGGAGTTCAGCATCCCTGGTTCTTCTAGGACGGCCTGTAGCGTCGTGTCATCCCCGTTGGCGATGGCCTCACGAATGGCGTTGGGATAGGCGGCGACCCCTTGAGGGCTTAGCCGTTCGCTGATGTAGGGGCTGCCTCTTTGTCCCTCGTCTCTATCGAGCTCGGCCAGCATGTGGCGGCGCGTTATCTCGTCCAGGCTTTCGAGGTTTAAAGCCATCAGTCCAACTTCGGGCTGCGCCAGGGTGCTCCCAGGCGCTTGACCAGCTCGTCGCCGAGGCCGTCGATTGGGACTCGGACCTGCTCGAGGGAGTCGCGGTCGCGGAGGGTGACGGTGTCGTCGTCCATCGTCTGGTGGTCGACGGTGACGCCCCAGGGGGTGCCGATCTCGTCCTGGCGGCGGTAGCGCTTGCCGATCGAGCCGCCCTCGTCGAACTCGGCGGGAAGGCGGCGGCGGAGGTCCTGGAAGAGCTCGCGGGCCTTCTCCGGCATCCCCTCCTTGGAGACGAGGGGGAGGACGGCGACCTTGACCGGGGCGAGGCGCGGGTGCAGGCGCAGGACGGTGCGCTGGCGGCCCTCGACCTCCTCGACCTCGTAGGAGTCGACGAGGAAGGCGAGGGTGGCGCGGTCGGCGCCGGCGGCGGGCTCGATCACGTGCGGGACGTAGCGCTCTTTGGTCTGCTGGTCGAAGTACTCGAGCTTCTCGCCGGAGAACTTGGCGTGCTGGGTGAGGTCGAAGTCGCCGCGGTCGGCGATCCCCTCCAGCTCCGACCAGCCGATCGGGAAGAGGTACTCGATGTCGCTCGTCGCCGAGGAGTAGTGGGAGAGCTCGTCCTCGCCGTGGGCGCGGACGCGCAGGTGGTCGGGCCGGATCCCCAGCTCGGTGTACCAGCGCTCGCGCTCGGCCATCCAGTGCTGGTGCCACTTCTGCGCGTCGGCCGGCGGCACGAAGTACTCCATCTCCATCTGCTCGAACTCGCGGGTGCGGAAGATGAAGTTGCCGGGGGTGATCTCGTTGCGGAAGGACTTGCCGACCTGGGCGATCCCGAACGGCGGCTTCTTGCGGGCGAACGCCATCACGTTCTTGAAGTTGATGAAGATGCCCTGGGCCGTCTCCGGACGCAGGTAGACGGTCGAGCCCTCCTCGGCGACCGGGCCGACGTGGGTTTCGAACATCAGGTTGAACTGGCGCGGCTCGGAGAGCTCGCCGCCGCACTCGGGGCAGCGCAGCTCGGCATTGGGGTCGCCGCCTTCGGCTTCGACCGCCTCGCGCAGGTGGTCCTCGCGCCAGCGCTTCTTGCATTTGCCGAGGCACTGGACGAGCGGGTCGGTGAAGCCTTCGAGGTGGCCGGAAGCCTCCCAGACGCGCGGGTGCTGGAGGATCGCCGAGTCGAGGGCGACGATGTCGTCGCGCTCCTGCAGCATCGCCTTCCACCACTCGGCTTTGACGTTGTTCTTGAGGAGGACGCCGTAGTGGCCGTAGTCGTAGGTCGAGCCGAGTCCGCCGTAGATCTCAGAGGAGGGGAAGACGAAGCCGCGCCGTTTGCACAACGCGACGATCTCCTCCATCGTCACCTCGGTCGGGCGGGTTCCCTGCTCGGTCGCCATGGCGGGAACGGTAGCGGCTGCGATAATCCCGCAGCCCTATGCCCATCTACGAGTACAAGTGCGAGAACGGCCACGTCTTCGAGACGATCCAGAAGATGACCGACGAGCCGCTGCGCGAGTGCGAGGAGTGCGGCGCCCCGGCCTCGCGGGTGCTGACCCCGCCGGCGATCCACTTCAAGGGCTCCGGCTTCCACAACACCGACTACGGGACGCGCAAGAGCGGCGCCAACGGCGGCTCTGAGGGCGGCGGCGATTCCGGCTCCGGGTCCGGCGACTCGAAGTCGAAGTCCGACGGCGGCAAGAGCGAGTCGAAGTCGGACTCGAAGCCGGCTCCCTCGACCGCCGACTGAGGTCGATGTCGAGCGAGGTGCGGGTCGGCCTGGTCTGGAGGTTCGCCTCCGGGGTCGGCGCAATCGCGGCACCGGTCGTCGCCTTCGTCGTCGCGGCGCTGCTGGTCGACGGGCAGGCGGAGAAGGAGTACTTCGACGCGGTCTCGCAGATCCTGCCGGTGCTGCTGCTGGCGCTGGCGATCGAGCAGCGTTACTTCACCCGCGCCGGCCGCGAGCAGGCGCCGGAGTCGCCGCTGCAGCTGGAGCTGGCGGGGCGCCGCCTCGACGACCGGACGATGGCCCGCTGGTACACGCTGGCGGCGCGGATCTACGCCCTGGTCGTCCTCATCGTCCTCGGCCTCGGCGAGTGGGTCGCGGTCGAAGTCCTCGCCACCGGCGAGTCCACGTCCACCGACCTCAGCCTCACCGCGGGCTCGCTCGCGGCCGGCTTCGTCGCTCTGATCGTCAGCGCCCTGGTCGGGACGAAACAGAGCGGGTAATACCTCGTACTGATCGGGCCCGGGGTGAAGCAAGGGAAAAGGGGTATTGGTACGAATATCCGTCCTTAGGCCCTTTGGCACGACCGATGCGGTATGCGAGGATAGGTACATGCCCATTCTGCTAATCGGTACGTCTCGGTCTACTTCATGTAGCCTGCCGCGGCGTGGCACGATCGGGGGGGAAGAAGCAGGCGACCATCCAGCTCGAAAGAGAGCGGATGCACAGGCGCTACGACTTGGCCAAATGGACGGTTGCGCCTTTCATCTGGATCATCTCCAGTTGGGTGCCGCTTCAGGCGGCGATCCCTATGGCCAAGGCGCTATCCGGCCAGAAGACCACGCTAACCGTCACGTTCTCGATCACCATCGTGGTTTCGATTACCGCGACGCTCGGATTGACCGCGATGTACATGCGGGCAAGGAAGGCTGAACGAGAGGTTGCGCGATTGCGAGGCGTAACCGAAGAACTCGAACAGAATAGGAGAGAGGTGAAGACCGCATGACTGTCCTGCTCGCTTTAGCCCTAGTTGGCGCCTTGATCTTTTTCTGGGTTTGCCTGTTCAAGATCTTCCCCGACAGCCTGCTTGCGATGTTTCGCTTTCGCCTTTGGAGGGAGCGGGATGAACTGGCTAAGGAAGTTCGGGCGGAGTTCTACGCCCAGCCGGAGCCCGCCGAACAAGTGGTCAAGCTGATCGAGCACTACGTCGAGCTTGCCCCCCAGTTGAGTCCCCTGCACATCGTCTTGATGCGTCTGTCTGAACTGCGGATGCAGGACGATCACAGCGGATACATCGATCTTGGCGAGCTAGAGCCAGAAGAACGCGCCCAACTTGAAAGCCGGATGGAAAGGGTGAACGACCTTCTCACCAACCATGCGATGCTGGAGACTCCCAGCGGCTGGGGTCTGCTGCTGATCGGGCTTCCCTTTGTGCCCATCGCAGTGGTGGTCGTGGCAATCGGCAAAGTGCTCCAGAAGGGGTATGGCAGCAGGTTCCTCAGATGGCTTCGCCGGCTCTTCTCGGAAGGGTCACGCGAACTCGCGTGTCGCGAGCATTTCGCCTAGGCCTAGGCCCGACTAGCCGTTGAGGAACTTGTCGACGGCCTTCTGGCGGACCGACTCGGGGACTTCGATTGAGCCTTCGGGACCGGGGCCGCATTCGGTCGGGTCCTTGCCGCAGAGGACTTCGGCCGGGGCGCTGCCGCCGATGCCGGCGGCCAGGACTAGCTGCGGCATCGTGAAGAAGCCCATGTCGCTGACGAACGCCTTCGGCGCGTCCCAGCCGATGATCGGGCCGTGGATGAAGTTGTAGGGGAGGCGGAGGGGGTCGGTGAGGCGGTCCTTAATCCCGTTGATCACTTCCTGTTGGGCGCGCTCGCGGTCGAGGTCGTCGTAGCCGCCGAGCGAGTAGACGCTCTTGCCGGGCCCGGGACATTCGCTGACGTGGCGGACCCGCGAGTAGGCGAGGGCCTTTTCGCCGTCGAGGGTGTTCGTGCCCTTGTGCAGCCGCAGGGTGACGCCGCCCTGGCCGCCGCCGGCGCCGCCGGAGATGTCGGCGCAGAGCTTGACCGGGACGTCGACCTCGACGCCGCCGACCGCGTCGATCAGGTCTTCGAAGCCGGTGAAGTCGACGATCGCGACATGGTCGATATCGATCCCGAGGAACCCTTCGATCGCCTTGATCTGCAGGGCGGCGCCGCCGAAGGCGTAGGCGCCGTTGATCTTCTGCGGCGCCTGCCCGGGGACCTCGGCGTAGGCGTCGCGGGGGATCGAGAGTTTGCGGAAGGTGCCGCCGCCGGCCCGGATCAGCATCAGCGTGTCGGCGCGGAATTCGCCCTCGAAGCAGGGGTCGTGCGGCTTCTCGCCCTTCGACTGCTGTTCGAAGCACTCCTCGGAGACGTCCTTGTCGCCGCTGCCGGGCGGCCGCGCGTCGGTGCCGAGGACGAGGATCGTCTGCGGCTTGAAGAGCAGGAACGGGTTGCCGTGCAGCGCGTCGCGCGCTTCCCCGGAGAGCTTGAAGGACTGGAGCTGAGCGGAGACGCCGAAGGCGACGAAGCTGATCACGATCCAGGCAAGCGCCGCCAGCCCGATCCATTTCAGCACCCGGCGGACGTTGAACGGCGCCCGCGGCGAGCCCGGCCGGCGCGGCGGCTTCTCGTCCCGCCGCTTGCGTGAAGGGAACCTTGCACGGTCGCGCAATCCCGACAGATCCGCGCCTTTCAAGCGCGAAAACAGCCCCCGGCGGGAGCGGTAGATCTTGTACTCGGGCTTGTATTCGGGCGGCTCGGGTGGCCGCTGCTCGCCGTCGGGGCTCATGAAAGGCTAGAAATCATGGCGATGAAGCCGGTCATTCGCCTCCCAGCCTCCAGCTCCTCGTGAGCGACAAAGAGACGATCGGGGTCGACCTCGGCGGCACGAAGATGCTGATCGGGGTCCTCGCAGGCACCGAGCGGCTCTACGAGCAGCGCGAGGCATCGACCGGCCAGACCGAGGACGAGCTGGTCGAGCTGCTGGTCCGCGAGGTCGAAGAGGCGCGGGACGCGCGCCCCGACGTGGTCGCGGTCGGGCTCGGGGTGCCGGCGACGATCGACCACGACAACGGCATCGCCGTCGCCGCCGTCAACCTGCCGCTCTCCGACCTGCCGCTGCGGGACATCGTCAGCGAGCGCGTCGGGCTGCCGGTCTTCCTCGACAACGACGCCAACGTCGCCGCCTACGCCGAGTACCTCTACGGCGCCGCCCGCGGGATGCCGCACACGGTGATGCTGACCGTCGGCACCGGGATCGGCGGCGGTCTCGTCCTCGGCGGCGAGGTCTACCGCGGCTCGACCGGCGCCGGCGCCGAGCTCGGCCACATCGTCATCCAGGCCGACGGCCCGCCCTGCCAGGGCAACTGTCCGAACCACGGCTGCGTCGAGTCGCTCGCCTCCGGCACCGCGCTGGGGCGGGAGGGACGGGCGGTCGCCGAAAGCTCGCCCGACTCGGCGCTCGGGAAGCTGCTGGCCGAAGGCGAGGAGGTCGACGGCCACGCCGTCACCGAGTGCGCGCTGGCCGGGGACGAGACCGCGATCGGCGTCTTCGACCTGATCGGCAGCCGGCTCGGGGTCGCCTGCGCCAGCCTCGCCAACATCTTCCAGCCGAACGCGATCGTCGTCGGGGGCGGCGTCATCGCCGCCGGCGATCTGCTGCTGGAGCCGGCCCGGCGCGAGGTGCGCGAACGGGCGCTGAACCCGATGAACAAGACGCCGATCCTCGAGGCGACCCTCGGCAACGACGCCGGCATGATCGGAGCCGCCGCGATGGCCCGCCACGAGCTCGCGGTCGCCGCCTGATGCCGGGCGCCCTCTACGTCTGCCCGACGCCGATCGGCAACCTCGATGACCTCACCCCGCGCGTGCGCGAGGCGCTGGTCGGCGCCGACTTCATCGCCTGCGAGGACACCCGCCGCACCGGCTCGCTGCTGGACCGGCTGCGGATCCGGCCGGCGCCGCGGCTGGTCTCCTTCCACGAGGGCAACGAAAGCGCCCGCGCGGTCGAGCTCTCGCAGCGGATCGAACGCGGCGACGTCGTCGCCCTCGTCTCCGACGCGGGGATGCCGGCGATCTCCGACCCCGGCTTCAAGCTGATCCGCCGCTGCATCGACCGCGCCCTCGAGGTGGTCGTGCTGCCCGGGCCCTCGGTCGTCCCGGTCGCCCTCGTCGCCTCCGGCCTGCCGACCGACAAGTGGCGCTTCGAGGGCTTCATGCCGCGGCGGGCGGGGGAGATGGAGCGGGTCCTGCGCTCGGCCGAGACGGTCATCGCCTTCGAGTCGCCGCGCCGCGTCGGCGAGTCCCTCGCCGCCCTCGCCTCGCTGGCCCCCGACCGCGAGGCCGCCGTCTGCCGCGAGCTGACCAAGGTCCACGAGGAGGTCGCCCGCGGCACCCTCGCCGAGCTCGCCCGTCGCTTCCGCGGCGACGTCAAAGGCGAGATCGTCCTCGTCATCGGCCCCGCCGCCTCCTCCGAGCACGACAAAGACGTCGGCTTCGCCGTCGACGCGCTGCGGCACCTGGTCCAGTCCGGAGCGCGGCCGCGAGCGGCCGCGAGCGTCGTCGCTGCCCTCACCGGGACGCGGGCGAACGACCTCTACAAAGCGCTGACGGGGCGCGAGGCGCGGCGATAGGCTGCCGCCATGCTCTCAATCTTCCGCAGGTCCTCCTCGTCCTTGTCAATCCGATCGTCGCTTGCGCTGGCTGCGGCGGTGGTGACCGCGCTCCTCGCTCCAGGAGTCGCCAGCGCGTTGCCGGCTCCCACGCTCTTCATGACCACCGGTGGCACTGGCGAATCGTCGAAAAAATCTCCTCCGTCGGAGCTCTGGCGTGTCGACCCCGCAAACGGTGCGACCACCACGGCCGGCAACATCGGCTTCGCGATCACCGGCCTTGCTCAGGATCCGACCAGCGGCATCCTCTACGGAGTTTCGAACAACAACAGCCCGATCGCCCCTCGGACCCTGGTGACGATCGATCCTGCGACGGGCGCCGCGACTCAGATCGGTTCGCTGGACCGGATCATCGCCGACATCACCTTTGACTCCCAGGGCCGTCTGTTCGGCTGGTCCGAGGAAGAGGATGCGCTCGCGAGCATCGACAAGGCGACCGGAGCGTCGACGCCGTTCGTGGAAGAACTCAATACCGAGGGCAGTGCCAGCGCGTTCGATCGCAACGACACCTACTGGCTCTTCCCCGAGCACGAGGACGGCGACTACTACACGATCGACACCGGTAACGGTGTAGGGACCCTCCGGGGCACCCTGACGCCGATCGACGAAGTCTCCAGCAACGTCTCCGCCGCGGCATTCGACTGCGCGAGAACCACTCTCTACGCGACGCTGAACAACTTCGGCAAACCACCGGCCAACCTGGTGACCATCGACACCGTGACCGGGGTCCTCGCGAACAAGGGCTCGCTTCCGAACGGCGCCGATGGGCTCGAGTGGTACTGCCCGTTGGCGTTCGAAATCACCAGCCCCCCGATCAAAGTCGCAGCCAAGACCCAGACGCTGACGATTCCCGTCGTCCGCGGACCGCGGATCAAAGGTGCTGCGAACGTCAACTTCGCGACGGTTCCGGGTTCGGCCAAGGCCGGGACGGACTTCGTCGCGGCGGCCGGCACGCTCGCCTTTGCGAACAACGCCGCCGACGGGTCGCTGACGGTGACCGTCAAGGGCAACAAAAAGGCCGGTAAGAACCGCAAATTCGAAGTCGCGCTTTCGAGCCCAACGGCTGGAGGCACGGTCGGCACGCCACTGCAGATCACGATCCTCGCCGCAAAGCCGAAGCCGGCGAAGGTCAAGGGTCCGAAGCAGACGAGTGCCGAGCGCCCGGTCTTCAAGCTCAGCTCTGCGCAGCTGCCCGCGCGCTTCCGCTGCAAGCTCGACAAGGGCAAGTTCAAAGGCTGCGGCAAGAACAGCAAGAAGGGCAAGAAGTACAAGACCCCGTCGCTGGAGCCCGGCCAGCACAAGCTGGTGGTCCAGGTGGTCAACGGCGCCGGCAAGAAGTCGAAGCCGGCGAAGAAGGTCTTCACCGTCCTTCCGTAGCGCTGCGCGGTCCATCCCCCGGCTCTGGCGCCGGGGGATGGACCGTCCTCTAGGCTCACGCCCTCGTGAGCTTCTACGTCACCACCCCGATCTACTACGTCAACGCGGAGCCCCACCTCGGGCACGCGTACTCGACGATGGCGGCAGACATCCTCGCCCGGCACCACCGCCAGCGCGGGGACGACGTCTTCTTCCTCACTGGGACCGACGAGCACGGGGAGCCGGTTGAGAACGCGGCGAAGAAGGCGGGGGTGACGCCGCAGGAGCTGGCGGACACGAACGCGGCCAAGTTCGAGGGGCTGATGCCGACGATCGAGGCGACGAACGACTTCTTCATCCGCACCTCCGACCCGCGGCACACGGAGCGGGTCGCGGAGATCATGCAGCGGGTCTACGACAACGGCTGGGTCAACAAGGGGGTCTACGAAGGCTGGTACTGCCCCCGCTGCGCCGACTTCAAAACCGAGCGGGAGCTGGGGCCCGGCAACACCTGCCCGATCCACGAGATCCCGCTGCAGAAGGAACGGGAGGAGAACTACTTCTTCCGGCTCTCCGCCTTCCAGGCGCAGCTCGAAGGCCTGTATGAGGAGCGGCCGGACTTCGTCGTCCCCGAGTTCCGGCGCAACGAGGCGCTCTCCTTCATCAAAGGCGGCCTCGAAGACGTCTCGCTCTCGCGGCCCGACCTGAAATGGGGGCTGCCGCTGCCCTGGGACCCCGAGCAGCGAATGTACGTCTGGTTCGACGCCCTCCTCAACTACGTCACCGCCCTCGCCTTCGCCCGCGAGGGGGAGGACCTGACCGACCGCTACTGGCCCGCCGACCTGCACGTGATGGCCAAGGACATCCTCAAGTTCCATGCGGTGATCTGGCCGGCGCTCTGCCTCGCCGCCGAGATCGAGCCGCCGCGGCGGATGGTGATCCACGGGTATCTCTTGATGGGCGAGAAAAAGATGTCGAAGAGCCTGGGCAACGTGCTCGACCCGTTCGAGGTGATCGAGCGCTTCGGCGCCGACGCGCTGCGCTTCTACCTCTTCCGCGAGGTCAGCTTCGGCCAGGACGGCTCGATCTCCACCGCCGGCTTCGAGCAGCGCTACGAGACCGAGCTCGCCAACGACTACGGCAACCTCGCCAGCCGGGTGCTGGCGATGGTCGACCGCTACCGCGACGGCACCGTCCCGGAGGCCCAGGTCGACGCCACCCTGGCCGAGGACTTCGAAGGCGCGGTCGCGCGCTTCTCCGAGCTGCTCGACCGGGCCGAGCTGTCGCAGGCGCTCGACTTCGCCTGGACGCTGGTCCGTCGGCTCAACCGCTACGTCGAGGAGACGAAGCCGTGGGAGCTGGCCAAGGACGAGGCCGACCCCGAGCGCCTCGACGAAGTCCTCTACAACCTGGTCGAGGGGCTGCGGGTGACGACGCTGCTGCTCGTTCCCTACCTGCCGCGGACTAGCGAGACGCTGCTGGCGGCGCTGGGCGAAGCGGGGCGGGAGCTGGCCGAGCTCGGCTCGCGCGGCGGCGGTCAGCCGGTCGAACGTACCCCGGCGCTGTTCCCGAAGATCGAAACCCCGGCCTGATGGCCGGGCCGGTCCTCGCCGTCCGGGAACTGAGCAAGCGCTACGGAAAGCAGGAGGCGCTGGCCGGCGTCGACCTGGAGGTGGAGGCGGGCCAGCTGGTCGGCCTCCTCGGGCCCAACGGCGCCGGCAAGTCGACGCTGACGAAGATCGCCTGCGGCCTGGTCCGACCGAGCGGCGGCGGGGTGGAGGTGCTGGGGCGGCCGGCGGGCTCGGCCGAGGCGCGCGCCGCGCTCGGCTACCTGGCCGAGCTCTTCCGCTTCCCCGGCTGGTGCACGGCCGACGAGCTGCTGCGCTTCCACCAGCGCCTGGTCGGCTCGGCCGGCGGCGATGGCGAGCGGCGCGAGCTGCTGGAACTGGTCGAGCTCGGCGCGGCGGCGGACAAGCGGGTCGAAGCGATGTCGAAGGGGATGCAGCAGCGACTCGGGGTCGCGCAGGCGCTGATCGGCCGGCCGCGCCTGCTCCTGCTCGACGAGCCGACCAGCGCCCTCGACCCGGTCGGGCGGCGGATCGTCCGCCAGCTGCTCGAGGAGCTGCGCCGGCGGGAGGTCGCAGTCCTGCTCAACTCGCACCTGCTGAGCGAGGTCGAGCTGATCTGCGACCACGTCGCGATCATCGCCGCCGGGCGCCTGGTCAAGGCCGGGACGCCGGAGGGGCTGGCGGGGCCGGCGGCGGTCGAGGTCGAGACCGGGGCCGGGCTCAAGACCTTCGCGGGTGCGGTCCGCGAGGACGCGCCGCGGATCGTCGCCGAGCTGGTCGCCGCGGGCGAGCAGGTCTACCGGGTCGAGGTCCGCCACAGCTCGCTCGAAGACGTCTACCTCGACGCGGTCGGCGGGCAGACGGGATGAGCGGGCAGCTGCGCTCGGCCGCGGCGGTCGTCGGCCTCTCGATCCAGGAGGGGGTCCGCAAGCGCGTCTTCCTCGCCGTGCTGATCCTGACCGCCGGCTTCCTCGCGCTCTTCGGCCTCGGCGCCCACTTCGCCTTCAGGGACGTCGACGAGTTCGCCGCCGGGGTGCCGGGGGTGCTCGACGCCCACGCCTTCACCGGGGCGACGATCTTCGGCCTGGCGATGTTCGCGACGCTCTTCCTCGGCGCCGTGCTGGCGGTCTTCCTCACCCTCGGCGTCGTCCGCGGCGACTCCGAATCGGGTCTGCTGCAGCCGATCGTCGTCCGCCCGATCGGCCGCACGACGATGCTGATCGCCCGCTTCGCCGGCGCCGCCCTGCTCTCGGCCGCCTACGTGCTGTTCGTCTACCTCGCGGCCTGCGCGATCACCGAGGCGACCGGCAACTGGTCGCCCGACCACCTGCTCGGGCCGGCTCTCGGCCTGGCCCTGGCGGTGGCGATCATCGCCGCGCTCTCGCTCCTCGCCTCGACGGTTCTCTCGGTGACCGCCCAGGGAATCGTCGTCTTCATGGTCTTCGGCGCGGGACTGACCGCGGGGCTGATGGCGCAGATCGGCAATGCGATCAACTCGGACTCGCTGCACGAGATCGGCCGGGTGGCGAGCTGGGCGCTCCCCTTCGAGGGCCTCTACGCGGCCAGCCTGCACGCGCTCATCTCCGACACCTCCGGCCTGACCGGCGTGGTCCTGCAGCTGGGCCCCTTCGGCGGCTCGGAAGCGGCCGGGACCGGGTCGATCGCCTGGGCCTTCGCCTACCTGGTCGGCGTCCTCGCCCTCGCCGCCTTCGTCTTTTCGCGCCGCGACCTGTAGGTGGCGAGAGAGACCTGGATCGGTGACCCCTACACTGATCTGTGCATACTGAATACCTGCATAAATTTCAATGTAATCGTCCAGTTCGGCGATCGGGCGGCGTACGCGCGGGTACCGTCGCCCCCATGACGATACGCATGCGGTTTCCAATTGCCCTGTCCATCCTTGCTTTGCTGGGCTTTTCGGCCTTCAGCTCAACCGCCTCGGCGGCTCCGCCGGTCGGCCGGGACGGCAAGATCCACGCCTGTTACAAGGCGAAGGGCAAGGGCAAGGGAACCCTGCGACTGGTCCGCAACGGCAAGGTGCGCTGCCCCCGCAAGTGGAAGAAGGTCTCCTGGAACGCGGGCGGGTTCACGACCCCGATCGGCGCGCCGGGGGCGAAGGGCGACCAAGGCCCCGAAGGCAAGCAGGGGGTCCCCGGCGTCGAGGGCAACGTCGTCGTCAAAGAACTGGAAGACAAAGTCAGCGAACTGCTGACGCGGATCGAAGGGCTGGAAGATCTGATCCCGGCCGTGCAGTCCCTCTGCACCCAGGCGGAAACGCTGACCGGCCAGGTCAACGCCGTCGAAACCGCCGTCAGCGGACTCGGCCTGAACGCCGTGCTGACGACGCTCGGCGGGATCCTCGAAATCCCGACCCTGCCCGGCTCGCTGCTCTCGTTCAGCTGCCCGAACTAGCGCCGGCCAGCAGGCCCGGCCCGATCTCCTCGGGCCGGGTCAACCCGCAGAGGGCCATCGTCAAGTCGAGCTCGGCGAGGATCATCTTCAGGACTGCTTCCACGCCCGCCTGGCCGTCGAGCGCCAGACCCCAGACGTAGGGGCGGCCGAGGCAGACGGCGTCGGCGCCGAGGGCGAGCGCCTTCAGGGCGTCGGCGCCGCTGCGGACGCCGCTGTCGAAGAGGACCGCGAGCTCGTCGCCGACCGCGTCGGCGATCGCCGGCAGGGCGTCGAGCGAGGCGATCGCGCCGTCGACCTGGCGGCCTCCGTGGTTGGAGACGACGATCCCGTCCATCCCGATGTCCAGCGCCCGGCGGGCATCGTCGGGATGCAGGATCCCCTTGACCAGCACCGGCAGCGTGGTCCGGTCCCGCAACGTCGCCAGGTGCTCCCAGCTCAACGCCGGGTTGGAGTAGACGTCGAGGAACGCCTGCACGGCAGCGCGCGGGAGCGGGGAACG
>DASTZP010000038.1:0-3339 GCA_035764245.1 Solirubrobacterales bacterium
TGACTCATCAGTCAACCGGGTAGGTATGCTTCCTGCCCCTCGCGGGGCCGTGTGTGCGCCGACCCGCTCAGGAAAGACCCAAGGAGAAGCATTCCGTGAAGATCTGCGTCCTCGTAAAAGAGGTCCCCGACGCCGCCGTCGAGAAGCGCATGGACGAAAACACCAAGCGCCTCGACCGCTCGGGCGAGACAACGCTGAACCAGTTCGACACCCACGCCATCGAGGCCGCCATGCAGATCCGCGAGGGCGGCGCGGCGGACGTGGACGAGATCGTCGCCGTGACGATGGCGCCGTCGGAGGCGGGCCGCACGCTCAACAAGGCCGTGGCGCTCGGCGCCGACCGCTCCGTGCACCTCACCGACGACAGCCTCGCCGGCTCGGACGTGGCCGCCACGGGCTACGCGCTCGCGAAGGTGCTCGAGTCCGAGTCGCCCGACCTCGTCCTGCTCGGCCAGCAGTCGGCCGACGGCGAGTGCTACACGATCGGCGCCGTCGTGGCCGACCACCTGAAGATGCCGTCGCTCACCCAGGTGATCAAGCTCGACGTCGAGGGCGGGAAGCTCCGCTGCGAGCGTCAGGCCGAGTACGGCTACGACACCGTCGAGGTCGAGCTGCCGGCTGTGATCAGCGTCGGCGACGCGATCAACGAGCCGCGGTACCCGAGCCTGAAAGCGATCATGGGCGCGAAAAAGAAGCCGCTCGACTCGAAGGGCACCGGCGACGTCGGCATCGAGGCCGGCCAGGTCGGCGCCGACGGCTCGAAGACCCAGGTCCTCGGCCTGAACCCGCCTCCGGCCAAGGAAGCGGGCGAGATCATCGAGGACGAGGACACCAACGAGACGGTCGAAAAGATCGTCGCGTGGCTGGACGAGAGGAAGCTGATCTAAATGGCAGGGATCCTGGTTTACGCCCTCCACGACGACGAGGGCAACTTCAACAAGAACTCGCTCGGGGCGATCTCCGAGGCGGCCAAGCTGGCCGGCGAAGTCGGCGGCGAAGCCGCTGCGCTGGTCGTCGGCGACGTCGCTGACGACGCCTGCGCCTCGCTCGGCAACTACGGCGCCGCCAAGGTCTACCGGGCCAAGAGCGTGCCCGAGGGACTGGCGCAGCCGATCGTCGACGCGATGGCCAAGGTCATCCAGGACGAGGGCTTCTCCTACGCCCTCTTCGGCGGCGGTCTGCTCGGCTTCGAGATCGGCGCCGGCCTCACCGCCCGCCTCAACGCCGGCGTGACGATGGAGGTCACCGCGGTCAAGGTCGACGGCGGCAAGCTGGTCGTCGAGCGGCCGATCCTGCAGGACTCCGAGATCGCCGACGTCGGCTACGTCTCCGAGCCCGGCATCATCATCGGCCGCCTCAACGCCTTCGACACCAAAGAGTCCGGCGGCACGGCCGAGGTCGTCGACGTCGACGTCGAGCTCTCCGAGTGGTCGAGCAAGGCGAAGCTGGTCCAGCGCGGCGAGCAGCGCGGTGCCGACGTCAACATCGAGGACGCCGACATCCTCGTCGGCGGCGGCCGCGGTCTCGGAGCCAAAGAGGGCTTCGAGCTCTGCGAGCAGCTCGCCGAGTCGATGGGCGGCGCCGTCGCCGCGACCCGCGCGGTCGTCGACGCCGGCTGGTACCCCTACGCGGCCCAGATCGGCCAGACCGGGAAGACGGTGGCGCCGAAGCTGTACCTCGCCGCCGGTGTCTCCGGGGCGATCCAGCACAAGGTCGGGATGCAGAACTCGGAAAACATCCTTGCGATCAACAAGGACCCGAACGCCCCGATCTTCGAGTTCTCCGACCTCGGCGTGGTCGGCGATCTGCACAAGATCGTCCCGAAGCTGACCGAGGCGATTAAAGCCAAGAAGGGCTGACGTCTGCCGGGGGCCCTTCGGGGCCCCCGGACTTCATTCACCTGAGGAACCCAAGGAGTCCGAACAAATGGCAGTTGCACCCAGCGAGTTTCCGCCGCCCTTCGATCCGGATAGCGTCATCACCGCGCCGACGGACCCGGAGGACGAGCGCATCGAGGTCGGCATCGCGATCGTCGGCGGCGGCCCCGCCGGTCTCGCCTGCGCCAACAAACTGATGCAGCTGCTGGAGGACGAGCCCGAGCTGACCGAGAAGCTGGGCGAAGTCCCGGTCGCGGTGATCGAGAAGGGCAAAGTCGCTGGCGCCCACCTGCTCTCCGGCGCCAACGTCGACCCCTCGGCGCTGGAACGGCTCTTCCCGGATCTGCCGCCGGCCGAGTGGCCTCCCGTCTACCAGGAGGTGACGAAGGACGCGACGTACTTCCTCACCAAGAGCAAAGCCTTCCCGCTGAAGCCGCCGCCGCCCAACTTCCGCAAAGAGGGGACCTACACGCTCTCGGTCTCGAAACTGGGCCGCTTCCTCGCCGAGAAAGCCGAAGAGGCGGGCGTCTACATCCTCACCGAGACCGCCGCGACCCAGCTGCTGGTCGAGGACCGGATCGTCCGCGGCGTCCGCTCCGGCGATCGCGGCCGCGGCAAGGAGGGCGAAGAGCTCGGCAACTTCGAGCCCGGCGCCGACGTCGTCGCCAAGGCGACCGTCCTGGCCGAGGGCACGATCGGCCACCTCACCTACGCCGCGATGGACTACTTCGACCTCCGCGAGGGCTCCGACCCGCAGGTCTGGGAGCTCGGGGTGAAGGAGATCTGGGAGGTGCCGAAGCCGCTCGACCGGGTCATCCACACGCTCGGCTGGCCGCTGCGATGGAGCCCGCGCTACAAGGAGGCGGGCGGCAGCTTCATCTACCCGATGGGCGAGGACAAGGTCTGCTTCGGCCTCGTCGTCGGCCTCGACAACACCGACGCCACCTTCTCCGTCCACGACGCCCTGCAGCTGTTCAAGACCCACCCCTTCATCGCCAAGATCATCGAGGGCGGCAAAAGGGTCGGCTGGGGCGCGAAGACGATTCCCTCGGGCGGCTACTGGGCGCTGCCGAAGCGCTTCTCCGTCCCCGGGATGGTGATGGCCGGCGACGCCGCCGGGATGGTCAACATCGCCGAACTCGCCGGCGTCCACTACGCGATGCACGCCGGCATGTACGCGGCGGAAAGCATCGTCGAATCGCTGAAGAAGGACATCGACTCGGTCAACTTCGAAAGCTACGACGGGATGATCCGCAACTCGGAGATCGAGAAGGACCTGTACAAGTCGCGCAACATGAAGCAGCCGCTGACCAAGGGGCTGATCAAAGGCGGGATCATCGCCAACGCGCTGGTGGCGACCAAAGGCAACTTCCCGCCCGGCCACATGAAGGTGGAGAACAACGCCGAGCCGGAGGTCTTCATCGGCAACGCGTCGGAGCACTACCCGAAGCCCGACAACGAG
>DASTZP010000039.1:0-5822 GCA_035764245.1 Solirubrobacterales bacterium
CAGTTCGATCAGTTCAGGAAGTACAAGAACCCGGCCGAGGGGAACTTCCGGAGCGTCTTCGTCCAGCTGCGGATCAGCGTCACGCGCGTCTTCGGCTAGGCGGGACTACGCGGCGGCGGGCGCGGGGGTCTCCTTCCGCGCCCGCTCGAACCGCAGCTCGCCGTCGGCGGCGTCGACCGTGACCGTGTCGCCGGCGGCGTAGTCGCCCTGCAGGAGCCCGATCGCCAGCGGGTTGACCAGGTGCTTCTGGATCACCCGCTTCAGCGGCCGCGCCCCGTAGGTGGGGTCGTAGCCGAGGTTGCCGAGCAGGGTGCGGGCGTCGTCGGTCAGCTCGATCTCGATCCCGCGCTCCCGCACCCGGCCGACGAGCTGGTTGACCTGGAGCTCGACGATGCGGCCGATGTCGGCCTTCGAGAGCCGGTGGAAGATCACCGTGTCGTCGATCCGGTTGAGGAACTCCGGCTTGAAGGTCGCCGCCAGCACCTCTTCGATCTGCTCCCGGATTTGCTCGTCGACCTGGCCGCCGACGATCCGGTCCGAGCCGACGTTGGAGGTCATGATCAGGACCGTGTTGGTGAAGCTGACGGTTCGTCCCTGGCCGTCGGTCAGCCGGCCGTCGTCCATGATCTGCAGCAGCGTGTTGAAGACGTCGGGGTGGGCCTTCTCGATCTCGTCCAGCAGCACCACCGCGTAGGGCCGGCGCCGCACCGCCTCGGTCAGCTGACCGCCCTCCTCGTAGCCGACGTAGCCGGGGGGCGCGCCGATCAGCCGGGCGACCGTGTGCTTCTCCATGTACTCGGACATGTCGAGGCGGACGATCGCCTGCTCGGAGTCGAACATGAACTCCGCCAGCGCCTTCGCCAGCTCGGTCTTGCCGACCCCGGTTGGGCCGAGGAAGAGGAAGCTGCCGATCGGCCGGTTCGGGTCCGAGAGCCCGGCGCGCGAACGCCGCAGCGCGTTGGAGACCGCGGCGATCGCCTCGTCCTGGCCGATCACTCGGTCGTGCAGCCGCTCCTCCATGTGGATCAGCTTCTCGACCTCGCCCTCCATCAGGCGGCTGACCGGGATCCCGGTCCATTTGGCGACGACCTCGGCGACGTCCTCCTCGGTCACTTCGTCGGCCAGCATCGTGCCGCCGCCGGCGTGCACCTCCTCCAGCCGCGCCTGCCCCGCGGCGATCTCTTTCTCGAGCTCGGGGATCTCGCCGAACTTGAGTTCGGCGGCGCGTTCGAGGTCGGTCTCTCGTTCGGCCTGCTCGACCTCGCGGTTCAGCTCCTCCAGCCGCGCCCGCGCCTGGTTGATCTGCTCGATCGGCTCTTTCTCGTTCTGCCAGCGGGTGCGCAGCTCCGAGGCCTCCTCGCGCAGGTTGGCGAGCTCCTCTTCGAGCGCCGCGAGCCGGGCCTTGGAGGCCTCGTCGGTCTCCTTCTTCATCGCCTCGCGCTCGATCTCCAGCTGCTGGATCCGCCGCTCGACCTCGTCGATCTCGGTCGGCACCGAGTCGATCTCAATCTTCAGCCGCGAAGCGGCCTCGTCGATCAGGTCGATCGCCTTGTCGGGGAGGAAGCGGTCGGCGATGTAGCGCTCCGAGAGGGTGGCGGCGGCGACGATCGCCGAGTCGGAGATGCGGACGCCGTGGTGGTTTTCGTAGCGCTCCTTCAGCCCGCGCAGGATCGCGATCGTGTCGTTGATGTCGGGCTCGCCGACGAGGACCGGCTGGAAGCGCCGCTCCAGCGCCGCGTCCTTCTCGATGTGCTTGCGGTACTCGTCGAGCGTGGTGGCGCCGACCGCGCGCAGCTCGCCGCGGGCCAGCATCGGCTTCAGCAGGTTGGCGGCGTCGACCGCGCCTTCGGCCGCGCCGGCACCGACGATGGTGTGGAGCTCGTCGAGGAAGAGGACGATTTGGCCCTCGGCCTGCTGGACCTCGTTCAGGACCGCTTTCAGCCGCTCCTCGAACTCGCCGCGGTATTTGGAGCCGGCGAGCAGCGAGCCGATGTCGAGTGCGATCACGCGCCGGTCGCGCAGGCTCTCGGGGACGTCGCCCTTGACGATCCGCTGCGCCAGCCCCTCGACGATCGCGGTCTTGCCGACGCCGGGGTCGCCGATCAGGACCGGGTTGTTCTTGGTCCGGCGGGAGAGGACCTGGATCACGCGGCGGATCTCCTCGTCGCGCCCGATTACCGGGTCGAGCCTGCCGCTTTCGGCCTCGGCGGTGAGGTCGCGGCCGAATTTCTCCAGCGCCTGGGCGTTGTCCTCGGCGTTGGGGGAGGTGACCTTGGCGGGGCCCTGCACCGCTTTGACCGCCTGCTCCAGCTCGCCCTCCTCCGGCAGCAGGTCGGAGACGCCGGAGCCGTCCTGCGCGAGCGCGAGCAGCAGGTGGCCGACGGTGATGTAGCTGTCGCCGAACTTCGCCATCGTCTGCTCGGCGCCGCGCAGCACCCGGGCCAGGTTCGAGGACATCTGCGGCTCGGCGCCGTCGCCCAGCGTCGGCAGCGCGGCGACGGCCTCCTGCGCCCCGCTGCGCACGGTCGCCGGGTCGGCGCCGACCTTCTGCAGGACCGGGATCGCCATCCCTTCGGGCTGGTCGAGCAGGGCGAGCAGGAGGTGGGCGGAGGCGATCTCCGAGTTGCGCCGCGCCCGCGCCAGCTCCTGCGCCGCCGCCACGGCTTCGCGCGATTTCTCCGTGAACCTGTCCGCCTGCATTTAGTTCGTCTCCCCGTTTCTCTCGTTCTCAAGCTCAGCGATCCGCCTGCGCAGCCGCTCGCCTTCGGCCCGCAGCTTCGCCACCTGCGCTTCCAGCGCCAGCACGGTTTCCACTCCGGCGAGGTTCAGTCCCTCGGCGGTCATCTCCTGGATCCGCCGCAGCCGCTCGACGTCGCGCTGCGAGTAGAGGCGGGTGTTCTTCGGCGAGCGCTTCGGCGCGATCAGCCCGCGCTGCTCGTACATCCGCAGCGTCTGCGGGTGCATCTCGGCCAGTTCGGCGGCGACCGAGATCATGAACACGCCCTGCTCCTCGTCGAAGGTCGCTTTGACGCGGCGGCGGTAGGTGGCCATCAGCGCCCGGCCTTCCGCAGCAGCTCCGCCCGCGGGTCGCCGCCGTTGAGGGTCTCGGCCAGTTCGTCGACGGCTTTGCGCTGCTCCTCGCTGAGGTCCTTCGGGACCGCGATCTCGAGCCGGTAGCGGATGTCGCCGCGGCCGCCGCCCTTGCGCTTCGGCGGGCCCTCGCCGCGCAGCCGCTGGACCGTCCCGTGCTTGGTCCCGGGCGCGACCTTGATCTTCTTCGTCCCCTCCAGCGTCGGCACCTCGATCGTGCCGCCGCGCAGCGCCTCCGGGATCGAGATCGGCACCGCGACCTCGAGGTTGCCGTCGTCGAGGCGCCTGAAGACCGGGGAGGAGGCGACGCGCGTCGTCACGTAGAGGTCGCCGGGCGGGCCGCCGCGGGGACCGTCCTCGCCCTTGCCGGCGAGCCGGATCCTCGAGCCGTCCTTGACCCCGGCCGGGACGTTCACCTTGTAGCGCTTGTTCTGCTGGGTCAGCCCCGAGCCGCCGCAGGTCGGGCAGGGGTCCTCGATGACCTGGCCGGCGCCGCCGCACTGGGGGCACGGCTGGCTGATCGAGAACAGCCCCTGGCCCTGCGACTCGACCCCGCGGCCTTCGCAGCGCGGGCAGGTCTTGGGGGAGGTGCCGGGCTTGGCGCCGCTGCCGTGGCAGGTCTGGCAGCGACTCCCCTTCGGGACGGTGACGCTGATCTGGGCGCCGTTGATCGCCTGGTCGAAGCTGAGCGAGACTTCCGTCTCGAGGTCGCGCCCGCGCACCTGCTGCGACTGCGCCCGGCCGCCGCCGCGGTTGAACATGCCGCCGAGGATGTCGCCGAAGTCGAAGCCGCCCGGGCCGGTGCCGAACGGCGCCTGCCCGCCCTGGCCGAAGCCGGCGAAGACCCCGCCCTCGTCGTACTCCTTGCGCTTCTCGGGGTCGGAGAGGACGTCGTAGGCGGCGGAGACCTCCTTGAACTTCTCCTCCGCCGCGGAGTCGCCCGGGTTGCGGTCAGGGTGGTACTGCCGGGCCAGCTTCCGGTACGCCTTCTTGATCTCCTCGTCGGTCGCCTTCTTCGAGACGCCGAGCGTCTTGTAGAGCTCGTCCGCCACCGCTCTCCTAGCTGCTCACCACGACCCGCGCCGGCCGGACCAACTGGTCGCCGAGCGCGTAGCCCTTTTGCAGCACCTCGACGACCACCCCGCTCTCGGTCCCCTCCACCGGCTGGGTGGAGAGCGCCTCGTGCCTGGTCGGATCGAATTTCTCCCCTTTCGGGTCGACGGCCTCGACGCCGTTTCGCGAGAGCGTCTCCCGCAGTCCCCCGAGCACCATCTCGACACCGGCGGCGAGGCTTTCGCCGTCGCCGGCCGCCTCGAGCGCCCGCTCGAGGTTGTCGACCGCATCGATCACTTCCCGGGTGACTTCGACCTTCCCACGAGCCTGCGCCGCCTGCACATCAGCAGCAACCCGCTTCCGATAGTTCTCAAAGTCAGCCTTCGTCCGCTTAGCCAGTTCGAGGTACTCATCCCGCTCTTTGGTGGCCGCGGCCAGCAGCTCATCGAAGTCCTGCTCAACCGCCTCTCCCGTGGGTGGCGTGGTAGGGGGGACCCCCTCCTGCGCAGTTGCAGGAGGGGGTGGGTCCCCTGCCGCGACAGGACCCGCGGGCCGAGCGCCCTCGTCCTTGAACTCGTCCTGAGACCCGCTCATTTCCCGTCCTCATCGACAACCTCGGCGTCCACGACCTCCTCCTCGTCGGCAGCCGACCCGTTCTCGCCGCTGCCCCCGGCCGCTTCGGACTCCGCCGAGGCCGCCGCATAGATCTGCTCGGAGACCTTGGTCATCGCCGTGTTCAGCGCCTCAACTTTGGAGTCGAGCTCCTCTTTCGAGCCGTTCTCGAGCGAGTCCCGCACGTCCTTGACGGCGGCGCGGACCTCCTCCTTGGCGTCGTCGTCGACTTTGTCGCCCGCCTCCTCCAGCGCTTTCTCCGCCTGGTAGGCCGAGTTCTCGGCGAGGTTCCTCGCCTCCGCCAGCTCGCGCTGCGCGCGGTCCTCGTCGGCGTGGGCCTCGGCGTCGGAGACCATCTGCTGGATTTCCTCATCCGAGAGGCCGGAGCCGGATTTGATCTCGATCTTCTGCTCTTTGCCGGTGCCTTTGTCCTGGGCGGCGACGCTGATGATCCCGTTGGCGTCGATGTCGAAGGTGACCTCGATCTGCGGCATCCCGCGGGGCGCCGGGGGGATCCCGGTGAGCTGGAATTTGCCCAGGCTCTTGTTGCCGCTCGCCATCTCGCGCTCGCCCTGGAGGACGTGGATCTCGACCGAGGGCTGGTTGTCGTCGGCGGTCGAGAAGACCTCCGACTTCTTGGTCGGGATCGTCGTGTTGCGCTCGATCAGCCGCGTCATCACGCCGCCTTTGGTCTCGATCCCCAGGGTCAGCGGGGTCACGTCCAGCAGCAGCACGTCCTTGACGTCGCCGGCCAGCACGCCGCCCTGGATCGCGGCGCCGACGGCGACGACCTCGTCGGGGTTGACCCCCTTGTGCGGGGCCTTGCCGAAGAACGTGGTGACGACCTCCTGCACGCGCGGCATGCGTGTCTGGCCACCGACCAGGATCACCTCACCGATGTCGCTGGCGCGCAGGCCGGCATCGTTCAGGGCGATGCGGCAGGGCTCGATGGTCTTCTTCACCAGGTCTTCGACCAGCGCCTCAAGCTTGGAGCGGGTCAGCTTGATGTTGAGGTGCTTCGGCCCGGTCGCGTCGGCGGTGACGTACGGCAGGTTGACGTCGGTCTC
>DASTZP010000040.1:0-105119 GCA_035764245.1 Solirubrobacterales bacterium
CGCCCAGCCGAGCCGGATCCCGGGGGAGAGGATCTTCGAGAAGGTGCCGAGGTAGATGACGAAGTCGCCGCCGTCGAGCTGGTAGAGCGGCGGCATCGGCTCGCCGCCGTAGCGCAGCAGCCCGTAGGGGTTGTCCTCGACGACAAGAAGTTCCTGCGCCCGCGCCAGCTCGACCAGGCGGTGCCGGCGCTGCAGCGACATCGTCACCCCGGCCGGGTTCTGGAAGCTCGGCACCGAGTAGATGAACTTCGGCCGCCGTCCTTCGGCGCGTAGCTCGGCGAGCAGCTGCTCGAGCGCCTCGACCTGCATCCCGTCCTCGTCGCATTCGACCTGGACGACGTCGGCCTGGTAGCTGCAGAGGGTGGGGATCGCGCCGGGGTAGGTCGGTGCCTCGCAGATGACGACGTCGCCGGGGTCGAGCAGGGTCTTGCAGACGAGGTCGATCGCCTGCTGGCCGCCGGTGGTGACGATGATGTCGTCGGGGTCGGGCAGCATCCCCTCGGCGCCCATCACCTCGAGGATGCAGTCCTTGGTCTCCTCGAAGCCCTCGGTCGGCCCGTACTGCAGCGCCTTCGCCGCCGACTCCTGGGCGATCCGCGTCATCTGCGCGGCGAAGCTGTGGGGCGGGAAGGTCGAGGTGTCCGGGAGGCCGCCGGCGAGCGAGATCACTTCCGGCCGCGCCGTGATCGCCATCAGGTCGCGCATCGCCGAGGAGCGCATCACCCCGGTCCGCTCGGCGAACAGGCCGGCGTAGCGCTCGAGGTCGCGGGTGCCGGCGTGGGAGCGTCGGCGGTGGGTCGGCTCGGGCACTTCTGCCATCGCTGAAGTGTGGCGGATCGACGCCCCGCCACCGCCCTCGGCTAGGTTTTCGCACGTGGACGTTCTCACCGAGCTAGGAATCGGACTCGCCGTCGGCATGCTCGCCGGCACCACCGGCACCCACGGGTCGGCCCGCGGGCGGATGACGATCCTCGCCGCCGTGATCGGCTTCGTCGCCGGCTTCCTGCTCGAAGGAATCCTCGGCGCCGTGCTCGGTCTGGCCGGGGCGACGCTCGCCTGCGTGGTCATCAGCGACCTCGTCTACGGGGCCAGCCGCCGCGAGGGCAGCGGTGGCGGCGCGCTCGCCTTCATCGTCTCCCTGGCCGCCCTGGTCGTGATCGCCATCGCCTTCTTCCTCGAACCGGTGGTGGTCGTCATCGTCCTCGCCTTGATCTGGCTCGGGATCACCCGCCACCGCCGCGCCCAGCGCAAACACGCCGGTCTCCGCGTCCTCCGTTAGCGGACCCGCAGCGCCGGGCATCATTCAGACGGTGCCGCCCCGCAAGAAGCTCGTCCTCACCTACGTCGACTCGCTCCGCACCGACATGCTCGAACGGGCGGTCGCGGAGGGAAGGGCACCCACCTTCGGCGCCCTGATCGAGCGCGGCGTCCTCGTCCCCGACTGCGTCTCCAGCTTCCCGTCGGTGACGCCAGTGGCGAGCGCCGAGATGGTGACCGGGGTCGGCGCCGACCGCCACTGGATCAGCGGCATGAACTGGTACCACCGGCTCGAGCGCCGCTACGTCGAGTACGGCTCATCGCTGGAGGCGACCCGCGCCTTCGGCGTCTTCCGCGCCCTCTACGACCTCGTCTACAACATGAACCTCGGCCACCTCAGCCCCGAGGTGGAGACGGTCTTCGAGAGCCTCGAAGACGCCGGCGCCCGCACCGCCTGCACGCCGTTCCTCATCTACCGCGGCCGGCAGCGGCACGAGGTCTCGCTGGAGGGCCTGCTGCGGCGAGCGGTCGACGCGACCAAACTGAAGTTCCACCACCACACCTGGGGGCCGACCGACCTCTTCTACGGCGACCTCTACGCCAGCCGCAGGGTGCCCTGCAAATCGACTTCGATCCCCGGCAACCGCGACGGCTACGCCGCCTGCTGCGCGGCCGAGCTGCTGAAAGAGGACCTCTACGACTTCCTCCTCCTCTCGCTGCCCGACAACGACAACTACTCCCATCACCACGGGCCGGAGGCGAGCGTCGAGTCGATCGCGAAGGCGGACTCCTGCTTCGCCACCTACGCCGAGGAGGCGGGAGGGCTCGACGAGTTCCTCGATGGCCACGCGGTGATCCTGCTCGCCGACCACGCGCAGACCGACGTCCACCGCGGGCTGCCGCTGGCCGAGCTGCTGAGCGCCGAGTGGTCGGTCCTGCAGCCCTCCGAGGAGCGGCCGGAGCGCTCGCAGCTGGCGGTCAGCCCGACCGGCCGCGCCGCCCACGTCTACCTGCTGCCGGGCGAGGGCGAGCGGGCCGAGCCGCTGGAGGTGGCGGCGCGGCTGGGCGTGATCGAGGGCGTCGACCTGGTCTGCCGGCTCGAGGGAGACGACGGGATGCCGCTGGAGCGACCCGGACCGGGGATGCCGGCGGCCGGCGGCGAGTGGGCCGTCGTGGAACGCGGCGAGGCGGCGCTGCGGTTCCGCCCCGGCGGCGAGCTCGCCGACCTGCGCGGCGGCAGCTGGGAGGTCGACGGCGACCTCGAGGCGCTGGAGGCCTCGGTCGACGACGGTCGCCTCACCAGCGAGACCTACCCCGACCCCCTGGCCCGGGTCTGGTCGGCGCTGGCCGCCCCGCACTCGGGGGACTTCGTCGTCTCGCTCGCGCCCGGCTTCGAGGCGGTCGACTGGGGCGGCGTCAGCCACGCCGGCGGCGGCAGCCACGGCGCGCTCCACGCCGGCGACTCGCTCGGGCCGCTGCTCTTTGTCGGCTGCGGCCCCGACTCGGCGGACGAGCGCGAGCAGTGGGCCCTGCGCGACGTCGCCCCGGCGATCCTCGAGCACTTCGGGGTTGGGCGGGACGGGTGAGGGACGGGGGGCTTTCGGGCGGCGGGTCCTGTCAGGGGGAGGGGGCCTTCGTCCTCGAAACTGCGGGCGAAAACCCCCTCCCCCTGCCACCCGCCGCAGTGGCGCTTGCCTTGCTCTTCGTCGCGCTCCTTGTTTCTGTGGCGGTGCCCGTCGCGGCTTCGGGGGCGGAGCGGATCACTCGTGGCGAAGCGATTGAGATCGCTGACAAGGACCCGAAGGTGCTCGCGGTGGAACGCGAGGACGGGGAGCTGGCTGCGACGGCGGCGATCGACGAGGGGCGCTGGGGGGTCTCCTACTTCTCTGGCGGCGACCAGCTCGTCCTCGTCCTCGTCGACTCCCACAGCGGCGAGGTGCTGGAGTCGTGGACCGGCTACCAGGTCGCCTGGAAGATGGCGCGCGGCTACTCCGGCGCCTTCGGCCACAAGCTCAACGCCCCCTACGTCTTCCTGCCGCTCTGCCTCCTCTTTCTCCTCGGCCTCGTCGACTGGCGGCGGCTGCGGCGGGTCGCCAACCTCGACCTCCTCGTCCTGCTCGGCTTCGGCGTCTCCCACTACTTCTTCAACCGCGCCGAGATCGGGGTCTCGGTCCCGCTCGTCTACCCGGTCCTGCTCTATCTCCTGGGCCGCTGCCTCTGGATCGGGCTGCGGGGGAGGGGGGAGGGTTTGCGCCCGGTTTGGTCGGTCACCTGGCTCTTCGTCGCCGCCCTCTTCCTGCTGGGGCTGCGGGTCGGCCTCAACGTCGCCGACTCGGGGGCGATCGACGTCGGCTACGCGGGGGTCGCGGGCGCGGACAAGATCACCCACGGGGAACCGATCTACGACAACCTCCCCGACGACATCGCGAGCGGCGACACCTACGGGCCCGTCAACTACCTCGCCTACGTCCCCTTCGAGCTGATGCTCCCCTCGACCGGATCCTGGGACGACCTCCCGGCAGCCCACTTCGCCGCCGTCATCTTCGACCTCGCCACCTTCGTCCTCCTGATCCTCCTCGGGATGCGGATCCGCCCCGGCCCGGCGGGCGAACGCCTCGCCGCGATCCTCGCCTTCGCCTGGGTCGCCTACCCGTACACCGCCTACACCCTCGAGTCGAACTCCAACGACTCCCTAGTAGCAGCCCTTCTAGTAGCCACCCTCTGTTTCGCAGCGAAGCCCCTTACCCGCGGCGCACTGCTGGCCAGCGCCACCTGGGCCAAGTTCGCCCCAGCCGTCCTAGCCCCGATGTACCTGACCTACCAACCCCCAACCGAACCCTCACCCCAAGAGCCAGGCCCGAGTTCGGCGGCGGGTGTCCGAGTACGACCCCGCACGCAGGACACCCGCCGCCGCCCAGCGCTCCTGTTCATCTTGGGAGCGCTACTCGTGACGACCGTAGTAATGACCTGGCCGGCAATAAACCCGGGCCTGACCACCGTCTACGACCGCACGATCGCCACCCAAGCCAACCGCGATTCCCCGTTCAGCATCTGGGGCCAAACCTCGCTCGAACCCCTCCGCATGGCCCTACTCGTCGGCCTGGGCGTCCTGTCCCTCGCCCTCGCCTTCGTCCCGAAACGTAAGTCCCTGGTCCAGCTGGCGGCCCTCTCCGCCGCCCTGTTGATCCTCCTGCAGCTGACCCTCCAGCACTGGTTCTACCTGTACATCGTCTGGTTCTACCCGCTGCTCCTCATCGCGCTGGCTGCATCACCTGCTGGTACGAGTCGGCCAGACCCCGATCGTTCACGTCGACCAGGGCGCCCATCACCCAGACGTCATCTTCTGCGGTCTCGAACCGGGTCGGCATCTGGGTGATCATCGAGCGCAGCGCCTGCTCCGGCTTGACCCCGAGGACGCTGGTACGGGAGCCGGTCATGCCGACGTCGGAGACGTGGGCAGTACCGCCGGGGAGGACGCGGCCGTCGGCGGTGGGGACGTGGGTGTGGGTCCCGAGCACGGCGGCGACGCGGCCGTCGAGGTGCCAGCCCATCGCCACCTTCTCGCTCGAGACTTCGGCGTGGAAGTCGACGATCACCGCGTCCTGGTCGTGGTGGCTGAGGATTGAGTCGACGGTGTCGAAGGGGGAGCGGGCGACGCGGAGGCCGACGCCGCCGCTGAGGTTGACCACCCGCACCCGCATCCCCGCCGCCTCGACCACGGTGTGGCCGCGGCCGGGGTTGGCCTGCGGGTAGTTGGCCGGCCGCACCACCCGCTCCTCGCTTTCGAGGAACTCGTAGGCCTCGCGGTGGCGGTAGACGTGGTTGCCGGTGGTGATGACGTCGGCGCCGGAGTCGAAGAGGTCGTTGGCGGTCCGCTGGGTGATCCCGACCCCACCGGCCGAGTTCTCGCCGTTGACGATCACCAAGTCGGGCGCGTGTTGCTCGCGCAGCGCCGGCAGCGTTTCGCGCAGCCCCTGCCGGCCGGGGCTGCCGACCACGTCGCCGATGAAGAGAACCCGCATAGGAGCTGACCCTATCTGCGAGATTGAGCGCGATGGGAGATCCGGAGGAGACGGCAGCGATCTTGGAGCGGGCGCTGGGCTATCCCTACGCGACCCCCGAGCGCTCCTACCTCTATCGCGACGGCGAGGCCCACGAGCTGCCCGGCGACCCCGACCTCGCCGGTCGCACGCCGCTCCTCGCCTACGGGGCGAACGCGGCGCCGGAGGCGCTGGCCCGCAAGCTGGCGCCGCTGCCCGGGGTCGAGATGCCGGTGGAGCGGGCGGAGCTGGAGGGCTTCGACGTCGTCTACTCCGCCCACGTCTCCCCCTACGGCGCGGTCCCGGCAACGCTGCACGAGAGCCCGGGGACGACGGCCCCGGGCTTTGTCATCCACCCGACCGCCGAGCAGCGGCAGCTCCTCACCGCGAGCGAGCCCAACTACGACCTCGTCGAAGTGGGCGGGGTCGCGGCCTATCGCAGCAAGCACGGATGCCTGGAGATCGACGGCTCACCGATCGCGCTGGCGGCGATCCGCTCCAGCGGCCGCACTCTCCCCGAACTCGACGAGCCCGCTGTCCTCGACCGCGTCCGCGCCCACCTCGAGCCGAACCTCAGCCTCGAAGAGTTCATCCGCGCCTGTGTCGGCCGCGGGGGAAGGTCGTTTCCAGAGTTGTCCTCGCTATAGCAAGGGAAAGTCTGGAAACGACGCGGGCAGGTGTGCCTAAACGGTGCCGAATCTGCGCAGCGCCAGGCGAGCTATTGCGGCATAGGCGACGCAGAGCGCCGCCAGGTGGAGCAGCGGCCCGCCGATCCCGGGGCCGCTCGCGTCGAGCGCGGCGGTGATCGCTTCCAGCGCCGGCTTGAAGGGGAAGAGCGCGGTCAGGTAGCGGATCGCGTCGAAGACCCCGGGGCCGACGGCGCCGGAGGGCACGAGCGAGAGGAAGGCGACCGGCAGGGTCACCATGAAGGCGAGCAGCGAGACCGTCCGCACTTCCCGCGCCGCCGCCCCGAGCGCCGCCCCGGCCGCCCCGAGCGCCGCCGCCGCGACGCCGATCGCCACCAGCCAGAGGCCGAAGCGCCCGATCTCCAAGGGGACGAAGAGCTGCATCCCGAGCAGCATCAGCAGCGTGACGACGAGCCCGGCCACGACCCCGAGCAGGACCTTCTCGCCGAGCAGGCCGCTCTCGGAGACGAGCCCGCGGGTGAGCCGGGGGAAGGCGTTCTCCTCCCGCTCCAGCGCCAGCGATCCCGCCACGAGGAGGACGACGACGAAGGCGAGGGTGAGGGTGGCGGCGACCGCGATCGCGAAGACTTCGAGCGGCGGGCTCTCGCCGCCGACCACGACCTTGTCGACGGCGATCGGCTGGGCGAGGCGGTCGATCAACGGTTTCGCGACGTCGAGGTTGTCGCGCGCCTGCGAGGCGAACTCGGTCACCTGTTCGAGCGACGGCCGCAGCCGCGGCGGCAGCGCCGGCGTCACCTGTTCGAGGATGCGGGCGCTGGTCCGCAGCCCGAGGATCGGGATCGTTTCGCCGAGCACCTCGAACTTGCCGCCGTCGACGATCAGGCCCAGGTAGCGACCTCCTTCGTTGCCGATCCGCCGCGCGATCCGCAGGTTCGCTTCGGCCAGCAGGGTGGTGATCCGGTCGTCGACCAGTTCCGCCTTGACCGCGTTTTCCTCGTTGACGAGGATCTCGACCTTGGGGACGCCGGGGGTCAGGGTCGAGAGCGAGTTGATCTTGTTCACGAGGTCGGCGGGGAGGATCAGCGCCGCCAGCACGTCACCCGAGGCCACCCGCTCTTCCGCTTCGTCGCGGTCCTCGACGAAGACGCACTCGACCCGCTCGCAGATCTGCTCTTTCACGTTTGCCTTCGGCAGCTCGGCGCCGCCGACGTTGATCCGCGTGTTGGGCGGCACTTCGTTGAGGAAGGCGACCCGCGGGTCCTCCGGCCCGCGCGAGATCGCGAAGCCGACGAGGACGGCGATCAGGATCGGGTAGGCGACGAGCAGCACCGCCTGCAGCGGCGAGCGCCGCAGGATCTGCAGGTCCTTCAGCAGCAGCCAGCGGACACCGCGCATCAGTGACCCCGGTGGTGGAGGTAGGCGACGAAGGCGGTCTCGAAGTCGCGGTCGGCGGCCTCGGGCGCCTCGCGCCGGACCGCCTCGCGCAGCTCCTCAGCGGAGCCGTCGAAGAGGGACTCGCCGTCGGCGAGGACGAGCACCCGGCCGCCGTAGCGCTCGGCCTCCTGAATGTCGTGGGTGGAGAAGACGACGGTGGTGCCACGGCCCGCGAGGCCGGAGACAAACTCCCAGAGCCGCGCCCGCTGGCGCGGGTCGAGGCCGACGCTGGGCTCGTCGAGGAGCAGGACGGCGGGGCGGGAGAGGAGGCCGATCGCGATGTTGATCCGCTGCTGGTTGCCGCCGGAGAGGCGGGCGACGATCTCCCCGCGGCGGTCCGCGAGCCCCGTCAGCGCCAGCATCTCCTCGACCGAGGCCGCCGGGTCCTCGTGGCCCTCCAGCCGCGCGAACAGCAGCAGGTTCTCGGCCACCGTCAGCCGTCTATACAGAGCCGCCTGCTGCGGGACCCAGCCGACGGCCCCGCCCGCCGTCGCGACCTCGCCTCCATCCGGCTTCGCGATCCCGGCGAGGATCGAGAGCAGCGTCGTCTTCCCGGCCCCGTTCGGCCCGATGATCGCGACGAGCTCCCCGGGGCCGGCTTCGAAGGAGACACCCCGCAGGGCCTCTCTGTCACCGAACCGCTTGACGACACCCGTGGCCCGCACCGGCGGAACGCTACTGCGCCCCTCCCCTAAACTCGGCCCCGATGCCTTTCCCAAGTACCCGTCTGCGCCGGATGCGGCGCACCGACGCGCTGCGCGGCCTGGTCCGCGAGACCGAGCTCACCCCCGGCCACCTGATCCAGCCGGCCTTCGTGGTCGCCGGCGAGGGGGTGCGCGACGAGGTCGCCTCGATGCCGGGGATCGCCCGCCTGTCGATCTCCAACCTGGTCGAGGAGGCCGGCGAGCTCGCCGCGGCGGGCGTCGGGGCGCTGATGCTGTTCGGGGTCCCCAGCGTCAAGGACGAGTTCGGGACCGGCGCCTATGACGACGAGGGGATCGTGCAGATGGCGGTGCGGGCGCTGAAGGACGCCCACCCCGACCTGGTGGTGATGACCGACGTCTGCCTCTGCGAGTACACCTCCCACGGCCACTGCGGCGTCGTCCGCGAGGGCAGCACCGAGGTCGACAACGACATCTCCGTCGAGCTGCTGGCGAAAACCGCGGTCTCCCATGCCGAGGCCGGCGCCGACGCGGTCGCCCCCAGCGACATGATGGACGGCCGGGTCGGCTCGATCCGCCACCAGCTCGACGAGGAGGGACACAGCAGCGTCCCGATCGTCTCCTACAGCGCCAAGTACTCCTCGGCCTACTACGGCCCCTTCCGCGACGCCGCCGAGTCGGCGCCGGAGTTCGGCGACCGCCGCGGCTACCAGATGGACCCGGCCAACGCCGCCGAAGCGGTGCGCGAGGCCGAACTCGACCTCGACGAGGGGGCCGACATGGTGATGGTGAAGCCAGCGCTCCCTTACCTGGACGTCGTGCGCCGGGTCAAAGAGGCGACCGGCGCCCCCGTCGCCGCCTACCACGTCTCCGGCGAGTACTCGATGCTGAAGGCCGCCGCCGCCAACGGCTGGATCGACGAGCGCGCCGCCGCGCTGGAGGCGCTGACCTCGATCCGCCGTGCCGGCGCCGACGCGATCGTCACCTACTACGCGAAGGAGGCCGCAGGGTGGCTTCGGTGAAAGTTCCGCAGTCGAAGGCGCGCAGCCGCAAGGACGGCTCGGCGATCCCGCTCGACGAGATCGACAAGCGGCTGATGAACCTGCTGCAGTCGAGCTTCCCGCTCGATCCCGAGCCGTTCGCCCTCGTCGCCTCCGAGGCCGACCTCGAGCTCGACGACGTCCTCGCCCGGACCCAGCGCCTGCTCGACGGCCGCATCATCCGCGAGATCACGCCGATCTTCGACACCCGCGCGCTCGGCTACGAGTCGATGTTGGTGGCGGCAAAAGTCGACGCCGAGAACCCGCAGCGGGCGGCGAGAATCGTCAACGCCCACCCGGGCGTCTCCCACAACTACTTGCGCACCCACGACTTCAACATGTGGTTCACGATCGCCACCCCGCCGGACTCGAAGCTCGGGCTGCAGGGGACGCTGGAGGCGCTGATGGAGGAGACCGGGGCGGAGTCGATGCGGGAACTGCCGACGCTCACCCTCTTCAAGATCAACATGAACCTGGAGATGGAGAAGGGGACCGAGGCGCTCGCCGCCGCGGTCGAGGCGGCGCCGCCTCGCGAGCTCGAACCGCAGCCCTATGACGCCGATGACATCGCCCTGATCAAGGCCCTGCAGGGCCCGATGGAGGCGGTCGCCCGGCCCTATGACGCCGCCGCGCAGAAGCTCGGGATCTCGACCGAGGAGCTGCTCGACCGGCTGCGGGCGATGGTCGACCGCAAGATCCTGCGCCGGGTCGCCGCGATCCTCTACCACCGCCGCGCCGGCTTCTCGGCCAACGGGATGGGCGTCTGGAAGGTCCCGGAGGACCAGATCATGGAGGTCGGCGGTCGGATGGCCTCCTTCCGCGGCATCTCCCACTGCTACCAGCGCCCCACCTACGAGGACTGGCCCTACAGCGTCTTCACGATGGCCCACGGCCGCTCGAAGGAGGAGTGCGACGCCGTCCTCGACGCGATCGCCGAGGAGTGCGGGATGGGGCCGGACGACCGCGCCACCCTCTACTCCTCGACCGAGTACAAGAAGATCCGCCTCCACTACTTCACCGAGGACTACGCGCGCTGGGAGGCCGAGCATTCCTGAAAACGCGCCGCCTGGCGGCGGCGCAGGCGCCTTCGCCCGAGCGCAGGAGGTCCTGCCGGGTGGCGTCAACTCGCCGGTTCGGGCGATGCGGCAGCTCGGCCGCGACCCGATCTTCGTCGAACGCGGCGAAGGTGCCTGGCTCTTCGACGTCGAGGGCAACCGCTACCTCGACTGGATCGGCTCCTGGGGGCCGCTGATCCTCGGCCACGCCGAGCCCGCCGTGATTGCGGCGGTGATCGAAGCGGCGAAGCGGGGGACGAGCTTCGGCGCGGTGACCCTCGAGGAGGTCCGCCTCGCTGAGGAGGTGGCGGCACGCTTCCCCTCGGTCGAGATGCTGCGGATGACGAGCTCCGGGACCGAGGCGGCGATGAGCGCCGTGCGCCTGGCTCGGGCGATCACCGGCCGTGAGGTCGTTGTCAAGTTCGCCGGCGCCTACCACGGCCACTCCGACGGCCTGCTCGTCGACGCCGGCTCTGGGCTGGCGACGCTGGGCGTGCCCGGCAGCCCCGGTGTGACCGCGGCCCAGGCGGCGGCGACCGTGGTGGTGCCGTGGAACGACCGCGAGGCGGTCGCGCGGGCGCTGCGCGAGCACGACGTCGCGGCGCTGCTGGCCGAGCCGATCGCCGCCAACATGGGCATCGTCCCTCCGGCCGAGGGCTACCTCGAGTTCCTCCGCGAGGCGACCCGTGAGGCAGGCGCGCTGCTGGTCTTCGACGAGGTGATCACCGGCTTTCGCGTCGCCCGCGGCGGCGCCCAAGAGCTGTTTGGGGTCGAACCCGACCTGACGGTGATGGGCAAGATCCTCGGCGGCGGCCTGCCGGCGGCGGCCTACGGCGGTTCGCGCGAGCAGATGGAAC
Source organism: Solirubrobacterales bacterium (assembly GCA_035764245.1). Classification (GTDB taxonomy): domain Bacteria; phylum Actinomycetota; class Thermoleophilia; order Solirubrobacterales; family 70-9; genus VAYN01. Next base: position 10,993 of record DASTZP010000040.1, read on the forward strand.
GGATCGCTCCCGTCGGCGACGTCTACCAGGCAGGGACTCTGTCCGGGAACCCGCTGGCGGTGGCGGCCGGCCTGGCGACCCTGGACCAGCTCGACGCCGCCGCCTACGCGCGGTTGGGCGAGTTGACCGATCGCCTCGCCCGCGGCTTCGAAGCGCTGGCGGCCGACCGGCCTTTGCAGGTCGCCACCGCCCCCGGCATGGTCACGCTCTTCTTCAGCGAGGTCCCCGTTGTCGACTTCGCCACCGCCACCGCCTGCGACGTCGACGCCCACGCCGCCTTCTGCCGGGCCCTGCTCGCGCGCGGCGTCTACCCGCCCCCGGCCCAGTACGAGGCCTGGTTCGTCTCCCTCGCCCATGACGAGGCGACGGTCGACCGGACGCTCGAAGCCGCCGCCGAGTCCCTCGACGAGGTCCTGCGATGAACGCGCTCGAGGCCCTCGCCGGCCAGCTGCGCGCCGAGGACACACCTATCTCCCCTCACGTGGTTGACCCGGCCGAGCCGCCGGCGCTCGGCGACCTTGCCGGCGGAGGCGAGCACGCCGTCGTCATCGAGGCGGTGCGGGAGGGCTACCTCCTCCACTACGGACAGCCGCGCCTCCTCTCCGGCCACGACGCCGACCTCGCGCTCCTGGCGGGCGACTACCTCTACGCCCTCGGCCTCGACCGCCTCGCCACCCTCGGCGACACCCGCGCCGTCGCCGTCCTCTCCGACCTGATCAGCGAATGCGCCCGCCTCCACGCCGAGGGCAACACGGAGGGGATCCCGGCGCTTTGGCGAAACGCGGCAGAAGAGATCGCGGGCGACGGCGCGGGTGTCGGTCTGTGTGACGCAGGTCACACCGCCTAAGCAATAGACTTCGAAGCCCTACGCGAACCGACCTGTGGCAGACGACGCGAACAAGGTAAACGGGGCCGAGGAGGCGCCCATCAAGGAGCGGGTGAAGCCCGACCCTCCCGGCTACTTCGAGGGCGAGTCGATGACGCGCCGCCACGTCTTCACGGTCGCCTCGCAGGCGCTGGGCGGCCTCGCCGCAGCCGGCATCGTCCTGCCCGCCGTCGGCTTTGCCGTCGCCCCGATCTTCCACCGCGGCAAGGAGCGCTGGGAGGGAGTGGGGCCGACCTCCGACTTCGTCGAAGACACCTACCGCCAGGTCGTCTTCACCGAGACCGAGGGGATCGGCGACGCCGGCAAGACCACCGCCTACGTGCGCAAGAGCTCCGAAGAGCTGGGCGAGGAACCGGACAAGTACATCGCCGTCTCCAACCGCTGCGCCCACCTCGGCTGCCCGGTCCGCTTCGTCGAGGCCGCGGGCAACTTCATCTGCCCCTGCCACGGCGGCGTCTACGACTTCCAGGGCAAGCGGATCGGCGGCCCGCCGGTGCGCCCGCTCGACCAGTTCCAGACGCGCGTCCGCAAGGGCCAGGTCGAAGTCGGCCCGCGCTACAGCGTCACCTCGCAGATGGAGCCGGTCCGCGCCCGCGATCCCGGCGAGTTCACCGGCGGGATCTGGGAATACCTCTACCCGCCGCGTCCCTCCACCTTCCCGCCGCCCTGATGCCGAGTTTCCCGAAACCGAAGATCCCGGACGCGATCGTCCCCCCACCGCTGCGCAAACCGGCGAAGCCCGGCAGCGGCGGCACGCCCAAGGGGCAGGCGCCGACCGACCTGAAGGAGGCTCCCGAGCGTCGGACCGCCGGCGACAAGCTGCTCGAGGTCGGCAAGGAAGCCCCGATCGACGCCCTCGGCTGGGTCGACCAGCGCCTCGCCGCCAGCGGCTTCCTCACCGGGATGCTCTTCCGCAAGGTGCCGAAGGGGACCAATTGGTTCTACACGCTCGGCTCCGCGACCCTCTTCGCCTTCATCGTCCAGGCGGTCACCGGCGTCTTCCTGGCGATGTTCTACACCCCCTCGGCGACCCAGGCCTACGCCTCGATCTCGCACATCAACAACGAGGTCCCGCTCGGTCAGCTCGTGCACGGGATGCACAAGTGGGGATCGAGCGTGATGGTGATCCTGATCTTCCTCCACATGGGGCGGACCTTCTTCTTCGGCGCCTACAAGTACCCGCGGGAGCTGAACTGGGTGATCGGCGTAGTGCTGCTGATCCTGACGATGACGATGGCCTTCACCGGCTACCTGCTGCCGTTCGACCAGCGCTCCTTCTGGGCCTCGATCGTCGGCATCAACATCAACGGCACCGGCCCCGTCGTCGGCCCCTATCTGAGCGACTTCCTCCGCGCCGGGCCTGAGCTGGGGGCCACGACCCTCTCGCGCTTCTACGCGATCCACATGCTGCTGGTGCCGGGGGCGATCATCGCCCTGATCGGCGCCCACATGTACCTCGTCGTCAAGCTCGGCACCACGGCCCCGCCGTGGGTCAAGGCGGAACGGCCCAAGGTCGCCGCCCCGGTCGCGCAGCTCGACGCTGGCGCCAACGGCAACGGCCGCGCCAACGGCCACCGCGCCGACGGCGCCCCGGTCGACGGCGAGGGGAACGGAGCCTCCTCCGCATGAAGCCCCAGGACAAGCAGAAGTATCTGGAGGAGTACGAGCTGCTGAAGAAGAAGGGGAAGCCCTTCTTCCCCTACGCGGTGATGAAGGACTCGGTGATGGCCCTGATCGTCGTCGCCGTGATCATCGCGATGTCCGTGATCCTCGGCGCCGAGCAGGGCCCGAAGGCGGACCCGACCTCGACCACCTACGTGCCGCGCCCCGAGTGGTACTTCTTCTTCCTCTTCGAGCTCCTGCGCGTGATCAAACCGCCGGAGCTGGTCCCGATCGCGACGATCGGGATCCCGACCATCTGCATGGTCCTGCTCCTGCTGCTGCCGTTCTACGACCGCGGCCCCGAGCGACGCCCCGAGCGACGGCCGATCGCGACCACCGCCGGGATCCTGACGATCATCGCGATGGGCTACCTCACCTACCTCGGCGCGATCGGCGGCTCGCCGACCGAGGTCGAGATGCAGGTCTCGAAGAAATACGAGGCCGGCAAGGAGGTCGTCGCCGGCGCCGGCTGCCTCGCCTGCCACAAGCTGGGCGAGAACGGCAACAACGGTCCCGGTCCCGAACTGACCCACATCGCCTCCCGGATCCCGCGGGCTGCGATCATCCGCTCGGTGGAAATCGGCCCGGGCATCATGCCCTCCTTCCGCGACCTGCCGCCGGAAAAGATCGAACAGCTCGCGGACTTCCTGTCCTCGCTGGACTAGATCGGCCTGGCGGGGCGGGGCGCGCGCCCTGAATCCCATGGACACGATCAACGACAACCGCCAATCGCCTGACTTCGCCGGTCAGGTCAACCGCATGTTCGACCGCGTCGCCGGTCGCTACGACGCGCTCAACTCGCTGATGACCGCCGGCCTACACCACCGCTGGCGCGAGCGCGCGGCGGCCCGCACCGGCCTCGGGCCGGGCGATTCTGCCCTTGACGTCTGCTGCGGCACCGGCGACCTGGCCCTGGAGCTGTCGCGGCTGGTGGCTCCCGACGGGCACGTCGTCGGCTGCGACTTCTCCGAGCCGATGCTGGACCTGGCCCGCGAGAAGGCGGCCGGGCGGGGCGCCGAGGGCGTCCGCTTCGAGTGGGCCGACGCGCTCGAGCTTCCCTACGACGGGGAGCGCTTCGACGCCGTCACCGTCGGCTTCGGCGTCCGCAACCTCGCCGACCTCGACCGCGGCCTGCGCGAGATGGCGCGGGTCCTGAAACCGGGCGGCCGCGCCGTCATCCTCGAGATCACCCAGCCGACCCGGCCACCGCTCTCGCTCTTCTACTCGCTCTGGTTTGACCGCATCGTGCCGCTGCTTGGCTCCCTCTCGAGCAACCCGGAGGCCTACTCCTACCTGCCGGAGTCGGTCCGCAGCTTCCCCAGCCCCCGCGGCCTGGCGGAGAAGATGGACGACGCCGGCTTCAAAGGAATCCGGTACACCGTGCTCGCCGGCGGGATCATCGCGATCCACAGCGGCGTCCGCGGGTGACCCGCCCCTCCTCGGTACCGCCGCCGGTGACGGCGGTCCTCGACGCCTCCAGCCGCTGGCTGCCGTCGCGACTGGGGGAAGTCGAGGAGCTGCTGCGCGACGCCGTCGGCAGCCACGGAGAGGTCTTGGGCGCGGACGCCGCCTCGACGCTGGAGGCGGGGGGGAAGCGATTGCGCCCGATGCTGGTCCTCCTCTGCGCCGGCCCGAATGGGGACGGTGAGGCGGTTCGCGCCGCCGCGGCGATCGAGCTGGTCCACATGGCGACCCTGGTTCACGACGACGTCCTCGACGACGCCCCGCTGCGCCGCGGCCTGCCGACCGTCGCCGCCACCTCCGGTCGCGACCGCGCCACCGCCACCGGTGATCTGCTCTTCTCGCGCGCCTTCGCCCTCCTCGCCGACGCCGGCGACGGGCGCTCCGTCGCCCTCCTCGCTGACGCCTCGGTCGCCCTCGCCCAGGGGGAGCTCGCCCAGCGCCACGACGCCTTCGACCTCGCCCTCGACGAGGAGCGCTATCTCCACCGCTGCCGGCTGAAGACCGCGCGCCTGTTCGAGTGCGCCTGCCTGCTCGGCCGTGACGCCGAGGCGCTGCGCGAGTTCGGCGCCGGCATCGGCCTCGCCTTCCAGCTACTCGACGACGTCCTCGACGTCAGCGGCCCGCCGGAGCGGACCGGCAAGGCTCGCGGCACCGACCTCCTCGACGGCACCGTCACCCTGCCGCTGATCGAGGCGGCGAAGAGCGAGCCGGGCATCCGCGAGATCGACCTGCGCACGCTCGACGTTGCCGGCGCCGAGGCGCTCTGCGACCGGATCGCCGCCACCGGCGCTCTCGAGCGGGTCCGCGCCCGCGCGATCGAGATGGTCGCCGGGGCGAAGGCAGCGCTGGAGCAGGCCGACTTCGAGCCCGAGCAGCGCCGCCTCCTCACCCTCGTCGCCGACGGCGTCGTCCAGCGCTACAGCTGAGCCCGCGTCGTTTCCAAGATCGTCCCTGCCATAACAGGGAAAAGTTTGGAAACGATCTGGGGGGGCTACTGCTCCTGTTGGGTTGGGCGGACCAGGACCTCGTTGACCGCTACGTGGCGGGGGCGCGTCACCACGTAGGCGATGGCGTCGGCGATGTCCTCGGACCGGAGGATGTCCATGTCGGTGAAGCGATCGCGGATCTGTTGCTCGATCTCCGGGCGGTTGTGGCTTTGCAGCTCGGTGTCGACGGCGCCCGGCTCGACCAGCGAGACCCGCAGATGGCGGCCGGTGACCTCTTGGCGCAGCGCCTCGCTGAAGGCGCCGACGCCGTGCTTGGTCGCGTTGTAGACGCCGCTGCCCTTGCGCGCCATCCGGCCGGCGACCGAGGAGATGTTGACCATGTCCGCGACCCGCCGCGGCTCTCGCTCGGCGGCTTCGAGCAGGTGGGGGAGGGCGGCGTGGGCAGTGTAGAGGAGGCCGAGCAGGTTGACCTGCACCATCCGCTCCCATTCCTCGACCGGGGCCTCGTGGACAGGCCCGAGCAACATCACCCCGGCGTTGTTGACGAGCACGTCCAGCCGCCCCAGCTCCTCGACCGCGCGGGCGACGGCCGCCTCGGCCTGGGCCCGGTCGCCGACGTCGGCCTCGATCGGCAGCGCCGTCCCGCCCGCGTCGGCGATCTCGCCGCCGAGACTCTCGAGCCGCTCGGCCCGCCGCGCGACGAGCGCCACGCTTGCGCCGCGCGCAGACAGCTCCTTCGCGCTCGCCTCGCCGATCCCGCTGGACGCGCCGGTGACCAGGGCGACGGTGCCCTCCAGATTCCTATCGGGCGAAATCGTCGGCGCCGATCAGGTCGTTGCCGAGGGCGGTGATGAAGGCGTCGACCATCTCGCTCATGTTGGCGTGCTCGAGCAAGCACAGCTCATCGGTGAGCTGGCGGGATCCGAGGTCGAGGCGCCTGTCGTAGGCGTCGACTTCGGCCTCGTCGTGGACGCTGTCGCCGGTCCACTCGCACTCGGGGCAGCGCCGCCAGACCCGCCAGTGGGACCGGTCCGACTCCTGCTCCCAGGAGGTCGGCTGAACCAGCCCGGACTCGCAGTCGGGACAGATGTGGAGGGAGCGGTTGGCGGCCTCGTCGCGAGCTGGATCTGCCATAGCAGCACTATCGGGCCTCGGCGGCAGGAGGTGATCCGTAATTCGCCTCATCGCTCCCTCACAAACCCCGCAGCCGGGAATCGAAAACCCGACCCGGACTGATCCGGGCGCCGATCCACCCCGTTACCATGGTCTAGATGCCAGGAAACATCGGACTTCCAGAGATCGCGATCGTCCTCGTCATCGCCCTGCTTGTCTTCGGGCCCAAACGACTACCGGAGCTCGGCCGCAGCCTTGGCCGCGGCATCCGCGAGTTCAAAGGCTCGATCGGCGGCGAGCATGACCACGACGACGACAAACCCGAGCTGGAGTCGGAGTCGGCCAAGATCCACGGCGACCCCGCCGACGCCGAGATCATCCGCAACAAGTCCAGCTGAGGCTTCGCGAGGATGGCCCGCCGCGTCAGGGCGGTCTCCCACGAGGATCGCCTCACTCTCGTCGAGCACCTCGATGAGCTGCGCGCGCGCCTGATCGTCTGCATCGTCGTCTTCGGGGTGGCCCTCGCCCTCTGCTTCTGGCAAAACCACCTGCTGCTGGAGATCGCCCAGGGCCCGCTGCCCGACGACCGCGACGAACTGATCACCTTCGGGGTCACCGAGCCCTTCACCACCACCCTGACCGTCTCCGCCTACGGGGCCATCGTGCTGGCGCTGCCGGTCGTCCTCTGGCAGCTCTACGCCTACATCCTCCCGGCCTTCAGCCAGACCGAGCGGCGGGTGATCCTGCCGATCCTGCTGCTCTTCCCGGTGCTGTTCGTGGCGGGGATCCTCTTCGCCTACTTCGTCGTGATGCCGGCGGCGCTCAACTTCCTCCTCGACTTCAACGACGGGCAGTTCAACATCCAGCTCCGCGCCCGCGAGTACTACGGCTTCTTCTCGATGACCGAGATCGCCTGCGGCCTGATCTTCCAGCTGCCGCTGGCGATCATCGCCGTCACCCGACTCGGGATCGTCAGCGTCGAGCAGCTCTCCCAGAACCGCCGCTACGCCTACCTGGCGATCGCGATCGTCGCCGCGGCCCTCCCCGGGGTGGACCCGGTGACGATGCTCATTGAGATGGTTCCGCTGCTTGTTCTGTACGAGTTGAGTATCTTGCTGGCTCGAGTCCTGGGGCGGCCGAAACCCAGCAGCGGGTTGGCGCAGCCCTCCCCGCAGGAGTAGGGAGAGACGAGTGGCGCAAGGCAAAGACGAGCACCGAATGCTGTTCGACATACGCGGGCGACGGAAAAACGTCGTCCGGGTCGTCTACGCGGTCCTCGCCGTCCTCATGGGGGCCAGCCTCTTCCTCGTCGTCGGCGGCCTCAATATCGCCGAACTCTTCAGCAGCAACGGCAGCGGCGATGCCGCCAAGCCCTACGAAGAACAGTCGGAGAGGATCGAAGTCAAACTGCGCAAAGACCCCGAAAACCCCGACCTCCTGGTCTCCCTGACGCGGGCTCAGGTAAACACCGCCAACGCCAAGGTGACGGTGGAAGAAAACGGGCAACGGGCGTTCACGCCGGAAGCGGTCCAGGAATACCAGCAGGCCAACCAGACCTGGTCCGAATACCTCGAAACCACCAAGGAACCCAACATCGGCCTCGCCCAGCTGATGTCGACGACGCTGGTGCAGCTGGCCGAACTCTCGCCGTCCTACCAGCAGGCGAGCGCGAACATCGAAGCCGCGGTCGAAGCGCTGGAGATCGTCGCCGAGCAGCGCCCGACGGTCAACGCCTTCACGACCCTCGCCTACTACACGTACTTCACCGGCGACAAGGCGGCCGCCGAAAAGGCCAGGGCCGAAGCGAAGAAGCTCGCCGACAAATCGCAGGCCAAAGCGATCGACCAGCAGCTCGATCAGGTCGAGAAACAGGCCAACAAATACCTCAAGGCCAAGAAGGAAGCCGAAAAGCAGGAAAAAGCCGCCGCGGCGGCCGGGCAGACGAACCCCGAAACGGGCGCCCCGGCGACGAACCCGTTCGGCGGAGCCTTCGGCGAAGTGGGCGAATAGCCGACCGCGCTCGGGGGCCGGCGTGGGATGGGCCGTGAAGGGCTCGAACCTTCGACCTTGAGATTAAGAGTCTCCTGCTCTACCAACTGAGCTAACGGCCCGGGGACGGGCAAGTATAGGAAGGTCGCCCGCTCGGGCGGAGCGCCGCCGCCGCTATTTGGAGTGGCAGAATTTTTCGACGAGGCCGTCGATCACGGTCCCGCTTTCGAAGGTGAAGCGGCCGTGGGTCTGGAGGACGTTGTCGCTGCAGCGGGCCGAGGCGTAGCTGCGGCGTTGGCCGCCGGCGCGGTAGCGGCGGCCGATCGCGACGTCGACGTGGGTGATCGCGCCGTAGCCGGCGGCGATCGGCGGCACGTCGATGCGGGCGCGGTAGCGGAAGTCGCCGCGCCGCTGTTCGATCGGGACCACGATCGCGTAGGTCTGGGTGCCGGGCACGGTGGTGCGGGCGTGGACCACCGCGGTGGGCAGGCCGCCGAGGCGCGGGCCGTTGAAGATCGTCAGCGGCGACTTCGCCCGCACCGTCCCTTCCTGCAGCGAGACCAGCGCTTCGATGCTGCCGGTGCCGACGATCGCGCCGCGACAGGTCCGCCGCGCTTCCTCGGTGCTGGCTTCGTCGATCGAGTCCGGCGCGCAGGTCGGCAGGCCGGCGACGCTGAGGCGGCCGTCGGCGTCGAAGTCGATTAGCGCCTGGCGTAGCGGCGAGGGCTTGCCGCCGGCGCGGTCGGTGATGTCGAGGCGGCCCTGGAAGTCGATCGGGGCGAAGCGCTTCTCGGGCAGTGCCTGCGGCTGGAAGCCGCCGTCCGCCCGCAGGATGACGTCTTCGACTGCCACCAGCGCCCCGCCGGCGCTGCCGGCGGCGGTAGCGAGCGCCATCGCGGTGAGGACGGCGACGAGTCTCAGCCGGGGACGTGACACGGCGAGGTGAGGGTGGTGGGGAAGCTGTCCCCGTTGGTGAACGTCAGCTTCCCCTCTACCTGCAGGCGGCCGCCGGAGCAGTGGGCGCTAATGAAGCCGACCTTCTTGCCGCCCTGCTTGCGGACGGCACCGACCTTCGCTTCGGCCAGGGTCGGGGCTCCAAAGCCGCCGGCCACCTCGGGCAGCTTCACCTCGACGCGGTAGCCGTAGCGGCCCTTGCCGACCCGCTCGACGACGATCGGCACCAGCAGCGCCTGCGGCGCCGGCACGGTCTCGTAGGCGTGGGCGAGGAGCGTCGTCTTGCCACCGGTCGGGGCGGCGTTGAAGAAGGAGACCGGCGAGGTGATCTGGAAGGGCTCGTTCCCCGGCATCGTCACCAGCGCCTTGCCGGTTCCCTTGCCGACGAGGGCCCCGGCGCAGCGCTTGCGCGCCTGCGAGGGGGTCGCGTCTTCCAACTTCGCCCGCGGGCAGGTCGGGAAGCCCTTGCTGTTGACGGCGCTGTGCCTGTCGATCAGGAACTCGATCGTGTCGAGGGTCGGCGGGGTGGAGCCGTCCTTGGTCCTGACCCGGGTGATGCTGCTGAGGGTGATCGCGGCATTGCCCTTCGCCGGCAGCTCGCGCGGCTGCACGTCGACGGTCGAGCTGACGCAGAGGGGGCCGATGCAGGCCTCGATCCCCGAAGCGGTCGTCGCGCCGATCCCCAGCGCCAGCGCTGCGGCGATGACTGCGACTTTTCCTACCCGTCCCATCGATTCAGCGTCCCGTGCATTTTTTGAACACGGAACCCTGGAGAAAGGTGCCGTCTTTGAACTGAAACTGGCCTTTCGCCTGCAGGCGACCGTCGGGGCAGCCGGCGTTGGCGAAGCTCAGGGTCTTGCCCTTGTACTTCCATTCGCGCCCGATGTTCAGCCGCGCGTAGAGCGGGATCCCCGAGCCACCGGCGATCCGCGGAATCTCTGCCACGGTCTTGAAGCCGTAGCGGCCCTGGTTGACCCGCTGGATCTCGATCGGGACGACGAAGGTGGTCGGTCCCGGCACATTGAGGTGGGCGTGGGCGAGGAGGACCGGGTTGCCGTGCTTCGGCTTCGCGTTGAAGAGGGTGATCGGGGACGAGGCCGGGATCGGCCCCTGTTCGGGGAAGATGACGACCGCCTTGCCGAAGCCCTTGCCGACGATCGAGCCGGGGCAGAGCTTGCGCGCCTGGGACGTCGTCGTCGCCGCCAGTTTGCCCGGCGTGCAGGTCGGCAGGCCGCGCGTCTCGACTTCGCCGTGTTTGTCGAACCAGATGGTCACGGTTTCCAACACCGGCGGGGGCGTCCCGTCGACGGTGTCGATCTTGCCGTAGCCGTTCAGCTTGATCGGCGCGTAGCCCTTCTTCGGCAGCGTCGTCGGCGTGAAGCCGCCGTCCGCATTGACGACGATGTTGCCCGCCGTCAGCCTGATCGCCAACGCCGAGCCCGCGACCGCGAGCACCAGCACGAACGCGAGTACATGCACCCTTAACAGAGTCTTCCGCACCAGATCCTCCCTCCCGTAGGCCTCTACCGCCAAACTACCAGCCGTGGGAAGGAGGATAGGCAGGGCGCGCAGGGAGTCCTCGCGGAAGGGGCCGCGGAGGGACCAGCCGTTCCTGCTGCGCTACCCGAAGGCGGTGCTCGGCGTCGCGGCCGCGATCCTCGTCGCCCTCGCCGTGATCGGGACCGGGACCGAAGACCGCCTCGACCCGACCACCCTCGACGTTCCCGGGACCAAGTCCCTACAGGGCAACGAGATGCTGCGGGAACACTTCGGCGACTCGGCTCCCTTCGTGATCCTGCTGAAGGGGCCGGGACCGGCGCTCGAACGCCAGGGGCCGGAACTGATCGGCGCCCTGCGCGAGGACCCGCTGGTGACGACGCTCTCGCCCTGGGACAGGGGCTCGGTCGACCGCCTGCGGCCTTCCCCGCGCAAGGCGCTCGTCTTCGTCGACTTCCATGTCAACGCGCGCACGGCCGTGAACGAGACGGTCGACGACCTGAACCAGATCCTCGGGGAAGAGATCACGGCGCCGGTGGAGGCGACCCAGACCGGTTACGCCAGCCTTTCGCTGGCGATCCAGGAAGACAGCATCGAGGCCACCAAACGCGGCGAGCTGATCGCGCTGCCTTTCCTGCTGGTCATCCTCCTGCTCGTCTTCCGCTCGCCGATCGCCGCCGCGATCCCGCTCGCCTTCGGCGCGCTCACCGTCGTCGCCTCGCGCGGGATCCTCTACTGGTTCACCGGCTGGTTCGAGATCGACGCCTTCGCCCTGGTCGTCTGCTCGATGATGGGGCTGGCGCTGGGGGTGGACTACGCGCTGCTGATGGTCTCGCGCTTCCGCGAGGAGCTGGCCGAGGGGGCCGAGCCGGTCGAGGCGGCGCGGCTGACCCGGCGCCACGCCGGCCGCACCGTCGGTTTCGCCGGCAGCACCCTGCTGCTCTCGATGATCGTCTCCCTGTTCATCCTGCCGGGGTCGCTGCTTGCCTCGCTGGCGGGGACGGTCTGCATGGTCGTGATCCTCAGCGTCCTCGTCGCAGTCGTCGTCGGCCCGGCGATCCTCACCCTCTTGGGAACGAACGTCGACCGCTGGCGCTTCGGCGCCACGGCCCCGGCCGGCGGCCGTTCGCGGCTGATGGTGCTGGTCGGCGCGGCGTTGCGGAAGCCGGGCCTGGCGGCGATTCTGATCGGCGGCCTGCTGCTGGTGCTGGCGGCGCCGGCGATCGGGCTGAAGACCGGCCCTCCGGACACCGAACAGCTGGCCCAGGACTCGCCCGCCCGCCAGGATGCGGAACTGGTCTCCGCGGAAGTCGGCCAGGGATTCGACGCCCCCTTCCAGGTCATCGCCGTCTCCGACGAAGGGCCGATTACCGACGCCAAGAACCTCGCCGCGTTGGACGAATTCCAGAAAAAGCTGGCGGAGACGCCGGGCGTGCAGGCGGTGATCGGGCCGGGGCAGGCGACCGAGCGGGTCCAGCCGCTGCAGGCGCTCGGCAACTCGGTCCTCTCCTCGGAAGGGAACATCGGCCCGGTCAAGCAGCTCGGTCGCCTCGGCCGCAGCCTCGACGTCGCCGCCGGCGGGGTCGGCCAGCTGCGCGACGGAATCGGCGAAGCCAGCGACGGCGCCGGCCTGCTGGCGACCGGCTCGGGACGGGCCAGCGACGGCGCCCAGCTGATCGCCAACGGCCTGACCCGGGCGCTGGGTGGGAGCCAGGAAGCGGTCGACGCGCTCGACCGCTTCGCCAAGGGTTCGAAGCAGCTGGAGAAGGGGATCGGCCTGGCGGTCGTCGGCGCCTTCCAGATCAAGCTCAACACCCGCGACACGATCCTCCCCAACCTGCGCCAGAACCCGTTGCGGCTCTCGCGCAAGGTGCAGAAGTCGCTCAACGAATCTGCCAACCAGAAGCTGCCGGAGCTGATCGCGCCCGCGCACGTCGTCGAAAACGAACTGAAGCAGGCGCTGGCGCAGCTGAACGAAATGACGGTCGGCAAAACCGACCCGCGATACGAGGCGACCCTCGACGCGGTGCGCAAGGCGACGGCGGCGGTGACGGGGACCGACCCGGTGACCGGGGCGCCGTACGACCCGCTCCCCGAGACCCCCGAGGTCGAGCCCTACGCCGGCCTGCCGCTGGAACTGGAGGTGCTGGACCAGAAGCTGATCGAGGACTTCGAAGACGCGAAGAAGACGACCTTCTGGTTGATCTCGATCAAGAACTACCTGAAGCAGTTGCTGAAAGGGGCGGAAAAGCTCGAAGAGGGGCTGCGCGAACTGCACGGCGGCAGCAGCCGTCTCGCCGCCGGCTCCGCCCGCCTCGCCCGCGAAGCGCGGCGGCTCGGCGATGGGATCAACCAGCTGAGCGGCGGCGCGGTGAGGCTGGTTAGCGGCCTCGACGACCTCGGCGACGGGGCCGAAGCGCTGCAGGCGGCGCTGGCCAGCGGCGTTGGGCAGAGCGCGCCGCTCGAAACCGGCCTGGAAGAAGCGAGCGTGCAGGTGATCTCCGGCCGCCAGCGGATCCGCAAACAGGCCGGCCGGGTCGCCGACTCCTCGCCCGGGCTATTCAATTCCGGCTACTTCGTCCTCTCCGCCCTCGACGGGACGCCGCCGACGACCCGGCAGCAGATCAACGAAACGATCGACCTCGAAAGGGGCGGGCAGGCGGCGACGATGCTGGTCATCTCCGACTACCGCTTTAACTCGCCCGGATCGATCAAGTTGAACAAGAGGCTCAACTCCGAGGCCTCCACGCTCGCCGATCAGTCCGGGCTCGAAACCGGGGTGGCCGGCGCCGCCGCCCAGCTCAACGACTACAGCCGGGTCACCCGCGAGCGGATGCCGTGGGTGATCATCGCGATCACGATCGCCACCTTCCTGGTCCTGATGATCGTCCTGCGGGCGCTGCTGCTGGCGGCGATCGCCGTCGCCCTCAACCTGCTGACGGTCGCCGTCGCCTTCGGCGTCCTCACCCTCCTCTTCCACATCCCCGAGAGCTGGCCCCTCGGCGGCCACAACTACGTCGACGCGGTCGGGGCGACGCTGATCTTCGGCCTCGTCTTCGGCCTCTCGATCGACTACGCCGTCTTCCTCCTCAGCCGCATGCGGGAGCACTACGACACCCACGGGGACAACGCCGCCGCGGTCGACTTCGGCCTCTCCCGCACGGCTGGCGTCATCACCGGCGCGGCGCTGATCATGATGGTCGTCTTCATCGCCTTCGCCGGCGCCCCGATCGCCACCGTCAGCCAGCTCGGCGTCGGCCTCACGGTCGCCGTCCTCCTCGACGCCACCGTCGTCCGCATCGTCCTCCTCCCGGCCCTGATGCTCCTCCTCGGCGATCGCGTCTGGTGGCTGCCGAAGCCGCTCGAGCGGGCGATCCCGAAACTCAGCGTCTAGGCCGCTGCCGGACGGCCGAAGTCACGAAGTGCCCGCGAAGGTTCTTCACTTTCGTTGCGGTAGCGCCTTGTTCTGTAGCAGACAAAAACCTACGGTAGGATCATGACCGTGATGGCACCCAGGGACAGCGAAACGGACCGTCTCATCGAGCTTCACCAGAAGGTGGACGCGGGCTTCGCCCGTCTCGACACCGACGTCCGCGAACTGCGGACCGAGATGAAAAGCCTGAGGATCGAGTTGAAGGGGGAAATCGACAGCTCGAGAGTGGAGTTGAAGGGGGAAATCGGTTCCTTGAAGCGGACCCTGATGACCACCGCCGTCGCGATCGCCGCCGCCTTGATCGGCAGCAACGCGTTCTAGGAGGGACCGCCGGGGCGGCCCCTCCAGGTCGTTCTCCTACGGGCGCTGCTGGCAGCTCTGTTTCGAGGTGGCGGTCAGCGATACGCCGTCCAGGTAGGTGAAGGTCCCCCTGGCCTTCAGCTTCCTGGAGTTCGGGCATTTGCCGGAGATGAAGCTCCGCTTGACGCCCTTGAAGCGCCATTTGCGGTCGATCTTCACGTTGAATTCCTTCAGCGCCCCGGTGCCGCCAGCGATTTTCGGGATCTCGAGGTCGAGTCGCGGGCCGTAGCCTTCCTTGCCGTAGTTCGAGACGGTGCCCTCGAGCACAAGGCTGACCTGTAGCGGCGCCGTCCCGTAGGTATGGAGGATCACCGTCGGCTTGCCGCCTTTCGGGATCCCGTTGAAGGCGGTCACGGTCTGCGGCACTTCGTAGACTTTCCCGCCTCGCAGGTAGGCGATGGCGCTGCCGGAGCCGATTTTCGCCGACCCGCACACCTGTTCCGCGACTTCGGTCGACTGGTTTTGCAGCTTCGCCGTGTCGCACTTTGGCAGGCCCTTCGTGTAGAGGCTGAGGTTGCGGTCGAAGTCGATCGTGGCGTGCAGGGCCGGGCTCGGGACCCCGTCGGGATCCGTGGTCGAGGTCGTCAGCGTCGTCACCTCGAGGCTGCCCGGCGTCAGCGTCTTCTTCGCGAGCTTCTTGGGACGGACCTGGACGTCGATCGACTGGGTGTTGCCGTCGGGGCCGTAGACGGTGGGCCCGGCCCAGGCCGCGGTCGCTGCGAGCACGATCGCGAGAACGGCGCTCGCCGCGAACAGAAATGGACTTCTGCGCATTGCTGTCTCCTAAGTTGGATTGGCGGCGCGCTCCCGTTTTCCCTAACCGCTCCCAGGGGTCAGAGTAGCGCGTTGATTTCCAGTTAAGTCCCCGCTGGGCAGCAGCTTGTCCGGGACCCCCTCGGATACGATCTTGCGGCCGTTCTACCGGGTTCGGAGGGGCCGGAGAACTTGAAAGCAAGCGACGATCTGTGGCTGCCAAACCATTAGGCGAGGAGACTGGTCCGGCGGCAAGCCGGGGGACGACCCCAGCGCGGGTCGCGGTGATCGTCGCCCTCGCGGCGGCGGTGATCGTCCTCGCGATCATCCTCCTCGGCGGCAACGGCGGCCACAAGTACACGCTCGTTTTCCAGAACGCCGGCCAGCTCGTCCCTGACAACCAGGTCCTGATCGGCGGCTCCCCGGCGGGAACGGTCGAAAGCATCGGCCTCACCGACGACATGCTCGCCGAGGTCAACGTCGAAGTCGACCAGGAGCTGCACGAAGGCACGACGGCGGTGATCCGGGCGACCTCCCTCTCCGGCGTCGCCAACCACTACGTCGCGATCAGCCCCGGTCCGAACAGCAACGAGCCGCTCGACGACGGCGCCGAACTGGGTCTGGGCTCGACCACGACCCCGATCGACATCGACCAGTTCTTCAACACCTTCCCGCCGCGGGTCCGTAAGGGGCTCGAAGACTTCATCCAAGGCAACGCGGCGATCTACTCAGGCCAGGGCAAGAACGGCAACGAGGCCTACAAGTACTTCGGCAGCGCCCTCAACCGCGCCGGCGCCTTCGCCCGCGAACTGAACGCCGACCAGCGCCTGCTCTCGCGCTTCGTCGTCAGCTCCTCCCGGCTGACGACCGCGGTGGCCGGGCGCGGCGAGCAGCTCTCGAGCGCGATCTCCAACGCCAACACCGCCTTCAATGCGATCGCCGACGAGACCGCCGCCTTCGACGCCTCGCTGCGGCGACTGCCGCCGGTGTTCCGGCAGTCGAACACGACCTTCGTCAACCTGCGGGCGGCGCTCGACGACCTCGAACCGCTGGTCGACACGGCGAAGCCGGCGACCAAGGACCTGGCGCCGTTCCTGGCCGAACTGCGTCCGGTCTTCCAGAAACTGGTGCCCTTCACCCGCAACCTGCGGCTGATCGTCAAACAGCCCGGCAAGGGGAACGACCTCGGCGACCTGCTGGCGGTGCTGCCGAAGGTGCAGGACCTGACCTCCAGCGCCTTCCCGCACTCCGAACAGGCGATCTCGGACTTCCAGCCGAACCTCAACTTCATCCGCGCCTACACCCCCGACCTCTTCAACGCGTTCAGCAAGTTCGGGCAGGTGGCCGGCTACTACGACGGCAACGGGCACTACATCAGGTCCGCGCCCGCCGTCCAGAACATCTTCAGGTACGAATCCGACGGCAGCCTCGAACCGATCAGCAAGGGCCAGCAGTACGAAGCCTTCGGCTCTTCGGCCTCGCCCCGCCGTTCCTGCCCCGGCGGCGCCACCCAGCCCGCGACCGACGGCTCCAACCCGTGGGTCGGCGGCGGCAGCGTTGACTCCTCCGAATGCGACCCCGGCGACGTGCCCCCCGGACCATGAGCAGGAAAGTCCTACTTGCGCTCGGGCTGGTCGCGGCGGTCGTCGTGGTCGTCCTCCTGGCGTCGGGCGACGACTCCTCCGACGGCTATCGCGTCCGCGCCGTCTTCGACAACGGCGGCTTCATGGTCAAGGGCGAGGAAGTCCGCGTCGCCGGCGCCACTGTCGGCGAGATCGAATCGGTCGACGTCTCGATGCCGGGCGAGACGGTGGCCTTCGAGAACGGCAAGGAGGTGGAAAAGCCGGGCAAGGCCGTGATCGTGATGAAGATCGAAGACCCGGGCTTCCAGGACTTCCGCCAGGACGCCACCTGCCAGATCCGCCCGCAGTCGCTGATCGGCGAGAAGTTCGTCGACTGCCGGACGACCCTGCCGCGGGCGCCGGGAAGCGAGCCGGCGCCGCCGCTGGAGCAGATCCCCGACGGCGAGCCCGGGGAAGGGCAGTACCTGCTGCCGCTCGGCAGCAACGGCACCAGCGTCGACCCGGACCTGATCAACGACATCTACTCGCTGCCCTACGCGCAGCGGTTCCGCCTGATCTTCAACGAACTCGGCGCCGGCCTCGCCGGCCGCGGCGAAGACATCGAGGAGCTGGTCAAACGGGCGAACCCGGTCCTCCGCGACGCCGACCGGCTGTTCGGGATCCTCTCCGCCCAGCGCAACCAGCTGGCGCAGCTCGCCTCCGATTCCGAGGAGATCCTCGGCCCGCTCTCGCGCGAGCGCCGGGCGCTTGCGGGCTTCCTCTCCAATTCCGGCGCCGCCGCCGAGGCGAGCGCCGAAAAGGGCCCCGAACTGGAAGAGGCGCTGCAGAAATTCCCCACCTTCCTCGCCGAGTTCCGCAAGACGATGCGGAGCCTGCAGACCTTCTCCGACGCCGGGACGCCGCTGTTCGAAGACTTCGGCACCGCGGCGCCGGCGCTGACGGACGCGACGAAGACGCTGACCCCGTTCTCCGAAGCCCTCACCGTCTCGCTGAAGAGCCTCGGCGACGCCGGCGAAGCCTCCGGGCCGATCTTCGTCGAAGCCGACCCGGTCATCCGCAAAGCGGGAACCCTGGCGAAGTCCGGGGTGAAGCCGACCGGGGAACTGGCCGAACTGCTGGTCGACCTCAAGCAGACGGGCGGCTGGAAAGGCCTGACCGAGCTGATCTACAACTCGACCGCGGTCCTCAACGGCTTCGACAACTACGGGCACTTCGGGCGCACGAGGGTGAAACTCTCCAACTGCCTCGAATACGAACCGAACCCCTCCGGGGCATCGGGCTGCGGCGCGCAGTTCAACGGTCCTTCGGCCGGCGCTGCAGGAGAATCGACCGCCAGCCGTGAGCTCCTGCGTCTCCTGGCGAGGGAGATGTCCGGTCCGACCGGGGGAACCCTGGCGGGTCCGGGCCCTGCCATCGGGGTGGGTCAGGGCGACAGCACCGAAGCCGGCTCCGGCGAAGAAGCGGGCGTCGCCCAGTCCTCGAAAACCGAAGGGACCGAACCCCTTCTCGACTACCTCCTCGGGCCATGAGGAACCGCAGCGGACTCACCGGCGTCGCCAGCAGCCCGATCCTCGTCGGGGCGGTGACGGTGCTCGTCGTCATCGTCGCGGTCTTCCTCGCCTACAACGCCAACAACGGACTGCCCTTCGTCTCGACCTACAACCTCAAGGCGCGGGTCCCGAACGCCGACGCGCTGGTCAAAGGCAACGAGGTGCGGATCGGCGGCGTCCGCGTCGGCGTCGTCAAGAAGGTGGTGCCGATCCAGCTCGAAGACGGCGAGGTCGCCGCCGAACTCTCGCTCAGCCTCGACAAGACGGCCGAACCGCTGCCGGTCGACTCGACGATCACCGTGCGCCCGAAGTCCGCCCTCGGCCTCAAGTTCCTCCAGGTCACCCCCGGCGATTCGAATCAGGGCTTCGAGGCCGGCGAAACGATCCCGGTTACCTCCGCCAAGCCGGAACCGGTCGACATCGACGAGTTCTTCGACATGTTCGACGAACCCACCCGCGACGCGATCCGCCAGAATCTGGCGGGCTTCGGCAACGCCCTCGCCGGCCGCGGGCCGCAGCTGAACGAAGCTTTCGGCGCCCTCCGCCGCGCCGCCGTCAGCGGCCAGCCGATCCTGCGCAAGATCGTCGAACCGAGCACCAACTTCGCCGGCTTCTGGCGCGCGCTCGAGGCCCTCTCGGCGACGGTGGCCCCGGTGGCCGAGACGCAGGCGAGCATGTTCGTCGCCCTCGACCGCACCTTCGCCGCCTTCGCCCGGGTCTCCCGCCCCTACATCCAGGAAACGATCGAAAAGAGCCCGCCGACGCTGGACGAGGTCAACGCCGATCTGCCGGCGCTGCGCCCCTTCCTCGAGGACTCGGCCCGCTTCTTCACCGCCCTGCGCCCCGGCGTCAAAGCGCTCGCCAAGACCTCACCGGTGATCGCCGAATCCCTTCATGCCGGGATCCCGGTCCTCAACTCGTCCCCCGTCCTCAACAACCAGTTGCAGCCGACGGCCGAAGCCCTGGTCGACTTCCAGGAAGCCCCAGGTGTCTTTAACGGGCTCGACCTCCTTATCGACACCAACAGGGTCCTGAAGCCCTCTCTCGCGTACATCACTCCGAGTCAGACCGTGTGCAATTACTGGACCCTGACCTTCCAGAATGTCGCCAGCGCGGCGAGCACGGGGAACGAGGACGGGAACTGGCTCAACTTCATCTCCAACGCTCCGCCGGAAGGCGAAAACGCGGAGAGCGCGCCGGCGAGCGCGCCGGCAAACGGGCCCACGGCCGGAGACCGCCCCGGGAAAGAAAACCATCTCCACTACAACCCCTATCCGAAGACCGCGGCTCCTGGGCAGGGTCGCGTCTGCGAAGCCGGCAACGAGAAATACGCGCAGGGCACGACCGTGATCGGGAACGCCGCATCCGTCTGGGGAAATCTCACCAGGGGGCAGGTGAAGAAATGAGCCGGCTTCCGGAGAGAGATCGTCGTGCAGCAGCCGCCGGGACCGGCCGCATCAAGTGGCGGCCGAGCAACACCTTGATCGCGATCATCTTCATCCTCATCTTCACGATCGGCCCCTACCTGGCCTTCACCAAACACGTCCCCTTCACCGGCTACGGCTACGAACTGAAGGCGACCTTCTCGAACTCGGCCAACATCGCGAAGAACTCGCCGATCCGGATCGCCGGCGTCGACGTCGGCAAAGTCATCGCCACCGAGCGCGACGGCGACAACACCGAGGTCACCTTCACGGTCGACGACTCGGGCCGGCCGATCCACGACGACGCCTTCGCGGCGATCCGGCCGCGCATCTTCCTCGAGGGCAACTTCTTCATCGACCTCGACCCCGGCAGCCCCAGCGCCGCGGAGATGGACAGCGGCGGCACGATCCCGGTCAGCCGGACCTCGACCGCGGTGCAGATCGACGAAGTCCTCTCCGCCCTGCAGAGCCCCGTGCGGGCCGACCTCGGTCGCCTGCTCGAGGGCTACGGGAAAGCGCTGAACCACGAGCCGACCGCCGCGGAAGACGCGAACCAGCTGCCGGAGGTGCGGGGCCGGACCGGCGCCGAGGCCCTCAACGGCGCCCTCCAGTACGGCGGCGACGCCGGTCGCTACGGCGCCCAGGTCGCCGACGCGTTCCTCGGCACCCAGCAGCAGGACCTCTCCCGCTTGGTCTCCAGCGCCGGACGAGCCTTCGGGGCCTTTGCCAGCCGGCAGCGCGACCTCCAGGGCCTGATCGAGAACTTCGACATCTTCACCGGCGCCCTCGCCAACCAGTCGACGAACCTGAACGCGACGATCCGCCTCTTGGCACCGACGCTGAAAATCACCCAGGCCTCGCTCGTCAGCCTCAACCGAACCCTGCCCCCGCTGCGCACCTACGCGATCGAGTTCCGCCCCGCGGTCGCCGAGCTGCCCGGTTTGATCGCCGCCTCGAAACCGTGGCTGGCCCAGGTGCGGCCGCTGCTCTCCGGCCGCGAGGCCGGCGGCGCCGTCAAGCTGCTGCGCGAATCGACGCCCGCCCTCGCCGGCGCCGCCCAGGCCAGTAAGCAGGTCACCCTCCCGCAGCTCAACCGCCTCAGCCTCTGCACCACCAAGGTGATGGTGCCGACCGCCAACCAGGTGGTCGACGACCAGTTCAGCACGGGGGGCCCCAACTACCGCGAGTTCCTCTACAACCTCGTGAACTTCGCGGGGGCGGCGCAGAACTTCGACGGCAACGGTCCCTTCACGCGGGCCCAGATCGGCGCCGGCCCGGTGCTGGTAGGCGAATCCAACCCGCGCGGAAACCCCAACGTCCAGGGCGACACGATCGCGTACAGCCACACGATCGAAGACCCGAAGGGGACCCAGCCGCAGATGGGCGGTAAGCCGCCGCACAAGCCCGACGTCCGCTGCTACACCAACCCCGTCCCAGACGTAAATGGGCCGCTGGGGCAGGTCGGCCCGGCCTCCCCGTCCGTCGCGGGGGTGAACCCATGAGCGAGCCGACGGAGAAAGTCAGCCGCTGGACCCACTTCCGTGCCTGGCTCAGCCGCCAGGTCCGGGGCCGCCGCAAGGACACGATCGCGATCTTCGTCCTCGCGATCGCCGGCATCGTGATGATGCTCGGGATCTTCACCCAGCAGAAAGCCTCGCTGCCCGCCTGGATCCCCCTGGTCGGCGAAGAGTTCGACCACATCACGGCCGAGTTCTCGACCGCGCAGGCGGTGACGCCGGGGCAGGGCCAGGCGGTCGACATCGCCGGCATCCAGATCGGCAAGGTCGCCTCGGTCGACCTCGAAAACGGGCATGCGGTCGTCGGCATGGACATCGAGCCCAAGTACATGGATCTGCTCCACCCCGACGCCAGCTTCCTCCTGCGGCCGAAAACGAACCTCAACGACATGATCGTCGAGATCGAACCGGGCACCGCGAAGGGCAGTGTGGAGGACGGCGACCACTTCACCCTGACCCAGACCGAACCGAACACCAACCTCGACGCCTTCCTCGCCACCCTCGACGCCGACACCCGGCAGTACATCCAGCTCTTGGTCGCCGGCGGCGCCCAGGGCATCGGCGGCCGCGGCAAGCAGCTCTCCAATGCGCTGCGGCGCTTCCAGCCCTTCGTCCACTACAACGCGAAGCTGAACAAGGTCGTCGCCCAGCGCCGGGATGCGATCGCGCGGGTGATCCACAACTTCAACCTCGTCACCACCGAGCTCGCCCGCCACGACGCGGCCGTGAAGCGCTTCGTCACCTCCTCCAAGGACGCGCTCGGGAACTTCGCCAACCAGCAGCAGTCGGTCCAGGCTGCGTTCGAGGAATTCCCCTCGGCGCTGCAGGCCGCGAACGCCGGGCTCGCCAGCTCCAACCGCTTCTCGCGAGCCGCCTACCCGACCCTGATCAAGCTGATCCCGCAGGCGCAGGCGCTGACGCCGGCCTTCCGGGCGACCGAAAAGCTCTTCCGCGAAACGACCCCGCCGATCCGCGACCAGATTCGCCCCTTCACCCGTGAAATCAGGCCGGTGCTCGAGCACAGCGCGGAAGCGGCAAAACCGTTCGAAAAGACGGTCCGCAGCTTCGGTAACTCCCTCGGCGGCTTCAACTCGTTCCTGAACGAACTCACCTACAAGCCGAAAGGGTCGCGCGAGAGCTTCCTCTTTTACCTGCCCTGGCTCAACCACAACTTCAACGCGGCCTTCACCCTGCAGGACGCCAACGGCCCCGCGCTCCGCGGGCTCTTGACGATCACCTGCACGGGTTCGGCATTCGGGTACCCGTTCGTCACCGCGAAGACCGAAGAAGGCCGCCCCTTCCTGCAGGCCCTCCTGGAACTCATCAACTTCCCCCGCAAACAAGAAATCCCCGTCTCCTTCCCGGTCGAGAACCCGGAGGGGACCTGCGAATACATCGAAAAGACGAAATGAGCAAGCGCGCCCCCAGCACCACCCAGCTTCTGGTCATCACCGGCTTCGCGCTGTCGTGCTTCGGGATCCTGCTCTTCCTCTGGGTCACCTTCGGCGGCCCCACCCCCTTCCGGGCGAAGACCTACGAGGTGAAGATCCCGTTCCGGGAGGCGACGCAGCTGGCGGAACAGTCCGACGTCCGCATCTCCGGCGTCAACGTCGGCAAAGTCCAGAAGATCGAGCTGGCGCCGAACGGCAAGCAGGCGCTCGCCACCGCGGCGATCGACGCCCAGTACGCGCCGATCCCGGAATCGACCCGCGCGATCCTCCGCACCAAAACCCTCCTCGGGGAGACCTACATCGAACTCACGCCCGGCTCCCGCGAGGGGCCAGAGCTCGACGACGGCGGCACCCTGCCGGAGGCGAACGTCGCCGAGTCCGTCCAGCTCGACGAGATCTTCAGCGCCTTCAACGCCCGGACCCGGGCGGCCTTCCAGGAATGGATGCAGGAAGCGGCGGTGGCGGTCAACGGCCAGGGCCAGAACCTCTCGTACGCGATCGGCGGCCTCGAACCGACCTTCACCGAGTTCGACAAGCTCTTCCGCGTCCTCGACAGCCAGCGCCTCGCGGTCGGGCAGCTGTTCAGCAACGGCGCGACCACCTTCGACGCCCTGCGCGGCCGGGAAGGAGAGCTGGCCGACCTGATCCAGAGCTCCGACGCCGTCTTCTCGACGACCGCCCGGCGCAACCGCGACATCGAAGCCCTCTTCCGCGCCTTCCCCACCTTCCTCGACGAGTCGCGGGTCACCTTCAGCCGCCTCAAACAGTTCTCGCTCAACGCCGACCCGCTGATGCGCCAGCTGGTGCCGGCCGCGGAAGAGCTCTCGCCGACGCTGATCGCCCTCTCCAAGCTCGCCCCCGAATCGAAGGGCTTCTTTGAAGGCCTCGGCCCCGTGATCAAGCGCGCCCCGGCCGGCTTCTCCTCCCTCCGCAAGATCTTCCGCGACGAATTCCCGCCGCTCCTGCGGGCGATCGACCCCTTCATCCGCAACCTCAACCCGATCCTGCAGGGGCTGAAGCTGTACAAGGTGGACTTGAGTGGCTTCTTCGCCAACGTCGCGGCGACCTTCAACGGGGAACTGCTCCCGGATCGAGAAGGGGACCCGAACGTCCACTACCTCCGGACCAACGTCCTGATGACGCCGGAAATGCTGGCCACCTATCCCGGCCGCTTCACCTACAACCGCAACAGCGCCTACAGCCCGCCAAAGTGGGCAGAAGGTCTCCTGGCCGGACTCCCCAGCTTCGACACCCGCCAGTGCTCCAGCGGCATCACCGCGACCCTCGACGAAAGCGATTGGGAAGACCCGGCCTTCAAAGAACGGGCGGTCAAAACCGAAAAATTCTCGCAGGACGAAAACGCAAAACGCCTGATCGAAGCGCTGAAGAAATACGCCTTCAACGGCCAGGACAGCACGGCCGGTCTGCCCGCGCCCGCCTGCACCCAGCAGGCTCCGTTCAAACCGATCTACGGCAGCGGCCCGTCGACGCAGTACCAGCACACCTTCGAACAGCCCTGATCGCGCGGCGTTCTCCCGGCGCGCGGGGCGCGCCCTCAGGCCGCTTCGACTTCCCAGTTCGAGAAGTTGGCCGTGTCCGGTTCGATCGCCTCCCGCACCTTGGCCAGTGCCTCCTCGGCGGAGCCGGCCTCGACGCCGACGGTGTAGATCGGGCGGCCGGTGGGGACGGGGCCGCTTTCGAGGGAGTCGGCGATCATCGAGGAGCGGCTGCCTTCGAGCTGGATTCCGGCAGCCGTCAGCCGCTCGCGCTCCTGACCGGTGAGCATGCCCTTGAAGCGAACCTGGAAGCTGGGCATCGACCCAGGCTACTCCCAAATGGACATGAGTCCTTAACCGGCTGCACCGTGGGGGAAGTCTCATCCCCGGCACCAAGGATTTTCACAGCCGGCACTCCGGCGTCTTGTTCGGTCACACCCTCCCCGGGAGGTTGTGGCCGTGCATCGCCTGCGGCCAAAAGAAGGCGTCGTCGTCAACTACAAAGCCCCTGTCTGGGAGCCGTTGGTCGAACTTGCTCCTGAACACGTCGGCGACTTCATGTGGATGCACGAGGTGGAGCTGGAGGATGGCACCCGCCTGCACGCTTACAAGCACTACGAGACGAGGCAGTATCTCCACCTCGATCACGGGGGGCGAGCCTTCGTCTTGCTCTGGGCAGAGAACTCAGAATACGAAGAGGTTGCCCCAAATTGGTTGCTACGAGTTGTGCTGGAAGGCCGCGGCGCTACTATTGTCGGACAAAAGTTGGTCGCCGAGTTCAAGCGTCTCCGCTGGGCAAGGGCGGCCACCCGACATCGGATATCTCGGAAGCGTGCGCGCCAAGTCATCGAATACGGGAAGTTGGTCATCGAAGAGCCTCCCCCAGCTGGAGCTCCCGCCGGTGCGACCACCCGGTTCGTCTTTCTTGGCCCGGACGAGAAAGGGAGGCCCTTGGAGGTCATGGCTATTTGCCGCAGAGACGGGTGCCTGCAGGTGATCCACGCTATGGAGCTACGGCAGCGGTACCGGCAGGATTATGAGGAGGCTTGCAAATGGCGACGGTAAAGGGAAAGCGTCAGGCTTACGTGACCGATGGCGGCGATGTGGTCACGCCTGCTATTGAGGAGGAATTGGCAGATGAGGCAGAACGCGGCTATGACCTGTCAAAAGGTCGGCGACGTTTCCTTGGGCGGCCGCCCCTCGGTGATGGCGGCACTTCCCCGCGAGTTACCTTTCGTTTTCCGCAGGCTCAATTCAACGCGGTGCGGCAGCGCGCCGAGGACGAAGGCCGCACGGTCAGCAGCCTGGCCCGGGAGGCGCTGATTCGCTATATGGACACGGACTCCTAACCGGCGGTACGGTTCCCGCATGGAGCGCGACGCGGCGCTCGAGGCTGTGTTCATGCCGGTGCAGCCGGCGAGCACGTTCGAGGAGACGGTGGAGAGACTGGGGAGCGCGATCCGCGCTGGCCTGCTGGCCCCTGGCGTGAAGCTGCCGCCGGAGCGGGAGCTGGCGAAACAGCTGCGGATCTCCCGCTCGACCCTGCGCCAGGCGCTGACCGCGCTGGTCCAGAGCGGGCACCTGGTCTCGCTGCGGGGGCGGTCCGGGGGGACCTTCGTCGCCGAGCGGCCGCCGCTGACCGAGCCCGACGGCGAGCCGCTCGACCAGGGCGCCTGGGCGGTGCTCGACTACCGGCTGGCGATCGAGACCGGCGCGGTGCTGCTGGCGGCCGAGCGCGGGAGCGAGGAGCGGTTCGCCCGCCTCGACGAGCTGGTGGCGAAGATGGAGGACGAGCTGGAGGACTTCGAGGAGTTCCGCCGCACGGACATCCGCTTCCACATCGGCATCGCCGAGGCTGCCCAGTCGCCGCGGCTGCTGAGCGCGATGACCGACGTGCAGTCGCAGATGAGCGCCCTGATCGCGCTGATCGCCCATCCGCCGGAGGTCCTCACCCGCTCCAACGAGCAGCACGAGCGGCTGCTGCAGGCGCTGCGCAAGGGAGACGGTCCGGGGGCGGTGCGGGAGATGCGCGAGCACACCGAGGGGACCGAGCACATTCTCGCCGGCCTGCTGCCGGCGCCGCTCCGGCTCGAGACGACCTAGGCCCTGATCCGCTCGCCCTTCGGGTCGAAGAGCGGCTCGCTCGCGACCTCCCCCTCGACCCAGCGGCCGAAGATCTCGACCTCGACCGCCGTCCCCGGCTCGTGCTCGGGCGGCAGGTAGGCGTAGGCGATCGAGCGCCCCACCGTGTAGCCGTAACCGCCGGTCGTCACCCGCCCGGCGATCTCGCCGCCGACCCGGACCGGCTCGTTGCCGAGGGCGATCGAGCGCGGGTCGGCGAGGGTGAGGCAGCGCAGGCGCGAGCGCGGCCCGCGCTCCTTCGCCTCCAGCAGCGCGTCGCGGCCGTTGAAGTTGCCCTTGTCGAGCTTGACGCAGAAGCCGACGCCGCCTTCGTAGGGGTCCTCGTCGGGGGTGACGTCGGCGCCCCAGACGCGGTAGCCCTTCTCGAGCCGGAGGCTGTCGATTGCCCGGTAGCCGCCGGCGACGATGCCGTGCGGCCGGCCCGCCTCCCACAGCGCTCGCCACAGCCCCAGCCCGTACTCGGTCGGGCAGTAGACCTCCCAGCCGAGCTCGCCGACGTAGGTCACCCGCAGCATCCGCACCGGCACGTTGCCGACCGTCGTCTCCCGCACGGTCATGTAGGGAAAGGCCTCGTCGCCCAGGTCCTGCGGCGTCAGCGGCTGCAGGACCTCGCGCGCCCGCGGTCCCCAGATCCCGAAGCAGGCCCAGCCCGAGGTGACGTCGTGGATGCGGACCTCGCCGTCGTCGGGCAGGTGCCGCCGCATCCACTCGCGGTCGTGGTTGCCGAAGGCGGTGCCGGTGACGATCGAGAAGCGGTCCTCGGCCAGCCGGGTCACCGTGAAGTCGCACTCGATGCCGCCGCGGTGGTTGAGCATCTGGGTGTAGGTGATCTGGCCGACGCCGCGGCCGACGCGGTTGTCGCAGAGGACTTCGAGGAACGACTCCGCGCCCGGGCCCTCGATCTCGAGCTTGGCGAAGGAGCTCTCGTCGAAGAGCGCGACCGCCTCGCGGGTGGCGCGGTGCTCGGCGCCGATCGCCGGCGACCAGTGCCGGCCCGCCCAGCCGCGCGGCCGCAGCCCCTCGTCCCCGGCGGCGGCGTTGCGCCCGTACCAGTTGACCCGCTCCCAGCCCGACTTCTCGCCGAAGGCGGCCTCGTGCTCGCGGTGCCAGGCGTTGGCTGGCGAGACCCGCAGCGGCCGCCCCGCCTGACGCTCGTGGTTGGGGTAGCGGATGTCGTAGTAGGTCTCGTAGGTCTCCTTGATCCGCGCGTGGGTGTAGGCGGGGGAGCGGTACTGGGCGCCGAAGCGGCGGATGTCCATGTGCCAGAGGTCGAGGCTAGGTTCGCCCTCGGCGATCCACTCGGCGACGACTTTGCCGATCCCGCCGGCCCCGGCGAGGCCGTGGGCGCAGAAGCCGGCGCAGACGAAGAAGCCGCTGACCTCGGTCTCGCCGAGGCAGAACTCGTTGTCCGGCGTGAAGGCCTCGGGCCCGTTGATCAGCTTGGTGACGGTGATCCGGTCCATCGCCGGCACCCGCCGCTTCGAGTTCTCGGTGATCTCCTCGAACCGCTCCCAGTCCTCTTCCAGCAGGCGGCCGTTGAAGTCGGCGGGAATCGCCTCCACCCGCCCCGTCCCCTGCGGCAGGAAGGCCGGCTCGCTGCGCCGCTCGTAGCCCCCCATCACCAGCCCGTCCCCGTCCTCCCGGTAGTAGACGAGCAGGTCGGGATCCCGCAGGGTGGGCAGATGCCCGCGGGTGTGCCGGTCCTTTTGCCCGCTATCCGGGGCAAAGGTCCGGCGGACTTTTTGGTTCTGGCGCGCCTCGCGGACCTCGTCGTGCGGCTGGGTGACCAGGTACTGGTGGGACATCGGGATCAGCGGCACGCGGATGCCGGCGAGGCGGGCAATCTCGGCCGCGTACATGCCGCCGGCGTCGACGACCACGTCGGCGGCGACGTCGCCGCGCTCGGTCTGGACCCCGCGCACGCGGCCGTCGTCGACCTCGATCCCGGTCACCCGGGTCTCGGTGAAGATCCGACAACCGCCCTGGCGGGCGCCGTCGGCGAGCGCGTAGGTCAGCTGCGCCGGGTCGATGTAGCCGTCGGTCGGCAGCCAGGCCGCGCCGAGCACCCCCTCGGTCGACATCAGCGGGAACATCTCCTTCGCCTCCGCGGCGGAGATCAGCTCCAGCGGCAGCCCGAAGGTCTTCGCCCAGCCCGCCTGGCGGCGCAGCTCCTCCATCCGCTCCTCGCTGGAGGCGAGCCGGATGCCGCCGCACTCGACCCAGCCGGGGTCGAACTCGGACTCCTCGCCGAGCCGGCGGTAGAGCTCGACCGAGTGCATCATCATCTTCGTCAGCGAGACCGAGCCGCGCAGCTGACCGACCAGGCCGGCCGAGTGGAAGGTCGAGCCGGAGGTGAGCTGCGAGCGCTCCAGCAGGACGACGTCCTCCCAGCCCAGCTTCGCGAGGTGGTAGGCGAGCGAGGTGCCGCCGACGCCGCCGCCGATGACGACGCAGCGGGCCGAGTCCGGCAGCTCAGCCCGCGGCACCGCCGGCTTCTCCCAGCAGTCGCTCCAGCCGCCCGTCGGCGTGGAGGTCGCGCATGCGGTCGAAGTGCTTCGCGCAGTAGTCGTCGAAATCGAAGTCGAGGTCGGAGAGCGTGCTCTGCACCGCCCCCCACATCGCCTCGCGGAAGTCGGACATGAAGCGCATCAGCCGCAGCGAGGCGAGCCGGCAGCCGTTCGCCGGCGACTCGAAGTAGGCGCTCAGCAACTCCGCCTCCTGGGTCTCGTCGAGCGAGTTGTTGACGGCGAAGTTGCCGAGGTCGAAGTAGCGGTCGCCGCACCCCGCGTACTCCCAGTCGATGATCCGGATCCCCTGCGGCGAGCGGATGAAGTTGGCCGAGAGGAGGTCGTTGTGGCAGGGGACCGGCTCGTGCTCGGGCCCTGTCAGCGCCGCTTCGATCCGGTGCGCGGCGGCCAGCGCCCACTCGTACGAGCTCGGCACCTCGGCCCCGCGGTCGGCGATCCGCGCCGCGTATGTCTCGACGATCCGGAAGCTGGAGAACTCGGTCGGCAGCCGTTCCTCGCAGGCGTGCAGGGTCCGCAGCGCCGTCGCCACCTCTGTCAGGGCCTCGGGCTCGCGCAGCTCCCCCGGGTGCATCGGCTCGCCGACGACGAACTCGGTGACGAGGCAGGGCGGGTCCTCCAGCATCGCCACCACCGCCGGCCCGACGCCGGCCCTCGCCGCCATCTCCCCGGCCGCGCGCTCACCCGCGCGGTCGATCTCCAGCAGCTCGGTGTCCTTGCCCGGCAACCGCACGACCACGTCGGAGCCGGCGAAGCGGACCCGGTAGTTGCGGTTCGTGATCCCGCCCTCGAGCGGGAGCGGCTCCCCTTCCAGCTCGCCGAGGCGGGCGGAGATCGGTCCGAGGGTGTCGGCGAGGGAGGCCACGGCGTGAGGATGATTCTCCACCGCCATTGACGCGGGTCAAGGTTGACACCGGTAGAGGGCGGTTCTAGGCTCGCCTCACCTTATAGGTCGGTTTGCTGAACCTTTTTATCCACGGGCCTGGGAAGCCCCGGGAAGGGAGAAGGTCGATGGAGAGCAGCGTCTCGTCCCCCGATCGCGACGAACAGCGACTAGCCGAACTCGGCTACAAACAGTCGCTCAACCGAGCTTGGAGCGGGTTCTCCAACTTCGCGATCTCGTTCACGATCATCTCGATCCTCGCCGGCTGCTTCACCACCTACGGCCAGGCCTGGAACAACGGCGGCCCGATCGCGATCTCCTGGGGCTGGCCGCTGATCTCGATCCCGATCCTGATCATCGGCTTCTGCATGTCGGAGCTGGTCTCCGCCTACCCGACCGCGGGCGGGATCTACTGGTGGGCGGGACGGCTGGGCGGACCGATCTGGGCCTGGTTCACCGGCTGGTTCAACCTGATCGGCCTGGCGGCGGTGGTCGCCTCGGTCGACTACGCCTGCGCGACCTTCCTCAACGTCGTCCTCGGCCTCTACGAAGTGAACATTCTCGGCGTCAACTTCGGCGACGAAGTGCACATCCTCCAGGAGGTCTTCCTCCTCTTCGTGCTGATCTTGATGGTCCACACGGCGGTGAACATCCGACGAACGCACATGCTCTCGCTGGTCAACAGCGTCTCGGTCTGGTGGCACGTGCTCGGCGTCGCGGCGATTGTGCTCGTCCTCATCATCGTCCCGGACACGCACCAGAGCGTCGACTTCGTCTTCACCGAGCGGATCAACAACAGCGGCTTCAGCGACGGGATGTACTGGTTCTACATCCTTCCCCTCGGCTTCCTGCTGACCCAGTACACGATCACCGGCTTCGACGCCTCGGCCCACATCTCCGA
Source organism: Solirubrobacterales bacterium (assembly GCA_035764245.1). Lineage (GTDB taxonomy): Bacteria > Actinomycetota > Thermoleophilia > Solirubrobacterales > 70-9 > VAYN01. Next base: position 41,523 of record DASTZP010000040.1, read on the forward strand.
GGAGACGCACGGGGCCTCCGAAGCGGCGGCGAAGGGCGTGTGGCGGTCGATCTTCTACTCGGCGGTGATCGGCTGGATCGTGCTGCTGGCGATCACCTTCGCGGTCACCAACGTCGACGGCGCCAACGAAGCGCTCGGCTTCGCGCCGACCCTGCTGACCGAAGCGCTGGGGACCGGCTGGGGCAAGTTCGTCCTCATCATCTCCGTCGTCGGCCAGCTCTTCTGCGGCGCCGCCTGCCTGACCAGCGCCTCGCGCATGTGTTACGCCTTCTCGCGCGACAAAGGCTTCGGCAAACGGGCCTCGGCTGTGATCTCGCGGGTGAACTCGGATCGGGTGCCGATCTACGCCGTCCTGGCGATGGCCGCGGCGGCGCTGATCATCACCCTGCCGGCACTGAAGGGGAACGGCGAAAACGTGCCATTCGCCTTCTTCGCGGTCGTCTCGATCACCGTCATCGGCCTCTACATCGCCTACGTGATCCCGATCTTCCTGCGCTGGCGAATGGGCGACGACTTCGAGCCAGGCCCCTGGAACAACGGCCGCAAGTACAGGTGGATGAACCTCTTCGCGACGATCTGGGTCGGGATCATCACGATCATCTTCTGCCTTCCGTTCACGCCGCTGGCGGTGCCGTGGAACGACGAATTCACCTGGGAGTCGTTCAACTACGCGCCGCTGATGGTGGGTGTGGTGATCCTCTTCGCTTGGCTCACCTGGATGCTCAGCGCCCGCAAGCACTTCACCGGGCAGGTGCGCGAGATCGACATCGAGAAAGAGATCGGCGAGGAGCCGGCGGTCGGGCCGTCCCGTCCATGAGCGCGGCGGCGTAACGTTCCGCGGGTGACCGTCGAGGAGCTGAAGAAGGCGGTCGAGGGCGGCACGGTCGACACCGTGCTGCTCGCGATCGCCGACATGGAGGGGCGCCTGCAGGGGAAGCGGCTGACCGCGAGCCACTTCCTCGGCGACGTGCTGGAGCACGGGGCCGAGGGCTGCAACTACCTGCTCGCGGTCGACGTCGACATGGAAACCGTCGGCGGCTACGCGATGTCCTCCTGGGACACCGGCTACGGCGACTTCGAGATGGTCCCGGACCTGGAGACCCTGCGGATGGTGCCGTGGCTGCCCGGGACGGCGATGGTGATGGCCGACGTGCAGTGGGGCGACGGCCGCGAAGTCGCCGCCTCGCCGCGGCAGATCCTGCGGCGGCAGCTGGCCCGGCTGGAGGAGCGGGGCCTGACCGCCAAGGCGGCGACCGAGCTCGAGTTCATCGTCTTCCGCAACACCTACGAGGAGGCCTGGCGGAAGGGGTTCCACGACCTCGAGCCGGCCAACCTCTACAACATCGACTACTCGCTGCTGGGGACGGCGCGGGTGGAGCCGCTGATCCGGCGGATCCGCAACGAGATGGCCGGCGCGGGGATGGAGGTTGAGAACTCGAAGGGCGAGTGCAACCTCGGCCAGCACGAGATCAACTTCCGCTATGGCACCGCGCTGGAGTGTGCCGACAACCACGCGATCTACAAGAACGGCGCCAAGGAGATTGCCGCCCAGGAGGGTCACGCGATCACCTTCATGGCCAAGTTCAACGAGCGCGAGGGCAACTCGTGCCACATCCACTGCTCGCTGGCCGGGGACGACGGCGCCAACGCCTTCGCCGCCGACCAAGAGATGTTCGAGCACTTTGTCGCCGGCCAGCTCGCCTGCATGCGGGAGCTGACGCTGCTCTACGCGCCGCACGTCAACAGCTACAAGCGCTTCGCCAAGGGCTCCTTCGCGCCGACCGCGATCGCCTGGGGCCGCGACAACCGCACCTGCTCGCTGCGGGTGGTCGGGCACGGCGAGGGGCTGCGGGTGGAGAACCGGCTGCCGGGCGCCGACGTCAACCCCTACCTGGCGCTGAGCGCGATGATCGCCGCCGGCCTGCACGGGATCGACGCCGAGCTGCCGCTGGAGGAGGCGTTCGAGGGCAACGCCTACGAGTCCGATAAGCCGCGGGTGCCGTCGAACGTCTACGAGGCGCGCGACGCCTTCGCCGCCGGCGAGGTCGCGAGGGAGGCCTTCGGCGGCGAGGTCGTCGACCACTACCTGAACCGGGCGGGGGTCGAGATCGAGGCCTTCGAGGCGGCCGTCACCGACTGGGAGCGCTACCGGGGCTTCGAGCGGCTGTGAGCGGCGGGGCGGGCAGCGGCGCGCCGGCGATCGGGATCTGCGCCGCGGTCGAGCGGGTCTCCTGGGGCGTCTGGGACGGCTACGAGGTGACGCTGGCGCCGCGGGCGTACGTGCGCTGCGTGCAGCGGGCGGGCGGGATCGCGATCGTGCTGCCGCCCGACGAAGCGGCGGTCGCCGACCCGGACGCCCTCCTCGACCGGGTCGACGCCTTGATGCTGGCCGGCGGCGCCGACATCGACCCCTCCAGCTATGGCGCTGAGCCGCACCCGGAGACGAAGGGGACCTGGCCCGACCGCGACGCCTTCGAGCTGGCGCTGGCGCGGCGGGCGCTCGAGCGCGACCTACCGGTGCTGGGAATCTGCCGGGGGATGCAGCTGCTGAACGTGGCCCTGGGCGGGACCCTGGTCCAGCACCTGCCGGAGGCGCTGGGCGCGGAGACGCACCGCACCGTCGCCGGAACCTTCAGCGAGCACCACGTGCGGCTCGACCCCGGGTCGCTCGCTTGTACGGCGGCGGGCGTGGAGAGCTTCGTCGTCTGGTCCCATCACCATCAGGGCGTCGACCGCCTGGGGGAGGGGCTGCGGGTGACGGGATGGTCGGCCGAGGACGACCTTCCCGAGGCGGTCGAGCTCCCCGGCAAGCATTTCGCCCTCGGCGTCGTCTGGCACCCCGAGGAGGACGAGAGCAGCAAGGTGATCGGGGCCCTGGTCGAGGCTGCGCGTGTCGACTTAGGTGCCCAGGGGGGACCAAAAGTCGACAACAGGGTGGCCTCATGAGCGCGATCGAGGTGATCGAGCCGGCGACCGAGCGGGCGATGGCCGAGGTGCCGCGGGCCGGGATCGAGGAGACGGACGCGGCGGTGGCGCGGGCGAAGGCCGCCTTCCCGGCCTGGCGGGCGGTCGCGCCGGATGAGCGGGCGAAGCTGCTGCGCGACCTCGCCGACGCGATCGAGGCGAAGCACGAGGAGCTGGCGACGCTGGAGGCGCGCAACGCCGGCAAGCCGATCGGCGACGCCCGCGGCGAGATCGGGATGGTGGTCGAGACCTTCCGCTACTACGCCGGCGCGCCGGAGCGGCTGCTCGGGCAGACGATTCCGGTCGCCGGCGGCGTCGACATGACCTTCCGCGAGCCGCTCGGCGTCGTCGGCCTGATCGTCCCCTGGAACTTCCCGCTGACGATCGCCTCCTGGAAGGTGGCGCCCGCGCTCGCGGCCGGCAACTGCGTCGTCCTCAAGCCGGCGGAGCTGACGCCGCTGACGGCGCTGGAGCTGGAGGTCCTCGCCCTCGACGCCGGTCTTCCGGAGGGCGTGCTGAACGTCGTCGCCGGCCCGGGCAGCGTCTGCGGCCGGCGCCTGGTCGAGCACCCCGACGTCGCCAAGGTCGCCTTCACCGGCTCGACCGCGGTCGGCCGCGGGATCGCCGCCGGCGCCGCGGCGACGATCAAGCGGGTGACGCTGGAGCTGGGCGGCAAGTCGGCCAACGTCGTCTTCGCCGACTCCGACCTCGAGGCCGCCGCGGCGGCGGCGCCGATGGCGGTCTTCGGCAACGCCGGCCAGGACTGCTGCGCGCGCTCGCGGATCCTCGTCGAGCGCTCTGCCCTCGACGAGTTCCTCGCGGCGCTGCAGCCGGCGGTGGAGGGGATCGCGGTCGGGGACCCCCTCGACGAGGAGACCCAGATGGGGCCGCTGATCTCCGCCGGTCAGCGCGACGCTGTCGCCTCCTACGTCCCCGACGATGCGCCCGTCGCGATCCGCGGCAGCGCCCCCGAGAGCCCCGGCTACTGGTTTCCGCCGACGGTGCTGGCGCCAGTCGCCAACGACGACCGCGCCGCCGCCGAGGAGATCTTCGGCCCGGTCGCCTGCGTCATCCCCTTCGACTCGGAGTCCGACGCGATTCGCCTCGCCAACGAAACGATCTACGGCCTCTCCGGCTCGATCTGGACCCGGGACGGGGCGCGGGCGCTGCGGGTGGCGCGAGCCGTCGACACCGGGGTGATCTCGATCAACTCCAACACCTCGGTCCGCGTCTCCACCCCCTTCGGCGGTTTCAAGCAGTCCGGCGTCGGCCGTGAGCTCGGCCCCGACGCGCTCGAGCACTACACCGACGTCAAGAACGTTTACTACGCGACCGAAGGAGGCTGACCATGGCGGCAAGGCTGGAGGGGAAGGTCTGCGTCATCACCGGGACGGCGAGCGGGATCGGCGCCGAGTCGGCACGGCTGTTCGCGGCCGAGGGGGCGACGGTCGTCGGGGTCGACCTCTCGACCGAGGCCGAGGGAGACCTGACCATCGAGGCCGACGTTTCCGACGAGGGTCAGGTCGTCGAAGCCTTCCGACGGGTCGAGAACGAGTTCGGCCACATCGACGTGCTGATGAACAACGCCGGCATCAACCCGACCGACGACGGCTCGATTCTGGAGACCTCGCTCGACTCCTGGCAGCGGGTCCAGGACGTCAACCTGCGCAGCGTCTTCCTCTGCTGCAAGCACGGGATCCCGCACCTGCTCGCGGGGGGTGGCGGCTCGGTGATCAACGTCGCCTCCTTCGTCGCGACGATGGGCGCCGCCGTCAGCCAGATTTCCTACACCGCCTCCAAGGGGGGCGTCCTCGCCCTCTCGCGGGAGCTCGGCGTCGAGTTCGCCGACCGCGGCGTCCGCGTCAACGCCCTCTGCCCGGGACCGGTCAACACGCCCCTCCTCAAGGAGCTCTTCGCCAAGGACCCGGAGCGGGCCGCCAAGCGCCTCGTCCACATTCCGATGGGCCGCTTCGGCGAGCCGGAGGAGATCGCCAAAGCCGCCCTCTTCCTCGCCGGCGACGACTCGACCTTCGTCACCGCCAGCACCTTCCTCGTCGACGGCGGCCTCTCCGCCGCCTATCTCACCCCGGTCCAGGTCGACTGAGCTCGAGCCAGCGGCCGCAGAGGCCGCGGCCGAGCTGGTTGAAGGCGCCGATCTTCGCTTCGGTCTCGGGGCCGAGCACCGCCGGGTCGATGCCGATCCGGATCGCGTCCGGGTCGGCCTCGTAGTCGTCGACCCAGTGCAGGGCGTCGGCGCGGCTGACCTCGGGGTGGAACTGCAGCGCCCAGGCGCGCTCGCCGAGGCGGGCGGCCTGAAGACAGACCTCGCTGCGGGCCAGGGCGACCCCGCCGACCGGAAGGGGGAACTCATAGCTGTGCCACTGGAGGGCCTCGAAGGAGGGTGCGAGGGGTCCGACCAGCGGGTCGCCCTCTCCCTCCGCCGTCACCTCGACCCGGTGCCAGCCGATCTCCGGCCGCGTCGCCCGCCGCGGCTCGGCGCCCGCGGCCTGCGCCAGCAGTTGGCCGCCGAGGCAGAGGCCCATCAGCGGCACCTCCCGCTCGAGCAGCTCGCGCAGCAGCGCCACCTCCTCGACGATCCACCCGTGCCGCTCCCCTTCGTCCACGTTCATCGCCCCGCCGAGGACCAAGACGGCGTCGTAGCCGAGCGGGTCGGCCGGCGGCTCCGGCCGCTCGGCCGGCGTCCACTCGTCGAGCGCGGCCCCGGCCTCGCGGATCGCCTCGGTGAACACCCCGGGACCGGCGTCGCGCTGGTGGACGATGGCCAGGACTCGCATCGGGGCCAGTCTCCCACCACCACGACCACCCAAGATCTCTTGACTATTTAGGTATCTCCCTGGTAGTGCTTATCCTCGCGGCCTCAGGGCCGCAGCCAGAAAGCAACCGGCGCTGACACCGCCGGACCAAGGGAGAGAAAGCTCATGAAGTTGACCAAGCTCGTCCTCGCCATCACGGCGATCACGGCCCTCACTGCCTTCGCCGGCGTCTCCGCCGCTTCGGCAGCCCAGTACAAATCCAGCAGCTCGCCGGTGAACCTCACCGGGAGCCAGGCCAGTAAACAGGTATGGACGGTCGACGGTCAGAGTGCGAGTTGCACCGAAGCGACCTTCACCAAGAATGGGCTGGCGACGCCGGCCAATGAAGTACTGGGCGTCGTCCCCTCCTACAGTAGCTGCACGACGTTCGGCTTCGGAGGGGGGTCCGTCAATATGGGCACCTGCACCTACAATTTCGATACGCCCAATGCCGGCCTTACCGCCAATTCCGATATCGCATGCGGCAGCAATACGGGTGGCAATGGCACAATCGAAAGTGGTAATGGCCCCATCATCTTGATCATGATGGTGTTCGGCGGCGAATGCGTCGTTCAGATCGCCAGTCAAAAAGACAAAGGCACGCTGACGTTCGTGAATAACAGTCCGGTAACGGGCGACATCCTCGTCAAAGCCGCATTCAGCGGCCTCACCGCAGTGAAGACCGTAGACAATGGGTTCTGCCCGCTGAGTGGCACCGGGACCGTCAATAACGTCACTTACAGTGGCGAATTCGGCGTCACCGGTCCGGCGGGAGTCAATCTCGAAGTCGGATAGGTACGACCAGGGTCTGATCAGTCATTGCATGAGTTGGACAGAAGGGCCGGGAGCGATCCCGGCTCTTCTGCCTTTACCCGGTCTGAATGAAGAACCTCTGTGTCAAATTGACATTTGACGATTTGCGCATAGGTTCCTTCGCGGGAGGTAGTCGATGAAGAAGCTGTGGGGAATGTCAACGGGGTTCGCCGCTGTCATCGCGGCGCTGGTACTGGTAGTCGCCGGAGTGGCGCTGGCCGCCAAGTGGGAGGTGGTCAGGGCCGGCAATCTCGAAGTCGAATACAACGGCGGCTTCTCGCCGAAGGCGCTGTCGAAGAAGAAGCCGACGCCGATCAATTTCAACGTCGCGGCCAAAATCAGGTCGATCGACCCGGCGGAACCGCATCCGCCCGCCTTGAGGGAATTCGTCATCGAGGGCGACAAGCACGGTCAGATCGACGTCAAGGGGATCCCCACCTGCAAGTCGGGGCAGCTTCAGTCCGTCGACAGCAGAACCGCCCGCAAGGTGTGCGGCCCGGCTCTGATCGGCAGCGGCAAGACCGACGTCGAGATCAAGTTCCCCGAACAGCCGGCGATCATCGCCCACAGCGAACTGCTCGCTTTCAACGGCGGCGCCAAGGGCGGAGTCACCACCTTCTTCGTTCACGCCTTCATCACCGCGCCGGTGACGGCGGCGGTGGTCACCACGGTCAAAGTCAAGAAGATCAAGAAAGGGCGCTACGGGCTGGAGTCCGTGGCGACCGTGCCGAAGATCGCCGGCGGCAGCGGCTCACCGATCTTCTTCACGCTCACCCTGAACAAGGGGATCGTGAAGGCGACCTGTACCGACGGGAAGCTGCAGGCGCGGGGAACCGCCGCCTTCGCTGACGGCACCCGGCTGACGGGTACGGTGACCCGCCCCTGCACCCCGAAGGGGTGAGGGAGGCCTACGTCGGGTAGCCGGCGGGCTCGCGAGGTTCCGCCGCCGGCTCGGTCGCCGGCGCGGCCCTCTCGCCGCGGCCGAACCTGACGTCGGGGAGGAGCCGGGCGAGCCACCTCGGCAGGTACCAGGCCGCGCCCCCGGTCAGGCGCAGCAGCACCGGCACCAGCAGCAGGCGGACGAGGAAGGCGTCGAGGAGGACGGCGACCCCCAGGATCGCGCCCATTTCCTTCGGCGGCAGGGGGCCGGAGAGGGCGAAGGTGAAGAAGACGGCGACCATGACGCCACCGGCGGCGAGGATGACGCGGCCGGAGTGGGCGAGGCCGCCGACCATCGCCTCGCGGGCGTCGTGCGTGCGCTCCCAGTGCTCGCGCGCCGAGGAGAGGAGGAAGACGGTGTAGTCCATCGCGATCGCGAAGACCATCGCGAAGAAGAAGACCGGCGCCCAGGCGTCGAGGAACCCCTGCGATTCGAAGCCCAGCAGGCCGCTGAGGTTGCCGTCCTGGAAGACGAGCTTGGCGACGCCGAAGGCGGCGGCGGTCGAGAGCAGGTTGGTGAGGACGCCGAGGGCGGCGACGAGCGGCGCCTGGAAGGCGACCAGCAGGAGCAGGAAGCCGAGCCCGAGGACGATGGCGATCACCAGCGGCGTCTTCGCCGCCAGCGCCGCCTCGAGGTCGCGGTTCTCGGCCGCCGGGCCGCCGACCTGCGCCCCCGCGGGCAGCGTGGTCCGGAGCCGGTCCACGGTGTCGTTGAAGGCGGCGGTCGCCGGCGGCGCGGTCGGCATCGCTTCGATCAGCGCGAGACCGTCGCCGCCGCGCTGCGGCGTCATCGCCAGCGCCACTCCCCGGTCCGCTTGCAGACGGTCGGCGACCTGCCGCACCTCGCCGGCGGGCGCCGTCACCTGCAGGAGGCCGGGTGCGCCGGGGCCGAAGGCGGCCGTCAGCTGCTCGTAGCCGACCCGCGAATGGTCGCTCTGCGGCACGACCTTGATCGACGGCATCCCGGTGCGGGCGCCGAGGACCGGCAGCGCCAGGAGCACGAGCACGAGCAGGCCGAGCCCGCCGAAGAGGAGCGGCCGCCGCCAGAGCAGCTCCGCCCAGCGGGCGAAGCGGGGCGAGCGGTGCTCGCCGGAGTGGGCCCAGGGGAGGGCGAGGCTGTCGATCCGCGGGCCGAGCTTGGCGAGGACCGCCGGCAGCAGGGTCAGCGTCGCGGCGAGGACGAAGAGAACCGAGATCATGATCCCCAGGGCGACCGAGCGGAAGGCCGGGCTCGGCACCAACAGCACCGCCGCCAGTGAGACGATCACGGTCAGGCCGGAGAAGAGGACCGCCTTGCCGGCGGTGTCCATCGTCGCGGCCACCGCGTCGGTCGGTGAGAGGCGCTGGCCGAAGAGAGCGGAACGGAACCGCATGACGACGAAGAGGGCGTAGTCGATGCCCAGCGCCAGGGCGAACATCAGCGCGAAGTTCATCGCCCAGATCGAGATCGGCGAGATCAGCGTGCCGAGGTAGAGGACGCCGGCTGAGAGGATGAGGCCGGCGATCGTCAGCATCAGCGGCAGCCCGGCGGCGACGAGCGAGCCGAAGGCGAGGACGAGGATCAGCAGCGTCACCGGCCAGGAGATGAGCTCTGACTTCAGCATCGCTTCTTTGTTCGCCTCGTTGAAGTCGGACCACATGCCGGCGGCGCCGGTGAGGCTCGCTTCGACGCCGGGGGCCGTTGCCGCGGCGACCTCGTCCTTGAGATCGCCGGCGGCGGCGACCATCTCGTTCGGGTCGGCGGCGGCGGTCGCGCGGACGACTGCGGTGCGGCCGTCGCGGGAGATCGAGACGCCCGGCTGCGGCGGGACGACGCGGCCGACGGCGGGGTCGGCGGCGAGGGTTCGCTCGACCGCCGCCAGGGAGCGCTGGAAGGCCGGGCCGGAGACGGTCTGGCGCTCGGAGTGGACGGCGACCTGGAGGCCATAGGCCCCGGCGCCGCCGAAGGCGCTGTCGACCTGGTGGCGGACCGCGACGGACTCCGAGCCGGTGTCTTCCCAGCCGGCGCCGGAGAGCGCGGTCTCCACCCGCGGGGCGAGGAAGCCGAGTCCGACCGCGAGCAGCGCCCAGACCGCGAAGACCGCGCCGCGATGGGTGGCGGCAAGGCGCCCAAGTCGCCCGATCGGTCCGAGTGAGCCTGGCGCTCTGGTGTCGGCAGTCATCGCATCCTCCAATCTACTTGTTCACAGCTACACAACTTAACAGTTGTACAAGGTACAATAACACCGATGGCGCGACGAGCCAACAAGCACGTGCAGAGCCCCCTCAACCCCGAGGCCGCGGAGCTGATCGCCAAGCGCTTCCGGGCCCTCGCCGACCCCACCCGGCTGCGGATCCTCGACCACCTGCGCAACACCGAGGAGGCCTCGGTGGGGGAGATCACCGAGGCGCTGGGCGCCTCCCAGCAGAACATCTCCAAGCATCTCGCCGCCCTGCTCGCCGAGGGTTTCGTCTCCCGCCGCAAGCGCGGCACCAGCTCGCTCTACCGCATCGCCGACCCCGGCGTGCACGAACTCTGCGACGGCGTCACCGCTGGCATCGAGCTGCAGCTGACCGAGCTCGAGGCTGTACTAGGTCGCTGAGGCAGAGTTGACCGGCGAGCGTCACCACATCTATCACCGGATTCTTCTTGACTATTCAGGGTCAGGCTGCTAGAGCTAATGGCCCGGCCACACGCGCACAAGCCATAACTCAACCGGCGCTCATCGCCGGACCAAGGAGAACATCATGAAGTTGACCAAACTCACCCTGGCCCTCGTGGCCGTGCTGGCGATGTCGGCCATGATGGCTTCCGCCGCGTCGGCCAACTACCAGTCGAGCAGCTCGCCGGTCGATCTCTCCGGCTCGCAGAATGGGAAACACGCCTTCAAAGTCGACGGCCAGGCTGTCGAATGCAATGTGGCCAATTTCGCCAGGAAAGCGCTCTCCACGCCGGCCAGTGAAGTGCAGAACATAGTTGCCAATTACGCCAATTGCACCGCTTTCGGCTTCGCTAACGCCAGCGTGACCATGGGTACCTGCACCTACAATTTCGACACTGTCAATGGAATTTGGAACTTCAATGCCAATATCGATATCGCATGCACCAGCAATGCGAACGACAATGAAGGGGTAAACACCGGCGATGCACGGATCTTCTCGTCGGTCTTCGGATCAGAATGCGAGGTCCACGTCGAGAGCCAAAATAACAAGTCGGAACTTACCTTCCTGAATAACACCCCGGTTTCTGGCGACGTCCGGGTTGTTGCGGCGGTCACTGGCCTCACCGCGCAGATATCCAAAGATAATGGGGTCTGCCCGCTGGCCGGTACCGGTGTCACCAATACCGCCACCTACAATGGCAACACCGACGTGACCGGCGATAGTTCCATCAATCTCACGGTTAATTAACCAGTCGTGAGTGGTCCGAGCCGGCCATAGGCCTGGCTCCACTGGGAGGGCCGGGAGAGATCCCGGCCCTCTTTGTTAGAGAGGAAGCGATACATCGGCCACTGCGGGTCGCTCAAAGGTCCTTGACGGGTTAGACGAAGTCCGCTACTACACATAGCAGCGGCTCATAGGTCGCAGCCATAACGCAACGGAATCGGTGCTTGGCGCCGGATCAAGGAGAAGAGACATGAAGTTGACCAAACTCACCCTGGCCCTCGTGGCCGTGCTGGCGATGTCGGCCATGATGGCTTCCGCCGCGTCGGCCAACTACCAGTCGAGCAGCTCGCCGGTCGATCTCTTCGGCTCGCAGAATGGGAAACACGCCTTCAAAGTCGACGGCCAGGCTGTCGAATGCAATGTGGCGAATTTCACCAGGAATGGCCTGACCACGCCGGCGAATACGGTTACCACTGTGGTTGCGTCTTACAGCAATTGCACCGCCTTTGGGTTCGCGTCTGCGAGCGTCAATATGGGTACCTGCACGTACAGATTTGACGCTACCACCGGTGCATCGCCCCCTGCGTCCAATATCAGCATCGTCTGCACGAATAATAGTAACGTCAATTCGCTGCCTAACAATGGCGACATCAGGGTGTTCTCATCGGTCTTCGGCTCGGAATGCGAGGTCCATGTTGAGAGTCAAAATCTCAAGGGCACCCTGAGTTTTCTCAATAACACGCCAGTGGCCGGAGACGTCCGCGTGGTTGCGGCAGTTACCGGTCTCGTTGCGGAGGTGACGAAAGACAATGGACTGTGCCCGCTGTCTGGCACGGGCGTCACAAATAACTCCACTTACAATGGCAACACCGATGTCACCGGTAATGGTGCCATCACTCTCACGGTAAATTAACGATCCGTGAATAGTCCGAGCCAGTCATAGGCTTGGCATTAACTGGAAGGGCCCGGGAAGATCCCGGCCCTTCCAGTCTTGTCAGACCTTCCGTGCGGCCGCACCAGCGCTGTGACCGACAGCCCGCGCTGCCTAAGCCGGCGACTCGAAGCCCATCAGGCCGAAGGTGGCGCGGACTGTCCCCTTCCGGCCGCGGGCCTCGCTCTCGCCGCCGATCCGCATCAGTCCCTCGAGGCACTCGTTCAGCAGCGCGTTGGCGTCGCGCCAGGCCTCCTCGTCGAGGTCGAGGCTGACGTTGCTGAGGTGGCGGTCGGTACGGGAGTCGAAGGTGCCGGCTTCGAGTGCCTCGCGGATGGCGTTGTTCAGGACTCCCAGGTTGGCGATGCTGATGCCCGCCCGCGAGCCGGGGGAGAGCCTTCCCCAGACCTCGTCGTCGAGGTAGGTCTGCGCGGTGCTGCGGTAGAAGTGCTCGGTGGCGCCGCGGACCTGGCGGGTCTTGACCAGTTCGATCATCCCCAGCTCGCGGAGGACGCGCACGTGGTAGGCGACGTAGCCGACCGGCTCCCCCTGCTCGGCGGCCAGTTCGCTGGGGCTGGCGACCCGTTGGTTGAGGACCGTCAGCGCCCGGGCGCGCACCGGGTGCGAGAGCGCCTTGAGGAGAGTTCCGTCCGCCTCGCAGCGCCCGTTTCCGTTTCGACGGTTGTCCTTACGCCGCTGCTGTTTCTCGGCCATTGCCCTCTCCCGACGTTCGTTGAGATCCCGCGACCGTTCAAGGTTATTCACATCAAAGGACGTTGCCGGCGGAATTTGGGTTCTAAACCAAGAAGCAATCTCCATTGGTGGAGGAATCTCCACTAATGTCGCGGACGGCACAGCGACGGGTTGGGCAAAGCCGTCGCGTGGCTCTGGGAAAGGGGGTGAGGAGTCCGTGGCGATTCATGGATCCGAAAGGGTTGCGCCGCTTCTCCAAGTCACCAAGACCGGCTAGCGAGAGCTCGCCAGTCTGAAACCCGCCCGCCGCATCTCCTCCAGAGATCTTGCCCGGGAAACGGAGGAGATCGCGGCGGGCGGCTCGATCGCGAGCGCGTCCTCGCCGACGACCAGGTGCAGCGGCCTGCCGAGGCGCCCGCAACGGGCGCCGACCTCGCCGACCACCTTGCCTTCGAGGCTCTGCGAGTCGAGGCGCCCCTCGCCGCTGACGACGGCGTCGGCCGCGAGGAGGCGATCGTCGAAGCCGATCGCCTCGAGCACGAAGGCGGCGCCGGGCCGCAGCCGTGCGCCATGGGCCCAGAGACCGCCCGAGAGCCCACCGGCGCAACCGCTCATCGGGACTCCGCGCGGGTCGCGCGGCAGCTGCGCCGCAAATGACTCCAGCCGCTCGCCCAAGTACTCGACCTCCTTCGCGCCCGCTCCCTTCTGCGGCGCGAACAGGGCGGCCGCCTGCTCGAAGGGCCTCGTGACGTCGCAGAGGACTTCGATCCGCGTCGCCGCGTCCAGCGCGTCGCCCTCCCGCAGCGCCGCGATCGCCCCCATGCCCCCGTCGGTGGTGGCGCTGCCGCCGACCGCGACCAGCACCTTCCGCGCCCCGGCCGCGATCGCCGCGGCGATCAGCTCCCCCGTCCCGTAGGTGTCGGCGCGCACCGCGTCGCGCTCGGATGGGGCGATCAGGGTCAGGCCCGAGGCCTGGGCGGCCTCGACCACCGCGGTCTCCCCGTCGCCGAGTAGGGCGAAGCTCGCCGCGACCGGCCGTCGCAGCGGGCCGTGGACCTCGACGGTCCGCCGCTCCCCGCCGAGCGCCTCCAGCAGGACCTCCATCGTCCCTTCGCCGCCGTCGGCGACGACGCAGCGGTCGGCCGCGCCCCCCGCCTCCTCGACCCCGCCCGCGACCGCCTCGGCGACCGTCCTCGCGTCGAAGGTCCCCTTGAAGGAGTCGGGGGCGACGAGCAGCCGCACCGTCACGGCTTGCCGCGGCGGAAGAGCCAGCGGTGGAAGAACGGGTCGAGCTCGCGGCCGGAGACTTCCTCGGCGAGCCCGGCGAACTCCTCGATGGTGGCGCTGGCGAAGCGATGGTCGACCGCCCAGCGCCGCAAGATCCTCAGCAGCGCCGTCGTCCCGATCTTCTCCCGCAGCGCCTGCAGGGCCATCCCGCCGCGCACGTAGATCGAGGGCCGGAAGAGCCCTTTGGCGCTTCCGGGGCGCCCCGGCGGTGGGTTCCAGAACGTCTTCTTCGAGGCCGGCGTGCGGAGCAGCTCCCGGAACAGCGCCGCCGCGCTCGGCCCTCCGTGCAGCTCGGCGTAGTACCACTCGACCCAGGTCGCGAGCCCCTCGTTCAGCCATATCTGCGGCCAGCGCTCGAGCCCGACCGAGTCGCCGAACCACTGGTGGGCGGTCTCGTGGACGACCGTGGTGCGGTCGGGGACGAAGGCGTAGATCGGGCGGCTCTGGCTCTCCAGTGCATACCCGAGCCCCGGCGCGAAGTCGACGATCGAGCCGGCGGAGTCGAAGGGGTAGCCGCCGAAAAGGCGAGCCTGGAAGCGGACGATCTCCGGCAGCGCCGCCAGCACCCGCCGCGAGCCCGGTTCCATCCGCGGGTCGATCAGGGTCCAGGTGGGGAGGTCGCCGACCTCGCCCCGGATCAGCCGGCCGCGGCCGATCCCGAGGAGCGCGAGGTACGGGCTCATCAGCGCCTCTTCCTCCCAGGTGAAGCGCGTGCGGCCGCCGACCCGCTCGACCCTGCGCAGCCGCCCGTTGGCGACCGCCTTCAGCCCGCGCGGCACCGTCACCTCGAACTCGAAGCTGGCCTTGTCGGCCGGGACGTTGTTGCAGGGGATCCAGGCGGCGGTCCCCTGCGGCTCGCCGATTGCGATCACGCCGTCGTCGGTCCGGTACCAGCCCTCCTCGGTGCCGTCGGGGTCGATGACCTTCGGCGGCGTCCCGTCGTAGCGGATCGTCGCCGCCAGCACCGTCCCCTTCGCCACCGGGCTCGCCGGCTCGATCGCCAGCTTGCCGCCGCGCCGCCGCCACCCGGCCGCCGCGCCGTTGACCCGCACGCCCCGCACGTCTGGCCCGACGAAGTCGAGGGTGAAGCGGGCGAGCCGCCGGTGGGTCAGCGCCTGCAGCGCGGTCGAGGCGCGGATGCTGCCGTCGCCGCGGTAGGCGATGCGGACCGAGTAGTCGTGGACCTCGTAGCCGCCGTTGCCGGCCTGCGGGAAGAACGGTTCGGAGGCGCCGGCGGGCGCCGTGGCCGCCGCCGCGAGCGAGCCCGTCAGGCAGAGGAGAAGCAGGCCTTTGCGGAGCGCTCGCAAGGGGCGCATCCTACGATTCCCCTGGGATGAGCCCCGAGGTCGCAGATCGCTCCTACCGCTTCCACTACGGGGAGAGCCTGGGCGAGGGCGCGCGGCGGATCGCCGCCGGCCGCGCCGGGAAGGCGGCCGAGCGCCTGCGGGCGATCGGGAGCGGCGAGGTCGAGGCCGACGCAGGGATCCACGGCGCCCGCAAGGACCTGAAGAAGCTGCGGACGCTCCTGCGCCTGCTCCGCGACGAGCTGCCGCAGGCCGTCTACACGCGAGAAGCCCGCCGCTACCGCGACGCCGCCCGGCTGCTCTCGCCGCTGCGCGACGCCGAGGTGAAGCTGGGGACGCTGCAAGCGCTGGACCTGGGCGAGCTCGCGCTACCCGCTGAGGCGACTGCCGCCTGGGAACGGATCCTCGATCGCGACCGCCGCGCCGCCGGCGACGCCGTTCCGGACCGGGCTGCCGAGGCGCAGGCGGTAGAGCTGATCGAAGCCGGCCGCGACGGCGTCGAAGACTGGGGCATCAGAGACTCCTGGAAGGCGATCGGCCCTGGCCTCGACAGGGTCTACCGTCGCGGCCGCCGCCGCATGCGCAGCGCCCGTGACGAGTACGACGAGGAGGCGTGGCACGAGTGGCGCAAACGCGCCAAGGACCTCTGGTACGCGCACCTGCTGCTCGCGCCCGCCTGGCCGGGGCCGCTCGGGGCGAGCGCCGAGGAGGCCCACCGGCTCTCCGAAGCGCTCGGCGACCACCACGACCTTGCCCTCCTGCGCGCCGACCTCCGCCAGCGCCGGCTCGGCGAGGAGGAGACGCGGGCGCTGGAGGCGGCGATCGGCCGCCGCCAGGAGGAGCTCGCCGCCACCGCCCTCGACCTCGGCCACCGCCTCTACGCCGAGCGCCCGCGGGACTTCAGCCGCCGCCTGCGCCGGTACTGGCGCGCCTGGCGCGGGTAGGGCGAGCGCGTGGCTTCGAAAGCGCGAAAAGGGTCCAAGCCGAAGACGAAGACGAAGGAGCAACTCGCCGAATACGGGCGCAAGCGCGACTTCGGTAGGACCTCCGAGCCGGCGCCCAAGCGCCGCCGCGGGAAGAAGGGGGCGCCGCGCTTCGTCGTCCAGGAACACAGCGCCCGCCGCCTGCACTGGGACCTGCGGCTGGAGCACGACGGCGTCGCCGCCTCCTGGGCGATCCCGAACGGTATCCCCGAGGACCCGAAGGAAAACCGCAAGGCCGTCCACACCGAGGACCACCCGCTCGAGTATCTCGATTGGGAGGGCGAGATCCCGCAGGGGGAGTACGGCGCCGGGACGATGAAGATCTGGGACGCCGGCACCTACGAGCTGGAGAAGTGGGAGCCGGGCAAAGTGATGGTCGAGTTCCACGGCGAGCGGCTGCAGGGGCGCTACGCGCTCTTCCACGCCGGCAAGGCCGAGAAGGACTGGATGATCCACCGCATCGACCCGCCCGCCCGCGAGCGCGACCCGTTCCCGGAGAACGTGGTGCCGATGCTGGCGCGGCTTTCGGAGCTGCCGCGCGACGAGGACGGGTGGGCGGTCGAGGTGAAGTGGGATGGGGTGCGGGCGATCGCCTACTGCAGGCCCGGCCGGGTGGAGCTGGAGAGCCGCAACCTCAACGACGTCACCGCCCAGTACCCGGAGGTGCGGCGGATCGCCCGCGCGCTCGGCTCCCACGACGCCGTCCTCGACGGCGAGCTCGTCGCCTTCGACGAGGGGGGCAGGCCCAGCTTCGAGCGCCTGCAGCAACGGATCCACAACACCGACCCCAACGTCGTCAAACGGCGGATGAAGAGTTACCCCGTCGTCTACGTCGTCTTCGACCTCCTCTACCTCGACGGGGAGGACCTGACCGGCGAGCCCTACGTCCGCCGCCGCGAGCTGCTCGCGGGGCTCGACCTGAACGGCGAGAGCTGGCAGACGCCCGGGCACTCGGTCGGGCACGCGAAGGAGCTACTGGCGGCGAGCAAGGAGCAGGGCCTGGAGGGGGTGATGCTGAAGCGCATCGACTCCACCTACGTCCCCGGCAAGCGCACGGGTGCCTGGCTGAAGGTGAAAAACGTCAGCCGCCAGGAGCTCGTGGTCGGCGGCTGGACTCCCGGCGAAGGCCGCCGCAAGAGTCAGCTCGGGGCGCTCCTCGTCGGCTACTTCGAGGGCGAGGGCAGCGAGCGGGTGCTGCGCTACGGCGGCAAGGTCGGGACCGGGTTCAGCGAGGGGGAGCTGGCGGCGCTGACCGCGCGGCTGGCGGAGCTGGAGCGCGGGGAGAGCCCGTTCGGCGCCGGACCGAAACCGCCGCAGGGCGCCCGCTTCGTCGAGCCCTGCCTGGTCGCCGAGGTCGAGTTCCGCGAGCTCACCAAGGAGGGCATGGTCCGCCACGGCGCCTACAAAGGCCTGCGCGAGGACAAGCCGGCGACCGAGGTGGTGCTGGAGCGGGCGGCCGAGCCGCCGACGGAGTCGCTGACGGCGACCGCGGTGAAGCGGCCGCGCGGCAAAGCGGCGGTCACGGTCGAGGGCCGCGAGCTGGAACTGTCCAACCTCGACAAGGTCCTCTACCCGGAGACCGGGTTCACGAAGGGGCAGCTGATCGACTGGTACGCGCGAATCGGCGAGGTGCTGCTGCCGCACCTGCGCGGGCGGCCGCTGACCTTGAAGCGGTATCCGAACGGGGTCGAGGGCAAGCACTTCTACGAGAAGCGCTGCCCTGGCCACCGGCCCGAGTGGGTCGGCACCGCCTCGATCTGGAGCGACACCCACAAGGGCGAGATCGACTACTGCGTGGTCGAGGACCTGCCGACCCTGATCTGGCTCGCCACCCTCGCCGACATCGAGATGCACACCTCGCTCGCGCGCTGCGAAGAGATGGAGCGGCCGACCTCGCTCGTCTTCGACCTCGATCCCGGCGCCCCCGCCGACGTCCTCGACTGCGCCCAGGTCGCCGTCTGGCTGCGGGGGATGTTCGAGGCGCTGGGGCTCGCCTGTTACCCGAAGACCTCGGGATCGAAGGGGATGCAGGTCTACGTGCCGCTCAACTCCGAGGTCACCTACGCCCAGACCAAGCCGTTCGCGAAAGCGGTCGCCGAGACCCTGGAGCGGAAGTTCGGCGACCGCGTCGTCTCGCAGATGTCGAAGGCGAAGCGCCCGGGCAAGGTGCTGATCGACTGGAGCCAGAACGACCGCCACAAGACGACGATCTGCGTCTACTCGCTGCGGGCGAAAGCGCGGCCTACGGTCTCGACCCCGCTCGAGTGGGACGAGGTCGCCTCTGCCCTGGAGGGCGGCGAGGCCGAGCGGCTCGTCTTCGACCACGCCGCCGTCCTCGACCGCGTCGCCGCCAAGGGCGACCTCTTCGCGCCCCTCCTCAGCGAAGAGCAGCAACTACCGCAAATCTGAAGATCGTTTCCAACCTTTTCATCCCTAGGGCGGGGAAAAGGTTGGAAACGACGCCGGGTTGGGGCGTGGGATTAGGAGGGCGGGGGAACGGGCAGGTAGCCGGTATGGAGGGAAACGGGGTTCGGCGCGACTACAAGCCCGAGGGCGCGGCCGCGAAGTCCGGACTCCCCTCGACCCTGAAGCGGACGCTGACCGAGTTCCAGGAGGACAACCTCAGCGACTGGGCGGCGGCGCTCACCTACTACGGCCTGCTGGCGCTGTTCCCGGCGCTGATCGCGATGGTCTCGCTGATCGGGATCTTCGGCGACCCGCAGACGACGACCGCGAAGCTGACCGAGATCATCGAGGAACTCGGCCCCTCCTCGGCCGCCGAAACCTTCGAAGGGCCGATCAAGTCGGTCACCGAAAACCAGAGCGCCGCCGGCTTCGCCTTCGTCTTCGGCCTCGGCGCCGCCCTCTGGTCGGCGTCCGGCTACGTCGGCGCCTTCACCCGTGCCTCGAACATCATCTACGAGACCCCCGAGGGCCGCCCGTTCTGGAAGCTGCGCCCCCTGCAGATCGCGGTCACCCTGGCGATGATCGTGATGATGGCGCTGCTCGCCATCGGCCTCGTCCTCACCGGCCCGGTCGTCGAAGCGGTCGCCGGGCCGGTTGGCCTCAGCGGCACCGCGGTCGACGTCTGGAACGTCGCCAAGTGGCCGGTGATGGCGGCGATCTTCATCCTCATGGTCGACGTCCTCTACTACACGACCCCGAACGTGAAGCTCCGCGGCTTCAAATGGGTGACGCCGGGCGCCCTGGTCGCGATCGTCGTCTGGGCGCTCGCCTCGGCCCTCTTCGCCCTCTACGTCGCCAACTTCGGCTCCTACGACAAGACCTACGGCACCCTCGCCGGCCTCGTCGTCCTGCTGCTCTGGTTCTGGATCACCAACCTTGCGATCCTCTTCGGCCACCAGCTCAACGCCGAGCGCGAGCGCAGCGCCGAGATCGAGGAAGGGCGCCCCCGCGCCGAGAAAGAGATCCAGCTCGAGCCGCGCGACGAGCCGAAGGACCAGAAGACCACCTGACCGTAGGGAGGCCCCGACGAATGAAGCTCATTTTCGCCCCGATCAGCATCGTCCTCGGATTTGTCGCGGGGATGCTCGGCAAGAAGGTCTTCGAACAGGTCTGGGGCCTGATCGACGAAGAAGAGCCGCCGAAGCCCGAGCACCGCGAATTCTCCTGGCCGAAGCTGGTCGCGGCGCTGGCCGTCGAGGGGGCGATCTTCCGCCTCGTCAAAGGCCTCGTCGACCACGGCAGCCGCAGCTCGTTCGCGAAGCTGACCGGCTCCTGGCCGGGCGAGGAGGCCCCGGAACCGGAGTGAGATCGGCCCTCCCGGGGTATTTGGAAGACACCAGTCGTCCAAAAGAACCGACTATCGGAGGAGCAGATGAACACCAGAGCAGACAAGAGGGACGCCGGCATCGGCGGTATTTCGGTAGGGGGCATCCTCGTCATCATCGGCATCGTGGTGGCACTTGTCTGGAGCGTCCTGCTCGGAGTGATCATCGCCTTGATCGGTCTGATCGCATTCGGCGGCTTCGCCCGCGGCAAGTGGTACTGAGCGACTGATCCTCCGACCGAGCTTGGGGCGGGCCTGATGTAAGGTCCGCCCACTTTGCCCGGTGGCCTATCGCGAACCGCTCGCATCGCCTGGATCCTCGTCGCGGTTCTGGCCGTCTTCTTCGCCTGGCTCTCCGTCGCCGATGCAGCCAGCGGCATCGCCTTCTTCTACTCGATCCCCGTAGGGATCTCGACCTGGTGGTTCGGGAGGCGAGCCGGCCTCCTGGCAGCGGCCCTCTGCATCGGGCTCTACGCGGTCGGGAACGCGATTCACCCGGTTCCCGACTTCGGCGTCGCGGCTGCGATCCGCGGTGTCTTCCTGCTCGGCGTCGCGGTGATCGTCGACCCGCTCGCCAGGCGGCTCCGCGCCCTCGAGCACTCGGCGGAGGAACTGGAGGCGATCCGGGCGGCGCTGACCCCCACCGCCCTGCCGGACCTCGCCGGCGTCGACGCCGGCGCCGCCTTCGTCCCCTCCGAACTCGGCGTCTCCGGCGACTTCTACCTGCTCACCAACGGGCCCGACGGCTCCGCGGTCGCAATCGTCGGCGACGTTGTCGGCCACGGCCCCGAGGCGGCCCGCCTCGCCACCTTCGTCCGCGCCCAGCTCGCCGCCTTCGCCGCCAGCACCAGCGACCCGGCCGAGCTGTTGCGGCTCGCCAACTCGGCCCTGGCCGGCCGCCGGGGGCGCCGGCAGCAGCTGGTCAGCGCGCTCTGCGTGCGACTCGATCGGCGCGAGGGAACGATCTGCTGGGCGCGGGCGGGGCACCCGCCGCCGCTGCGCCTACCCGAGCTGCGTGAGCTGCCGGCCGAAGGCTCGACCTTCCTGCTCGGGGCCGAAGAGCGGCTGGAGCTGGAGAACACCGAGACCTCGGTCGCCGACAGCGAAGGTCTCGTGGTCTACACCGACGGCGCCACCGACGTCCGCCGCGGCAGGGAGATGCTCGGCCTGGAGGGCCTGCGGGGGATCCTGGCGCCGCTGACCGGGCTCGCCGCCCGGCCGATGGTGGGGGAGGTCGAGCGGGCGATCCTGGCCTGGGCCGACCGGCCGATCCGCGACGACCTCTGCCTGGTCGTGCTGAAGCCCGACGCCGGGTGACACCGTTGTACGGTGCCCCATGGCACCTCACGAGGTAGTCATTCGTACCGCATTGACACACGGGCGCCACCCTGGGAAAACGGAGGAGCGCTTTTTGCGCTTCATGTATTTCTCCGGCCCCCGACGCGCTCTTGAAAACCCGGCGCTTCGGGGGCCTTAATTGTCCGGCTCGACGTTTGCGGTCACCAACCGGCTGCCGGACCCCGCTCTGGAGCTGCTGCGCGAGGCCGGGGAGCTGCGACTCGACGATCGCGAGGAGGCGCTGCCGCGGCCGGACCTGCTCGGGCTCGTCGCCGGCGCCGACGCGGTCCTGACCCTGCTCCACGACCGCGTCGACGACGAGCTGCTCGACGCGGCGGGGCCGCAACTGCGCTGCGTCGCCAACGTCGCCGTCGGCTTCGACAACGTCGACCTCGAGGCGGCCGCGCGGCGCGGGGTGACGGTCACCAACACCCCGGGGGTGCTCGACGACGCGACCGCCGACCTGACCCTGGCCCTGATCTTGGCGGCGACGCGGCGCATCGCCGAGGGGGACCGCCTCGTCCGCTCCGGCCGCGGTTGGAGCTGGGGGATGGGGTTCATGCTCGGCACCGGCCTGCAGGGCAAGCGGCTGGGGATCGTCGGCCTCGGCGGGATCGGCCGCAAGGTGGCGGCGCGGGCGCGCGCCTTCGGGATGGACGTCGCCTACCACTCGCGCCACCCGGCGCCGGCCGAGGTCGAGGCGGCGCTGGGGGCGGAGCGGCTGCCGCTCGAGCAACTGCTCGCCACCTCCGACGTCGTCAGCCTGCACGTCCCCCTGACCCCGGAGACGCGCCACCTCCTCGGCGCCGCCGAGCTGGCGGCGATGAAGCCGAGCGCGGTCCTGGTCAACGCCGCCCGCGGGCCGGTCGTCGACGAGCCGGCGCTGGCGGCGGCGCTGGCCGAGGGGCGGATCGCCGCCGCCGGACTCGACGTCTTCGAGCGCGAGCCGCAGGTCGAGCCGGCGCTGCTGGAGCTCGACAACGTCGTCCTCGTCCCGCACCTCGGCTCGGCCACGGTCGAGACGCGGACGGCGATGGCCGAGCTGGCGGCCCGCAACGCGATCTCTGTACTCAGCGGCCAAGGGCCGCTGACGCCGGTCGCGTCACAATGAATCGGTGAGCGCGGTGACGGCGAAACGGACGATCCGACACCGGATCGGCGGCGAGGAGACGCAGGGTTCTTCATCCCGCACCTCCCCTGTCTGGGACCCGGCGACGGGCGAGCGGCAGGCGGAGGTTCTGCTGGCGGAGCCCAGCGACGTCGACGCCGCGGTCGCGGCGGCGCGCGCGGCCTTCGTGGACTGGTCGGAGGCCTCGCTCAGCCGCCGCGCCAAGGTGATGTTCGCCTTCCGCGAGTTGCTGAACGCCAACGTCGCGGAGCTGGCGCGGATCGTCTCCTCCGAGCACGGCAAGGTGCTGGAGGACGCGAAGGGCGAGGTCCTCCGCGGCCTCGAGGTGGTCGAGTTCGCCTGCGGCATCCCGCAGCTGCTGAAGGGCGAGTACTCCGACCAGGTCTCGACCACCGTCGACGCCTTCTCCTTCCGCCAGCCGCTCGGCGTCTGCGCCGGCATCACCCCGTTCAACTTCCCGGCGATGGTGCCGATGTGGATGCACCCGGTCGCCATCGCCTGCGGCAACAGCTTCGTCCTCAAGCCCTCCGAGCGCGACCCCTCGGCCTCGAACCTGGTCGCCGAGCTCTACGCCGAGGCGGGCCTGCCGGACGGGGTCTTCAACGTCGTCCACGGCGACAAGGTCGCGGTCGACGCCCTCCTCGACCACCCCGACATCGCCGCGGTCTCCTTCGTCGGCTCGACCCCGATCGCCTCCTACGTCCACGCGCGGGCGACCGAGAATCGCAAGCGGGTGCAGGCGCTGGGCGGGGCGAAGAACCACGCGGTCGTCGTTCCCGGCGCCGACCTCGGCTACGCCGCCGACCAGCTCGCCACCGCCGGCTTCGGCTCGGCCGGGCAGCGCTGCATGGCGATCTCGGTCGCCGTCGCCGCCGGCGAGGTCGCCGACGAGCTGGTCGAGGAGGTGGCCCGGCGGGCGCGTGGGATCGAGGTCGGCCCCGGTCTCGACCCGAGCTCGGAGATGGGCCCGGTGGTGACGCCGCAGGCGCGCGAGCGGATCGTCGACTACATCGGCCAGGGAGCCGCGGCCGGGGCGCAGGTCACCGTCGACGGCCGCGAGCTCGAGGTCGACGGCGGCGGCTTCTGGGTCGGACCGACGCTGATCGACCGGGTCGAGCCGGAGATGTCGGTCTACACCGACGAGATCTTCGGCCCGGTGCTTTCGGTCGTTCGCAGCGCCGACCTCGACGAGGCGATCGAGCTGATCAACCGCAACTCCTACGCCAACGGCGCCGCCATCTTCACCGGCTCCGGCTACGAGGCGCGCCGCTTCCAGCGCGAGGTCGAGGTCGGGATGATCGGCGTCAACGTCCCGATCCCGGTGCCGATGGCCTTCTACTCCTTCGGCGGCTGGAAGGACTCGCTCTTCGGCGACCACCACGTCCACGGCCCCGAGGGCGTCCGCTTCTACACCCGCGGCAAGGCGATCACCGCCCGCTGGCCCGAGACCAACGCCACCGGCCCCGGCGACGCCGGCTCGATGAACTTCCCGACCTCGAGCTGACTCAGGGCGAGGGCGGCTGTCCGACCGCCAGGCAGAGGCGGTCGTAGATCTCGTCGGCCTGCTCGACCGACATCGTCGGTCGCTGCCGCGAGAAGTACCCGGCGAGCATCCGTGCGGGCAGGATGGTGACGCCACGGCGCTTGGCCGGGACCCTGTCGATCACGTAGGCGTGGCTGAAGACGAGCAGCGCTTGGACCTCCATGCCGGTGATCTTCTCCAGCGTCTTCATCTCGGCGTAGGCCTGCGCGAGCATCTTCGGCTCGAGGTTGTCGAGGAGGAGACGGCCGCGGCGACTCTTCGTCTCCACCGTGAAGAGGCCTCCCGGCCCGACGACGATGTGGTCGATGTTCCCCCTCCCGAAGGAGACGTCGTGAATCACCTGCCAGCCGTCTGCGAGGAGGCCCTCGAGGATCTCGCCGACGATCTCCTCCCCTTCGGCTCCCCGCGCCCAAGCGCCGTGGTCGCGCTTGAACCTGCCGCCGAGGAACCGCAGCCACCCGCGTCGGCTCGCTTCGGCTCGGACGTGCTGTCCCGCAACCCGCCGCGGCTCTATCTCGGTATTCACAGGTGCTTGCTCGGTCGATTCCCCAGCCGGCTTGAGGCGAGCAAGCGGATGTCCAGTCTGATGAAGTGCCCCGAATGGAGCACCTCAACACCCGTCCTCTCTACGAGGGCAAGCACGTCGACTTCGTCGCCAAGCGCTACCGGCGCGCCGACGGCAGCGAGGTCGAGCGGGAGATCGTTCAGCACCCCGGCTCCGTGGCGGTGCTGGCGCACGACGACGAGTTCGCCTACCTAGTGGCACAGCCGCGGGAGGCGGTCGAGGAGGACGGGCTGCTGGAGATACCGGCGGGGACGTTGGACAAGGAGGGGGAGGGCGAGCTGGAAGCGGCGCAACGGGAGCTGGCCGAGGAGGCCGAGCTGCAGGCCGAGCACTGGAGCCTTCTGCACGTCGTCTATCCCAGCCCCGGCTTCCTCACCGAGAAGGTGACGATCTTCGAGGCGACGGGGCTGTCACCGGCGAGCGGCGAGCGCGACGAGGACGAGGAGATCGAGATCGTTCGCCTCGATCTGGCCGAGATCGAGAAGGCCCTGCCGGAGATCCGCGACGCGACGACGGTTATCGCCCTGCTGCGACTGAAGGAGAAGCTCCAGGGGTAGAGGGGAAGTCGATGTTCCTCTTCTTCTCCAACAATCTCGGCTGCGCCGGCTCGCTGCTGGTCTCGGCCGTGGTGACGCTGGTCCTGCTGCTCCTCTTCGGCGTGATCGAACTCGGCTAGCGCGGGCGCCGGCGGACCTGGCGCTCGCGGGCGGCGACCTCGCGGAGGCGTCGTTGCGACTCGGCGGCGTTGGCGATGGCGATGTTGGCGAGGAATCTCATGGTGCCCTCCTCGGTGGCGGTTGTAGACACCGGCTAAATGCGTTTGCCGGTGTAGCAAACACTAGCTAAACTAGATAGCTGGTGTCAAACGGGCTTAACAAAGCAGCGCTCGCGGCCGAGGTCGACCTCCTCGTCGATTTCGTCAACACGTGCGACCTCGAGGACGGGACCGACTCGATCGCCGAGCCGGGGCAGCTGGCGGACTGGATCGCTGAGAGGACTGGCGAGCTGATCGCCGCTCCGGACCCCGAGGACGTCTCCCGCGTCCATGACCTCCGCGAGTCCCTGCGGGCGCTCCTGGCCACCCACAACGGCGGCACCGCCGGGGACGCCGAGCTGCGGCCCCTGCGCGAGGCCGCCGAGCGCAGCCGCTACCGCACCACCCTCTCGCCCGAGGGGACGATCGAGATCGCCCCCGCCCGCTCCGACCTGACCGGCTTCGAGGCCCGTCTCCTGCTGGCGATCGAGCGCCTCCAGGCGCAAGGCGCCTGGCCGCGGCTCAAGGCCTGCACCGACGACGAGTGCCGCTGGGCCTTCTATGACACCACCCGCAACCGCTCCCGCACCTGGTGCTCGATGGAGGAGTGCGGCAACCGCGAGAAGACCCGCCGCTACAGGCAGCGGCGCGGCGCCTAGTCCCCGGGTCGAAGTTGTCCCGGTGCGGGCCAGGCCGGGATGCGACGATCCCGCCGTGCGCTGCATCCGGACCCTGATCGTCGCCTTCCTCGCCGCTTGTGCGCTCGCGCCCATGGCAGCCGCGGCGAGGGGCGCGAGCCAGATCGCCTACGTACAGGGAGGCAAGCTGATCGGCGTCTCCCCGAACGGCTCGCACCGGCACCTGATCGGCCGCGTCCCGGGCGGGGTCGTCGACGTCGCCGCCTCCGCCGACGGGCGCTTCTTCGCCCTCCTCGTCAACGGCGGCGTCCGCGTCGGCGAGCGCGGCAGCGACCGCTCCCTCTTCCTCCTGCGGCCCGGCCGGGGCCTGCGCCTCGTCGAGCGCTGGCACGACACCGGCCCGCTCTCGGTTGCGATCTCGCGACAGGGCGATCAGCTTGCCTACTCCCGCCGCCGCCAGATCTGGGTTCGCCAGGTCGACGGCGGCCCAGCCCGGCCGCTCACCACCGCCCGCGGCTTTGCCTCGGAGCCCGCCTTCGCGCCCGCGGGCGACAGCCTCGTCTTCTACCGCGAGGGGAGCGGCGAGCCCGGCCTCTACCGGGTGCCAGCCGACGGCGGCCCCGAGGCTCAGGTCGTCGCCGGCGACTTCAGGGAGCCGGCGGTCTCGCCGCGGGGGCTGATCGCCTTCCGCGCCGACGATCGCGGCAGCGACGAGGTCAGGATCGGCCTCTTCGCGCCGGGCTATCCGGGCCCGCGCCTGATCAGCCGCATCGAAGACCCCTTCCGCGACGGCGGCCCCGCCTTCTCCCCCGGCGGCAACGGCATCGCCTTCATCAGCCAGCGGGAAGGGCCGCGCCGCCTGCGCTACCTGCTGGAGACGGTCGGCCCCTCCGGCGCCGAGCGCCGGGTCGTCCTCGGCGACGTCGGCCCGCGGCCGGTCGGGCCGGTGTGGAGCCGGCGCTCGCTCAGCCGTTGAGCGTGGCCGCCGCGGCGAGCCACTCGCGCTCCTTGCCGCGCATCACCGGCGTGGCAAGGAGGCTGCCGGCCCGGCGCTGGAGGGCGCGCAGGCGGGAGTCGTGGTCCGAGGGCAGCAGCTTCGCCAGCTGCCGGTACTCCTTCGAGACCTGGCTGGTGCGGAAGGTCTCGGCGACCGCGGTGAGGAGGTCGCCGGGCCCGGCGACGGTCGTGCGAGCGATCTCTTCGCCCTCGACCTTGATCACCAGCTCCGCCGGGTAGTCGCGGGCGGGCGGCGGCTCCTTGGGTTCCGTGAGGGCGGCGGCGATCGCGCCGCGGAGGGCGACATGGGCGTCGGCGGGCTCGACCGAGTCGGCGCGAGCCCGGCCTTCGCCTTCCTTCGTCGTCACCAGGCGGGCGCTGCCGAGCTCGCCGTCGCGCATCTCCTCCAGCAGCCAGCGGTCGCCGGCGGCGACGAGGATCGGGATGCCCTCGGCGCCGAGGGCCTGGGCGTAGGTCTGGGTCTCGCTGAGGGAGTCGCCGTCGAGCAGCACCTCCATCCCCCATATAAAGGTGTGGGAGCAGAAGCCGCGCTCGCTCGGGGTCTTGGCGTGGTGGCCGATCATCACCACCGCGTCCAGCGGTCCGCCGTGCGCCTTCGCCATCGAGGGCTCGGCCTCGTTCAGCGCCAGGTCGGCGATCGGCCGCACCTCGACGCCCGCCGGCATCCGCTCGCGTTCGACGTTGGTCCCGACCATGTGCCAGTCGCCGACGCTGATCCCCTCGACCCCGCCGGCGCGCAGCGCTTCGATCGCGACCAGCACTTCGTCGGTCATCTGCCGCCGCCCCCGCGCGTAGGCCGCGGGGTGGGAGGGGAGGCAGTCGCCGTAGTCCTCGATCCCGGCGATCCCCTCCATGTCGGCGGCGATCAAGACGTCCATTCCGGGCAGCCTAGCCTCACTTCGGCGTTATCGTGACCGTGTGAGCAAGCAGGGTGCGCAACGGGGTGTCGGCAAGGGCTCCGGCCGCGCGCTCTCGCTCGAGGCGGTCCGCTCGCTCCTGGCGGAGCGGCTGCGCGAGCGCCTGCCGCAGCTGAAGACGGCGATCGCGACCCGCGTCTACGCGATCTCCGACCCCCGCGACGTCAGCGACCCCGCCTACGTCCAGGGCCTCAACGCCGCCCTCGCCGCCGCGGTCGAGTACCGGCTCGAGGTGCTCGAGGTCGGCGAGCGGCGGGCGCCGGAGGTGCCGGCGGAGCTGTTGGCCCAGGCCCGCCTCGACGCCCGCGACCGGGTCCCGCTCGACACCGTCCTGCGCCGCTACTTCGCCGGCAACGCCCTCTTCGCCGACTTCCTCGCCGAAGAGGCGGAGCGGGAGGGGGTGCCGAACGCCGTCCTCCGCAACCTCCTCGCCGCCCAGGCGACGGTCGGCGACCGCCTCCTCGCCGCGGTCAGCGCCGAGCACGCGCGCGAGGCGCAGGTGCGGCCGAGCGGCACCGCCGAGCGCCGCCGCGAGAGCGTGAAAAGGCTCCTCGCCGGCGAATTCGTCGACCACGCCGAGCTCGAATACGACCTCGAGGCCCAGCACCTCGCCCTGATGGCGAAGGGCGAGGGGGCCGAGTCGCTATTGCGGGAGCTGGCGAAGCGGCTCGACCGCCGGCTGCTCGCGGTGAAGCGGGAGGAGGAACCGGTCTGGGCAGCCTGGCTCGGCGGCGGCAGCCGGCTCGAGAGCGCCGAGGCCGGCCAGGCGCTCGCCGACCTCGCTCCCAAGGGCGTCTTCGTCGCCCTCGGCGAGCCGGCGGAGGGGCTCGCGGGCTGGCGGTTCAGCCACCTACAGGCGAAGGCGGCGCTGGCGGTGGCGGAGCGCAGCGGCGCGGCCGTCGCCCGCTACGGCGAGGTCGCGATCGAGGCGGCGGTGCTCCGCGACGACCTCCTCGCCCGCTCGCTGCGACAGCTCTACCTGGAGCCGCTGGAGGGGATGCGCGACGGCGGCAAGGTCGCGCGAGAGACGCTGCGCGCCTACTTCGCCGCCGAGCGCAACGTCTCCTCGACCGCCGCCGCGCTGGGCGTCGACCGCCGCACCGTTCGCAACCGCATCCGCGCGATCGAGGAGCTCGTCGGCCGCCCGCTCAGCGCGGCGGCGGCGGACCTGGAGATCGCCCTCCGCCTCGCCGACGCCCCTTTCCCAGATTGATCGTCCGCCGGCCCCGCGGCGTCCAAATCGGGGAAGCGGGGCAGCGGGCGCGGGGCCGAAGATCGGTCCATGAACAGGCACCGGACCCTCCTCGCCGCCGCGGTCGCGCTTCTCGTCCTCGCCTCCGCGGGTGCCGCCCAAGGCGCCCGCGAGGTGGTCGAAGCCGGCAACCTCTACCTCGCCGACAACGGCGGCATCTTCCCCTCGAAGCTGCCGCGGCACGGCAAGGCGCCGGTGACGGCCCGGCTGATCGGTGAATTCGGCACCGGCGACGGCAGCCATCCACCCGCCCTGCGCAGCCTCGACGTCGACGTCGAGCGGACGATCGCGGTCGACGCCGTCGGCCTCCCGGTCTGCCGGGCCAACCAGCTCGACGCCCGCAGCACCGGCGTCGCCGAACGGGTCTGCCGCGAGGCGATCGTCGGCAGCGGGGAGGCCGAGGTCGAAGTGGCCTTCCCGGAACAGGCGCCCTTCTCGGCGACGGGCCCGATCGTCGCCTTCAACGGCGGCGTCCACGGCGCCACCACGACCGTCCTCCTCCACGCCTACGTCAACGTGCCGGCGCCGACCGCGATCGTCACCAGGGCGACGGTGACGCGGATCCACAAAGGTCGCTTCGGTCTGCGGATCTCGGCCCGGGTCCCGCGGATCGCCGGCGGCTCCGGCTCGGTGACCAGATTCGAGCTGAAGGTCGGCCGCCGCTACACCCACCAAGGCCGGAGGAAGAGCTTCCTCACCGCGGGCTGCCCGAGCGGCCACTGGGCGACCAAGGGCAACGTCGTCTTCGACGACGGCACCACCCTCGGCCTCACCCACGTCTTCCCCTGTACGCCCGTCGAGAAGGGGTAGCGCCGGCCCCAACCACCGGTTTAGGATCGCTGCGTGCGACGCTTCGCCTCCACGCTCGTCCTCCTGCCGCTGCTGCTCCTCTTCCCGGCCGCCGGCTCGGCCGCGACCGGCGACCTCAGCTTCAAAGACTGCGTAGCGAAGTTCGCGACCAGCCCCTGCACCGCGGTCCCGGACTCGGCGATCCTGGAAGGCGCCCGCGACGCCGTCGTCAGCCCCGACGGCAAATACGTCTTCGTCGCCGACGGCAACGACACGGTCCTCACCTTCACCCGCAGCGGCGCCGACGGCTCGATCTCCTTCGCCGGCTGCATCGAGAGCGCGGGCGGCGGCTCACCCTGCGCCGACACCGAAAAAAACGTGCTGCAGCAGCCGCGCTCGCTGGCGATCTCGCCCGACGGCACCACCCTCTTCGTCGCGGCGGAAACCTCGGACGCGGTCGTGCGGCTCAAAGTCGGCACGGGCGGGGCGCTCAGCTTCGAGAGCTGCGTCGAGGACAACGACCTGCCGAACTGGGGCTGCGCCAACGAAGTCGCCAGCCTCGACGACCCCTTCCGGGTCGTCGTCTCGCCTGACGGCAACCACGTCTACACGGTCAGCGGCCCCGCGACGCTCAACCACTTCTCGGCCGCCCTCGTCGGACAGAACTGCTACCGCGAGGTGACCGTCCTCGGTTGCGCGACGCAGGCGGAGCCGCTCGAAGGCGCGAAGGGCCTGGCGATCAGCCCGAACGGCGCCAACCTCTACGTCACCTCCGTCGGGCGCGACGCGATCGCCTGGTTCAAACGCGAGAGCAGCGGCGCGCTGACGTTCGTGGGGTGCGTCGCGGACGGGGACGGCGAAGCCGGCTTCATCGACCAATGCACCAAAGACACGGGCGTCAACCTCGACTTCCCCAATCACATCACCATCAGCCCGAACGGCGAACACGCCTACGTCACCGACGAGACCGGCCTCGGCGTCGTCTACCACTACGCCAGGAATACGACGACGGGCGCGCTGGAACGCAAAGACTGCCTGGCTGAGGATCTCGAAGGCCCCGATGCACCAGGCTGCGAAGAGCTCGAAAATGCGAATGGGTCGGGCCTGAAAGACGTGACCGATGCGGTGGTCAGCCCCGACAACGGAAACGTGTACACGGTCGCTCGCGGAGACGGGGCACTGAGCACCTTCGGCCTCCTCTCTTCCCCACCCGGGAAGCTCGACTTCGTTCGCTGTCTCAGCACCGTCACCGTCCAGGGCTGTTCGGTCTTCGGCGCATCGACGCTCGACGGCCCCTTCGGCGTCGCGATCAGCCCCGACGGGCACGACGTTTACGTTGCCAATGGCAGCGGCACCCCGGCCCTGCTCCACTTCGAGCGCGAGGCGCCCGGCAATCGCACGGGCGGTGGCGAAGAAAATCCGGGCGGCGAAGAACCGAATCCCGGCACCGGCGGCGGTGGGGGAGGCAGCGGCGGCGGGTCCAATCCTGGACCGACGCCGAATCCGAAACCGCCGCCCGAGCCTCCCGCCGCGAAGTGCAACGGCCTGAAAGCGACGATCGTCGGCACCGCCGGCAAAGACACCCTGCGGGGGACGAAGAAGAAAGACGTGATCGCCGCCGGCGCCGGTGACGACAAGGTCCTCGGCCTCGCCGGCAAGGACGTCATCTGCGGCGAGGGCGGCCGCGACAAGCTCGGCGGCGGGCCCGACGCCGACACCCTCCTCGGCGGTCCCGGCAAGGACACGCTCGAAGGCGCCGGCGGCCCGGACAGGATGGTCGGCGGCCCCGGTGTCGACGCCCTCCTCGGCGGCCCGGGCAAAGACAGCGCCAAGCAGTAGCTACGCGGCGAGTCGCCGGTGCTCGCGCCGGCGCAGCTCGATCACTTCGCCGCCCGGTAGCTCGACGGGCTCGAACTCGGCGATCCCGAGGACGACGAAGCTGTAGCCGCACTCGCAGACCTCGCGCTCGACGTCCTCGAGGTTCTCGACGACGACCTCGGACTCCTCGGCGCAGCTGGAGCAGACAATGGTCACTTGCAACATGCTCCGATGGTTGCGAGGCCGCCGGACGCCATGGCGAATCTGCAAGCTCGCTTGCGAGCCGGCGCTCTGCTGTAGAAGTAGGGCGTGCTGATCGACGGCCTCCCGCTCGAAGCTCCCGCCGCGCCGCTGGGGGACCTGCTCCGGGTCGGGCTCGAGGCGGGGCGGGAGGAGGTGGCGCTGGTCTCGGCGGTGCGGTCGATGAGCTGGCGCGAGCTGGAGGACGAGGCCGAGCGGCTGGCCGGCGGCTACCGGCAGCTCGGGCTGGAGCCGGGCGACCGGATCGCCTCGCTGATGCCGAACCGGATCGCCCTCGTCGTCCACTACCTCGCCTGCTTCAAGGCTGGGCTGGTCGCGACCCCGCTCAACTACCGCTACACCCACCGCGAGATCGACCACGCGCTCGCGGTCAGCGGCGCCAAGGCGCTGCTCGCCCACGTCGAGCGGGTCGAGGACGTCGCCGCCAGCAAGGGCGCCGCGGCGCTGCCACGCGGCGTCGTCGCCTACGCCGACCCCGAGGGCCCGGGGGTCGTCGCCGACGTCGATTGGCCGCACGACTTCGAGGGACTGCTGAAGAGCCGCGAAACCGCAAAAAACCTCCCTGAAGATGCTTTTTTGCGGTCTCGCGATGAGCCGCAGCCGGACCCCGCTGAGCCGGCGGCGATCTTCTTCACCTCCGGCAGCACGGGCCCGGCCAAGGGCGTCACCCACACCCGCTCGTCCCTGCGCTGGATGATCGCCAGCGCCGCCGCCGCCTTCGAGCTCGACGCCGACGACGTCTTCCTCCCCGGCTCCTCGATGTCCCACATCGGCTCCTTCCTCTGGGCGCTCAGCACGCTCTCGGTCGGCGGCCGGGTGGTGGTGGCGCGCACCTTCGACAGCCACGAGATCCTGCCCCTGCTGCGCGCGCAGCAGCCGACGGTGCTGGCGATGATCCCGGCGGCGCTGCTGGCCCTGGTCCGCGACCATGACCTGCAGCCGCACGACTTCGACTCCCTGCGCGTCTGCCGCTGCGGCTCCGACAAGGTCTCGACCGAGCTGCTGCACGAGTTCGCCGCCCTCGCCGGCTTCCCGATCGTCGAGGGGTACGGGATGACCGAGGTCGGGCTGGCGACGCTGAACCCGCCCTCGGGGGTCGTCAAGCAGGGCTCGATCGGGCGGCCGATCAGCGGCTTCAGCATCGCCCTGCGCGACGATGAAGGCGAGCCGATCGCGACGGAGGCGGTGGGGCGGATCTTCATCCGCACCCCGGCGCGGATGGCCGGCTATTGGGAGGCGCCTGAGGCGACCGCCGAGGTCCTGCGCGAGGACTGGATCGACTCCGGCGACCTCGCCCGCGCCGACGAGGACGGCTACCTCTGGTTCTTCGGCCGCAAGAAGCAGGTGATCGTCCACGACGGCTCCAACATCAGCCCCTACGAGGTCGAGGGCGCCCTGGTCGAGCACCCCGCCGTCGACCTCGCTGGCGCCGTCGGCGTCCACGACGAAGTCCACGGCGAGAACGTCCGCGCCTACGTCACCGTGCGCGAGGATGCCGAGCAGCCGACCGCCGCCGAGCTGATCGTCCACTGCCGCGAGCGGATCGGCTACAAGGCCCCGGAGGAGGTCGTCTTCCTCGAGGAGATGCCGCTCAACCCGACCGGCAAGATCGACCGCGTCGGCCTCAAGAAGATGGCCGAGGACCACCTCCACCCGCACGGCCTCGCGGAGGCCTAGTGGCCGCCGGCGGCCGCTTGCGCCACGTCGACCCCAGCCGCCCCCGCGGTCCCTTATATAGAGCGTTCGCCCGCTTCACCGCCTCGCATCTCGGCTTCTGGCTCTCGCGCACGATCGGCTGGCGGCTCGATCCCTACCTGCTGCAGGCGACGGGCGGGCGCCTCGGCACCGGGCTCTTCATCCCCACGGCGCTGCTGGAGACGACCGGCGCCCGCTCCGGCAAGCCGCGCCGCAACGGCGTCATCTACTTCCACGACGGCGATCGTCCGACGATCGTCGCCTCCAAGGCCGGGGCGCCCGAGAATCCCGCCTGGTTCCACAACGCCCGCGCCAACCCCGAGGTGAGGCTGAACGGCCGCCCCTACCGCGCCGAGGCCGTCGTCGACGCCGCCGAGCGCGACCGGCTCTGGCGCCTCGCCGACCGGGTCTTCCCCCCGTTCGCCACCTATCGCCGCGAAGCGTCCCAGGCCGGCCGCACGATCCCGATCCTGCGGCTGACCGACCTCGGCTGATCCGGCAACTGCTACAAAGCAGCTCTGTTGAAACAGGGTTCAACAAGGGGAGGGATCCTCGCCCTGGTGCTCGCCACCGCCTTCCTGGCCGCCGCCGCGGTCGCTTCGGCGCTGACGATCCGCGCCGGCGAACTGATCCTCGTGGCCGACGGGGGCTTCACCCCCAAAGCGCTGCCGAAATACCAGGACGCGCCAATCACCCTGCACGGCAACGGCAAGCTCTCGACGGTGACGGGAGAGCTGCCCCCGATCGTCGATACGCTGGTGATCGAATTCGATCGTCACGGGCACGTCGAGACCCAGGGCCTCCCCGTCTGCACCTCCGGCAAGCTGCAGTCGACGACCCCGGCCCAGGCGCGGAAGAACTGCGCGGGCTCGATCGTCGGCAAGGGCCGGGGCAGCGCCATCGTCAAGTTCCCCGAACAGGATCCAATCCCGATCTCCTCGCCGATCACGATCTTCAACGGGCCGAAGCAGGGCGGCAACGACACCGTCTTCGCCCACGCCTACACGACCGTCCCGGTCCCCACCACCTTCGTCGTCCCCGTCGTGATCGAAAAGATCAACAAAGGGGTCTACGGCTACCGGACCGAGGCGAAGATCCCGAAAATCGCCGGCGGCGCCGGGCACCCGATCTCCGGCTCGCTGAAGATCGGCCGCAATTGGACCTTTAAGGGCCGCAAGCACAGCTACGTCAACGCGCGCTGCGAAACCGGCCGCCTCCAGGCCCGGGTGAAAGTCAGCTTCAAAGACGAAGGCGGCGGCGCGACCTACCTGAACGGCAGCTTCGTCCGTCCCTGCAAGGTCCGCTGAGCCGATCTGTCGATTTCCGCCGTCGCCGTTCGTCGGGTAGGTAAAGACACCCACCCACGAGGAGGAAAAAGCGATGCGTTTCATGGTTCTGGTCCCCGGCAGCCCCGAGTCCGAGGCGGGCGAGACGCCCAGCACGGAGCTCCTGGAAGCGATGACCCGGTACAACGAAGAGCTGGTCAAGGCCGGCGTCATGGTCGGCGGCGACGGCCTGCTGCCGACCTCGCAGGGCGCCCGCATCCGCTTCGACGGCGAGCGGCGCACCGTCACCGACGGCCCCTTTACCGAGGCCAAGGAGGTCGTCGCCGGCTACTGGCTCTGGGAGTGCGGCTCCCGCGAGGAGGCGATCGCCTGGCTCGAAAAAGCCCCCTTCGACGGCGGCACCGAGATCGAGCTGCGCCAGATCGCCGAGCTCGACGACTTCGAGGAGGCGGTGACGCCGGAGCTGCGCGAGGCGCATGAGCGGATGAGCGAGGAGATCGAGGGGCGCTGAGCCGACCCGGCGCCCGGGCGCGCCGCTAGGCCCTGCCGTTGCGCTCGCGGTGCTTGCACCCGGGCCAGCAGCAGGGCCGGCGCATGCCTTCCTCCAGCTCTTCCCGGGTGCGGCGGATGCGCCGCTCCCGGGTCTTCTCCTGCTTGGCGTCCTCGACCCAGCAGATGAACTCGTTGCGGGCCAGCGGGGTGATGTCCTGCCAGGCCTCGAGCGCGGTGGCGCTGGCGACCAGCCCCTCGCGCAGGTCCGCGGGCAGCTCGTGGACGACGCCGCCGGGAAGTTGCCGGACGCTCATGGAGCCCATGATCGCACCCTGAGCGCCGCGCTCGGTCAGCGCCGGCGCGGGTGCGTCACCGTGAAGCGCAGCTGCGTGATCGGCCCGCGCAGGCCGGTCTGGCCGATCGCGCGGACGCGGAGGACGTGGCGGCCGATCGGAACCCAGTAGCGCAGGGGCGAGTGGCAGCGGCGCCAGCGGCGGCGGTCGGGTTTGCAGAGGAAGCCGCGGGGGCGGTCGCGCGAGTAGAAGCGGAACCGGGCCCTGATGCGGCGGTGGCGGGTGATGCTGGACTTCCAGAAGCCCTCGGCGAAGACGAGGATCGTCCGCGGCCGCCGCCGGGGCTGCTTGTCGGTCCGGCGGACGGGACCCGGGGTCGCGAACGGATCGGTCGCGGTGAAGATGCGGCTGTTGGCGCCGACCAGGACGCAGAGCGAGGTCGAGGCGCAGGAGGCGCCGAAGAGCGCGTTTTTGACGAAGGTGCCGGCGCCGGTCTCGTCGACCTCGAAGGGGACGAGGTTCTCGAAGGTCCAGGCGTCGGCGCCCCCGGTCGGGTCGGTCGAGGTGAGGACGTCGGCGTTGTTGGTGACGGCGACGCAGCGTTCGGCGGTCGGGCAGGAGAAGCCCATGATCTGAACCGAGCCGGCCGGGTTGGTGATGCCAAAGCCGCTTCCGGTTGGGTCGGTCGAGGTGAGGACGTTGCCGCCGGCGTCGCCGGCGGCGCAGAGGAGGGAGGCGACGCAGGAGACCGCGAACAGGTCCCGCGGGGTCGGCGAGCCGGCCGCGCGCCAGGCGGAGGCGCCGCCGGTGGGGTCGCCGGAGACGAAGATCCCCCCGCCTTTGGCAACGGCGACGCAGAGCGAGGGGGTGGCGCAGGAGACGCTCCGCAGGTCGGGCGAGCCGCCGAGCTCGGTCGCCCGCCAGGGCCCCGAAACCGGGTCGGTCGCGGTGAGGACCCTGCCGGCCGACTCGCCGTAGCCGCCGGAGACCGCTACGCAGAGCGAGGGCGACGGGCAGGAGACCCCGGTCAGGTGGGTCCCGCCGGCGCCGGCTTCGTTTACGTCGCTCACCCGCCAGGCGTCGGCGCCGCCGGTGGGATCGGTCGAGGCGAAGACGGAGCCTTCGTAGCCGACCCCGACGCAGAGGCGCTCGCTCGGACAGGAGATGCCGTCGATCGTCCCCCGCGGCTCCCTGCACTCGGCCGCGGGCAGCCCTTCGTCCAGGCACCGCTGTTTCGGCTCCTCGTAGAGGGGGTTGACGACGTGCCAGCTGTCGGCGTCGCCGGTTGGCGTCTGCGAGAAGGCGACGGTGTCCATGGCGCCGCTGGCGACGCACAGCGACTCGCTCGGGCAGGAGACTGCGTACAAGACGACCCGGTAGCCGTCGGGAGTGCCCCCGAGCGGCTGCGGCGGCAGCGCTCGCCCGGTCCAGCTCGAGGCCGCGGCGGTGGTAGGGAGCAGGCCGAGGGCCGCGACCAGCGCGATCAGGCAGGCAAGCGGGAGGAGGCGCACCCTCCTACTTGCTTGCAGCTTCTTCTTCGAGGACATCGTTGATTTCTTCGAGGCTCCCACCGGCGGGCACCTTGACAGGTTCGCACGGCTCGACCGGGCCTTGCGCGATCGCGAGCTGGGCTTCGAACCCGCCTTCGGGATCGCCTTCGTAGGGGCCGCGCGATCCGGAGATGACCACCGTCTGGTCGTCCCGGAACGCGGCCGGGTCGAGGCTGATGTTCGGGGACGAGGAGAAGTACTCCTCGTCGGAGATCTCGCCGCGGTTGTGCTTCCTGCGGAGCTCGCGCCACTGCTCGGGGCTGACGACGCCGATCGTCATCGCCTGCCCGGGGCCGCCGATCGTCATCCCGCCGATCCTGCCGCCGGCGGGGGTTTTCACTCGCGAGGGCTTGAAGCGGGGTTCGCGGCAGGTCATCCCGGCCGGCAGCCAGTCCACCTGCGAGCGGATCCCAGCTTCCGCCAGCGCCGCTTCGAGGCCGGCGGCGTCTTCGGCGCTGTAGACGCTGATCTTCACCCCGCCCCCGTCCTGCGGTTCGACAGCGAAGGCTCGGGGAGTGTCGGAGCTGCCGGAGTTGAAGATCAGCATCGCCGCGGCAGCGGCGCAGACGGCGGCGGCGCCGAAGGCGAGCCGCGGGCCGCGCCGGCGGCGGGCCGGGGGCTTCCCGGCCTCGGCCGCGAGGTCCTCCTCCGCGGCGCGCTGGGCGACGACGGTCTTCAGCTCCTCCAGCAGCCTCTCCTCGAAGCCGCCCTGGTCTCGCTTCTCGTTCATCTCGATTCCCCCTCGATCACGGTCGTTTCGGTCGTCGCGGCCTCCAGCTCGGCCCGCAGCTTGCGGCGGGCGCGGTGCAGGCGGACCCGCGCGGTCACGGGCCGTATCCCCGCCGCCGCGGCGGCCTCGGTCAGGTTCAGTTCGTCGATCGCGACCAGCTCGAGCACAGCCCGCTCCGGCTCCGACAGCAGACCCATCGCCTCATAGAGGCGTCGCTGCACGCCGGCGGCGTCGATCCGGGCGTCGATCTCCGTCGCATCGCCGTCGTCCAGCAGGGCGCTGCCGCGAAGCCGCTCTTCCGAAGCCCGCTCCCGGCCCGCCCGCCGCCGGTCGATCGCGACCACGTTCTGCGCGATCCCGTAGAGCCAGGCCTTCGGGCTCCCCCGCCCAGGCCGGTACCGATGAGCGGCCCCGATCGCGGCAAGAAAGATCTCCGCGGTCAGATCGGCAGCCCGCTCCCGATCCCCGACCCGCCGGGCCACGAACCCCTGCACAGCCTCCACATGCTCGCGATAGAAGACCTCGAACACCTCGGGATCGGCGGCGATCAGCCGAACCTGCCCAGGCCCCACGCCCCCGTCCCGCACCCTGATCAGGGCCAGGCGGCGACCGAGCGAACTATCCGGCTCGCTGTCCACAGCCACGTCGTTCTCCATACCCCCTATTGACCGGAAGGGAAAAAGCGTTACCGAGGCATTGGACGCCGCTGGTTCGGCGGCTTACCTTTAGTCGAGCCGTTTTTGGCGATCCCGATCGGAGGCAGATATGGCGAAGGTCCTGTGCGTGCTCTACGACGACCCGGTAAGCGGGTATCCGCCGGCCTACGCTCGCGAGGGGATCCCGACGATCGCCTCCTACCCCGACGGGCAGAGCGCCCCGAGCCCTGAAGGCATCGACTTCTCCCCCGGGGAGCTGCTGGGCTGTGTCTCCGGTGAGCTCGGCCTCCGGAACTACCTGGAGGGCCAGGGCCACGAGCTGGTCGTCACCTCCGACAAGGACGGGGAGAACTCGGAGTTCGACCGGCACCTGGTCGACGCCGAGATCGTCATCTCCCAGCCCTTCTGGCCGGCGTACCTGACCGCCGAGCGGATCGCCAAGGCTCCCAACCTGAAGCTGGCGATCACCGCCGGGATCGGCTCCGATCACGTCGACCTGCAGGCGGCGATGGACTCGGGCATAACCGTCGCCGAGGTCACCTACTGCAACTCGATCTCCGTCGCCGAGCACGTGGTGATGATGATCCTGGGGCTGGTCCGCAACTACATCCCCTCCCATCAGATCGTCCTCGACGGCGGCTGGAACATCGCCGACGCCGTCTCCCGCGCCTACGACCTGGAGGGGATGCAGGTCGGCACCGTGGCGGCGGG
Organism: Solirubrobacterales bacterium; assembly: GCA_035764245.1. Lineage (GTDB taxonomy): Bacteria > Actinomycetota > Thermoleophilia > Solirubrobacterales > 70-9 > VAYN01. The sequence continues at coordinate 80,840 of DASTZP010000040.1, forward strand.
ACGGATCGGGACCGCCGTGCTGAAGCGCCTTGCGCCCTTCGACGTCGGCCTCCATTACATGGACCGCCACCCACTGCCCGCCGAGGTGGAGGCGGAGCTCGGCGCCACCCACCACGAGACCGTGGAGAGCCTGGTCGAGGTCTGCGACGTGGTGACGATCAACTGCCCGCTGCACCCGGAGACCGAGCACCTCTTCGACGCGGAGATGATCGCCAGGATGAAGCGCGGCGCCTACCTGATCAACACCGCCCGCGGCAAGATCTGCGACCGCGAGGCGGTCGCCGCGGCCTGCGAGTCAGGGCAGCTGGCCGGCTACGCGGGAGACGTCTGGTTCCCCCAGCCCGCTCCCGCCGATCACCCCTGGCGCACCATGCCCCATCACGGCATGACCCCGCACGTCTCCGGCTCCACCCTCTCGGCCCAGGCCCGTTACGCCGCCGGGACCAGGGAGATCCTCGAGAACTACTTCGCCGGCACCCCCCAGCGCGAGGAATACCTGATCGTCGACAACGGTCAACTGGCCGGGGCGGGGGCCCACTCCTACTCGGCCGGGAACGCGACGGCGGGGTCCGAGGAGGCGGCGCGGTTCGGCTCCTGACGGTCGCGACGCCAGGACCCCGGACGGGGTCCTGGCGAGGCGTCCGGCGGTGCGGAGTCAGCCGCTGACGGGGATCTTTTCGATCGCGGCACGACCGGCGGCGAGCTTCGCTTCGAGGTCGCTCAGCTGGTTGGCGCGCCTGCTCTGCAGGGTGCGGACCCGGGCGTTGTAGATCCGGTTGTGATCGTTGCGCAGCCTTTCGACCGCGGTGTCGTCGTCCTGCTGAACGAGCTGGGTCGCGGAGGCCTTGGCGGCGCGGATGGTCTCTTTTTCCTTGCGGTAGCCGGCCTTCAGGTCGGCGATTTCTTCCTGCTCGAGCTTGCGGTCGCCGGTGATTCGGTCGAGCCGCCGGTCGATCGCTTCCTGGTCGAGGGTTTTCTGCACCTCGCTATTGGCATTGGCTTTCTGGTTGCGCAGTTTTTTGATCTCTTTGCGCAGGGTGGCGACCCGAGTGTCGAACTCGTCTTCGATCTTGCCCAGCTCGGCCTCGTAGTTGTTGGCGGCCTGGTCGAGCCGCGTGTCGTACTGGCTGCGCAGGCCGGCCAGTTCATTTGCCTCGGTAGTCCGGATCGTCCTCACGCCGACCTTGAAGGCGCGATCGGCTTCGGCCTTGGCCGCCTTCTTCGCGCGGTTGAAGAGGGCGGTCGATTTGTTCACCGCCGCCTCGTGCTTGTTCTCCAGCTGGCCGTCGAAGGTGGCCTTCTGCGAGGCGGTGGTCGGGGTGTAGGCGAGTCCGTGGAGCTTGTCGACGAACTGGACCAGCGCTTGGTACTGGCCACTCGAGGAGAGCGGCGGGATGTTGGCTGCGTTGGCGCTCGGTGCCAACAGCGCTGCGGCCAGCAGGGCGGCGGCTGCCGGCAACATGAACGGGCGCAGCTTTCGGGACGAGAGCATCGCTGACGGACTCCTTTGACGGGCGCCCCGGCCGGGCGCGTGGGATTTCCAGGTACTTCAAGCGAGCCGTCCGATCTCCTCGTCCCACCAGCAGGTCGACGGAGAGCCCGGTACTAAGCTGATCCTGATCTGGATGAGCGACTTCCTCGTCAAGCGGGACGATCTGGGGCAGTGCCGCGTCGCCGACGCGCCGATCCCGGAGCTGGGACCGGGCCAGGCGCTGCTGCGGGTCGACAGCTTCGGCCTGACCGCGAACAACGTCACCTACGCGGTGATGGGAGAGGCGATGTCCTACTGGGACTTCTTCCCGGCCGAGCCGGGCTGGGGTCGGGTGCCGATGTGGGGCTTCGCCGAGGTCGAGCGCAGCGAGGTCGACGGGGTGGAGGTGGGGACGCGGGTCTACGGCTACCTGCCGCCCTCCTCCTACCTGGCGGTGACGCCGGTCAGCGTCGAGGCCGGCGGCTTCGTCGACGGCTCCCCGCACCGGGCGGAGCTGCCCTCCGCCTACCACCGCTACCTGCCGACCGGCGCCGACCCGTTCTACCGGGCCGACAGCGAGGACATCCAGATGCTCTTGCGGCCGCTCTTCTTCACCTCCTTCCTGATCGACGATCAGCTCGCGGACGAGGGCCTGGTCGGGCGCGGGCCGATCGTCATATCCAGCGCCTCCAGCAAGACCGCCCTCGCGGCGGCCTTCCTGCTGGCCCGCCGCGATGGTGCGGAGCTGGTCGGCCTCACCTCGCCCCGCAGCGCCGACTTCGTCGCCGGCCTAGACATCTACGACCGGACCGTCCCCTACGACGCAATCGACTCCCTCGGCCCCGGTCCCGCCACCTTCGTCGACGTCGCCGGCGACGCCACCGTCCGCCGCGCCGTCCACACCCACTACGGCGACGACCTCGCCCACAGCATGGCGGTAGGCGTGACCCACTGGGAGGAGTTCGGAACCGGAGAACCCGAGCCCCTCCCAGGACCAAAGCCAACCTTCTTCTTCGCCCCCGACCGCGTCACCAAGCGCGCCGCCGACTGGGGCCGCGCCGGCCTCGAGCAACGCGTAGCCGAGGCCTGGCACCCATTCTGCGAGTGGATCTCCGGCTGGCTGGAGGTGGTTCACGGCAGCGGCTTCGACGCCGTCCGCACCGCCTACCTCGAAGTGCTCGAGGGCCGGGTCGAGCCGAGGACCGCCCTCGTGCTCAGGGTCGACGGTGGCTAGGTAGTTCGAGTAGCTCGGCGAGAGTACCCGCGCACCGGAATTCGAGCGATACGCGAGCGGCATCCGCCTAGGCAAGGCAGAATCTCCGTCCATGGAAGTTCCTCAGTTGATCAGGCTCGTAAAGGATGGCTCTTGGGCGGAGCGCGTGGCGGCTGTCCGGTCGGTACCTGCCGAGTTCCCCGGCAAAGAGCTCTCCTCGGTGTATGCGGAACTCGCTCGCGAATGCTACGTCCCGAACTTGGCGCCACACTTTCATATCGTCCCTTGGCCCGAGCGATTCTTGGATCGCGACTGCTTTCTCGAAGCCTATGAGGCAGCCGCCACTTTCACGGACGACTTCTCGAGCACCTCTGGAGACCGGATAGCGGCAGCCATTCGGCAGGATCCGCGAAGTCTCCGCATCTTCAGGCTCATCATCGGATACACGCCGAAGGAGCTTTCCGAGGTTGTTCGCTCCTTCGCTGGTGCGTCGCTTCCAGTCGACTCGCTTGAGGATGGTGGTGCGCTGAGTAAGAAAGTGGACGAAGCGTTGCCCGCGATTGGGCTGTTGATCTCGCAACTCGTTACTGGTGAGGGTGGATACGAAGTATCGGATGAGTTGCGTGAGCGCGGATTCTTAAGTAAGACCGACAAGCCCGATACCGATGGAGGGTGGGGTCAAGTTGCGAAGTTCGCTCGAAACGGAGTTCCGTACTCCGAGTTGCTGTATCAGCGCTGGTACGGGGGAGCATTCAGGCAGCTTCAAGACGCTGGAGGCCGCTTCAAGGGCGACTTGCTTGAGGACGCGACGGAGATCCTGTTTAAGGAGCATCGCGTCCCGTTTGTTCGCACGGGATCTGCTCCATCTGTTTCAGTAGCCGAAGACCTAGGAGTCACGGTCCAGCCAGCGCCTGACTTCATCCTCCATGACGGTCAGGTTGCTCGTGGGCTTCTCGAGTGCAAGAGCACCGGTGATGGGGGTACCGCCCGGGATAAGGCCGATCGTTTCTTCAAACTGCGTCGAGAGGCGGCGCGACTCGGCGGCATCCCGGTACTTGCAGTCCTCGAGGGCTTGGGGTGGCGGCGGCTCAACGACGCGTTGGGACCTGTAGTTAGGGATTGCGACGGGCGAGTCTTTACCCCCGCAACGCTGGCGGAATTGCTGTATGTAGACCCCGTGCGTGACCTGATCGGTCTTGCGGATTAAGGATTGAGCTGCCGAGGGGCTGGCAGCGCAAAAGGCAAGGGGACGGCTCTGAGCTCCTCTGGCGTTTCGGGCTGCAAGGGATCCATGCGCTCCATGCGGATAGCAAGGTCCGCCAGACGGTTAGGAACGACGTCGCAATAGCTCTCATCCAACTCAGCCATTACCCATTGCCTGTCAAGCGCCTCAGCGACAACTCCAGTAGTGCAGGTTCCTGCGAACGGATCAAAGACCGAATCGCCTGGCCTGGTGCAGAGCTTGATGAAGAACTCGGGAAGTGCGGGGGGGAAGCGAGCCGGATGCTTGCTCGGGTTCGGCGAGAACTCTGGCTCCGTGACGATGGCGTTAGAAGGGGCTACCCAATCTCGGCCCGCTTGGACCCGGTTTCTGCCATGACCGCTAGGAGCGTTAACTCGCTCATGGTTGTGGGTCAGCTTTTTGCGCCGTTCGCGATCCCGCACGTCCCAACGGGCTGGCGCAAGGCATTGCTCAGGAAAAAGTTCGTACAGGTCGCTCTTCGCAAACCGGAAGCAATACTCGACCGCATCCTTGAGAGCCTGCTTGTACCTGCCGGGCGGCGGAGACGGCTTGATCCAAACATGGTCCTCGGCAAAAAGCCAACCTTGTTGCCTTAGCCAGGAGACAAGGTCGTACTGCAGCGTTCCGCGCTCGGCGCCATCGCGCCGCGAGCGATAGTTGAGGACGAATTGCCCGGTTGGCTTTAGGACCCGCTGGACCTCAGCCGTGACTTCTAAGAAGAAGCCTTCAAACCAATCTCGCTCATATCGCTCTCCGTTCCCATACTTGGGCTGTCGCTCGTAGGGCGGTGAGGTCACGCAGAGGTCCAAGCTTTCATCTGGCATCTTTGCAAGAAGAGCCATGCAATCAAGGGCGTAGACGCGCCCGAGAGTGGTTTTCGTGTGGGCTTTGAGCCCCGACGCATCCAGCCGCTTAAGGAGTTCCGGAGCGGCCATGGGCGACACGATATTGATAAAAGCAGACGCTCTCACCGGGCGCCTGAACCTGGCTCACTTTGTAGCCAGGCTCCCGCGCCTGCGATGCCTTCGGCCGCGGCCCGCGCGCGTTGCGCAAGCACGTCATCTATCGCAGACGCTTCGAGAGCTACGCCGCGATGATGACATCCCTACTTGACGAACAGCTAGGGCACCCGCTCCGCTAGGGGCGGCGACAAAGTCTCGTCCAGCCGCCAGGATGTGAACGAGGAGTACTCAAATACATCCTCGGTGCTTAATAAGCTCCGCCGATCACGGACGTAACGCTCAACTCTGACTTCACCGGCATCGGCAAGCTGCTGCTCGACCGCCGGGTAGCGGTCCCCCGCTACCAGCGCTCCTACTCGTGGAGAACCGAAGAGGTACAAGAACTTTGGGACGATCTGCGCCGGGCCATCGACGAGGGTGCCGGCGAGTATTTCTTGGGCACCGTCGTTTTCAGCGGCGACCCCACTAGCCAGACGGAGGGCCTGCCGGCTGTTATCGACGGCCAGCAGCGACTCGCCACGATCTCTCTCCTGCTTGCCGCCATCCGTAACGTCTTCGTTGCCGAAAAAAAGCAGGAGCGTGTCGAGATCATTGAGCGGTTCCTGCTCGATCGCGATACCCGCTCCCTTGAGCTGGAGCCGCGACTCACCCTCAACGAGGAGAACGCCGAATATTTCCAACTGACCCAGCTGCCGAAACCGGGAGCAGCGCAGCGGTTGCAGCCGATTGGGCCTTCCAACAAAAAGATCGCCGCCGCGGCGAAACTACTCGCCGATCTAGTCGCGGATCTCATCCAGCAGTCGGGGAAAAATTGGGAGACGGAGCTCGTGGAGCTCCAGCTTTACATGCGCGATAGGGCAAAGGTCGTCGTGCTCGATGTGCCGGACGAGGCAAACGCCTACCTAATCTTCGAGACGCTGAACGATCGCGGTCTCGATCTGACGATTGCCGACCTCCTGAAGAACTACCTCTTTAGTCGCGCCGACAAGAAGATCGATTCGGTAAAGCAAAACTGGGACCGTGCTCTTGGCGCCCTTGACATCGGCGACGACGATAAGTTGCAGACGACCTTCCTGCGTCACTACTGGTCCTCCCGTTACGGCTACACGCGGGAGAAGGGTCTCTATCGCTCGATCAAGCAGCGGGTGACCTTGCCCACGCAGGCACTGGCGTTCTCCGCCGAGTTGGTGGACGCAGCCAGGCATTACTCGGCGCTCCGCAATCCGAGCCATAGCTTCTGGAGCACCTACGGCACGCCGACGCGGGCCAACCTCGACACCCTGCTCCTTCTCGACGTCACCCAGTCGCGCCCCCTCCTACTTGCGGTCATGCAGCACTGGACCTCCAGGCAGGTACAGAAGACGCTCCAGAACCTCGTTGCCTGGTCGGTACGGCTGATCGTCGTCGGTGGGGCGGGGTCGGGAACGACTGAGGCCGCCTTCTCAGCAGCGGCTGTCGAAGTCAGAGAGGGAAAGATCAAGGACGCCGCGGCTCTGGCAAAGGAGCTCGCGTCGATCGTTCCCGACGATACCCAGTTCGAAGCGGCCTTCAGCGTGATGAGCAAGAAAGCGCGGCACGCTCGTTACTTCCTCCACGCACTGCAGCGTCACGTCGACCGCAAAAAATCACCGGAGCTCATTACTAACGCGGATGAGACTCAGGTGAACCTTGAGCACATCCTTCCTCGTGATGCCGACTCGAAAGTATGGGCGAGCTTTGACGCTGATGAGCACGCCAGCCTCTTCAATCGTCTGGGCAACGAGGTTCTTCTCGATGCGAAGGAGAACGGAGCCTTGAACGCAAAGGGCTTCAAAGAGAAGGCGAAGGTCTACGAAAAATCTGCCCTGGGCCTTACCTCGGATGTGGCCAAAAAGTTCGCCGACTGGAATCCTGAAGCCATTGCGCAGCGCCAAAAGGATCTGGCGGCACTGGCCGTGAAGACCTGGACGACCTGACCGAGCTGCCGCGTCCTTGGCTCGCAACGAGTTCCTCGCTCTACTCCGTCGCGAGAGAAGCCCGGTTGGAAACGGCTTCAGAAGGGAAGTTTGCGACGTGCAGGGACTTCCTCCGATGGAGCTAGGCGGATTCGAACCGCCGACCTCCTGGGTGCGATCCAGGCGCTCTGCCAGCTGAGCTATAGCCCCGGGGTTTGCGGGCATGGGAAGTTGGTCCCATTGCGTCGCAAGCGACAGGATAACCGCATAGTCTTTGGCAGCCTGCTTTAGGGATCCGAGCATGAGCATCCTCGACGACGCAATCCGCGAGCACCTGGAACTGAAGCGCCAGCACGGCGCCGATGAGGCTGAGCTGAAACGGCTGGAGGACGAGGCTTTCGGCCCTCCCGGCCGGCCGGAGGAGCCCGATCCCCTCGCCGAGGCGCCGACCGAGTTTATGGCCGCCCCCGAGGCGCCGGATGGGGAGGAGGCTTCGGGCGGGCGCCGGATCAACATCGCCGACCTGCAGGAGGCGCCGGCGCCGCCGGCCCCGGCCGAGGACGAGGCGCAGGCCGCCGCCCCGCACGAGGAGCAGCCCCCCGAGGTCGTCGAGGAGCCCGCCATGGAGCACGAGGCGATCGCCGAGGCCGCCGAGGACAGCCACTCGACCGAAGAGCGGCACGCGATCGCCGAACAGCCGACGGAAATGTTCGACGTCGAGGCGGAGATGGGGACCGAGGACGCCCCCGCCGCCGAGGCCCCCAGCCCCTCCGACGAGGAGATCGTCGAGGCCGAGGCCGGCGAGCCGCGGCTGGCGCCGGTCGAACCGGCGACCGAGATCTACGCCGCCCGCACCGAGGAGCCCGCTGAGGCCGCCGCCGACGAGGAAGAGGACGACGACTTCTGGAGCGAGCAGCGACTTTCCGACGAGCTCGACCAGGCGCTCGAGGCGCCGTTCGACGACGAGGCCGAGCCCGACCCCGGGGAGCCCGAATTCGAGACACGCCAGGAGCCCCCGCTCGCCGAGGAGCCCAACGCGGAGGCGACCCAGACCGAGGAGCCCCGCAGCGAGGACCCTCAGGCCGAGGAGCAGGGCACCGACTACGACCCCGACACCGGTCACGAGGATGTGCTCGAAGACACGCCCGAGTTCCTCGAGGACGCCCCGGAGGACGACGAGCTCTGGTTCGAGCAGAAGCCTCCGAAGGACTTCGACTTCGACGACTAGGAAGTCAGGAAGTTGGCGCACTTCTGTGCGCCACATTTGAATCTTTCCTCCCTAGGGTCGGGGAGTGGCGTCTCTGAAGAAGAAAGGCGATCTGGCGGAGCTGAAGGTGGCCGCCGATCTGATCGACCGCGGCTGCCGCATCTCGATCCCCTTCGGCGAGGACTGCGACTACGACCTGATCGCCGACTTCGAAGGGCGACTGCATCGAGTGCAGGTGAAGTACGCCTGCTCGGATGGCCGCGTCATCCCCGTTCGCTGCTTCTCGCAGTCGCTGACCCAGGGAAAGGTTCGATCGATCAAGCGATATACCCCGGAAACGGTGGACTGGATCGCCGTTTGGGACTGCACCACTGAACGCTGCTTCTACTGTCCGTCTAGAGAGCTGGGGGACGGACGCAGGCAGTTGAGCCTGCGATTGGTCCCAGCTCGCAACGGCCAGCGAATCGGCATCCGGGACGCGGAGGCCTATACGGACCCAGACTTCAGCCGCGATCCGTCAGTGGAGCCAGCCGGGATCGAACCGGCGACCTCGGCGTTGCAAACGCCGCGCTCTGCCAGCTGAGCTATGGCCCCGTCACTGCAATTGTAGGCGGCCGGCGCTAGCCCGCCAGCCCGATCATCAGCTGCGAGTGGTCGCTCGGGTCGACCTTGACCGGCACGGTGGCGCCGGGCTGGAGCTGGCCGATGATCGCGGGGGAGACGACCTGGGTGTGGGTGACGTCGGAGGTCTGGCCGTTGACGTCGACGGTCATCTGGAACTGGAGCTCCGGCTGCATGTTCACAGTCTTGCCGGTGGCGACCATCTGCTGGATCGTCGCGGTGCCGTCGACACCTTCGTTGGCGAGCCGCTCGGCTAGCGCCTGGTCGGTCTGGACCTGCTGCACCATTTCGTTTGCCTGGGCGAGGCCGTCCTTCATCATCTTGAAGCTGCCGCCCCGTTCCTTCTTCATCTGCTTGCCGGCCTTGTTGAGATCCCTCATGTCCTTGAACATGCCCATCGCAGTTCGCTCCTTGCTGTCGGGGGTTTCCGGCTCCCTTTTGGTTCGGTCACGCGACCATAACGCTCCGGCCGGGCTCCCGATTAGATTCCAACGGGTGTTCGTCGTCGGCGTAGGGATGATCGCGATCGGCCTGGCGATGGTCGTCGGCGGCCTCGTGCAGCCGGTCGACGCGGCCAAGCCCGGCCTTGTCATCGGCGGCGTCGGCGTCGGTCTCGCCGGCCTTCTCAACGCCTACCTCGGCGCTCCCAGCCGCAACGCGCAGGCGCCCGCGGGGATGAAGAAGGCGAAGGCGACGATCCTCGACGCCGCCGTCCTCCCTGGCTCGGTCGCCGGCTACCAGATGGTCGAACTGACGCTGGAGCTGCGCCCGAAGGACGGGATCCCGACCCAGGTCAAGCGAAAGTTCTCCGCCGGCCGCCTCGGCCGCGTCGAGCAGGGCCGCCGGATCGACGTCTTCTACGACCCGGCCGACCCGCAGAAGGTCGAGCTGGCCTGAGAGCATCTGCCTGTGGCGATAGCCCAGCGGACGCGCAAGATCCTTTGGACCCGGGCAGCTGATCGCTGCGCGATCTGCCGTTGCAAGCTGACTAGGGACCCCCGCAACACGCGCGACCGGGAGGCAGTGCTGGGCATGGAGTGTCACATCGTTGGGCGTCGCAAAGGGGGGGCGAGAAGCGGCTCGATCAAACCTCGCGACCTCGATGACTACCGAAACCTGATCCTCCTCTGCCCGACCCACCATATGGAGGTTGACGATCAGCCAGCCGAGTACACGATCGAGAAGCTGCGCGAGATCAAGCGGAGGCACGAGCAATGGGTCGACGAAACGTTGGAGTGGCGGGCGGGGCTCCCCGACTCTTTTTGGGCGAAAGTGAAGCAGGAGGCGGAGGACCTGCTGCAGGCTCGCGTAGAGGATGTAGATAGCGAGCTCAGTGACCTCGTCGAGGGCCTCGGCATCTTCGTGCTGATGACCGCCGAGTTGCTCTTCGCCACGGAACTGGTTCTCTACCTTCGCGGAAGTACCGGCGCCGTCGCCTTGGCGTTCAAGTACCAGGGCGGTTCGGTGTTCTTCGGTAGCTCAGAGTTTGAGGGGTTCGAGGACGGCTTCTACACGTTCGACTTGGCTCCCGCCATCGAGGACCACACCGACGGCGTGCGGGCCTTCGCCGAAGGAGAGCGGGTTGAGTTCGAGGGGGAGGACAACGAGAACAAGGAGATCTTTGTGCTCGCCGCCTCTACTTTGCTGCACATCTCTGAACGAGTGCAGAGCGGGGAGGCTGTCTTCTACATCCGTGAGTCCCCGTCGAGTGAGCTCCCGCAACTCGCCTTCCGGGTCGAGGAGGGCGACGTCTTCTTCGCCGCAGGGTCGGCGGCCATCTTCGACGAGGCATTCGACGACTTTGACACCGGAGAGCCGGTCGATATCACCGAGATGGTCAGGGTGAAGATGTTTCTAGACACCTACACCCGGGCGATGGAGGAAAAGGACGACGACGTCATCGAAGGCTTCATCGCCAACCACTTTGCGATCAGCATTCTCGCGGAGGCACGTCTTTGGGAAGCCGAAGAAGAGTCGAAGGGGCTGCTGGCAGAGTGCTTACGTAACCGCTTCTACGAGGCGCTCCTAATGCTGAGGGCAGCTCACCTGCATCCCAAAAACGAGGAGGTGCGCGCCTGGGTTGAGGAGCGCTTTGACCCGCGGCCGCCCGATGGCCTGCGCGCTGCTCTTCCTGAGGCTCTGTACACGGCAATCGAGGAATTTGCGGAGGAGGTCGAGCTGGAGCCAAAGCGCCGGGCGGAGCTGGAAGAAGACGCGCTCGACGCGCTCTACAAGGCGATCTCACTATTCCGCCGGTTCGACGAAGAGGTCGAGGCCCAGGAACCAATGGCGATTCGTGTGCTCGAAAACCTGGAGTGGTGGCAGAAGCCGGAGCCCCGGGCGGAGATCGCGGAACTCGCCGCTCTCGACCCGGTGGACTAGGCCAGCAGGCTCTCGGCCCGGTGGCCCTCGGGCAGGTTTTGGTCGGCGTGGTAGCTCGACCGCACCAACGGGCCGGCGGCGACCGATTCGAAGCCGAGGTCGTAGGCAGCTTGCTCGAGTGCCTTGAACTCGTCGGGGTGCCAGTAGCGGACTACCGGCAGGTGGTTCTCGGTCGGGCGCAGGTACTGGCCGACGGTGAGGACCTGGACCTCGTGCTCGCGGAGGAGGCCGAAGGTCTCGACCATCTCCTCGAAGGACTCGCCGAGGCCGACCATCAGCCCGGACTTGGTGACGACGTCGTCCCCGCCCATCTCCTTCGCCATCCGCAGGACGCGGGCGGAGCGCAGGAACTGGGAGCCCCGGCGGGCGACCGGGTAGAGCCGCGGCACCGTCTCGACGTTGTGGTTGAAGACGTCGGGGCGCTCGTGGACGACCTTCGCCAGCGGCATCTCCTGGCCGCGGAAGTCGGGGGTGAGGATCTCGACCTTGCAGTCGGGCGCCAGCATCCGGATCGAGCGGATGACGCCGACGAAGGCACTCGCCCCGTAGTCGGGCAGGTCGTCGCGGTCGACCGAGGTGACGACGGCGTGGCGCAGTCCCATCGCCTTCACCTGGTTGGCGACCCGGAGCGGCTCCAGCGGGTCGTTCCAGGTCGGCTTGCCCGTCTGCACGTTGCAGAAGCCGCACCGGCGGGTGCAGACGTCGCCGAGGATCATGAAGGTCGCGGTGCCGCGCTCCCAGCACTCGCCGACGTTGGGGCAGTTGGCCTCCTCGCAGACCGTGTGGAGGTTGTCGGAGCCGATCTTCTCCTTCAGCCGCCGGTAGTTCGGGCCGCCCGGGGCCGGCACCTTCAGCCACGGCGGCTTGCGGGCGCGGCGGAAGGGGACGGTGCCCTCGGCCTCGGCGGCGGTGCCGCCGGGCTTGGCGCGGGAGCGGGTGACGTGGATGCGCTCGGTGGTGGACACCTGCGCCTACGTTAGCCGGTGCGCCTCGCCGCCCGGCGCCGGCTCAGCCGACGATCGGCTTGACGCGCCAGCCGAACCGGGCCGGCGTCGGGTCGACGTTGCCGAAGCGGTCGATCGCCCGCACCTTGAACAGGTGCTTGCCCGGCTTCACCGAGCGTTTGTACGGGTTCCGGCACCCTTTCCACCTCTTCTTGTCGAGCTTGCACTGGAAGCGCGACTGCCCCTCGGTCGAGGCGAAGCGGAACTTCGCCCTGGTCTTGAAGGTGACCCGCGGCGGGCCGCTGAGGATGCGGGTGTTGGGGGGGAACTTGTCCGTCGGTCTCTGGGAGACGATCACCGCGCTGCCGCGATCGGGGGTCGGCGGCACCTGCAGCTCGAAGGCGCCGATGTCGGAGCCGTCGCCGCCTTCCGTGTTGCCGATCGCCGGGAAGTCGCTGGGGCGGGCGAGGCCACGCTGATCGACGCTGCTGCCGAACGAGTAGCCGCGATCGATCGCGGCGCTGCTGCCGGCGAGGAGCGCGTGGGTCGGGGTCGGCCCGCCGTTGTCCTTCAGCACCGGGTCGAGCCCCGCGACGACCCCGACCAGGTCGCTGGACTCGGCGAAGCCGCAACTGTCGTCTTCGTCGAGGTTGAAGCCGCCGGAAGCGATCTCGTCGCTTCCGGGCGCGCCGCCGCCGCAGCTGTCCGCCCCGTCGAGCGGGTCGGCGACGAGCGTGCCACGGACCGTGGTGCTGAGTGCGGAGTAGAGGTTGGCGGCGAGGGCCAAGCCGGCGGAGGTCGCCGAGTTACGGGCGAGCGTGGAACTGGTGAGCGTCGCTTCGTAGGTCTGGATCCCGCCGCCCTGAGCGCGAACCTGGGGAGCCGCGCCGCCCGCGATGACCGCGTTGCCGCTGATCGTGCTGCGGCTGACGGTCGCCGCGGTTCCTGCGAGCACCCCGCCGCCCTGCGCCGTCACCGTCGACCCGTCGCCGCTCGCTTCGGTGACGTTGCCGCTGATCGTGCTGGCTTCGACGGTCAGGTTGCCCAGCGCTGCGACACCGCCTCCGAAGGCCGCGGTCAGTGACGTTGCATTGCTGGCCCGGGCGGCGTTGCCGGCGACGACCGTTTCACGCAGGGTCAGCGGCCCTTCGCTGAAGATGCCGCCGCCTTCGACGAAGACGTTGGTGCCGCCTTCGCCCGCCGCTTCGCTGTCCTTCACCACGACTCCGGTCAGGGTGAGACTGCCTTCCGAGTTCCTGATCCCCCCACCGATAACGAACCCACCGCTGGCGATCGCCCTCCCGTTGCTGATGGTGAGCCCGCTCACGGCCGAGGGGTCGGTGGCGGAGAAGGCGAAGACCGGGAAGGCGGCGGAGTCGGCGCGGTGGACCTCGAGCAGATCGGCGTGCGGCCCGATGATCGAGACCGGGTCGAAGATGATCTGCAGCGGACTCTGCAGGTCGATCGTGCCCGTGACTTCGATCGGGATCGTGTCCGGGCCCGAGTTGGCGTTGGCTTCTTTGATCGAGCTCCGCAGCGTGCCTTTGGTCTCGTCGTCGGCCGTGCTCGTCACCGGGAAGGGGAGAGCCGCCGCCGGGGTTGCCGGCAGCAGGACGGCCGCGACGACGGCAAGGACGAGGAGAGGCGGGCGGACGAAACGCATGGCCACGGCAGACTACGCGCCGATCTTCTCGGAGGCGATCGGCTCCTTGTCGAAGACCTCGGCGTAGGAGGCGACCAGCGCGTCGGCGAAGGCGTCGAGATCCTGCTCGGCCCCGAGCTCGCGGCCGAGCGAGGTCATCGCCACCCCCTCGATCCCGCACGGCACCACCCACTCGAACGGCTGCAGGTCGTTGTTGACGTTGATCGCCAGCCCGTGCGTCGTCACCTTGCGGCTGACGTGGAGGCCGATCGAGCCGATCTTGCGGGTGCCGACCCAGACGCCGGTCAGCCCCTCGATCGTGTTGGCGCGCACGCCGTAAGTGCCCAGCGTCCTGGTCATCACCTGCTCTAACCCGCGAACGAAGCGATGGATGTCGTCGCCGTAGCCGCCGAGGTGGACGATCGGGTAGGCGACCAGCTGCCCGGGCCCGTGGTAGGTGACGAGGCCGCCGCGGTCGGTGTCTAGGACTTCGATCCCCTGCGCCTCGTACCAGGCCGCCCCCATCGGCAGCTCCTCCGGCTGCGAGCGCCGCCCGCGCGTGTAAACGGGCGGGTGCTCGAGCAGCAGCAGGACGTCCCCGATCTCCTCGCGCCGGCGCCGCTCCCCCAGGCGGCGCTGCAGCTCCCAGGCCTCCGCGTAAGGGACGGTCCCGCAGCGCACGACCTTGATCTCATCGGGCATTTCACAAATCGTTGCAGGAGGCGGCCCTATCCTGTGAGGGCCCCGCCCATGGTCCAGTCCAAACCACTTCGACCAGACTGGCTTCCGGCCGTGGCGCTCAGCTTCGGGCTGGCGCTGCTGATGCTGATCTGGAGCCCCCCCGTAGGAGACCTCGCCGCGCAGGTCTTCCGTACCGAGCTGTTCCAGGACACGGGCCTCGCGATCTGGAACGGCAGCTGGTACGGCGGCCACTACACGCTCACCTACAGCGTCCTCTTCCCGCCGTTGGCGGCGCTGCTGGGACCGCAGGTGGTGGGGTTGCTCGCGGTCGTCGCCTCCTCCTACCTCTTCGACCGCCTCGTCCGCGACCGCTGGGGGGAGGAGGCGCGCTGGGCGACGCTCTGGTTCGCCGCCGGGGTCGTCACCCTGCTCGCCGACGGCCAGCTCACCTTCGCCCTCGGCGTCGCCTTCGGCCTGGCCTCGTTGCGCTGCCTGCAGACCGGCCGCGGCGCGCTGACGATCGCCGCCGCAGCCGCCTGCCCGCTCGCCAGCCCCGTCGCCGGCGCCTTCCTCGCCGGCGTGCTGCTGGCCGGGGCGCTTGAACCCGGTCGCCGGCCGAACCGGCTCGCGATCGCCGCCGGCGCCCTCTCCCTCACCCTCGTCCTGGCGCCCAACCTCGCCTTCCCCGAGGCCGGCCACTTCCCCTTCGTCTTCTCCTCCTACGTCGCGGTCCCGCTCTGGTGCGCCGGCGCCCTGATCCTCACCCAGGGGGTCCGGGAGGAGGAGCGGCAGCTGCGACGGGTCCTCGTCGCCTACGTGCTCGCCGCGACCGCGATCTGGCTGACGCCGAACGCGATGGGCGGCAACGCGGTCCGCCTCGGGGCGCTCTTCGGCGGCCCGGTCCTGGCCGCGGTCCTGCTCTCGCGCCGGCCCCGCCCGACCGTCCCGACCTGGTTCTTCGTGCCGCTGCTGGCGCTGGCGATCGCCGGCAGCCTCTACTGGCAGCTGACCGCCAGCGTCACCCAGGTCGCCCGCGCGGTCGGCGACCCCTCGACCGCCGCCGCCTACTTCCACCCGGCCGCCCGCTGGCTGCGGGCGCACGGGGGTGAGGGGATGCGGATCGAGGTGCCGCCAACGGCGAACCACTGGGAGTCCGCCTATCTGGCGACCAAGTTCGAGCTCGCCCGCGGCTGGCTGCGCCAGCTCGACACCACCCGCGAGGACCTCTTCTACGACGAGAAGAAGTTGAGCGTCGCGAGCTACGGCGAGTGGCTGCGCTCGAACGCGATCTCCTACGTGGCGCTGCCCGACGCCCCGCTCGACTATTCCTCGGTTGCCGAGCGGCGGCTGATCCTCGGCGAGCCCTCCTACCTGACCCTGCGCTTCCGCTCCGAGCACTGGCGGATCTACGAGGTCCGCGACCCGAAGCCGCTGGTCGCGCCGCTCGGCGCGGCGGCGGCGGAGATCCTCTGGTTCGGCCGCCAGGGCTTCGCCCTCGACGTCGAGCGCCCGGGCGAGTTCCTCGTCCGCGTCAACTTCACCCCCTACTGGTCGATCGCCCGCGGCAACGGCTGCATCCTCCACCGCGGCGACTGGACCGTCGCCCGCGCCTCCCGTCCCGGCGTCTTCCGCGTCGCCGCCGACTTCTCGGTCGGCCGGGCGTGGAACGCGGTCACCGGCGCGAAGAAGACCTGCTGAGCTAGCGCGCGCCCTCGAGCGTGGCCAGCGCCGCCTTGACGACGTGCTCCTCGTGCGGGATCGCCGCCTGCTCGAGGCGTTTGGAGTACGGCATGTGGACGTCGGCGCCGGTCACCCGCTGGACCGGGGCGTCGAGGTAGTCGAAGGCCTGCTCGGTGATCAGGGTCGCGAGGTTGGCGCCGACGCCGCCGTGCGGCCAGCCCTCCTCGACGATGACGGCATGGTTGGTCTTGCGGACCGAGGCGAGGATCGTGTCGAGGTCGAGCGGGCGCAGGGTGCGCGGGTCGATCACCTCGGCCTCGACGCCGTGCTCGTGGGCGAGCTCGCTCGCGGCGCCCTCGGCGACGTGGGCCATCTTGAGGACGCCGACGATCGTCACGTCGGAGCCCTCGCGCCGGATCGCCGCTTCGCCGAAGCGCAGCGGCTCGGCACCGTTCTCGCCCTCGGGGACCTCGCCGCGGACGCCGTAGAGGCTCTCGTGCTCGATGAAAACGACCGGGTTGTCGTCGCGGATCGCCGCCTTCAGGAGCGCCTTGCCGTCGGCCGGGGTGGAGGGGCAGGCGACGAGCAGGCCCGGGACCTGCAGGTAGAGCGCCTCGAAGCTGTGCGAGTGGGTGGGGCCGAGCTGGTGGCCGCCGCCGCCCGGCATCCGGATCACCATTGGCACCTTCGCCTGGCCGTTGAACATGTAGGGGATCGCGGCGGCGTGGTTGACGATCTGGTCCAGCGCCAGCAGGCTGAAGTTGACCGTCATCAACTCGACCACCGGCCGCAGCCCGTTCATCGCCGCGCCGACGCCGGTGCCGACGATCGTGTTCTCGGAGATCGGCGTGTCGCGGACGCGGCGCTCGCCGAACTCGTCCAGCAGTCCCTCGGTCACCTTGAAGGCGCCCTGGAAGACGCCGACGTCCTCGCCCATCACGAAGACCGCCTCGTCGGCGCGCATCTCCTCGGCCATCGCATCGCGCAACGCTTCCCGCATCCGCAGCGTCGCCATCAGCCCTCGTCCTCCGCGCCCGTGCCGTCCACATCCTCGGGCTCGTCGCTGACCTCGCGCTCGGCCGCGACCCGCGGCTCGGTTCCCTCCTGCGCGTCGCCGTGCGTCGCCGGGTTCGGCCGCGGCCCTTCGGGCTGCCCGGCGTAGGCGGCGCCGGCCTCGGCCAGCTCCCGCGCCGCGTCGGGCATCTCCGCCTCGTCCTCGCCCCGGTGCGGCTCGGGACTGCGCTCGTCGACCGAGTACCAGCCGCCCGGCTCGGTCTGGGCGTAGAGGTTTTCGTACATCGTGTCGAGCGGCGGCTCCGGCGAGGCTTCGGCGAACTCGACCGCCTCCTTCACCGCCGCCTCGGCGGCGTCGCGCGCCTGCTGGACCTCGCGCTCGCCCAGCACCCCGGCCTCGATGCAGCGCTTCGCGAACTGCTCGATCGGGTCTTTTTGCTGCCACTCCTCGACCTCCTCGCGCTTGCGGTAGACCTCGGGGTCGGCGGCGGAGTGGCCTTTGTAGCGGTAGGTGAAGGCCTCGAGCAGGGTCGGCCGCTGCTCCTCGCGCGCCAGCCGGATCCCCTCGGCGACCCCCTCGCGGACCTCGGCGACGTCCATCCCGTCGATCCGCTCGCCCGGGATCCCGTAGCCCTCGGCCTTCTTCGAGAGGTCGGTCTGGGCCGAGTGGCGCTCGACCGAGGTCCCCATCCCGTAGAGGTTGTTCTCGACCATGAAGAGGACCGGCAGCTTCCACAGCGCCGCCAGGTTCATCGTCTCGCCGAAGTTGCCGGTGTTGGAGGCACCGTCGCCGAACATGCAGACGGTGACCGCGTCTTCGCCCTTGTACTGGGAGGCGAGGGCGATGCCGGCGGCGATCGGGAGGTTGCCGCCGACGATCCCGTAGCCGCCCATGAACCGTTTCTCGGCGTCGAAGATGTGCATGCTGCCGCCGCGGCCGCCGCTGGTCCCGTCGACCCGGCCGAAGAGCTCCGCCATCACCCGCTTGGGCTCGGTGCCGCGGGCGATCGCGTGGCCGTGGGTGCGGTAGGTGCCGATCAGGAAGTCTTCGTCGCGCATCACCGAGGTGGTGCCGACGATCGTCGCCTCCTCGCCGATCGCCAGGTGCAGGAAGCCGCCGGCCCGCGCCCGTTGGTACTGGCGCCCCGCCTCCTCCTCGAAGCGGCGGATCAGCGCCATCCGCGCGAGCAGCTCGTAACAGGTGGCGGCGTCAGGCAGATCTGCCATCGCCATTCACCTTAGCTGCGTGCTGCCGCCTCCACCGCTTCCTCGAGGCGGTCGTCGCCCCAGAAGACCTCGTCGCCGACGACCACGGCCGGGACGCCTTCGACGCCGAGGTCGCCGGCGCGGTCGGTCGCCTCGCGCAACCCGTCCTTGACGACCCTGGTTTCGACCGCTTTCAGCAGCGCCCGCGGGTGCATCTCGCAGGCGGCGCCGGCGATCATCACGTTGTCGACGTCGGTCAGGTCGCGGCCGGCGGCGAAGGCCTGGCGGAAGGCGGCGAGGGAAAAGGCGATGGTGCGGCCCGTCTGCTTGGC
The DNA here is from genome assembly GCA_035764245.1 of Solirubrobacterales bacterium. Taxonomy (GTDB): domain Bacteria; phylum Actinomycetota; class Thermoleophilia; order Solirubrobacterales; family 70-9; genus VAYN01. The sequence goes on from DASTZP010000040.1 coordinate 99,372, forward strand.
GAAGGTCGCGGCCCGCATCGCCACCAGCGTGTTCCCCGGCCATGGCTTCGGCCAGGCGACCGGCGGCAGCCCGTAGGCGGCCGCGCGGCGCTCGATCTCCGCCATCCCCTCGGCCCGCGACGGCGTTTCCGACCAAGAGCCGCGGCCGAAGCGGTGGAAGAGGCCGCCGAGCAGGACCGGCTGCCACTCCGGCTGCTCCAGCTCCGCCTCGGCGAAGAGCCCGCTGATCCGCTCGGCCGAGAGGTACGCGTAGGGCGAACCGAGGTCGAAGTAGAAGGTGGCGCGCACGGGGGCAACATACGCGCTTGGCGCGAGCGCGGCCGGTGTGGGAGGCTGGCGCCGTGCGCAGCGGAATCAGAACGCTCGGAGTCGCCGTAGGAGCGCTGGCGCTCATACTCTGCCTCGCCGCCTCCGCCGCGGCCCAGACCTACACCGTCACCCGCACCGACGACCCCACGCCAGCCCCGTGCGAACCCACCGACTGCTCGCTGCGGAACGCGCTGATGGCCGCCAACGCGACCGCTTCGGTCGATGACGTCGTCGTCCTCCCGGCCAGCTCGACGCCATACCTCCTTCAGTACGAAGAACTCGCGCTGCCGATCGGCGACGAGGTGGAAGTAAGAGGCGCCGGGGCTGACAAGACCGTGGTCAAAGGAGACGGCAAAGAGTCGATCTTCTTCGTCGGCCCCTTCAAAGTGACGCTGACCGGGCTGACGATCACCGGCGGCAACTCGGCGATCCAGAGCAACGGCGAGTTGCTCGTCCGCGGCCTCGCCATCGAAGGCAACAAATGGAACGGCGGCACCGCCGGGATCATCACCAACGGATCGCTGACGGTCGAGTCGAGCTTCCTCGGCTTCAACCGCACCGAAGCCGCCAGCGGGGGCGTGATCCACGCGAACGCGCCGATCACGATCGTCAACAGCACGATCGCCCAGAACACCTCGAAAGCAGGACCGGGGGCGATCAGCACCAATGCCGCGGTGACGCTCGCCAACAGCGCCGTCGTCTCCAATCGCTCCGAAACCGCGCCGTCGGCGGCGGTGGGCGGAGCGCCGCTGACCCTGCGCAACACCGTCTTCGCCGACAACCGCGATACCTCGGGCGTCCTCAGCTGCTTCTCCCTGATGCCGATCGCCTCCCTCGGCGGCAACGTCAGCGACGACGGCAGCTGCGGCCCGACGGCGACCGACAGGCCGAACGTCAACCCGCTCCTCGGCCCCCTCGAGCTGCACGGCGGCACCACCAAGCTCTACAGCCTGCTCGGCGGCAGCCCGGCGATCGACGCGGCCAGCGATTGCCCGCCGCTCGACCAGCGCGGGGTGTCGCGTCCGCAGGGCTCTGCCTGCGACAGCGGCCCGTACGAGTACGTGCCGCCACCATCGACGCCGCCCCCCGGAGACACCACCTTGGCGATGCGCCTCGGCAAGGGGAAGCTGAAGATGAGCCGTCGGGGTCGGATCCGGATCCGCCTCACCTGTCCGGCCACCGAGGCCAGCCCGCCCTGCCGCGGCAGTGTCACCGTTGTCTCGAAACGAGGATGGCCGGTGCGGAACTGTGGCTGCCCTCGGTTTGCGATCCGTTACAACGCGCGGGGCCGGTTCTCGTTGCCGGCCGGGAAAACCCGGTCGGTCGTCGCCCGTCTACCACGCGGCGCAGGATCCATCCTCGCCCGCTGGAAGCCGCGGAAAGTCCTCGTCCTTGTGACCGCCAGAGACGCTGCCGGCAACCGACAGACCATCCAAGGGTTCCGGAAGCTCGTTCCCCGCTAAGCGTGGATAGCCCAGCCGTCGACGGCGCGGGCGGCGTCCAGCACCGCCTCTGAGGCCGTCGGGTGCGGATGGACGATCCGCGAGAGCTCCTGGTAGCCGCCCTCTAGCGCCTGGGTGGCGACCAGCTCGGCGATCATGTCGCAGGCGCGGTTGCCGACGATGTGGGCGCCGAGGATCTCGCCGTACTTGGCGTCGACGACGAGCTTGACGAGGCCGTCTTTGTCGTCGTAGACGACGCCCGCGCCCTCGCCGGCGATTTTCTGCTTGCCGACCTTGACCTCGTGGCCGGCCTCCTTGGCCTGGGCCTCGGTGAGGCCGACGCTGGCGACCTGCGGCTGGCAGAAGGTGGCGCCGACGATCAGGTTCTGGTCGACGGGGTGGGTCTCGACGCCAGCCGCGGCCTCGACCGCGATCACGCCCTCCTCGGAGGCCTTGTGGGCGAGCGCCTTCTGGTTGACGAGGTCGCCGATCGCGAAGACCTTCTGGTTGGTCGTCCGCTGGTACTCGTCGACCTTGACTTTGCGGCCGCCCTCCTCCAGCTCGACCCCGGCCGCCTCGAGCCCGAGGCCCTCGGTGTCGGGGGCGCGGCCGCCGGCGATGCAGAGGTAGTCGACCTCGGCGCTGTTGTCGCCGTAGGTGAACTTGACCGAGGACTCCCCGGCCTCGACGTTCTCCACCGGGGTCCCGGTCGAGATCTCGATCCCCTGTTTCTTGAAGACGCGTTCGACGACTTTGGCGATGTCCTTGTCCTCGGCCGGGAGGATCTGGTCGAGCATCTCGATCAGCAGCACCTCGGTCCCGAAGCGGGCGTAGGCAGAGGCGAGCTCCGCTCCCGAGGCGCCGGCGCCGACGACGGCGATCCGGCCGGGCCGCTCGTCCAGCGACCAGGCCTTCCAGGTGTCGAGGACGCGCCCGCCGAACTCGACGCCGGGGATCGGCAGCGCCACCGACCCGGTCGCCAGGGTCACCGCCTTGGCCTCGTAGACCTCCTCGCCGACCTTGACGTTGCCCTCCGCGGTGAGCGAGCCGTCGCCCTCGATGAACTCGATCTTGTTCTTCTTCCAGAGGCCTTCGACGCCGCTGGTCAGCGTCGCCGAGACGTCGGCGCGCCGTTTCTGCAGCGCGTCCCAGTCGAGCTGGACGTCGTTGCCGACGACGCCGAGCTCGGCGCTCGCGGTCGCCTCGTGGAAGATCTCGGCCGTGCGCAGGACCGTCTTCGCCGGGATGCAGGCGTAGTTGAGGCAGCGGCCGCCGGCTTTGTCGCGCTCGACGACCGCGGTCTTCTGGCCCAGCTGCGCGGCGCGGATGGCGGCGACGTAGCCGCCCGGGCCCCCGCCGATGACGATCTGGTCGAAGGATTCGGCCATGCCTGCTGAGCCTATAGAAGGAGGGCTGCCGGCACGCCTCGCTCCTGGCCTTTCTTCTGGCCCGGGACGCGGCCGGCGAGGCGGCCGAGCGGGCTACTCCCGGGGCGCCCGGGTCGGCATCTGGATCCGCGCCATCGCCTTGACCATGAAGTAGAAGAAGGTTCCGGCGACGGCGAGGAGGGCGAGGGTGCCGAGGATCTGGGCGACGCTGGAGGCGCCGACGACGAGGCCGAAGAAGGCGCTGAAGAGGACGACGACGAGGATCAGCTGGAAGCCGAGGACCGCCCAGTAGCGGGCGTGCCACATGCCCCAGGCCATCATTCCCATGATCACCGCGGGGGCGACGACCTGGGCCAGCCGCGGCTTCTCGCCGTCGACCTCAACTCCCGAGGCGTAGCCGATGACGACGGAGATAGCGATCAGGGCGGCGACGATCGCGCCGATCGTGACCACGGTCGGCCGCTCCCCCTCGGCCAGCGGCTCGAGCGCTTCCCGCGCTTCCTGGTTGCGCTGCTCGGCCCGGGCGTAGCCGCGGGTCATCGGGTTCGGCTTGGGGGCGGCGGCGCCGCGCTGCTTGCGCTTCGGCCGCCGCTCAGCCACCCGGCGCCACGCCCCTCTCGGCGCCGGCGAAGGCCTGCCGCAGCTCGGTCGCGGCGGCGGCCGGGTCGGCGGCGTCGCGGATCGCCCGCACCGCGCAGAGGCGCTCGGCGCCGGCGGCCACCACCTGGTCGGCGTTCGTCGTGTCGATGCCGCCGATCGCGAAGAAGGGGTGCGGGGCGTGCGCGGCCGCGTGCTCGATCAGCTCCAGGCCGACCCCCGGCCGCCCCGCTTTCGTCGGCGTCTCCCAGATCGGCCCGACGCTTATGTAGTCGACGGGCCGCCCGGCGCTGGCCGCGATCTGCTCCTCGGAGTGGGTCGAGAGGCCGACGATCGCGTCGGGCCCCATCGCCTCCCGCGCCTGCTCGGCGCTGACGTCGTCTTGGCCGACGTGGACGCCGTCGGCGTCGCAGATCCGCGCCAGCTCGGGGTCGTCGTTGAGGACGAAGAGGGCGCTGAAGGTGTCGGCGACGCGGCGGAAGGTGGCCGCGGCGCGTTCGATCTCCTCGCGGCCGCGCTCCTTCTCGCGCAGCTGGACGATGTCGGCGCCGCCCGTCAGCGCCGCCCGCAGCAGCGCTTCCAGGTCGGTCCCCGGGTCGGCCTCGCAGACGAAGTAGAGGCGCGCGGTCCGCAGGCGCTCGCGGCGCAGCGGGCCGTCGCCCTCGGGCAGGGAGAGGCTCATGGCCGGATTATGGCGAGGCGCCCCTGCCGGGCGCGCTGGCGGGGTAGCATCGAAGGAACACGGGAGCCCGCGAGGGCTGAGAGGGTGGCATCGAGGCCACCGACCGTTTGGACCTGATCCGGGTAATGCCGGCGGAGGCAAAGGCGTGAGCGAGAAGCGCGGTTTCGATGTGGTTGTCGTAGGCGGCGGGGTCATCGGCCTCGGCTGCGCCTGGCGCCTGGCGCAGCGTGGGGCGGAGGTGGCGGTGCTGGAGCGGGGCCGGCCGGGCGAGGGGGCGACGCGGGTCGCCGCCGGGATGCTGGCGCCGGTCGGCGAGCTGACCTTCGGCGAGCCGGAGCTGCTGGAGCTGACCCTGGCAGCGGCGCGGCTCTACCCGGAGTTCGTCGCCGAACTGGAGGCGGCGACCGGGCTCAGCACCGGCTACGAGCGGCTGGGGGCCCTGCACGTCGCCCTCGACCGCGACGAGGCGGCGCAGCTGCGGCGCGTCCACGACCTGCAGCGCTCGCTGCAGCTGGAGGCGGAGTGGCTGCCGCCGCGTCGCTGCCGCGACCTGGAGCCGGGGCTGACGCCTTCGTTCCACGGCGGCGTCTTCGCGGCGGGCGAGGCGGCGGTCGACCCGCGGGCGCTGACCGAGGCGCTGCTCGCAGCGTGCGCGGCGGCGGGTGTCGAGGTCCACACCGGCACCGAGGTGATCGACAGCATCTTCGAGAGCGAAAGGCTGGTCGGCGTCCGGGCCACCGCAGGGTCCGCCGGACCTTTGCACCGCTATGCGGGGCAAAAGACCGGCGCACCTGATGAGGAGATCCGTGGGGAGGCGGTTCTCCTCGCCGCGGGAGCCTCGTCCGGCGCCGCCGAGTGGTTGCCCGAGGAGGCGCGGCCGCCGGTGCGGCCGGTGAAAGGGCAGGTGGTCGAGCTGCGCAGCCGTGACGGCGAGCCACCCGCCCGCCACATCCTCGCCTCCGAGCGCGTCTACCTGGTGCCGCGCGCCGACGGCCGCCTCGTCGTCGGCGCCACGGTCGAAGAAATGGGCTTCGACACCGCCGTCACCGCGGGCGGCGTCCACGAGCTGCTGCGCGAGGCGTACCGTCTCCTCCCCGACGTCGCCGAGATGGAGTGGGTCGGCGCCACCGCCGGCCTTCGCCCCGGCACCCCCGACAACCTCCCGCTCGTCGGCCCGGGCGCGATCGACGGCCTCGTCCTCGCCACCGGCCACTTCCGCAACGGCATCCTCCTGGCGCCGCTGGCGGCGCAGACCGTCGCGGACCTTCTGGCGGCCCCAGACTTCGGGCGGCGTTCGTCCGTGGGACGGCTAAACCGGTCCAAGTACGAA
>DASTZP010000041.1:0-20641 GCA_035764245.1 Solirubrobacterales bacterium
CCTAAGCTCAACCACACCCTGCGGGGGGTGGCCTGGCCGCTGGCGGGGTTCGGGGCGCTGACCGCGCTGGTGGTCTTGATCCGGGCGACGGCGTCGGATCCGGACGCGCCGAACCGATGGAACATCTCGGCGCTGCCGTTCGTCACCGTGCAGCTGGGCCCAGCGATCCTGGTCGGGGCGGCGGCGGTCGCACTGGCCGGGGCGGCGCTGCTCCTTTGGGCGTCGGAGCGGGGCGAACGGGTGCTGGGCCTGGCGGCGCTCGCGCTCTTCCTGCCGGTGCTCGCCTACGGTGCCTGGAACCCGGTCCGCAGCTCCGAGCGCGCCGTGTACCCCGCCGGCTGGGAAAGTCCGCAGGCGGTGGTGGAGAATGTCGGGCCGAGCGACGTGGCCTACGACCTCGACCACTACGACACGATCGGGCTCTACGCCGTGCAGTGGTTCCTGCCCGAGAACCAGGTCGTCCTCTTCGAAGGCGGGAAGGAAGCGCCGCCATCGGAGGTTTTCATCAGCGACGGCCGCTGGGACGAGGAGCACCGGGGGGCTTCGGCGCAGCTCCTCTGGAGCGACGCGGGCCGCGACCAGTCCCTCTGGCGCCTGCGGAAGCGCTGCCCCGATGGCGGCTGCTGAGGCCGCGTCCCTGCAGGGGCGGCTGCGCGCCAGGGCCTACCTGGGACTCCATCGCGCTGCGGGCAGCAGCCTCCCCCACCACTACAGGGAGTTCCTGCGCCAGGACCGCGAGCGGTCCTACCCCGAGCCCGGGGCGCTGCTGGCGAGGACGCTGGCGCACGCGGTCACGACCGTCCCCCATTACCGCGGCACCGCCACCCCGGCCGAGATCGACGCCGACCCCTTTGCCGCCCTCGCCCGCTTTCCGCTACTGGACCGCGACACGGTCCGCGCCCGCCGCCAGCAGATGCTGAGCGAGGAAGGCGACCGCGGCAAGTGGATCGAGAACACCTCGGGCGGCTCGACCGGCGAGCCGGTGTCGCTGCTTCAGGACCCCGAGCACCTGGCGCTGACGGTGGCGGTGCGGGAGGTCTACTCGACCTGGGCCGGCGGCGCCCTCGGTGAGCCCGAGCTCTACATCTGGGGCTCGGAGAAAGACCTCGAAGGCGGCGCCTCCCCCCGCAACCGCTTCGGCAACAGGCTCCTGCGCCGGACCCTGCTGAACGCCTTCCTGCTCACCGACGACTCGATCGAAGCGATCCTCGAGCGCCTGCGCGGCGGACCGCCCCACCTCGTCCTCGCCTACGCCCAGGCCGGGTACGAAGTCGCCCGCTTCGCCTCGCGACGGGAAATCGAGGTGCCGCCGCAGCGAGGGATGATCGCCACCGCCGGGACCCTGTACGGGTTCATGCGCGAGCAGCTGGAAGAGACCTTCGGCTGCGCCGTGCTCAACCGCTACGGCTCCCGCGAGACCGGTGACATGGCCGGGGAGTGCGAGCACCGCACCGGTCTCCACGTCCTCCCCTGGACCTGCCACGTCGAGGTCCTCGACCCCGCCGGCCGGCCGGTCGGGCCGGGCGAGGAGGGCGACGTCGCCGTCACCGGCTTCACCAACCGGGCGATGCCGCTGATCCGCTACTTGATCGGCGACCGGGCGCGGCTGCCCGAGCGCGAGGTCGAGTGCCCCTGCGGGCGCCGGACCCAGATGCTGGCCGAGGTGACGGGGCGCAGCGTCGACATGTTCCTCGGCCCCGACGGCCAGATGGTCGACGGCGAGTACTTCACCCACCTCATGTACTTCCGCCCCTGGCTGCGCCAGTTCCAGGTGGTGCAGCGCGCCGCCGACGAGGTGCTCTTCCGGGTCGCGGTCGAAGGCGAGGTCCCGGCGGCCGACCGCGAGGAGATCGTCGCGAAGACGAAGGCCGTGCTCGGCGAGGGCTGCGGGGTCGAGTTCGAGCGGGTGGAGACGATCGAGCCGAGCGCGTCGGGCAAGCTCAGGTATACGTTGCGCGACTTCTGAGCAGGGGGCGGCCGCGGAAGATGAAGGCGGCGCAGAAGAGGACGCCGACGACCTTGCCGAGCGCCCAGCCCAGCCCGGCGCCCTCGAGCCCGAGCGGGGGCAGCAGGAACCAGGTCGCGGCGATCGCGACGACGAGGGTCGCCCAGGTGGCGATCGCCGCCTCGCGCAGCTCGTGGCGCACCCGGAGGACCGCCAGCGAGAGCTGCAGGACTGAGTCGAAGAAGGCGGCACCAACCAGGATCAGCAACAGGGTGCTGCCTTCGTCGGCGTACTCGGGGCCGAAGAAGCCGAGGATGAGCGGTCCGGCGGCGAGCAGGACGAGGGCCGGCGGGCCGGCCAGCATCAGCACCTGACGGGCGGCGCGGCGGACGTCGCGGCCGAGCTTCTCGGGCTCGTGGGCGCCCTCGGCGAAGAGGGCGTTGCCGATCGCCGGGGCGATGAAGAAGAGGGCGCTGGCGACCATGAAGGTCGTGTAGAAGTAGGCGTTCTGTTCGGGACCGAGGCGGGCGGAGACGAGCACCGGCAGCAGGTAGCTGGAGGCCTGGGCGCCGAGGTTGATCGACTGGTGCCCGGCGATCAGCCCCTTGATCTCCCCCAGCTCGCGTCGCCAGCCGGCGAGGGTCGGGCGGAAGTCGTGGCCGAGCGCCGGCAGCTCGCGGAAGATCGCGACGAAGTCGATCAGCAGGAACGAAGCGGCCCAGATGCCGAGGATCCAGGTCGTCCCCTCGACCGGCACCACCGACTCCAGCGGGATCAGCCCGATCCGCAGCAGGGCGGCGGCGCTGTTGCGGACGAAGGCGAGCTTGGCGTGGCGCTCGGCGATGCAGGCGTAGTCGATGACCAGCGAGCAGGCGGCGCCGGTCACCCCCAGCGGCAGCAACAGGAAGGTGGCGGGGCTGAGGCCGCCCTTGAGGGCCGGGATCAGCGTCGGCAGGAGGACGGCCGCGATCGCGCCGCCGACCAGGCTCGCCACCGCGGTGAGGGCGAGGCCGGTGGTGACCGTGATCGACCACTCGCGCCCCTCCGCCCGCGAGGCCAGCCGCGAGACGAGGACCTGGCCGAGGCCGAGGTTGGTGAAGACGGAGACGAACAGCATCGCCGAGATCAGCGCCGCCGAGCGGCCGACTTCGGTCGCCGAGAGGGTCCGGGCGGCGACCAGCCAGAAGCCGAAGCCGAGCAGCGACGTGACCGCGGTCGTGCCCATGATGTAGACGCTGTTGCGGAACAGCGACTGCTCGCGGAGGCTCCTCAGCCGCTGCCGGCCCCGGGCGAGGCGAGATGGATGCATGATCCGGAACGATTCTGTCAGGGAGCGCTGCTGGAACCGATGCTGTTCCTATGCTGCGCGACTTGGAGCCGGCCACCCCTGCCCCGGAGACGATCCGCCTCGAACCCACCCGCGGGTTCAGCCGCGTGCTGGCGCCGAAGGAGCTGTGGCGCTACCGCGACCTCGCCGGGCAGATCGCCCTGCGCGACATCACGGTCCGCTACCGGCAGACGCTCCTGGGCGCGGCCTGGGCGGTCCTGCAGCCGATCGGGTTCATGATCGTCTTCTCGCTCTTCTTCGGCAGCCTCGCGGGGGTGACGACGAACGGGCTCCCCTATGCCCCGTTCTACCTCGCCGCCCTGGTTCCCTGGACCTTCTTCGCCAACGCCCTGCTGCTCGGCTCCGACAGCCTCGTCGCCAACTCGGCGCTGGTCTCGAAAATCTATTTCCCGCGGATCTTCATGCCCGCCGGCATCCTCGTCGCCGGCTTCGTCGACCTCGCGATCTCAACCGTGATCCTGCTGATCATCGTCTTCGCCTGGGGCCTCACCCCCTCGCTGGCGTTCCTCACCCTGCCGCTGCTGGTGGCGATCGCCGCGGCGACCGCGCTCGGCGCCAGCACCCTGCTCTCGGCGCTCAACGTCCGCTACCGCGACGTCCGCTACATCGTCCCCTTCGGGATCCAGCTCTGGCTCTTCGCCAGCCCCGTCGCCTATCCGAGCAGCCTGCTCGACGAGCCCTGGCGGACGATCTCGGCGATCAACCCGATGGTCGGCGTCGTCGAAGGCTTCCGCTGGGCGACCCTCGGCGAGGGGGCGGCGCCCTGGGACCTGATCGGGATCTCCGCCGTCACCGCGGTCGTCGTCCTCCTCGCCGGCCTCGCCTACTTCGACCGCGTCGAGCGCGGCTTCGCCGACTACGTCTGAGCGATGGCCGCGACCGCGATCGAGACCAGCGGGCTGGGGAAGCGCTACCGGCTGGGCCTGCAGAAGCGGGGCTACGGGACCCTGCGCGAGGCGATCGCCGGCGCCTTCCGCAAGGAGGAGGCCGACTCCGACTACGACGGCCCCGAGTTCCTCTGGGCGCTGCGCGATCTCTCGCTGACGATCCGCCAGGGCGAAGTCGTCGGCCTGGTCGGCCACAACGGCGCCGGCAAGAGCACCCTGCTGAAGATCCTCTCGCGGATCACCGAGCCGACCGCCGGCCACGTCGACGTGACCGGCCGGGTCGGCTCCCTGCTCGAGGTCGGGACCGGCTTCCACCCGGAGCTGACCGGACGGGAGAACATCTTCCTCAACGGCGCGATCCTCGGCATGCGGAAAGCCGAGATCCGCGCCCGCTTCGACGAAATCGTCGAGTTCGCCGAGATCGAGCGCTTTCTCGACACGCCGGTGAAGCGCTACTCGAGCGGAATGTCAGTGCGGCTGGCCTTCGCCGTCGCCGCCCACCTGGAGCCGGAGATCCTGCTCGTCGACGAGGTCCTCGCGGTCGGCGACGCGGCTTTCCAGCGCAAGTCGCTGGGCAAGATGACCGAGGTCGCGAGCCAGGGCCGAACCGTCGTCTTCGTCTCCCACAACCTGGCGATCATCCAGGCGCTCTGCGAGCGCGGCGTCCTGCTCGAACGCGGGCGGGCGGTCGCCGACGGGCCGGTCAAGGAGACGATCGACCAGTACCTGACCGCGCTCGAGCGATCGGCCTCCGACGATCTCCTCGAGCGCACGGATCGCGACCGGCGCGGCTACTACGACACCCAGATCCGGCGGGTCGAGATCGCCGCCGGCGGCGGCCCGGCCGACGTCGTCGTCTCCGGCCAGCCGGCGACGATCGCCGTCGAGGTGACCGAGGAAGTCCCCGCCCTCGAGTGCCGGCTGACGATCGCCGACAGCCTCGGTCAGCCCGTGACGACGATGGACAGCGAGGTCTCCGCCCCCGCCGACGTGCGCGAGCCCGGCCAGGGAACGCGCCTGGAGTGCCGGCTCGCCTCGCTGCCGCTGCTTCCCGGCCGCTACCGGATCGACGTCCTCCTCAAAGCCGGGCGCCACATCCAGGACGGCCTCCAGGCGGCCGGCTTCTTCGACGTCCAGCCCGGGGTCATCGAGGGCCGCCCGGTGCCGCCGAGCGGCGCCGACGGCAGCGTCGTCCTCCCCCACTCCTGGCGCCTGCCGGCCTGACGCCGCAGCCGGCTCAGGCGCGCGGGCGGCCGGTCGAACCCGAGAGGGTGGCGGCGGCGACGCGCCCGAGGCGCGCCGGGGCGAGGCTGCCGATCGCCGCGCCGAGACGGGCGCGCCGGGCGACGTCGGCTGAGCGGGCGACGGCGCGCAGGCGGCGGCGGGCCTCGGGGTCGCCCTCCTCCACCGCCTCGATCGCGGCCTGCTCGAGGGCGCGGGCGCGGTGGCGCGAGAGGGCGCGGCCGGCCGCCTCCCGCGTCGCCGGATCGAGCCCCGGCGTCGCCGCGGCCTTTTCCAGCATGTAAACGCGTTCGCGCAGCGTCTCGGAGCGGCGGGCGGTGAGGCTCTCGCCGCCGAGCCGGTACTCGAGCAGGGGCTCGTCGACCAGGCCCGCCTCCGAGCCGCTGAGGATCAGGCGGATGCAGACGTCCCAGTCCTCGGCCGTCCGCAGGGACTCGTCGTAGCCGCCGATCTCCAGCAGGCGGGTCCGGCGCATCGCCGGGCAGATCAGGAAGCAGCGGTCGAGGATCGCCTCGGCCTGGCGTTCGGCGGCGAACGGGGTGCGCTCGCCGAAGCGGCCCGCTTCGCGGCCGCCGCTGACGAAGGCCGCGTCGGTGCCGAGGATGTCCAGCTCCGGATTCTCCTCGGCCAGTTCGGCGAGCCGCTGCAGCCGCGTCGGTGCGTAGACGTCGTCGGCGTCGAGGGGGACGACGAAATCGGCGGTCGCCGCCCGCAGCAGCTGGTTGCGCGCCGCCGAGACCCCCCGGTGGTCCCCCCGCAGCAGCCGCGCGAACCCCTGGAAGGGCTCGAGCGCGCCCTCGAGGTCGTCCGCGGAGCCGTCGTCGCAGACCAACACCTCCGCCGGGGCCAGGGTCTGCGCGCGCACCGACTCCAGCGCCTCGCCGATCGTCGCCGCCGCTTCGTAGGCGGGGATGACGACGGCGAAGCTCGGCCGGCTCCCGCCCTCCATCAGCGCGACCCGAGCCAGATGTTGAGCAGGAAGCGCGGCAGCGAGTCCCCGGCCCGCACCTCGATCCGCGGGATCCGCAGCGGGTCCTCGGCGAGGCGGGCGAGCCGCGGCTCGACCGTGCAGGCGGCCTCGTAGCCGGCTGCGCCCGCCGCCTCGACCACCTCGTCGTCCAGCTCCCCATAGGGATAGGCGAAGCTCCGCACCGGAGCCCCGAAGTGGGCCTCGAGGTCCTCCCTCGAGCCGCGCAGCTCCTCGGCGATCTCCGCCTTCGACAGCGTCGGCAGCGCCGGGTGGTTGCGGGTGTGGGCGGCGAAGCGGATCTCATCCCCCGCCATCCGGTCGACCTCCTCCCAGCTGAGCAGCGGCCGCCGGGCGAGCGCCCCCTCCTCGGTCCAGTCGTTGACCCCGCCGAGCCGGCGGGTGACGAGGAAGATCGTCGCCGGGAAGCCGTGGCGGCGGAGCACCGGCTCGGCGACCTCGAGGTTGTCGCGGTAGCCGTCGTCGATCGTGATCGCGACGGCGCGCCGCGGCGGCAGCCGGCCCGCCCGCAGGTCGTCGACCAGGTCCTCGAAGTGGACGCCGCGGTAGCCGAGCAGCCGCAACAACCGCAGCTGGCGGGCGAGGGCGCGGTGGGGGACGACGAAGCGGTCGCCCTCGTCGCCCTCGCCGAAGGCGTGGTACATCAGCACCGGCACCCCCCGCGTCATCCGCTCCCAGCGCTCGCGGTCGACGGCGCCGCGGAGGCCGTGCCAGAAGGCGTAGCGGGAGACGAAGTGGAACCAGATCAGCCGCCTACCCCTGCCGGGCAGCAGGCCACCGAGACGGCCGAGCAGGCGCGGCGGCACCCGCAGGGCCAACAGCAGCCGGCGCAGGGCGACTTCGCGCCGACTGGTGGCGAGGAACCAGCCGTAGAGGAGCGGCTGCATCTCCGGGTACTCGGCGACCAAGGCGAGCTGGTCCGCGCCCTGGCGTTCGGAGTCGGCGATCAGCCGGGCGCGGGGCTTTACGTCGTCGTGCAGGGCGCGAGCCCGCGGCAAATAGCGAACCGGGCAGCCGTGGCGGGCGAGCAGATAGCCGATCTCGGCGTCCTCGCCGGTCCGCCGCTCGTGGAACCCGCCGACCGCCAGCAGCGCCTCACGGGGGGCGGAGAGGTTGCCGGCGTAGGTGGCGGTCCAGTCGACCTCCCGCCCCTCGAGGCGGTCGAAATGGTCGTTCCAGGTCTCGGCGAAGGCCTCGGCGTACCAGTCGCGGCCCCGCGGCGAGGCCTGGGTGAGCTGGCCGATCGCGGCCACCGGCCCCTCGCGCTGGCCCGCGAGGTGCTCGGCGACGAGCTCGGGCTCGGCGATCACGTCGTCGTCGATGACCAGGCAGATGCGGCCCCGGGCCTTCTCGATCGCGAGGTTTCGGGCGGCCGCCCGCCCGATCTTGCCCGGCTCCAGGACCGTCAGGTCGAAGGGCGTATCCAGCTCCCGCAGCATCGTCGCCGAGCCGTCCTCGGAGCCGTCGTCGGCGACCACGACCTCGAAGCTGCCGGGGTCCTGCGCCTGCCGGGCCAGCGCCTCGATGCAGCGCTGCAGTGTCTGCCGCCGGTTGTGGGTCGCGAGGATGACGCTGAGCTCCGGGGCCAAGGTGCGGACACCATAGAGTCCCGGCCGGGATGAAAAAGGCACGCGCGGGCATCTCCTTACTCACCGGGCACCTGCTCCAGCTGGCCCGGATCTGCGGCTGGCGCCTCGCCATCCCGATCGCGCGCGCGCGGGCGCGCCGGCGCCTTCCCTCGCTGGTCCCGGGGGCGGCGACGATCGTGACCGTGAACTGGAACTCGTGGGCGCACCTGGAGGTGTTGATCGACCTCGTCCGCAGGCGGAGTCCCGCCGGCACCAGGATCCTCGTCGTCGACAACGGCTCCAAACGGGCCCGCTCCCACCGCCCCGTCGGCATCGAGGGCGTACGCACCGTCCTCCTGCCCCTCAACATGGGCCACGACTTCGCCCTCGACCTCGGGGTGCTGCTCTGCGAGACCGAGTTCGTGGTCACGCTGGACGTCGACGCCTTCCCCCTCCACGACCGCTGGCTGGCGGACCTGGAGGGAGACCTCAGGGGCGGCGCCGAGGTGACCGGGGCCCGCCTCAACCGCGAGTATGTCCACCCCTGCTGCTGGGCGATGCGGACGGCGCGCTTCGTCGAAGAGCGGCACTCGTTCAAGTCCAACTACCGGCCCCGGGAAGAGGGCCGCGACGCCTCGGGGGACGTCGGCGAGGAAATCTCCGCTCGCGAGGCCCCCGCCGTCCGGTTCTACGACGTCACCAGCCAGCGTGGGCCCGGCGACGTCGGCACCATCTTCGGCGACCTCGTCTACCACAACTTCTACGCCACCCGGTTCGACTCGACCGACGAGGGAACGCTCGACGGCGTCGTCGCCGTCGACGACCCGAGCAAGGCCTGGGAAGAGGCGCTAGCCCGTTACGCGGGCCCCGACCGCGAGTAGCGCGTTCGGCTGGCCGAAGGTGACCCCGAGCCGCTCGAGGCGGACGGCCAGGGCGAGAAGTGGGAAGGCCGCCAGCCGCACGAGCAGGCCGCGGTCCTTGATCCGGTCGCGGATCTCCTGGGCGCCGGCGGCGAGACTGCGGTAGGTCGGCCGGACCATGACGTCGGTGAGGCCGGCACCGCGCAGCGCCGCTTCCAGCTCGGCCGCCGTGTAGCCCTGCCGGACCTGCTCCCGCCAAGTCCCGGGGCTGCCGGGGAGGACCGGCTGCCAGTCCCGCTCGGGCACCTGGACCACCAGCAGCCCGCCGGGGGCGAGGGCGGCGGCCATCATCTGCAGGGCGCGCCGGTCGTCGGGTATCTCGCTCAGGCACTCGACCGCCAGGACCGCCTGGACGCCGCTCTCGGGCAGCGGCTGTTCCAGGTTCCCCTCGACGAAACCGACGTTGGCGAGCCGCCGGGCCCCGGCCCGCTTGCGGGCGCCCTCGAGCAGGTCGGCGCGGAGATCGACGCCGAGTATCGACCAGGAGCGGTGCCCCTTCGCCATCGCCAGCGAGAGCAGGCCGTCGCCGCAGCCGGCGTCGAGGACGCGGATGTCCGCGCCAGAGCCGAAGCGGCGCTCGACCTCGCCTGCGGCGAGGGCGAGGCGCAGCCGCCGGGCCGGCGCCATCAGCGCCAGCCGCTCCTCGAGGATTGCCCGCAGGCGGGAAGGAGGGCTCACCTGACCCTCCTTTCACGGGCGCGCGCAAGCTCCTCTTCGGCCAGGCCGAGGAAGACGGACCCGCGCAGGGCCTCCACGGGTGGCTCGCCCGCCGCCTCCAGCTGCAGGTGGCGATAGTCGCTGCGGCTGTGGACGATCCAGGTGAGGAGGCGGAGGCGGCGGAAGTCCTCGTCGGAGATGCCGAGGGCCGCGGTGTAGTCGCCGAGCGCCCGCGCCGCGACCCGGCCGTGCGGGGTGGCCGGGTCGAGGAGCCGGGCGTAGGTCTCGCGGGTGCGCCCGCTCTCCAGGGCGCCGTCGAGGACGAAGGCGCAGTTGGCGAGGAAGTAGACGAGGTCGAGGCCGGGAAGGCCGTCGGGCTCGGCCGACTCCCAGTCGAGCAGGACCGGGTCCCCGCCGGGGCCGATGAGGATGTTCCAGGGCGAGCAGTCGCGGTGCTCGACCGCGGGCCGCATCTCACCGAGGTCGGCGAGCAGCCGGCGCGCATCGTCGAGCAGAGCTGGGTCGACGACCGATCCGAAGTCCTGCGCAAACGCCTCCAGCGCCAGCTCCGCCTGCCGCCCCGGACCGCGAGGTTGCGTTTCGCCACCCATGGGGTGGTCAATTGCAGTGTGGGGAACCTGACCGTCGCCTTCGGCCAGCTCGAACAGGACGCGCGTCACCTTCGTCGCCATCTCCTCGAAGTTCGCCGGCGAGAGGACGTCGAGCAGCGACCGTCCCGCCACCGCCTCCTGGACCACGGCGAGACGGCCGCTGCGGGATCCCTCGCCGAGCAGACGCGGGATTCCGTCCAGCCCCGGTCGCTCCTCGCGCAGCCGGCGCAGGACCGCCGCCTCGCGCTCGAGGCCCGGCTCGGCCTCCGCGACGCGGGCGAATTTGGCGGCCGCGGCCGGCGCCGCCTCCCCCGCCTCGAAGGCGAGGCCGACCGCCTTGTTGATGCTGCGGTGCCCGGTCGTCAGAAGCAGGAGCCGAGAGGAGGGCGAGAGGGGGATCTCCGGCTCATCGGGACTGTCCGGGCGGCGGCCGACAACGTAGATCGGCGCCAGCAGCCCGGCGCTCCTGCCCAGGCGCCAGAGGTGGCGCAGGAGGACGCCTGCGGTCGAGCGGGGAGCCCGGCTCGCGAGCAGGTGCCCGGTCGCCTCCTCGGAGTCCAGCGGCAGCCAGAACTGCGGCAGGCGGTGCGGTAGCGGCCCGGCCCAGTAAGCGCGGACGTCGGTGTAGCCGGCGGCCTCGGCGTGTCGGCGCGCGCGGCGGACCCCCCCGGGGCGCGGGAAGCGCCAGTGGGCGACCAGCTCGGCGTTGGGGAGCAGGAAGCGCCAGTCCCGCTGCCGCAGCAGCGGGTTGCGGCTCGACTCGGGCAGCCGCTCGAAGTCGCCTTCCAGCAGCTCTCGGTAGGTCGCCTCGATCCGCTGCGCGTTCTGCTCCCGCCGCAGGCCGGAATCGACCCGTTGGCGCGCCCGCGCCGCGAGGCCTTCCCGCAGCGCCGGGTCGGCGAGCAGCCGCCGCAGCGCCGCCGCCAGCGCCTTCGCGTCCCCCGGCGCCACCAGCAGGCCGCTGCGGCCGTCCTCGATCAGCTCGTCGGTGCCGCCGATCGCCGAGGAGACGATCGGGGTCCCGGCCGCCATCGCCTCCAGTACCGCCAGCGAGGAGCCCTCGTAGAGCGAGGGCAGGGCGAAGACGTCGCAGGCGGCGAGCAGCTGCGGAACGTCCTCGCGGCGGCCGAGGAAGCGGACGCGATCGTCGATGCCGAGCTCGCCGGCGCGCGCTTCCAGCTTCGCCCGCTCGGGCCCTTCGCCGGCGAAGAGGAAGAGCGCCTCGGGGACCTCGGCGATCGCCTCGAGCAGGATGGGATGCCCCTTCTGGGCGTCGAGCCGCGCCGGGGTCAGCACCAGCGACCGCGTCTCCGACCCCCCGAGCTGCTCGCGCAGGCCCGGCGGGGCCGCGACCCGCGCCCGCTCGGCGTCGACGGCGTTGTAGACGACCTCGACCTTCGCCGCCGGCCAGTCCAGCCGCTCGACCAGCTCCGTGGCGATCTCGCGGGAGACCGCGAGGTAGCGGTCCACCCCCCGCGCCAACGCCCGCAGCTGCCAGAAGGCCGAGCGGTTCGGCGGCTCGTAGGCGCCGACCTGAACCGTCCCCAGCACCGCCGGCACCCGCGCCAGCACCGCCGCCGCCAGGCCCCACTTGCAGGCGACCGGCGAACTCATGTGGGCGTGGAAGACCTCGGGGCGCTCGCGCCGCAGCAGGCGGACCAGCGCCGGCACCCGCCGGGCGCCCTTCAGCCCCAGCGGCAGCGCCGGGATCCGCCGCACCGGCACCTCCAGCGCCGCCGCGCGCGCGGCCAGCGGCTCGACCTCGGGCGCGTCCTCGAGCAGCAGGGTCGGCGCCCACTCGGCCCGGTCGAGCGAACCGAGCAGCATGAACATCGCGTTCTCGGCGCCGCCGAGAACGCGGCTATCCGTGTAGAAGAAGATCGATTGGGCCACGCTCGAGCTCTCGCAGAAGGTTCGACAGATCGCCCTCGTCGTTTGATTCGCGCAGTGCCGCGTCCACCCCTGCCCAGAAGGCGTAGTCGAGGACAGGCCGGTAGAAGAGCGGGAAGCGCCAGCCGCCCAGCCGCTCCAGCAGCGAGAACAGCGCGAAGACGGCGCCGATCGTCGCCGCCGTCCGTCGCGTCGCCCAGAGCAGAACCGCGCGCACCGCCAGCCAGGGACGGGAGCTGTCGTCGGGGCTGGCCAGGCGCAGGTCCCCGAACACCTCGGGATGCCTGCGGGCGAGCTGCACCGTGGTCCGCCCTTTCGCCAGCGTGTCCCGCTGCAGGCCGCCGAGGTCCTTGTCGTAGGTCTGGTAGGCGAGCGCCTCGGGGTCGTAGCCGAGCTCGACCCCGGCCCCGCGCAGCCGCAGCGCCAGCTCGACGTCCTCGTTGCCGTAGATGCCGAAGGAGTCGTCGAAGCCGCCGACCTCCCGCAGCACCTCGGTCCGCAGCGAGGCGTTGCCGGTGAAGAACGAGCGCGGCAGCGCCAGGTGGGCGGGGTCGGAGAGGCGCGCCAGGTGGGAGTCGAACTTCTCCTTCACGTAGCGGGCCGCGTGCGGGCTTCCCGCCTCGAGCTCGACCGGGACGGCGCCGAGGACGCAGCGCCGTGACCCCGGCGGGTGGTGCGAGCGGTGCCGCTCGACGAACTCCGGGACGACCCGCATGTCGTCGTCGAGGACGATCGTCACCTCGCCGCGGGCCGCCGCCACCGCGGCGTTGCAGGCGCCCGCCCTCCCCCGCCCCGGGGGGGTGACCCAGCGCAGGCCGAAGGGGGCCGGGAACCGCTCGAGCATCTCCTGGGTCCCGTCGGTCGAGGCGTCGACCGCCACCACGACCTCGTAGGTCTCGGCGGCGACGCTCTGGCGCGCGAGCGAGCCCAGCACCGCCACCAGCGCCTCGCGGCGCTGATGGGTCGGGATGACGACGCTGACCGCCGGCGTATCAGCCACCGCCGCCCCCCGCCCTCATCTGCCGTGCTTCCTCGAAGACCGCGGTCTGCCGCTCCGCCCATGCCTCGGGGCTGTGGTGGCGCGCGGCGAACTCGCGCGCCCGCTCGCCCAGGCGCCGCCGCGCCCCCTCGTCGGCGAGCAGCGCCGCCGTCGCGGCGGCGATCTCGGCCCCGCCCTCGGCGACCGCCAGCGGCGGCTCGACGCCGAAGCCGGTGTAGCCCTCGGTCCCGCGCGGGGTCGTCACCACCGCCTTGCCCGCGGCCATCGCCTGCAGGGCCTTCATCCGCATCCCTCCCCCGGTCCGCACCGGGGCCATCACCACCGCCGCCTCCTCCAGGTGCGGGACGACGCTGGGGGCGTCGGCGACGACCTCAACCTCGGCCCCCGCCAGCTCGCGCACCTCCGGCGGCGGCGCCGAGCCGACGATCCGCAGCCGCGCCGCGGGCGCCCGCTCCCGCACCGCCGGCATGATCTCCCGCGCCAGCCAGAGCGCCGCGTCGCGGTTCGGCGGGTGGGCGAAGGCGCCGACGAAGAGGACGGTCCCTGGGATCTCGCGGGCCGGGTCGGCGGGCGGCGGCAGGACCAGCCCGAAGGGGTCCACCCGCACCCGCGCCGCCGCCTCCGGCGCCAGCTCCGCGATCGCGTCGGCGTCGCGCCGGCTGAAGACCTGGACCAGATCGAAGCGGCGCCAGGCCTGGCGCTGGAAGCGGCGCCAGCGGCGCCAGTCGAGCTCCCCGAAGGCCCAGCCGGGCCAGCGGCGGGGCGGCCCCGGGCTCCACCGGACCGCTCGCGGGCGCAGGACCTCGTGGTGAGTGAAGACCGTCGGCACGCCGGCGGGATAGCTGAAGACCGACATCGCGCTGTCCTCGACCGCGACGACGTCGAACTCGCGCCCGGCGCAGGCCGCGTCGATCGCCCCCTGGATCGCCGGGTCGGCGTACCAGACCGTGCGCCAGGGCCAACCCCCGCGCGCCCACCGCGCCGCCATCCGCAGCTGGCGGCGACGGCGGGTGGGCCCCGGCGGCGGTCGCCGGCGGTCGGCGAGATGGAGGTCGACCCCCTCCTCGCGCAGGCGCCGCACCGCCTCCGCTTCCCCGGCCTCGTCGCCGAGCGCGGTGACCAGGGTCACCTCGTGGCGCTGCCGCAGGCCCAGCAGCTCGGCGTAGAGCAGGACCGGGATCGCCCCTCCGCCGTCTGCCTGGGGCGGCACCGGGACGACAAGGAGGATCTTCATCCGACCGCGAGCACTTCCCGGTAGGCCTGCTCGAAGCGCGGGATCACCGCCGCCGCCGCGAACGAGCGCGCCCGCTCGCTCGCCGCCTCGCCGAAGCGGCGGCGCCGCTCGGGGTCCTCGATCAGCTCCCGCATCGCCCCCTCCAGCGCGCCGACGTCCCCCTGCGGCACCAGCAGCCCGGCGTCCTCGCCGATCATGTCGACGTGGCCGCCCAGGGTGGTCCCGATCACTGGCTTGCCGCGGTTCATCGCCTCGGCGACGGTCGCCCCGAACGGCTCCGGCCACAGCGACGGCATCACCCCGAACATCGCTCGGTCCCAGGCCGCCATCACCGCTTTGTGAGGGACGTCGGTGAGGACCACCGCGTCGGGCGGGAAGTTCGTCGGCGAGTCGCGCTCGTAGGTCCCCATCAGGACCAGCGGCGGCGGCGAGGGCAGGCGCGTGTAGGCGTCGAAGAGCGTTTCCAGCCCCTTGACCCGGCGGAAGGCGCCGACGTAGAGGATGAAGGGCTCCTCGGGGAGCTGGGCCATGACCGGGCCGACCTCGGCGTCGGAGCTGTCGACCGGCTCATCGGGGGCGACGTCCTGGAAGCTCGGGATCGTCACCTGGACCAGGTCCTCGGGCGGCCCCCCCGGGCCGAAGAGGTAGCGGGTGGTGACGTCGTGGACGAAGGTGCTGACGCTGTGCAGGCCGGTCATCTTCCGCGCCAGCAGCGGCCGGCAGAGGTAGACGCCGGCGGTCGCCGCCAGCCCCTTCGAGGTGCTGCTGTAGTAGTCGGAGGCGCAGCTCGCGCACTTCATCGGGGCCGGCCCCGAGCAGGGCTCCCCCTTGTGCAGCAGCGTCCGGTTGGCGCAGAAGTAGCCGTAGTCACGCGCGGAGATCAGCATCGGGATCCGCCGCCGCCCCAGCGCCACCGCGACCGAGAAGGCGAGCCAGCCGTAGGCGTGGATGACGTCGGGCTGGAAGCCGTCGATCAACCGCCGCAGGCCGACGATCGTCACCGGGTCCGGGAACGGCGGCTGGTGCCGCTGCCCCTCGTCGCGGACCAGCGACCGCAGCGCGGTCCGAACCTGGCGCAGGCGGTGGACGGTGACGTGCTCTTCCCAGTCGAGCGGCGGCAGGCCGCCGTGCCAGGTGGTGGCGACGGCGACGTCGTGGCCGCGCTCGGCCATCCCGGCCGCGATCAGGCGCGCCTGGCGATGGGCGCCGCCGATGAACGGCGGGTAGTGATCGGTGGCGATCAGGATCCGCATGGTCGCTAGCGCTGCCATCTTCCCAGTACCCGGTTGAACCCAGACCGCCTGCCCGGGAAGAGAAACAGCTCTGCCAGCGGGCGCGCGAGGCGGCGCGGGACGGTCGCCTCGAGCGCGAACCAGGCGAGGAGGAGGGCCTTCATCGGCAGCGAGACGTCGGTGCGGCGGCGCGTCGCCCGGATCGCGTCCCCGAAGAGGGCGCCGCGCCCGTCCGCCGCCAGCGGGTGGCGCTGCGGCTCCAGCCGCAGCGAGACGAGGCGGTTGGCGAGATCGGCGTAGGAGAGGATCGGCGACGGGCGCTCGAGCCCGAGCCGGTCGGCGAGGGCTTCCAGCGAGCGCGTCGTCGCGGCGGCGAAGACGATCGCCTCGCGGACGTGGTCGAGGTCGATCTCGTCGCGCTCCTGCTCGTAGGCGTTGCCGCCGTGGACCCGGTACTCGGCGCAAACCTCGCTCAGCAGCGCCGCCTCGCCGAGCAGCGCGGTGAGGTGGACCAGGTACCAGTCGGCGCCGCTGCGCGGATAGTCGGCGGCCGGGATCGGCAGGATCCTCCGCACCGCCTCGGTCCGGAAGCCGGTGCCGCCGCCGGGCAGCCAGGGCAGGTCGAAGGGGAAGGCGAGCTCCGCCCGCCGCTGGTCGCCGACCGGCGCCCGCAGGTGCCCGCCCGGCTTCACAGCCCCGGTCGGGTTGCCGTCGGCGTCGACGATCGCCATCGGGAACTGGACCTTGGAGAGCTGCGGCCCGGCGGCGAAGGCGGCGGCGACCCGCTCCGCCGCCTGCGGGCGCAGGCGGTCGTCGGCGTCGAGGACGAGGAGGACCTCGCCGCGGCAGCGCTCGATCCCGGCGTTCAGTGCCGCGGCCTGTCCCCCCTGCTCCTGCAACACCACCTCGACCCGGTCCTCGTAGGCCCGCAGCACCTCCCGCGAGCCATCGGTCGAGCCGTCGTCGACGACGACGACGTGGACGTCGGGGTGGGTTTGCGCGCAGGCGCTCTCGATTGCCTCGGGCAGGAAGCGAGCGTAGTTGTGGTTGGTGACGACGACGTCGACGACGGGCGAGGTCGCGCTCAAGGGAAGGTCGTCTGCCTCGGTAGCCAGCTCGTCACCCGCCGGTAGGTCTTCTCCGGGGCGCCGGCCCGGTAGAGGGTGGCGACGACGTGGGTCCTGCCGTTCGCCCGGGGCGGGACGTCGACTTCATAGACGCGTTCCTCGCCCGGGTCGACCCTGACCCGGTAGGTCTGCGCCTGCTCCTGCCCGACGTTGACCCGGAGCCGGTACTTGTGTGAGTCCTGCTGGTTGCTGACAACCCCGACCGCGACCGCTTCTTCGCGCGAGTCGGTCGGCAGCATCCAGAGAGCCGTGTAGCCGGCGGCGTCCTCCGCCGGCAGCGGCTTCTGGCCGAGAACGAGCGCCGCCACCGCGATCGCGATCGCGAGGGAGAAGATCGCGAGGCTCCCCGGCGCCGGCCACCGGATCGAGATCGCGGCGCGCCGATGGCGCCCCGGCCGCTCCCGCCGCACCGCCGCGCCGCGGGCCGCGGCGATGACGACGAGCGGCAGCAGCACCGCCCAGCTCGCGGTGGTGATGCCGAACGAGGGGATGTTGAGGACGAAGGTGCCGAGGACCAGCACCATCAGGCTGACGCCGACGCTGAGGACCGTGCGCTTCGGCGGGGCCAGGTCGCGCGATCCGAAGGCGGCGGCGACGATCGCGTACCCGGGAAGGAAGAGCGTCAGCGGCACCGCGGCGACGATGCGCACGATCTCCCACGGGACCAGCGCCGCGACCAGCGCGCAGAGGACCGCCGCCAGGCAGATCCACTTGAGATCGCGATGGCCCCTCACGGCCGGTCCCTGAGGTTGAAGAGGACGATGCGGCCGCTGTGCCAGGCCCTAGCGACGGGGATGCGCGAGAACTTGTGGACGACCCCCCGCGGTCGCAGAGCGGTCCCGTACTGGCCAGGCACCTGGAAGTACTCACCGCGCAGGGTGTCCTCCGAGTTGAGCTTGCGATCGGCGACGAGCCAGGGCAGGTGGTGGCGTTTCAGCAACGGCAGCTGCCAGTCGGCCAGCTCGGGTTCGTCAACGATGTCCTCGATGTCGGGGCCCTGGCCGCCATAGGCGACCTGCTCCCCGGGGGTCAGCAGGACCCGGGCATCGGCTTCCGGCGCCGCGAAGCGGCTGCCGTCGAGCCGCTCCCGCGCAAACCGCGCCAGGGCCAGCGCCTCGGCGTCGATCTCCTTGCCCTTCGCGGTTGCCTGCAGCGGCCGCGCCAGCTGGATGTCCCAGGGCCAGCCGGAGATCGCGCCGCCGACGAGAACGATCCCCAGCGCTCCGGTGAGGAGGAGGCGCCGGCGCAGCAGGTTGGGACCGCGGAGGAGCTCGGCTGCGCCGTAGATCGCGACGAAGGCGAGGCCGATGAAGAGGAAGCCGGCAGCGCGGTTCCCGGTCTCCCAGGCCGCGGGAGCGAAGCGCAGGGTGAGCGCCGCGAAGAAGGCGAGGGCGCCACCGCAGAAGAGCAGCACCAGCGGCTTGTCCCGCTCACGCCGCCAGACCTGGCGCAGCCCGACCAGGGTCCCGGCGAAGAGCACGAAGACGGCGAACAGGGCCACGGCGCGCGCTGCCAGCGGCGTCGAGGCGACGGTTTCGGCGACGGTCGAGGCCTGGCCGAAGAGCGTTCGCGGCGCCTCCTCGCCCGAGGCGGTCTTGAGGATCGCCTTGATCGCCTCCTCGAGCACCGGGAAGAGGTAGCCGGTGGTCGAGCGGGCGGCGATCAGCAGCCAGCCGAGGGCCGTCCCCGCCGCCAGCAGCGCGAACGGCCAGGGGTTCGGCTTCTCGACCTTCATCACGCGGTAGAGGACCGCCAGGGCGATGAAGATGAAGGCGAGCGCGTAGGAGGTGAGATGGTGGGTGATCGCGATCGCGAGGATGCCGAGGACGATCGGGACCGCCCAGGCGCCGCGGGCCGGAGCCGGCGCGGCCTCCCGTTCGACGAACGCCATCAGGACGACGACCATCAACGGCAGCGAGAGCGACTCGTAGGAGAACTGCGCGCCCCAGAAGAGGAAGTTGGAGGTGCCGGTGTAGATCGCGACCCCGATCCCGGCGCCGCGGGCGGAGCCGCTGAGGCGGGCGAAGAGGAAGAAGAGCGCCGCCATGAAGGTCAGCCGGGCGGCGCCGATGAGAACGATGCCGGCGCCGAAGCTCGACATCCCGGTCAGCATCATCAGCGCCGAGGCAGCGCCCTCGACGCCGGGGTAGTACGGAGTCGTGGGAATCGCCGGGTTGAAGTGGTACAGGTGGTTGTAGCGCTCGATGTTCTCGGCGTTGAAGGCGTGGACGTACTCGTCGGAGAAGGTGAAGTAGACCCCGTCGTGGACGACCTTGACGCAGTAGAGCGCCAGCCCGAGCAGCAGGATCAGGCCGAGGCGCTGGCGGTAGCTCGGCTGGGTGGAGCTGAGTCGGAAGAAGATCGGCAGGGCGATGACCAGCAGCCCGAGCCAGTAGATCAGCGGGCTCGGCGCCAGCGTCGCCCGCGACAGCGCGTTCGCGAGCGAGCAGAGAAACAGCCCTATCGCGGAGGACAGGGCGATCGCGGGCAGGGATTCGAGCCGGGCCAGGACCATCAAAGCTTAGGGTCGGCTTTCGCCCGCGGGTCCCGTAGCCCTGCACGGGGACGGCCGGGGCGCGTTCGGCGCCCCGGACCGCCGCGCCTCAACCGAGGCGCTGTTCGAGCGCTTCGAGCTGGGCCCCGACCTCGGCCGGCAGCTTGTCGCCGAATTTGGCCAGGTGCTCTTTCACCTGCGGCAGCTGCGCCTTGACCAGGTCGAGGTCGACGCTGAGCAGCTCCTGCATCGCCTCCGCGGAGATCTCGAGCCCCTCGGTATTGAGCTCGCCCTCGGCCGGCAGCAGCCCGACCGGAGTCTCGACCGCCTCCGCTTCGCCTTCGCAGCGGCGGAAGACCCACTCGAGGACGCGGCTGTTCTCGCCGAAGCCGGGCCAGAGGAACTTGCCGTCGGCGTCTTTGCGGAACCAGTTGACGTAGAACACGCGCGGCAGCTGCGCCCCCTCCTTCTGGCCGACCTTCAGCCAGTGAGCGAAGTAGTCGGCCATGTTGTAGCCGCAGAAGGGCAGCATCGCCATCGGGTCGAAGCGCAGCTGGCCGACGGCGCCCGCCGCGGCGGCGGTCGTCTCCGAGGACATCGTCGCCCCCATGAAGACGGCGTGCTCCCAGTCGAACGCTTCCTGGACCAGCGGCACCACGGTGGCGCGGCGGCCACCGAAGAGGAAGGCGTCGATCGGCACTCCGGCGGGGTCCTCCCACTCCGGGGCGATCGAGGGGCACTGCGAGGCGGGGGTGGTGAAGCGCGCGTTCGGGTGCGCGGCCGGCGTCTCGGACTCGGGGGTCCAGTCGTTGCCGTGCCAGTCGATCGCGTGCGCCGGCGGCTCGCCGGTCATCCCCTCCCACCAGATGTCGCCGTCGTCCGTTTTGGCGCAGTTGGTGAAGATCGTGTTCCGCTCGATCGTGTCCATCGCGTTCGGGTTCGTCTTGTGGCTGGTGTTGGGCGCCACACCGAAGAAGCCGGCCTCAGGGTTGACCGCGTAGAGGCGGCCATCGTCGCCGAACTTCATCCAGGCGATGTCGTCACCGACCGTCTCGACCTTCCAGTCGGGCAGGGTCGGGACCAGCATCGCCAGGTTGGTCTTGCCGCAGGCGGACGGGAAGGCGCCGGTCACGTACTTGACCCGGCCGTCGGGGGCGGTCAACTTGAGGATCAGCATGTGCTCGGCGAGCCAGCCCTCGTCGCGGCCGATGACGGAGGCGATCCGCAGGGCGAAGCACTTCTTCGCCAGGATCGCGTTGCCGCCGTACCCGGACCCGAACGACCACACCTCGAGGGTGTCGGGGAAGTGCACGATGTACTTCTCGTCGTTGCACGGCCACGGGACATCCTGTTCGCCCTCCGCGAGCGGCGCTCCGACGGAGTGCACCGTCTTCACCCAGTGGGCACCCGCCGCGATCTCGCGCAGCACGTCGGCGCCGACCCGGGTCATGATGCCGATCGAGGTGACGGCGTAGGGGCTGTCGGTGACCTGCACGCC
>DASTZP010000042.1:0-54497 GCA_035764245.1 Solirubrobacterales bacterium
CGCGCCGTCGACGAGGGCGCCTCCCAGATCCACATCCACGCCCGCACGCCGGACGGGACGCCCTCCTACGAGATCGAGGACTTCCGCGCGATCACCGAGGCGATCCGCGCCGAGGTCGGGGACGTGATCATCAACTACTCGACTGGGGCGATCGGGGTCTCGATGGAGAAGCGCCTCGCCTACCTCCGCGAGCTCCGACCCGACGTCGCGGCGCTGAACATGAGCTCGATGAACTACGCGAAGTACTCAAAGCGGCGGGGCGACTTCGTCTTCAAGGCCGTCTTCGAGAACAGCTTCGACACGATCATCGAGTTCATCACCGAGATGAACGAGCTCGGCATCCAGCCCGAGCACGAGTGCTTCGACGCGGGCCACGTCGCCAACCTCGACCCGCTCCTGCACATGGGGCTGCTGAGCGAGCCGCTGCAGATCTCGCTGGTCATGGGGGTGACCGGCGGCATCCGGCCGGTGCCGCGCAACGTGAGCCACATGTCCGACCAGATCCCCGGCGGTCCCGAGGGCCCCAACAACTGGCAGGTCATCGGGGTCTCCCGCGACCAGTGGAAGCTGCTGGCGACCTCGCTCGTTCTCGGCGGCAACGTCCGCGCCGGCCTCGAGGACAACCTCTACCTGCCCAGCGGCGAGATGGCGAAGTCGAACGGCGAGCTGATCGCCAAGGCGCGCCAGATGGCCGAGGACGTCGGCCGGCGGGCCGCCACCGTGGCGGAGGCACGGGAGCTCCTCGGGGTGCCGAGGAGGGCGGAGGCCTAGTGGCCGAGTCGATCCACCGCGCCGGAGTCTCGTGGGAGGGCGGCGAGGAGGACGACGTCCGCGCCCATCGGGTCCTGCTCGGCGCCCAGTCGCTGGCCGGCTCCTCGGCGGTCGAGCTGGGCGGCGATGAGACCAAGTCGAACCCGGAGACGCTCCTGGTCGGCGCCCTCTCGAGCTGCCACATGCTCTGGTTCCTCTCCCTGGCCCGCAGGAAGGGCTTCGAGGTAGCGTCCTACGAGGACGACGCCGAGGCCGTTCTCGACGGCAAGCGCTTCAGCTCGGCGACGCTGCGGCCGACGGTCCGGTGGGCCGGCGACCCGCCCGACCCGGACGCGATCGAGGCGCTCCACGACCGCGCCCACGAGCTCTGCTTCATCGCAGCCTCCGTCGACTTTCCGGTCGAGGTGGAGCCGGCATGAGCGCCAGGCCGCCGCTCTCCGGCATCCGGGTGCTCGACCTCTCCCGCCTTCTCCCCGGGGGCTTCTGCTCGCTGCTGCTCGCCGACCTCGGCGCCGAGGTACTGAAGGTCGAGGACACCGGCATGGGCGACTACATCCGCTGGGCGCCGCCTTACTACGGCTCCGACGAGCAGCAGGCGCTCGGCACCCGCTCCTCGCTCTACCTTTCGCTCAACCGCGGCAAGCGCTCGGTCCGGCTCGACCTCAAGTCGGAGGCGGGGCGGGAGGCGCTGCTGCGGCTGGTCGCCGACTACGACATCGTCCTCGACGGCTTCCGCCCCGGCGTGCTGGACAAGCTCGGGGTCGGCTACGAGCGCCTGCGCGAGGCGAACCCGCGGGTCGTCTACTGCGCGATCACCGGCTACGGCCAGGACGGCCCCTACGCGCAGCGGGCCGGCCACGACATGAACTACCTCGGGCTGATCGGCCTGCTCGGGCTGACCGGCGCCAAAGACGGCCCACCGGTGCAGTCGGCGGGCCAGATCGCCGACCTCGGCGGCGGCGCCCTGATGGCCGCCTTCGGGGTGATGGCGGCGCTGCATGAGCGCGAGCGCTCCGGCGAGGGCCAGATGGTGGACGTCTCGATGGCCGACGGCGCTCTCTCCTGGCTGGCGATGGTCGCCGGCCGCTACTTCTGCGACGAGGAGGTGCCGCGGCGCGGCGAGCAGCAGTTGGCGGGCGGCCTCGTCTGTTACCTGCCCTATGAAGCGTCTGACGGCTGGGTCACCTGCGGCGCCCTGGAGCCGAAGTTCTGGGCCGCGCTCTGCAACGGCGTCGGCCGTCCCGACCTGATCGAGAAGCAGTTCGAGGCGCCCGGCTCGGAGGCCTGGGAGGAGATCGCCGCCGTCTTCCGCTCCCGCACTCGCGAGGAATGGCTCGCCTTCAACGACGAGCACGACTGTTGCATCGAGCCGGTCCTCGACCTCGACGAGGCGCTCGACTCGGAGCTGGTCCGGGCGCGGGGGATGGTGGTCGAGGTCGAGCAGCCCGAGCTGGGGACGGTGCGCCAGCTCGGCCACCCGGTGAAGCTGAGCCGCACCCCCGCCGACCCGACCCGGCCGGCCCCCGCCTTCGGCGAGCACACCGACGAGGTCCTGGCCGAGGCCGGCTACTCGGCCGAGGAGATCGCGGTGATGAAGGAGTCCGGCGCCGCCGCCGGCCCCGCCGCCGAGCCACAGCAGGAGTTCCGGGCATGAGCGCCGCCGCGGACACCCAGAAAAGCAACGGTCTTCTCCGCATGCGCGAGCTGGCCGAGGCCTCCGGGGTGCCGGCGCCGACGATCAAGCACTACCTACGCGAGGGCCTGCTGCCGGAGCCGGTCAAGACCAGCCGCAACATGGCCTACTACCCGCCCGAGTTCGTCGACCGGATCAAACTGATCAAGCGCCTGCAGGAGGAGCGCTACCTGCCGCTGAAGGCGATCAAGAACGTCCTCGACGAGGACCCCGAACGGGCGGAGGCGATGCTCGAGCTCGGCGACCAGATCCTCGATCGCGCCCTGGCCGGCGAGCGCTCGCGGACCAGCGCCGCCGAGGTCCGCAAACGCTACGGCGTCCCGAAAGAGGTGCTCGACCGCCTCGCCGAGCTCGAGGTCCTGACCCCCAACAGCCGCGGTTACTCGCCCTCCGACGTGACGATCATCGAGGCGATCAGCCGCTTCCGCGCCGGCGGCTACGACGAGCAGATCGGGTTCACCGTCTACGACACCCTCCGTTACAAAGCCGCCCTCGAAGAGCTGGTCCGCCAGGAGGTCGACGTGGTGATGGAACGGCTGGCCGGCGAGGTGCCCTCGGAGCGGGTGGTGGAGATGCTCGAAACCGGCGCCCAGCCGCTCAAGGATCTGATCGGCGCCCTGCACACGAAGCTGATGGTCGCCGAGCTGGAGCGGCGCGGTTAGGAGCTAGCCGGCGGCCGAGGCCATCGCCGCCCGTTCGGCTTCGATCTCGGTCAGGCAGGTGAGGGCGCGGGTCGCTTCGGCGACGCGCTCGCCCTCCCGCAGCGCCTCCATCGCCTCGTCGCGGCGCCCGGCCTCGTAGAGAGCGCGGCCCAGCGCCAGCAGCGCGATCGGCAGCGACCAGCGCAGCCCCCGTTCGCGGGAGACGTCGACGGCCCATTCGGCCTCCTCGATCGCCTCCTCGGTGCGACCGACGCCGGTCAGGGCTTTGGCCCGGATCTGCGAGCGCCAGCCCTCCATCTCGCCGCCGACCTTCATCGCGTCGCGGTAGATCTTGTCGGCTTCCTCGATCGAGCCCAGCGCCTCGCGGTATTCCTCGGCGGCCAGCTGCGCCCAGGCGAGGTTGGCGATCGCCAGGCTGCGGGAGAAGACGTCGCCGATCCGCTCGGTCAGCTCGCAGTTGCGCCGGGCGATCGCCAGCGCCCCCTCGACGTCCCCCCGCAGCGCCTGGAGGCCGGCCTGGTTGCTGCGGATCCAGCTCGCCGTCTCCGGGTCGCCGGCCCGCGCTGCGATCTCCAGGGCGCGTTCGAAGTACGGCTCGGCGGCGTCGAGGTCGCCCTGCTCGCGGAGCACCATGCCCTTGCCCATCTCGGCCCAGGCGAGCGGGGTGTTGAGGATGATCCCCGAGCCGATCGCGATGTCGCCGCCGGTCAGCGCGATCATCTCGTCGAGGGCGCGGTCGTAGGCGTCGAAGTCGCCCGCGACCAGATAGGCGTAGGCGCCGGCGGCGCGGATCGCCACCTGCAGGTGGGGGTCGTCGGTGCGGTCGGCGAGGCCGGTCATCTCCTCGACCTGCACCAGCCAGTCGTCGGTGTGCTGCTGCAGCCCGGGCCGGGCCGAGCGGGACATCTTCAGGATCGCGATCGAGTGCAGGTCGCCGCGCCGGTTCGCCAGCTCCTCCGCTTCGTCGAGCAGCCGCTCCTGCTCGCCGAGGTCCATCCCGACCCGCCAGGCAAACTGGATCTGCGCCAGGCGCGAGGCGATCCCCATCGCGTCGGTTTCCTCGCTGACCTCGAGGTCGCTGGTCAGCTCCATCACGTCGTGCCAGAGGCGCATCGCGTCGCGCGGGCGGCTGTGGCCGGCCCAGTGGGCGGCGCGGGCCGACCAGCGGGCGGCCTCGCGCGTCTCGCCGCCCTGCTTGAGGTGGTCGGCGATCAGCGCCGCCAGCTCGTCGTGGCGGTCGGGCGGCTCGAGCTCGATCATCGCCCCGGCCGCCGCGGCGTGGGTCGCCTCCCGCTGGCTCGCCAGCTGGGTCCCGTAGGCGACCTCGCGGGTCAGCGGGTGGCGGAAGGCGAGCAGCCGCTGCGGGTAGAGCTCCGCTTCGTAGAGGAAGCCGCCGTCGATCAGCTCGCGCAGCGCCGCCTCCATCGCCTCCTCGTCGAGGCCGGCGGTCATCCCCAGCGACTCGGCGCTGACCTCCTTGCCGAGGACGGATGCGACCTGGAGCAGTTGCTTGGCGCCGGCCCCGAGGCGGTCGATCCGCGCCGCCAGGACGGCCTGCACGGTGACCGGCACGCCGGCGTCCTCGATCGGGCGCGCCAGCCGGTAGGCGCCCCGCGCGCCCTCGAGGTGGCCGGACTCCGCCAGCTCGCGGACGATCTCCTCGATGAAGAAGGGGTTGCCGCCGGTGCGGGCGTGGATCGGCTCGTCGATCCCGTCCAGGGACGGGTCCTCGCCGGCGAGGTCGCGCAGCAGCCTGGCGGTGTCGTCGCGATCGAGCGGCTGCAGCTCGATCGTCTCGTAGACCGGCGAGCCTTCCCAGACGGGCGTGTGCTCGGGCCGGTAGTTGACCAGGACCAGGGTTGGCGTCCCCGCCATCCCTTCGACCAGGCCCTGCAGCATCGTCTGGCTGCCCTCGTCGATCCAGTGCAGGTCCTCGACGATCAGGACCAGGGTCTTGCGGCGCGCGGGGTTGCTGACCAGGCGGCAGAGGAAGTCGGCGAGCGCCCGCTGGCGGCCCTCGGGGTTCATCCGCGGCACCGGCCGCTCGGGGTCGGGAACGCCGAGGAAGTCGAAGATCAGCGGCAGGTCGTCGGCGAAGCCGGGGTCGAGCAGCAGCGAGCGGCCGGCGATCTTCTCCCGCGCCAGCTGCTCGGCGTCCTGGTCGCCGATCCCGTAGAAGGAGCGCAGCATCTGCAGGATCGGCATGAAGGGGATCGACTTGCCGTGCGCCTGCGCCTGTGCCTCGAAGACCTCCAGGCCCTCGCTCCGGCAGCGCTGCCCGAACTCGTGGTAGAGCCGGCTCTTGCCGATCCCGGGTTCGGCGACGACCCCGATCGCCGTCGCCTCACCGCCCCGGGCGCTCTGCAGCGCCTCGCCGAGCCGGGCGAGCTCGGCGTCGCGGCCGACGAAGGCGGAGAAGCCGCGCTCGCGCGCGAGGTCGAGGCGCGTGCGCGCCTCGCCGACCCCGGCCAGCTCGAAGACCGCGACCGGCCGGCTCGCGCCCTTGATCTCGAACTCGCCGAGGTCGCGGAGGTCGAGGTAGCCGCGGGCGAGCTCGGCGGTGCTCTCGGTCAGGTAGGCCCTGCCGGGCTCGGCCAGGGCCTCCATCCGCTGCGCCAGCCCGACCGTGTGGCCGATCGCCGTGTAGGCGGAGCCGCCGCCTCCGTCGATCGCCCCGGCGACGACCTCGCCCGAGTTGATCCCGATCCGGGTCGAGAAGTTGAGGCCCTTGGCCCGCCGCAGCTCGGCCGCGTACTCGGCGACGTCGTCGAGCATCTGCAGCGCCGCGTAGCAGGCCCGCTGGGCGTGGTCCTCGTGCGCGATCGGGGCGCCGAAAACGGCCATGATCCCGTCGCCCGTGAACTTGTCGACGGTCCCCTCGAAGCGGGTCACGGTCTCGGCCAGGGTCGAGAAGAAGCGCTGCATGATCGCGCGCCACTCCTCGGGGTCCTCCTGCTCGGCAAGGTCCATCGAGCCGCTGACGTCGGCGAACAGGACCGTTACCTGCTTGCGTTCTGCGTCGTCCTTGGCGGCTGCGTTCACGAGAGGACAAGGTTACGCCCCCGCTAGCCTGCTTCTGTGCGATCAGTCCTTGTCACCGGGTCCTCCACCGGCATCGGCCGCGCCACCGCCCTGCGCCTGGACGCCTCCGGCTGGCGCGTCTTCGCTGGGGTCCGCGACCCCGCCGACGGCGAGGCTCTGCGGGAGGCGGCGTCCGACCGTCTCGTCCCGGTCACCGTCGACGTCACCGAGCCCGACCAGATCGCCGCCGCGGCCGCCCGGATCGAGGCCGAGAGCGAGGGTGGGCTGCACGGCCTCGTCAACAACGCCGGCGTCGCCGTCCCCGGCCCGCTGGAGACGATCCCGCTCGACGACCTCCGCCACCAGCTCGAGGTCAACCTCGTTGCCTATGTGGCGGTGACGCAGGCGCTGCTGCCGCAGATCCGCCGCGCCGAGGGTCGCATCGTCTTCCTCAGCTCGATCGGGGGGCGGGTCGCCTTCCCCTTCGGCGGGCCCTACCACGCCTCCAAGTTCGCGACCGAGGCGATCGGGGACGTCTTCCGCCAGGAGCTGCGGCCGTGGGGGATCGAGGTCGCGATCATCGAGCCCGGCTCGATCGACACGCCGATCTGGGAGCGCGGGCAGCGGAAGAGCGAGGAGATCGAGGCGCGCTCGCCGCGCACCAACCTCCTCTACGGCGCCGCGATCGAGAAGTTCCGCCAGGTAATCGAGGACACCGCCGAGCGCGGCATCCCGCCGGAGAAGGTGGCGAAGGCGATCGCCCACGCGCTGGAGTCGGGTCGGCCAAAGACCCGCTATCTAGTGGGGCTGGACGCGAAGCTGCAGGCTCGCGTCAAGCCGCTGATCCCGACTCGCCTCTTCGACCGCATCGTCGCCCGTCAGCTGAACCTCTAGAGCTGTCAAGGCGCCTCAAGCGCTTATATGCTGCCGATGCCGATTGACTGGTCAATCAACGAAGGGCACGCGTGCGCGCAGCGGCGGTACAGCTCAACTCCAACGGGGACAAGGAAAGGAACCTGGCGACGGCCGAGCGCCTCGTCCGCGCCGCCGCCGCCGACGGCGCCGAATTCGTCGCCCTGCCGGAGAAGTGGAACCTGCTCGGCAGCGGCGAGGAACTCGTCGCCGGCGCCGAGCCGCTCGACGGCCCGAGCCTGACCGCGGCGCGCGGCTGGGCGCGTGAGCTCTCGATCAGCCTCCTCGCCGGCAGCATCTCCGAGCGCGGGGAGGAGGGCGGGAAGGCCGCCAACACCTCGGTCTTGATCGACGCCGGGGGCGAGGACGTGGCCGTCTACCGCAAGATCCACATGTTCGACGTCGACGCCGGCGGCGTCTCCTACCGCGAGTCCGAGCACGAGCGACCCGGCGAGGAGCCGGTGACCGCCGCGCTCGGCGAGCTCACCGTCGGCCTCACCATTTGTTACGACCTCCGCTTCCCGGAGCTGTTCCGGATCCTCGCCCTGCGCGGGGCCAGGCTGATCGCGGTCCCCTCGGCCTTCACCCTCGCCACCGGCCGCGACCACTGGGAAGTGCTGCTGCGGGCGCGGGCGATCGAGAACCAGCTCTTCGTCATCGCCCCGAACCAGGTCGGCGAGGCGCCGCCGCACTACAGCTCTTTCGGCCGCTCGATGATCGTCGACCCGTGGGGGGTCGTCCTCGCCACCGCCCCCGACGGCGAGGGCTTCGTCGCCGCCGAGCTCGACCTCGCCGAGCAGGACCGCGTCCGCGAGTCGCTGCCTTCGCTCGCCAACCGCCGACCTGGCGCCTACCTCTGGCCGCCGGGAGAGGGGGCCGCCTGATGGCGCAGGCGCCGCCCGCCGACAAGCGCCGCCTCATCCTCGACGCCGCGGTCCGCGTCTTCGCCCGCCAGGGCTTCCACGCGACCCGCGTCTCCGACATCGCCGACGAGGCGGGCGTCGCCTATGGCCTCGTCTACCACTACTTCAAATCGAAGGACGAGGTCCTGAACGAACTCTTCGTCGAGCGCTGGTCGCTGCTGCTGGCGGCGATCGAGGAGGCGGACAAGACAGCGGTCAGCCCGCGGCAGAAGCTGGGCGCCGTCGCGACCTTCATCTTCGACTCCTACCGCCACGACCCCGAGCTGATGAAGGTGATCATCGTCGAGGTGACGCGGGCGGCCAACTCCTTCGGCAAGACCCACCTCGAGCAGATCCAGCGCGCCTACGAGTCGATCGCCAAGATCGTCGCCGACGGCCAGGAGAGCGGGGACTTCCGCCGCGACGTGGCGCCGATGTTCGCCTCGATGTCCTTCTACGGAGCGATCGAGCAGCTCCTCTCCGGCTGGATCTTCGGCACGATCCCCGCCTCCGACGCCGACTTCGACGAGGCCCGGGATCTCCTTGTCACGACTATCTGCGACGGCCTCGAGCCGCGCGGATAGGGTTTACTGCCGAGTTCGCATGGGGAAAGGTTCGAGCTAGTGGACAACGAGCTGGTCAAGCGCCTCGTCTGGAGCGGCCTCCTGGCCGCGACCGGCGCCGTGGCGAGCATCGTCGCCGCCCGGGCCGCCGGGCTGCTCTATCGCCGCATCTACGACGAGGACCCGCCCGAGTAGGAGGGCAGCGATGCAGGAGCCACCCCAGAACCCGCCGCCGACTCCGCCTCCCGGGCCGCCACCGCCGCCCGAGGACCGCTCGCTCGCCGACCTCGTCGTCGAAGTCTCCGAAAACGCTTCGACCCTGGTCCGCGAGGAGATCGAGCTCGCCAAGGCCGAGGTCTCCGAGAAAGTAAGCAAGCTCCTCAAAGGCTCCGTCGTCGGCATCGCGGCCGGGGCCTTCGCCTTCCTGGCGCTGATCATGATCCTGCACGGGATCGCCTGGGTCCTAGGCGAAGAACTGTTCAGCGGCAACATTTGGGCCGGGTACTTCGTCACCGCGGCGATCTTCCTGCTGCTCGCCGCCCTCGCCGGCTGGATCGCCTCGAAGGCGCTGAAGTCGGGCGCCCCGCCGGTGCCCGAGCAGGCGATCGAGGAGGCGAAGCTGACCAAGGAGATGCTCGAAAAGGAGGCTTCGTGACCGCCGGTGCCCCAGGTCGTTCCCCGGCGGAGATCCGCCGCGACATCGAGCTCAGGCGCCGTCAGCTGGGGACCTCGGTCGAGGCGCTCCGCGGCAAGGTCAACGAGCTGACCGACTGGCGCCGCCAGGCCGAGGCGCACAAACAGCAGCTGATCATGGGCGCCGCCGCAGTCGGCTTCTTCGTCGGCGTCCGCGCAATGCTGCGTCGCCGCAACCGCTGACGCGTCGCGTCAGGTGACCAGGTCGGTGCGGACGCTGCCGACGCCGAGCAGGCCCGGGCCGACGTGGGCGCCGAGGACGGGGCCGACCTCGGAAATGAAGACGGGATCGCAGCCGAAGATCTCGTAGCAGTCTTCGATCAGGGCGTCGGCGGTCTCTTTGTCCTGGATGTACTGGACGACCCAGCCGTCGCGGCCCGATTCGTGGCGCTGGCGGGCGTAGCCGCGCAGCCGCTCGAGCGAGCGGGCGCGGGTGCGGACCCGCTCGACCGGGGTGATCTCCTCCTCGAGGGTGAGGATCGGCTTGATCTTCAGGGCGCCGCCGATCCAGGCGCGGGCGCCGCCGATGCGCCCGCCGCGGCGCAGGTACTCGAGGGTGTCGATCGCGAACCACATCTTCAGGTCGTTGCGGGTCTCTTCGGCCTGGGCGATCGTCCCCTCCGCGTCGGCTCCGGCCGCGGCGGCCGTCGCGGCGCCCAGCGCGCAGAGCCCCATCCCGCCGGCGGCCGAGCGCGAGTCCAGCAGGTGCAGCCGCTCGCCGCCCTTGTCTTCCTCGATCAGGCGCTCGCGCGCCTGCCCGGCGGCCTCGAAGGTGCCGGAGATGCCGGCGGAGATGTGGATCGAGACGACTTCCCTGCCTTCGTCCAGCAGCGGTTCGTACACCTCGAGGAAGTCGCCGATCGAGGGCTGCGAGGTCGTGGCCCCGCTTTCGGAAGCCCGCAACCGCTCGTAGAAGTCGTCGAAATCGGAGATCTCCGACTCACGCTCCAGCTCGCCGTCGACGCCGACGTAAAGGCTGATCTCCTTGATCCCCCGCTTGGCCACGAGATCGGTCGGGAGGTAGCAGGTCGTGTCGCAGACGACCGCAGTCTCGGCAGGCGAGCTCACATGGCGATTCTAGACGCGGAGACCAACCGGGACGAAGGTGGGGCAAGTATCGCGAGTACTTGCTCGTACCTATGCCTAGAACTAGGAGTTTTTATTAACTCGAGCATCGTTCAGCGCTTAGCCTCAGCCGCCGCAATTCGCAAAACGGACGGAAGGCACATCACATGCGCAAGTACCTGGCGATCGCGGTCGCCATCCTCGCTTTCGCGCTTGCCGCCGCACCTGCCGGCGCACGAGGAGACAAGGACTGCTCGGACTTCAGCACCTGGAAGCAGGCGCAACGCTTTTACGAACGGCACGGCGGGCCGCGGAGGGATCCACACCGGCTGGATGCCGATCGCGACGGCATCGCCTGCGAGGCCCTGCGATGAAACGGATACTCCTCGGTGCCATCGTGCTGGTCGGGCTGCTCGCGCCGGCTGGCGCGAGCGCCTATGTCGAACACCCAGCAATCGGCGAAGCCGCGGCCTTCGAACGCACCCAGAGCTACCTTGCCAAGACGTACCCGGGGTGGCGTACCAGGAAGTACGGCTACATCGACTGCCGGCATGGACGGATCAACGGATATATCTGGAGTTGCGCGGTCGGGTGGATTCGTGGCTACAACTGCTGGCAGGGCAGGACGCGAATCGAAAACGAATACGCCGAAGAAGGCGTCGTGTACTACAGCATCAGGATCAACGCGCGGCGCTGTTAGCGACGGGAGGGGCACGCTACACTTTGTGAAGTGACCGATACGCCCCAAGCAGCGATCACCCTCAGCGACAAGGCCGTCGAGAAGATCGGCGAGCTGCTCGGCTCCCAGCCGGACGGCGCCGAGCAGGCGCTTCGGGTCGCGGTGCGCGGTGGCGGTTGCTCGGGCTTCCAGTACGCCCTCGCCTTCGACAAGGCCAAGGAGGACGACAACGTTTTCGAGGTCGACGGGGTCGCCGTCATCGTCGACAAGGTGAGCATGCAGTTCGTCTTCGGCTCGGAGGTCGACTACGTCGAAGGCCTCCAGGGCGCTGGCTTCCAGGTCAACAACCCGAACGTGGTTGCGGCCTGCGGTTGCGGATCGTCTTTCCAGGTAAAAGAGGACGCTCCCTCCGTCGCCTAGACCGGCGCATTTCTGCGTCCTCGGTCGTTCAACTTCGGGTCACGCACTGAAGTGCGCTCCCCTCGTTTCACTCCCTGCGTCCTTGAACTGCTTGGTCTAGACGACGGAGGGAGCTATTCGATCTGCAAAGGCGGCGACTGCGCCGGGGGCGCCGTGGTCGGTACCTGCGCCTGCGTCGGCTGCTCGACGCCGAGGGCCTCGGCCAGCTCGCCGGACTCGAACATCTCCTCGACGATGTCGCAGCCGCCGAGTAGCTCGCCGTTGACGTAGAGCTGCGGGAAGGTCTGCCAGTCGGCGATCTCGGCCGTCACTTCGCGCAGCGGCTGCAGCGCGGGGAGGACGTCGATCGCGCCGTAGTCGACGTCGACCTGGTCGAGCACCTGCACGACCCGCATCGAGAAGCCGCAGCGCGGCATGTCGGGAGTCCCTTTCATGAACAGCAGGACCGGGTTGGCGGCGATCAGCTCTTCGATTTTCGACTTCAGCTCTGGGTCGGCCATGGAGGGCATTGTAGGGAGGCTGGGGATTCGGCTTAGATCTGGGTGGCGATAAGTCCGATGATCGCCGCCAGCACCGCGACGAAGGCGGCGAAGAGGCCGCCGCCTACGATCAGGATGGTGTGCTGGAGACGGTCGATGCGGCTGTTGTTTTCATCGATCCGGCCGCTCAACACGCTGACCCGGTCGTTCAGGTCGTCAAGTCGGGAATCGCTCCAGGTGGATCGCATCGCCTCCATGCCTCCAGGCTAGACGGAAAGTTCCTACGCGTGGCGCACGCAAGTGTAACTTTTTGTCGCCAGAGATCGTGGCTTAGGCCGGAACCCTGGTCTTCACCGACAGCGCGTGGATCGTGCCGTCGTCGAAGCGCTCCTTGACCGCGGCCTTGACCAGCCGGTGCTGGTCGATCCGCGAGAGCCCCTCGAACTGAGGGGCACTGACGGTGGCCCGCAGGTGGTCCCCCGTGCCGGTTTCGTCGATCACCTCGACCGCGGCGCCCGGCAGGGCCGCCTCGATCATCCCCGTCAGCTCGGCCAGGTCAGCAGCCACGGCTAGCCGGCGAGGCGCTCGCCGACGGTGTCGAGCATCTCCTCGACGCGGACGAACTTGACCCGCGGGCGGCCATGCGGCTCGCCGCGGCCGACCTCGGCCTGGTCGATCGCCTGCCAGTCCTCGAAGCTGATGTAGCGGACGCCCTTCTCGCGCAGCAGGTCCTCGACCGCCACCGGGTCCGGGTTCTCCGGGCTCAGCAGCGTCTGGGCCTCGACGTCGGCGAGGAGGTGCTGGACGGTCTCCAGGGCGTCTTTCTTGTTGGTCCCGATCACGCCCGAGGGGCCGCGCTTGATCCAGCCGGCGGTGTAGTGACCGGTCTTGTGGCCGGCGTCGTGGGAGTCGAGGATGCGGCCGCCCTCGTTGAGGATCAGGCCGCGGCTCTCGTCGAAGGGGACGCCCTCGATCGGGACGCCGGTGTAGCCGACCGAGCGGAGGACGAGCCCGCACTCGAGCTCTTCGCGCTCGCCGGTGTCCTTGGCGCGCAGGGTGCCGCCTTCCTCGACCAGCTCGTTGCGGCCGACGACGATCGATTCGACCTTGCCGTCGCCCTTGATCTCCACCGGGGAGGCGAGGAAGCGGAGGACGATCCGCTGCTTCTTGCCCTCCGGCTCGCGCTCGGAGAACTCCTTCAGCGTCTCGTAGTTGACCCTGGTCGTCTTGTCGGCCTCGTCGGACTCGACGAAGGCCTTGCTGGCCGGGTCGAGCTCGACCTCGGCCGGGTCGACGACGACGTCGGCGTCCTCCATCTCCCCGAGCTCCTTGATCTCCGGGTTGGTGAAGGCGGCCTGAACGGGCCCGCGGCGGCCGAGGACGACGATCTCGCGGATCTGCTTGCGGTCGAGCGCCTCGATCGCGTGGTCGGCGGTGTCGGTCTGGCGCAGCTCGTGGTCGGTGAGGGCGAGCATCCGGGCGACATCCATCGCCACGTTGCCGTTGCCGATCACCACGGCGCGCTCACAGGAGAGGTCGAACTCGTGGTCGGCGTAGTCCGGGTGGGCGTTGTACCAGCCGACGAAGGAGGTGGCGGCATGGCTGCCGGGCAGGTCCTCGCCGGGGATGCCGAGCTGGCGGTCGGTCTCGCAGCCGACCGTGAAGACGATCGCGTGGTAGAGCCGTTCCAGCTCCTCGACCTCGATGTCGTGGCCGATCTTGACGTTGCCGAAGAAGCGGAAGCCCTCGCGGGCCGCCGTTTTCTCGTAGACGCGGATCACCGACTTGATCTTCGGATGGTCGGGGGCGACGCCGCCGCGGACCAGCCCGAAGGGGCTCGGCAGGCGGTCGAACAAGTCGACCTGGGCGTGCAGGTCGCCATCCTTGAGGATGTGCTCGGCGGCGTAGAAGCCGGAGGGGCCGGCGCCGACGATGGCTACGCGGAGGGGGGTCTCTTCGGTTCCGATCTTGCTCATGGGATCGAGCAGGATACGGAACTCGGGAGCTCAGCCGAGGGCCGGGGCGCTGGTGCCGACGGCGCTCGGGGTGCCGTCGAGGGCGTCGAGCGCCTTGGCGACCGACATCGAGACGCAGGTGAAGATCGGCGTCTCCAGCTCGGTGTACTCGCTCGACTCGGTCGGCCGCAGCTCGTTCACGAGGTCGAGGAATTCGCCCGGGTCGTCGCCCTCGAAGCCGACGACGAACTCCTGGTCGTCGATCCCGTAGGAGTAGGTCGTGTTGATCGTGATCTCGGGGTAGCGGCGGCCGACTTCGATGTGGCTTTTCATGATCCGGCCGCGCTCCTCCGGCGGCAACCCGTACCAGCGCCGCTGCTTGACCATCGGGTAGAGGAAGAGGAACTTGCGCTCGGAGGTGCAGATCTCCGGTCGCGCGTCCTCCGCCGAGTAGGGGGACTTTTTCGTCATCGAGAGGAACGAGTACGGCGTGCTCGCCCATTTCGCCAGCCCGCTCTGCCCGAGGACGACGTGGAAGGTGTGGACGTCGTTCAGGTTCGGGCTCTGGCTGAGCAGGACCAAATCGACGTCGCCGCGCGTTCCTATGGTTGAGTAGGCGCGCAGCGAGCGGTCGACGGCGAAGTCCTCGCAAGCGGCGAGGAACTCCTGCTTGTCGGTTGCGCGGAGCTCCGGGTCCCGACGACGCCAGGCTGGATCGATCTTGAAAAACGAGAACTTGGCGAACGTGCGATCGGCCATCGGGGCCACGATAGCGCTCGTCCTGCTCCTGGCTCTGGCGCCGGCGGCGGGCGCTGCGAGGCCAGACCGGGTCAGCGTGGTCATCTGGCCGCCGGAGACGAGCCTGGGGGATCTGGCGGCCGCCGGCTTCTCGCCCGGCTTGATGAGCGCCGGGCTGGGCACCGTCCCGCCGGACCAGACCTATCTGGACATCGGCCAGGGCAACCGGGCCTTCGACTCGCTCTACGACCGCGAGCTGCCGCCGATCGGCGCGAACTGCGAAGCCTGGAGCGAAGTCGTCGAGGAAAGGGCAGAATCGGCTCCGGCGGACATCGTGCCCTTTCTGCTCAACCGCGAAGCGCGAGGTCACGGAGCGGCGGTCTTTTGGCTTGGCGACATCGCCTGTGCCTTTGGAGGATTTCCCGGTGGGGAGGGGGGAGTCGGCTTCCGGACTCTCTTCTACGGGGAAGCGCCGCTGTCGAGGCGGGAGAAAGCAGCCCGGTTTCTGGGCCCGGATCGGCTCACGATCGCGATCGCCCGACCGACCGGCAGGTCGGACGCGCCGGTTCCGATCGGGATCGCCGGACCCGGGTTCGCCGGCAACCTCACCTCGGACAGCACCCGGACCGACGGATACGTCCTCTCGACCGACGTGGCGCCGACGATCCTCGACCACTTCGGGATCCCGATCCCGGCGGAGATGTCCGGGCAGCCGATCCGCGCCGAGGGGAACGCCGACGTCGCCGCGATCGAATCGCTCGGGGCGCGGATGGGGGTGATCTCCTCTCGACGCGGGCCGGTCGTCGGCCTCAACGTCCTCGTCTGGCTGGCGGCGGTGCTGCTGGTCGTAGTCCTCAGCCGCGGCCGGCTCGCGCGCCCGGCGGTGCGGCTGGTCGGGCTGACGCTCGTCTACCTCCCGCTCGTCCTCCTCCTGGCGGCGGCCCTCGAGCCGGGGGAGACCGCCGAACGGCTTCTCGTGCTCCTCCTCGCCCCCCTCCTGGGAGGGGTGACGCTCCTGCTCCTCCGCGGGTACCGCGCCCTCGGCCTCGCCTCGGCGCTGACGGTGCTCGCCTACGCGGTCGACGTGATCGCCGGCTCGCCGCTGACCTCGCTCTCGCTGCTCGGGCCGAATCCCGGCCTCGGGGTCCGCTTCTACGGGATCGGCAACGAGCTCGAGGCGGTTCTGGCGGTGCTGGTGACCGCCGGAGTGGGGGCCGGTCTCACTGGCTTCGCACCGCGGCTGCCCCACCGCACCTGGGCCTTCGCCTTCGTCGCCGTCGGCCTGGTCGCCGCCTTTGTCTTCGCCGCCGGTCGATTCGGCGCCGACGTCGGCGCCGCGCTCGTCTTCCCCGTGGGGGCCGTCGTCGCCGCGACGGTGGCTGTCGGTCGGGGGAGGCGACCGCTCCTGCTCGCCGTCCTCGCGGCGCCGCTCGCGGTGCTCGGGCTGCTTGCGCTGGTCGATCTGGTCAGCGGCGCCAACGCCCACCTCACGCGCTCCGTGCTCGACGCCGGCGGGCTGGGAGACCTCGCCGACGTCGCTCAGCGCCGGCTCCAGCTCTCGGCCCGCAGCTTCGTGCGGCCGGTGTTGCTGGCGTTCCTGCCGCTGGTCGCGGCACTGGCGGCGACCGCCTACCTGAGGCGGGATCGCCTCCGGGCCTGGCTGGCGGGGGCACCGGCGATGCGGGCCGGCCTCCTCGGGGCGCTGGCGGCGACCATCGTCGGCACCCTGGTCAACGATTCCGGGGCGCTCCTGCTGGAGATCGGGACCGCCTACCTGCTGGTCTTCACCGGGTTCGCCTGGGCGGAGCGTGCCGGGCGATGATCTAACCTTGATCGCCCGTGCGCATAGGTCTCGTCTCGCCATATTCCTGGTCCTACCAGGGGGGCGTGAACCGGCACGTCGAGGCGCTCGCCGAGGAGTTCCTGCG
This sequence comes from Solirubrobacterales bacterium, assembly GCA_035764245.1. GTDB lineage: Bacteria > Actinomycetota > Thermoleophilia > Solirubrobacterales > 70-9 > VAYN01. Next base: position 16,482 of record DASTZP010000042.1, read on the forward strand.
GCGAGGCCATGATGTCCGCGTCCTCGCTCCCGTAGACCCGCCGGGTCGGCTCAGCCGCGCCCTGCACCGGGCCTCCGCCGAAGCGCGGGAGCTGCCCGAATACCTGACCCCGCTGGGCCGCACGATGGGCTTCGGCGCCAACGGTTCGGTTTCGAACCTGGCGCCGTTTCCCGCCGGCGGAGTGATTGCGCCGCGCCGCCTCGTCCGCAGCGGAGAATTCGACGTCATCCACGTGCACGAGCCGGTCGTCCCGCTGGTCGGCTGGAACGCCACCCTCGGCGCCCGCGACCCGGTCGTCGGCACCTTCCACACCTACTCGACCAAGCCGCTGCCCAACCACATCGCCAACGGGCTCGGCGCCCGCCGGGTGTTCAACCGGCTCTCGGCTCGCATCGCCGTCTCCGAGGCCGCCGCCTGGACCGGTCGCCGCTGGTTCGGGGGCGAGTACACGATCGTCCCCAACGGGGTTGACGTCGACGCCGCGCCGAGCGGCCCGAAGCCGCTCGGCACCGACCTGCGGATCCTCTTCGTCGGCCGGCCGGAGGAGCGCAAGGGCCTGCCGATCCTCCTCACCGCCTTCAACGCCCTCGTCGAGCACGTGCCATGCCGCCTCACCGTGATTGGGGCCGATCGCGAGGACGTGCTCCGCTACGTCGCCGACCCCGACCTCCTCCGCTGGATCGACATCCGCGGCCGCGTCTCCCGCGAGGATCTCTGGGCCGAGCTCCACGGCGCCGACCTGCTCTGCGCACCCTCCCTCTCCGGCGAGAGCTTCGGGATGGTCCTGACCGAGGCCTTCGCGGCGGGGACGCCGGTGATCGCCTCCGCGATCGCGGGCTACAGCGACGTCGTCAGCGACGGCGTCGACGGCCTTCTGGTCCCCCCCGGCGACCCCCAGCGCCTGGCCGAGGAGCTGCAGCGCGTCCACTTCGAGCCGGAGCGGTTGCAGGCGATGGGCGAAGCCGCGCGCCGCAGCGCCCAGCGCTACGCCTGGCCCCGTGTCGCCGACCAGGTGATCGCCGTCTACGAGCGGGCGATCGAGGTGCCGCGACCCGCGACCGCCGGCGAGCGGGTCGCGCACTGGGCGGGGCTGCGTCCCGCCGACGGCGGTCCGAAGCGCCCGGCCGAGCGCCTGCCATCGCTCGATCCTGCACCGGCGCAGGCCGGGAAGCGGGGGCGCGCCGTCGCCCGGCGGCTGGGCCTCGCCGTCGCCGGGATCATGGGCGTCGGCCTGACCCTGCTCGCGGCGCAGAAGATCGGCGTCGACAAGGTCGTCGAAAGCATCGTCCGCTCCAACCTCACCTGGGTCCTGATCGCCTGCGCGCTGATGGCCAGCTCCCTCTTCTTCCGCGCCGCCTCCTGGTACTGGATCGCGCGCGCCGCCCTGCCGAACCGTCCGATCCGCCGCCGCGACGTCACCTCGGCGACGATGATCGGCGTGCTGATGTCGGCGACCCTGCCGGCGCGCCTGGGGGAGCCGGCCCGCGCCCTCACCCTCGCCCGGCGCAGCGGACGCGTGCGGGAAACCTTCCCGGTCCTGCTCGGGACGCTGGTCTCTCAGACCATGCTCAACCTGGTGGCGCTGGTGCTGCTGGGCGTGATCATCGTCTCGACCACCCCGCTGTTCCACTCGGGGACGAAGCAGCTCTTCGTCTTCAGCCTGGTTCCGCTGGTCCTGCTCGTCGTCGTCCTCGTGGCGCCGCTGCTGATGCGGCGCAACGGCAACGGACGCCTGGCGCGGCTAGGGGCGGGGATCCACAAGGCCCTGATCCAGGTGCGCGCCGGGCTGGCGGTCTTCCGCGATCCCCGCCAGGGCTCCGCCGCGGCGGCGGCTCAGCTCGGCGCCTGGGCGATCCAGCTGGCGGCCTGCTGGGCACTGCTCTACGCCCTCGGCCTCGACGGCAAGGCGGGGATCGGCGCCGCCGCAGCCGTCCTGTTCGCGGTCAACGTCACCGCCGTCGTGCCGGCGACGCCCTCCAACATCGGGGTCTTCCAGCTGGCGGTGATCAGCGTGCTCCACACCGGCTTTGGCGTCAGCACCGCCGACGCCCTCGCCTACGGCGTGATCCTGCAGGCGGTCGAGATCGCGACGGCGGTCGCCCTCGGTCTCCCGGCTCTGGTCCGCGAGGGCCTGACCTGGAGCGACCTGCGGGTGCAGGCGCTTTCGACGGCTCCCGTCCGGCTCGAGTCGAAGCCGCGGGCACGGGCCGGGCAGTCGCGCCCGTAAGCTCGACTTTAAGTTTTCCTTTATCGATAAAAAAACTTCAATGTATTGGTTAGGATGGCCATGGAGGCGTGCCGCCACCAATCCCAGGCCGGCACTCCTGGCGTCCCGGGAGGGTGGGTTGCCGGCGCCGGTCCATCCACGCAGGCTGCCGCTGCCCCTCTCCCGGGCTTAACTTCTTAGCCAGATCGACAAGGTTCCTTGACGGGTCTGCACTAATGTGCATAGAGTCGAGCAATCGGCCAATCACTCACGCGAACTGGGGGAATGGGAGCCGTGAGATACGACTCGGCAGTACTCGAGAGGGTCGCGCAGCGCTTCCGGCGCGACATGTGGGACTCGGTGGTTCCGGAAGCGGTCTCCGAATCGGGGGTCGAAGTAGAGAGGTTCGGACCGGTGCAGGCGACCGCCTTCGGCGACCTGCCCGAGGTCCATCTGCTGCAGCAGATCCAGGGAGCGGCAGAGCCAGGGGCGGTCGAGGAGGGTCATCTCGCGGCCGCGGTCGAATGGATGCGCGCCCGCGAAGTCGACTACCGGATTCCCGTCGCCGCGGGTCGCCCCGGAGCGGCGGAGGCTGAAGCCTGGCTGGGCGTGCGCGGGTACGAGCGCGGCGGCGGCTGGGTGAAACTGGTCCGCGACGGCTCACCGCCCGACTTCTACGTCGATCCGGGGATCGTCGTCTACAGGCTCGGCCATGACGAAGCGGAAGGGGAAGGCCTGAGCACGATCGCGGCCGAAGCCCTCGAGATGCCGCTGGTCGCGGGGACGCTGTTCTTCTCGCTGCCGCAGCAGAACGGCTGGCACTGCTACACGGCGGCCCTGGGGCCGGCAGAGGTCCCGGTTGCGACCGGGTCGATGCTGATCGCCGACGGGGTGGCGCAGCTGGGGGCGGGTCAGACGCTCGCGCACGCGCGGGGACAGGGCTGCAACGCGGCGCTCCTCCACCGCCGCCTGCTCGACGCCCACCGGGCGGGTTGCCACACGGTCTTCGTCGAGGTTGGCGAATGCGACCTCGGGTCCTGGTCTGCGGTCACCCGCAACCTGCGCAAGGCGGGCTTCGACGAGGCCTACGAAGGCCGCAACTGGCAGCGGCCGGCGCTGCACCCGGCACAGGTCTCCGACTGGTTCAGCGGCTGAGCTCGGGGGCCGGGGCCGGTTCGGAGCCCTCGCCCTCGTCACCGGAGTCCGGGTCGGACTCCGGTGGCAGCTCGCCGCCGCGCGCGGTGCCGGCGATCAGCTCGTCCGGCGCCTTCTCCTCGGGGATGAAGCCGGACTTCATCCCGAAGTAGACGGCTTGCGGGTGGTGGGCGACGATCGCGACCGTCGACTGCTCCGGCATCACCGCGTAGCCGCCTGAGAGGGTCATCCCGATCTCTTCGAGGCCGAGGAGCCGCCAGACCTTCTCGTGCTCGGACTGGTCCGGGCAGGCGGGGTAGCCCCAGGAGTAGCGCCGGCCCTGGTCGGGGTCGATCTCCAGTTGGCGGCGAACCTCCGAATGCAGCCACTCGGCCAGCCCCTCCGCGGACTGGACGCCGAGCCCGTGTACGTAGAGCTGCTCGGCGAACTCCCCTTCGCCCTCGAGCCGTTCGATCAGCTCGGTCACCTCGGGGCCGACGGTGACGCCCTGGAGGGCGACGACGTCGCGTTCGCCGCTCTCCAGCGGCCGGTAGAAGTCGGCGAGGCAGATGCGGTCGTGCTTCGGCTGTCGCGGGAAGGTCAGCCGCTCGAGCTCGCGCTCGGGATCGTCGGGGTCGAAGACGACCAGCTCGTTGCCGTCGGCGTTGCAGGGGAAGTACCCGAGCCGGGCCTGGGGGCGGAGGTAGTCCTGCTCCCCCCACATCCGCTCGAGGCGCGCGGCGAACCCCTCCTCCTCGGCGGTGCCCTCGACCAGCTGACGCCAGGCCTCGCCCTTCACCCCGCGCCCGCCCCAGTGCAGCTTGAAGAGGACGTGGCGGTCGAGGTAGGGGAAGACGTCGTCGAGCTCCACTCCGACGTCGCGGACCCCCCAGTAGGGCGGTGCCGGGATCGGCACGTCGGTGCGGGCGCCGGAGCGGACGCTGTCGTCGGTAGTCGGGGGGGAGTCGTCGGTCTCGACCGGCTTCTCGCGCAGCTGCCGCGCCTCGGTTCGGATCCGCTCGACCAGGGCCTCGCGGGCGGCGTCGTCGACGAGGGAGTCCATCGTGTCGAGGCCCTGGAAGGCGTCCTTGCAGTAGAAGACCCCCGGCTCGTAGACCTCGTCCGACTCCCTGCCCTTGGGGTAGAGGGTGCGACGGCCGAAGTCGCGGTTGATCGCGGCGCCCCCGATCAGCACCGGGAACTCGAGTCCCCGCTCATGCAGCTCGGCGACGCAGGTCGGCATCTGCTTCGAGGTCGAGACCAGGAGGGCGGAGAGGCCGATCGCATCTGCCTCGTTCTCGACCGCGGCCTCGATGATCGTGTCGACCGGTACCTGCTTGCCGAGGTCGATCACCGTGTAGCCGTTGTTGGTGAGGATCGTGTTGACGAGGGACTTGCCGATGTCGTGGACGTCGCCGAAGACGGTCGCGATCACGACCTTGCCCTTGGTGTGGCCGTCGATCCGGTCCAGGTAGTTCTCCAGCTGGGCGACGGCGCGCTTCATCACTTCGGCCGACTGCAGGACGAAGGGCAGGATCAGTTCGCCGGCGCCGAATTTGTCGCCGACCTCCTTCATCGCCGGCAGCAGCACCTCGTTCAGGGTTGGGACGGCGCCGATCTTCTCGACCGAGCGGTCGATCCAGTCCTCGACCCCGTCCTTCTTGCGGCGGAGGATGTGCCAGTGGAGCGCCTCCTCGGGCCCCATCCCGGCCGTCGGGTCGGCGACCTCTGCTTCGGCCTCCTCGCCCTTCGACTCAAAGTGGGAGATGAAGCGCTCGAGGGCGTCGTCGCGGCGGTTGAAGACGAGGTCGTCGGTCAGCTCCCGCTCCTCCGCGGGGATCTCGCCGTAGGGAGTGATGTGGTTCGGGTTGACCATCGCCAGGTCGAGCCCCGCCTCGACGCAGTGGTGGAGGAAGACGCTGTTCAGCACCGCCCGCGGTCGCGGCGAGACGCCGAAGGAGACGTTGGAGACACCGAGCGAGGTCTTGACTCCGGGGATCTCGGCCTTGATTCGGCGGATGCCCTCGATCGTCTCCACCGCCGAGGGCTTCCACTCCTCGTCGCCGGTGGTGAGGGTGAAGGTGAGGGCGTCGAAGATCAGCGCCTCGGGGTCGAGGCCGTGTTCGTCGCAGGCGATCTCCTTAATCCGTTCGGCGATCTCGACCTTGCGCTCGGCCGTCTTCGCCATCCCGACCTCGTCGATCGTCAGCGCGATCAGGGCGGCGCCGTGGGCCTTCGCCAGCGGGATCACGACGTCGGCCTTGTCGCGGCCGGCCTCGAGGTTGATCGAGTTGACGATCGCCCGGCCGGGGATCGTCTCCAGCGCGGCCTTGATCACCTCGGGCTCGGTCGAGTCGACCTGGATCGGCGCCGGCTGGGTGAGGGAGATCCGCTTCACCACCGCGCTCATCTGCTCGTCCTCGTCCTGGCGCTCGGTCAGGGCGACGCAGGTGTCGAGCACATGGGCGCCGCCTTCGACCTGGTCTTCGGCGACCTGGACGAGGCCGTCGTAGTCGTCAGCGAGCAGCAGTTCCTTGGCTTTTTTCGAGCCCTGTGAGTTGACCCGCTCGCCGACCAGGGTCGGGCGCGGCTCCTGCACGAGCTGGGTCGAGGTCATCATCGAGGAGACTTCGATCGGCCCGGGCGCCGGCCGCTCGCCGGGGGTGCGGTCGCCGATGCGCTCGCGGATCGCGGCGATGTGCTCGGGGGTCGTCCCGCAGCAGCCGCCGACGATGCCGACGCCGTAGCGCTCGACGAACTCACCCAGCGTCGCCGCCAGCGGCTCGGGCTCTTCCGGGAAGATCGTCTCGCCGTCGGGGCCCTGCAGCGGCAGGCCGGCGTTGGGGATGCAGTGGACCGGCAGCGGTGAGGTCTCGCCGAGGAAGCGGATCGCGTCGCGCATGTCCTCGGGCCCGGTCGAGCAGTTGAGGCCGATCACGTCGACGTCGAGCGCGGCCAGCGTCGTCAGCACCGCTTGGATGTCGGTCCCGAGCAGCATCTTGCCGCCGTTGGGCAGGAGCGAGACGCTGCACTGGACCGGCAGCGCCCGCCCCGTCGCCGCGAAGGCCTCACGGGCGCCGAAGACCGCCGCCTTGACCTCGAGGATGTCCTGCGCGGTCTCGATCATGATCAGGTCGGCGCCGCCTTCGACCAGGCCCCGCGCCTGCTCGGCGAAGACCTCGACCAGGCGGCCGAAGGAGATGTCGCCGAGGGTCGGGTCGGTCGAGGCGGGGAGGAACCCGGTCGGCCCGATAGAGCCGGCGACGAAGCGCTCCTCGCCGGCGGCGCGGCGGGCGATTTCCGCCGCCTTCGTGTTGATCTCCAGCGTCTGCTCGCCGAGGCCCCACTCTTCGAGCTTCAGCCGCGAGCCCTGGAAGGTGTCGGTCTCGACCACCTCGGCCCCTGCGTCCAGCATCGAGGCATGGACCCCCTCGATCACGTCGGGCCGGTTCAGGACCAGCGCCTCATGGCACTTCCCCGCGAGCCCGCCGTAGTCCTCCTGGCTCAGCTCGAACTGCTCCAGAGTCGCGCCCATGCCGCCGTCGAACACGACCACGCGCTCCTTCGTCGCCCTTATGTAGTCACGCTCCGGCATGAACCTAAAGAGGCTACCGGGGCGCTGAAGCTCAGCGGCGAAGGCCCAGTTTGCGGCGCCAGTCGCGGGCGCCGAAGAAGCGGGAGATCGGGGCGAGGAGGCGGCGGCGGCCCCTGGTGTAGGGGTACCAGGTGGGCTCGCGCTTGCCCCCGAAGCGGGTGATCACGAGGGACTCCGCGCGGCAGTACTTCTTGATTCCACCTTCTCCGTGGCGGGTGCCGATCCCGGACTGCTTCCAGCCGCCCATCGGCACGTCCATCGCGAAGTAGTTGACGAGGACGTCGTTGACGTTGATCGCGCCGCACTCGACCCGGCGCGCCACCTGCTCGGCGCGCTCGCGCTCGCCGAAGACCGAGCCCGAGAGGCCGTAGGGGCTGTCGTTGGCGAGTCGGACCGCCTCCTCGGCGTCGCGCACCTTCATCACCCCGACGACCGGACCGAAGGTCTCGTCGCGCATCACCTTCATCGAGTGGTCGACGTCGACGAGGACGGTGGGCTCGTAGTAGTCGCCGGGCCCCTCGACCCGCTTGCCGCCGGTCAACGCCTTGGCGCCGGAGGCGAGAGCGTCGGTGACGTGGTCCTCGACGATCGCGGTCTGGTTCGGCGAGGTCATTGCGCCGACGTCCTTGGGGTTGCGGGCGTCGTCCGCTCCCTGCCGCAGCCGTCCGACCTCGGCGGTGAGCTTGTCGACGAAGCGGTCGTAGGCGGGCTCCTCGACGTAGATCCGCTCCACCGACATGCAGATCTGGCCCGAGTTCATCATCCCGCCCCAGGCCGCGGCGTTGGCCGCGCGGTCGAGGTCGGCGTCGGCGAGGACGATCATCGGGTCCTTGCCGCCGAGCTCGAGGCTGACCGGCGTCAGCGTCTCCGCCGCCCGCGCCATCACCTTGCGGCCGGTGCGGTCGGAGCCGGTGAACTGGATGAAGTCGACCGCGTCGACGAGGGCGCCGCCGGTCTCACCGACGCCCTGGACGCAGTCGAAGACGTCGGGGCCGCCGATCTCGCGCTTCCAGGCTTCGACGATTTCGGCCAGCCCGAGCGGGGTGAACTCCGAGGGCTTGATCACAACTGCGGCGCCGGCCTGCAGGGCGGGAATTGCGTCGCCCAGGGCAAGGATCAGCGGGAAGTTCCAGGGGCTGATGATGCCGACGACCGGGTGGGGCCGGTACTGGATCCGCAACTTCTTGGCGGCGAGCAGGGGGGTGTGGGGGCGGACGCTCTCCTCGCCGATGAAGCTCGCGGCGCGGCTGCCGTAGAAGTTGATCAGGTCGGCGAGGTAGCCGGGCTCGTTGCCGGCGTCGGCGCGGACCTTGCCGGTCTCCGCCTGCATCGTGTCGAGCACCCGCTCTTCGTTGTCGAGCAGCCAGTCGCGCAGCCTGCCGAGCCAGTGGTACCGACCCTCGATCCCCATCGCCTCCCACTCGGGCTGGTTGGCGCGGACCCGGGCCACGGTCGCGGCGACGGTCTCCGGCGAGTCGACGGGGATCGTCTTGATCAACCCGCCCGTCGCCGGGTTGTGGACCTCGATCGTGTCGGCCGCAGCCGACGCTCCGTTCGTCTCGGTGCTCCGTGCCGCCGTTCCGCTCTCCACCACAGCTCCCTTCGCCCGTTTGGCTGGTCAGCCAACTGTAGCGGCGATTCAGAGTTGGGCGCCGACGAGAGCTGCGAGAACGGCACCGATGACGGTGAGTGCTGCGCCGATCAGCGCGAACCCGATCTGCATCGTGCGGGCAAGGTCGTCGAACCTGGCATCCATGTGCCTCTGCTGGGCGTCGAACCTCGTGTCCATGTGATTCGCGAGGTCGTCGAGGCGCTCGTCGGTCCAGCTCCCTCTCGGCGTCATTACCACCATGAAAGCAAGTGTAGACAATAGATTGCTACAGGTGGTTCGCAGAAGAGGAAAACCTTCGGGACTTCAGCGCGGGACGAGCCGGTAGACCGGCCCTTCCAGCGAGGCGACGTAGAGCCGGTGCCGCTGGTCTTCGCCGAAGGAGCTGGGAGTCTCGACCCGCAGGCCAAGACGGCCGTCGTCGCTTGCCCGCTTCAGGTGCGGGACGAGCGAGCGCAGCTGGCCCTCGCAGAGGTCGGCGTAGACGTAGCGCCCGCGCAGGCCCCGCAGCAGCGGGTCGCGAACCACGTACCCGCCGATGATCGTGCAGCTGCTGCCGTCCCGGCTGCGGCCGTAGGCGAAAATCGGCTTCACGGTGCCGCCGGGGTCGGGGGTGCCGCCGTTGTCTTCCTCGTAGGGGGAGAACCCCTCGAAGGCGTCCCAGCCGAAGTTCGCTCCGCTCGCCCTGCCGACGGTCAGGTAGTCGAGCTCCTCGAAGCGGTTCTGGCCGACGTCGCCGATCGCCAGCCGCGGCCTGCCGTGGGTGAGGTCGAAGGAGAACCGGAACGGGTTGCGCAGGCCGTAGCTGTAGATCTCGTCGCGTCCCGGCCTGCCGACGAAGGGGTTGCTGGATGGGACCGTGTATGGCCTCCCTCCGGAGGCCCGCGGGTCGATCCGCAGCAGCTTCCCCAGCAGAACGTCCTTGTTCTGCGCGTTGTTCGGCGGGTCGCCGGCGGAGCCGCCATCGCCCGTCCCGAGGTAGAGGAGGTTGCCGAGGAACTGCAGCTGGCCGCCGTTGTGGTTGGAGTTGACCGGGTGCGGGATCGCGATCACCGGGCGGCGCGACCCCTGTGCGGCGCGGGTGGCGCTGCGGCGGCGGAACTCGTCGACCCTGATCGCCCCGGCGGCGTCGGTGTAATAGGCGTAGAAGCGCCTGCTGCGCGCGTAGTCCGGCGGGAAGGCGACGGAGAGCAGCCCGCGCTCGCCGCCGTAGTTGACCAGGCCGCGGATGTCGAGGAACGTGCCGGCGCGGCGTCCGCCCTTGAGGACGACGACGCGGCCCGGCTGCTCGACGACGAAGAGGAGCTGCGGGAAGCCGGGGGCACCGGTGACATAGACGGGGCTGTCGAAGGAGCCGATCTTCTTCAGCGCCACCCCGCCGCCCTTGGCGCGCGGCGCCGGCGTCGTAGAGCGATCCTGGTCGTTGGCCGAGCCGCAGGCGGGCAGCGCCAGGGTCAGCAGCGCCGCCGCGACGGCGACGGCTGTCGCGGCTCTACTTGCCCTTCCCGATTTCAACGATTTCGCCGTCGTCCCTGACTTCGGTTTCCGGCAGTCGCTCCGTCACCTCGGTGGAGAAGGAGCCCCCGGGGGAGACGCCGCCTTCGGTCTCGGCCTTGGCTGATCCGCCAAGGCCGGCGCCGACGTCGTAGAGCAGGGTGTACTTGCCAGCGCGCACCGCGCTCAGCTTCCAGACGGCCGTCGTCGTCTCGCCCGGCTTCAGGGGGCCGAGCGCGAAGGTCTTCGGGCTCGAGGTGGAGGTGCCGCCCGGATCTGAGGAGTCGTTCAGGCGCGGATAGGTCGCTGCCAGCACCCAGACCGGGCGATCGGGCTGGGCGAGTTCGGGCTGGGGGTCGCTGACCCCGAACGGCAGCGAGGAGTCTTCGCCCTGTCGTCCCTTGATCGTGAAGCTGACGAGCAGGTTCGGGACCGTGCGATCGCCGGTGTTGCGGACGCCGAGGCGCAGCAGCGAGGTCTGGCCCAGCCGCTGCAGCGACGGGAATTCGGCCTCGGTCACCTTGACGTCGAAGGTTCCGTCCGGTTCCGCGGAGGCATTCGAGGAGTCGCCGCCGCCGCAGGCAGCAAGCAGCGCCGCCACCGCCAGCGCCGCGAACCCGACGGCGATGACCCGGAGGCGGGTCCGCCGGGAATGTCGTCCGGTCCCCCGCAAAGCGGCCCGAACATAGCACGGGGTTTGGCCGCTTTCGCAGGCATTTCGGCGCTGCGAAGGGGTTAGCCGGATCTCAACACGGCACTAACGGTTGACGGTTTCGCATCCCCTAGACTCCTGCGCACCGGGTGGGGTGCCGCGCGCCTGCGGTGCCGGCTCGGATGGAGGAGCAGATGGTCGGATCCGCGGTCAACAGGGCGTTCCTGCCCGCCAAGTCCCTGTTCGAACAGGTGGGGGAGATGATGATCCTCACCGCGCGAACGATCGTCTCCGCGATCAAGCCGCCGTATCCCTACGGCGAGGAGTTCATCGGCCAGTTCCTTTTCGCCCTGCAGCTCTGCTGGTTCCCGCTGCTGGTCTCGACCGTCGCTTTCGGGTTCGGCGCGCCGGGGCTGCAGGCGGCGAACTTCCTCTCGCTCTTCGGTGCCCTCGACCGCCTCGGCGGCTTTTTCGTCCTCGCCTCGATCCGCGAGTTCGCGCCCTTCGTGACCGCCGTGGTCGTCGCCGGCGTGGCCGGGACCGCGATCACCGCCGACCTCGGCGCCCGGAAGATCCGCGAGGAGCTCGACGCCCTTCAGGTGCTCGGCGTCGACCCGATCAAGAACCTGGTCGTGCCGCGCTTCCTGGCGCTGATGCTGATCACCGGCCTGCTCGACATCTACGCCCTGGTCTTCGGGATCAGCGGCGGCATCCTCACCGAGATCCTCTACAACCAGCCGCTCGGCGGCTTCTTCGCGACGCTCTTCTCCAACGCCTCGATCACCGACCTCTGGGGCTCGGTGATCAAGTGCACCCTGTTCGGGGCGTTGATCGCGGTCGTCTGCTCATACAAAGGGATGACCGCCTCCGGCGGCGCCGCTGGCGTTGGCCGCGCCGTCAACGAGGCCGTGGTCATCTCCTTCATGGGCGTCTTCGCCTTCAACTACGTCTTCACCCAGACCCTGCTGGCGACTAACCCGGAGCTGCAGACGATCCGGTGAACGCCTGGCTCGAGATCCCGCGCAGCTGGCTCGACTCGGCCGGCGAGATCGCCCGCTTCGGCTCGCGCGTCGCCGGCCTCGTCTACTCGGGCCGCGTCCTCCGCTTCTTCGGCGAGAGCCTGCGCCAGGCCGGGATCCTGGTCCTCGGCTCGGCCCTGATCATCTGGGGCCTCGTCTTCACCCTCGGCCTCCAGTGCGGGATCGAGGGCGCCTACCTGCTGCGCGCCCAGGGCGCGCCGGCCTACGCCGGCGTCTTCTCGGCCTGGTGCGACCTGCGGGAGATCATGCCCTACGCCTTCGGCTACATGCTCGCGGCCAAGGTCGGGACCGGGATCGTCGCCGAGCTCGGAGCGATGCGGATCTCCGACGAGATCGACGCGCTCGAGGTGATGGGCGTGCCGCCGGTCACCTTCCTCTGTGCGACCCGTCTGCTCGCCGCCTGGATCGCCTTCCCGTTCATGTACCTGGTCGGGATCGGAATCATGTATCTGGCCAGCTACCTCGCCGTCGTCGAGCAGATCGGCGACGTCTCCTCCGGCGGCTACCTGCTGATCTTCTGGATGTTCCAGAACCCCCCCGACCTGATCTTCAGCTTGATCAAGGGCATGGTGATGGCGACCGCGATCGTGCTGGTTGGCTGTTACTACGGGTACACCGCCTCCGGCGGGCCTGTCGGGGTGGGGACCGCGACCGCGAAGTCGATGGTCCTCAACATCGTCTTAGTCCACATCATCGGGATGCTCGGGACCCTGGTCTTCTGGGGTGCCAACCCACGTGCGCCAATAGGAGGCTGAGGTGTCGATCGAGGAAGAGAACCGCTTCTCCGAAGAGGAGGACCGCCGCGAAGAAGAGGCGCTGCAGGACGAGGCGAGCTCGAGCGCGGAAGCGCCGCCCGAGGTCGTCGCCGAGGACCGCCCGGTCGACGACGGCAGCCCGTACGTGAGCGAGGACGGGGCGGTGATGGGGCGCGACTTCGTCATCCCCGGCGTCAACCCGCGCGAGCACGACCCCTACAAATTTCACACCGGTCGCAAGCGCGACCACGGTGGCGAGGACGCGATCGAGATCATCGACCTGGTCAAGCAGTTCGGCCGGGCCCGCATCCTCAACGGCCTCAACCTCGGGCTGCCCGAGGACCAGGTCTCGATGGTGCTCGGCCCCTCCGGAACCGGCAAGAGCGTGCTGATCAAGCACATCGTCGGCCTCCTGTACCCCGACTCCGGTGACGTCCTCGTGCACGGGGAGTCGATCCCGAACATGACCGACGACGAGCTCTTCGAGGTGCGGAAAAAGTTCGGCCTGCTGTTCCAGGACGGGGCGCTGTTCGGGTCGATGAACATCTACGACAACGTCGCCTTCCCGTTGCGGCAGCACACCGACAAAGGCGAGGAAGAGATCGGCGAGATCGTCAACCGTCGCCTCAAAGAGGTCGGCCTCAGCGAGGCGACCTACAAGATGCCGAACGAGCTCTCCGGCGGCATGCGCAAGCGGGCCGGCTTCGCCCGGGCGCTGGTGCTGGAACCGGCGATCGTCATGTTCGACGAGCCCGACTCCGGCCTCGACCCGGTGCGGACGGCGCTGCTCTGCGAGCTGATTCGCGAGGTCCACGCCGAGAACGGCGGCTGCTACCTGGTGATCAGCCACGACCTCGGCACCGCCCGCCGCATCGCCGACTTCATCGCGGTGCTGTGGAGCGGCAAGATCGTCGAGTCCGGCCCGAAAGAGGAGTTGTTCGACTCCAGCAACCCGTTCGTCAGCCAGTTCCTCAACGCTGACGTGACCGGGCCGCTCTCGATGGACTAGATGCTCGGGGCATCCAGCTCGAGCGCCGGGAGCCGGTTCGGGCGCGTCGCCGGCTGGGCGGCGAGACACGCCCGTCCGCTCGTCGCCTTCAGCGCCGTCCTCGCGGTCGCCGCCGCGGTCGCGGCGACGCAACTGCCGACCGACGCCGGCGTCGACACCCTCGCCGACGCGGGCTCGCCGACGGTCGAGGCGACCGAACGCGTCCGGCGGGACTTCGGCGAAGAACCTGTTGTCGTCCTCGTCAAGGGGGAACTGCCGGAACTGCTGCTGGGCGACGACCTCTTCCGCATCCTGCGGCTGGAGGGCTGCCTCGCGGGCAAGGTGCCGGAGGGCGCCGAGCCGTTACCGGGCCCCTGCGCCGAGCTGGCCGAGATGGGCGCGGTCGAGTTCCTCACCGGGCCCGGCACCTTCCTCAACGAGTCGGTGGTCCAGATCGACAACCAGCTGCGTCGCCTGGCGGAAAACGTCTCCGCCGACCGCTTCCGCGAATACCTGCTGGCGGTGGCGACGAAATACGGGATCACCAGCGTGCCCAGCATCACCAACGAAGAATTCGTCGCCACCGTCGTCTTCGATTTCGCTCGCCCCCGGGGGACGCCGAAGGCGCGGCTGGCCTACCTCTTCCCGAACGCCAAGTCGGCGCAGATTGTGATCCGGCTGCGGCCGGACTTGAGCGAGGGGGAGCGCCACCGGGCGATCGGGCTGATCGAAGCGGCGGTCGCCGACACGACGCCGCGGAAGGCGTGCAAGGACGGCGGCAGGCCGGCACCCTGCTTCGAGCTCGAGAACGGCAGCTACGTCGTCTCCGGCGCGCCGGTGGTGATCGACGGCGTCTCGCGGGCGCTGAAGGACGCTCTGCTCGTCCTCTTCGCGGTCGCGGTCGCGGTCATGGCTCTCGTGCTCTTCCTCGTCTTCAGGTCGCGATGGCGGCTGCTGCCGCTGCTGATCGCGCTGATGGCGGCGGCGATCACCTTCGGGCTGCTGGCGCTCGTCGGCGGCTCTTTGACGATGGCCTCGATCGCGGCGCTGCCGATCCTGATCGGGCTCGGGGTCGACTACGCGATCCAGTTCCAGGCTCGGTTCGACGAGACCGGTTCGGCGGAGATCGCGGCGGCCCGCGGTGGGCCTACCATCGCGGCGGCTTGCGCGGCTACGGCGGTCGGGTTTCTGGCGTTGCAGCTTTCGCCGGTGCCGATGGTTCGGGGGTTCGGGTGGGTTCTGGTTGTCGGGATCGTCATTGCGTTCGCGGTCGCGTTGACTGTCGGGTTAGGGACGCTGGCGCGCTGGCGGGCGGGTCCTGGCTTTGGGGCAGGACTCTCGTCCTCGCAAGCTGCGGGCGAGAGCCCTACCCCGCGCCACCCGCCCGTGGAGCGGGTTTTGGCTCTTGCTCGGAGGGAGCCGCTGGCCGTTCTGGCGATCGGCGTGGCTCTGGCGGTTTGCGGGTGGATTGCCGGGACCCGGGTGGAGACCGTCTCCGATATTCGGGAGCTGGCGCCTCAGAGCATTGGGGCGGTTGAGGGGTTGAGCGAGTTGCAGGAGACGACTGGTGTCTCGGGGTCGCTCGATGTGCTCATCGAAGCCGACGATCTGACGGATCCCGAAGTGGTCGAGTGGATGGCTGGGTTCAAGCAGCGGGTCTTGGAGAGCAGCGGGTTCGGGGGGGAAAACCCGAGTTGCTTGAGGGCGGATGTGTGCCCTGGGCCGGCGCTGTCGGACTTCTTGGTGCGGGGCGGGGAGGAACCGACGGCGGAGCGGATCGATGCGACGTTGTCGGCGTTGTCGCCGTACGCGTTGCGGCAGGTGGCTCCGCTCGATCCTGAGACCGGGGAAGTCGGCCATCAGGCTTTGATCTCGTTCGGGATCCGGGCGCAGTCGCTGGAGGATCAGCAGAAGCTGGTTGATCGGGTTCGGGACGAGGTTGGCGAGCCGCCGGCCGGGGTGGAGGTGCAGTTGGCCGGGCTTTCGGTGATTGCTGCCGAATCGGCGTCGGACCTCTCCGCCAGCAGGTACTGGCTGACGCTGGCGGGGATCGTCCTCGTCGGACTGGCGCTGCTGTTGATCTACCGCTCCTGGCGACGGGCGCTTGTGCCCTTGGTGCCGACGGTGCTGGCGAGCGGGTGGGCCTCGTTGCTGTTGTGGATGACCGGCATCCCGCTGAACCCGATGTCGGCGGCGCTGGGGGCGCTGACGATCGCGATCGCGACCGAGTTCGGGGTGCTGCTGGTCGGCCGCTTCCACGAGGAGCGGGGGGGAGGGGTTGGCGTCGAGGAGGCGCTGGACCTCGCCTACTCCCGCACCGGCGCCGCGGTTGTCGCCTCCGGTGCGACCGCGATCGCCGGCTTCGCCGTCCTCGTCGCCAGCGACGTGCAGATGCTCCGCGACTTCGGCCTCGTCACCGTCGTCGACCTCGCCGCGGCGCTGGCCGGGGTGCTGCTGGTCCTGCCGGCGACCCTCCTGCTGCTGGAGCGGCGATGAGGGACCGCTACTCGATCGTCGTCGGCCTCCTCTTCCTGGCGATCGTCGTCGTCGCCTCGATCAACATGATCAGGAACGGTGGTGGCGGGGACACCCTTGGGCTTGATCGCATGCCGACCCGCTGGCCGCTGCCGCAGTTTGCCGTCCCGGCCGCGGCGGGAGAGCTGGAAGGCGACGCCAACGTCGCCCAGGACGATTGCGAAACCTCGGCGATCCCCTGCCCGGAGGATTCGCAGCGGACCCCTGCTTGCCGCCTCGACCTGGCGGAATCGATCCGGGTCTGCGACCTCTTCAAGCGCCCGCTGGTGATCTCGTTCTGGTTCACCAAAGGCGGCGACCAGTGCGTCCAACAGCAGGATGTGGTCGAGCGGGCCTACCGGCGCTACCGTGGGCGGGTGGGGTTTCTCTCTCTCGACATCCGCGACGACCGCGACACGGTGAGGGAACTGATCAGCCAGCGCGGCTGGACGATGCCGGTCGGCTATGACCGCGACGGTGCCGTCGGCAGCCTCTATGGCGTCGGCGTCTGTCCGACCCTCGCCTACGTCTATCCGGGCGGGACGCTGGAGAGCGCCGGCATCGGCGAGCTCACTCTCGCCCAGCTGAGCGACCGGGTCGACGGTCTGTTGGCGGCAACCGCCAAGGCGGAAGCGGGCTGAGATGCCGGCCGGAGCCGCCGGCCAGAGGATGGGCTGGGTCCCGGCCCCCAGGCAGGGCTGGGTCGCGCCCCACATCTCCTCCGAGTTCCCCGGCCTCGGGATCGCCTGGGTGGAGGTGGACGCCAAGCCCGGTCGCAGCCCCGAGCCGGTCCGCCGCCGACTTCGCGACCTCTCCGACCGCGTCTACGGTGCCCAGGCGATCCGGCTGCGCGAACGGCCGATCCCCTGGGCCTACCGGGTCTTCTACCGCCAAATCGGGCTCGACCCCGATCGCACCCGCACCGCGGTCGAGCAGCTGACCCTGGAGCGCCTGGAAGACGGTGGCTTC
The DNA here is from genome assembly GCA_035764245.1 of Solirubrobacterales bacterium. Lineage (GTDB taxonomy): Bacteria > Actinomycetota > Thermoleophilia > Solirubrobacterales > 70-9 > VAYN01. The sequence goes on from DASTZP010000042.1 coordinate 33,438, forward strand.
CGTAGCCATGGTCTGCCGGTCGACGCGCTCAACATCGCGATCGTCGAGACCGGCGTCGCCCTGCGCGCCTTCGATGCCGACCGCATCGAAGGCCGGCTCTGCATCCGCGACTCCGCGCCCGGCGAGTCGCTGGCGGGGGCGGCGGGGGAGATGGCGAGGGGAACCCTGGCGATCGCCGACGAGGCGCGGCCACTCGGCCTCCTCTTCGGCGCCACTGCCGCGGGGTTCGGGGTCGACCGCGACAGCCGCCGGATCGCGGTCGCGGCGGTGCAGGTGAAGGGGGTGCCACAGATCGCCGTCGAGGAGGCGCTGTGGATGGCCGCGGCGACCCTGGAGTCGGCCTGACTACACTTTCCCCAATGCCTGCTCTGCTCGGACAAGAGGGATTCAGCGGGCTCGACCTCGCCGTCGACGAGCGCCGGGCGCGGCAGCAGCTCCGCCAGCAGATCGCCCGCCTCGAAGCGGAGCTGAACGGCCTCTTCGCCGAGGCGTTCGGCCACACCGAGGTGCCGCACCGCGTCGAGGCCGTCTCGCCGGAGCCGCGGCTGCTGGACCTCGGCGAGCTCGAGGGCGTCCGCGACGAGCTCGCCGACCGCGTCGCCGAGGCCCGCCTTGCCTTGGTCGAGCGCCGGCGATTCGAGGAGGAGCGGCGCCAGCTGGTCGACCGCATGCTCGCCGCCCCTCAGGACTTCAAGTGGGTCCGCGTCTCCAGGGAGGAACTCGGCCTGCCCGGCTGCGGACACTGGCACTCGAAACCGCGCCTCGGCCCGATCGGGATGCTGATGGGCTGGTGGCGGGTCAAGATCTCCTCCGGATGCCCGTTAGCCGGGCGGCTTGCGGCCGTTGAGCACGAAGTCGAAACCGGCACCGAAGCGGGTCTCCGCGCCGGACGAGCGTCCGCCGGCGCCGTGGGGGTCCGCGCCCCTTGCCGAGCTGGTGATCCTCGCCGGGATCGTCTCCCTGGCGATCGGGGTCTTCGGCGGTAGCCCGACCGCGATCGGTGTCGGCGTCGCCCTCGCCGGCCTTGGCGGACTCGAGGTCGCGATCCGCGAGCACTTCGCCGGCTACCGCTCCCACACCACCCTGCTGGCGGGAGCGGCCTTCGTCCTCGTCACCGGCCTCGTCTTCTACGCGGCGAACCAGATCCTGGCGGTGGCGCTGGCGATCGGGGCGGTGGCCTTTGCGGCCACCTACTTCCTGGCCCGCCGCGCATTCCAGCGCGCCTCCGGTGGCCTCAGCTACCGGGTCGGCGGAATGCGCGGATAAAACGCCGCGACCGCTGGCGCGGCCGCGGCAGCGACAATCTCAAACGGAGAGGGGTTCCCGCCCGCCCGCGCGGGTCGCGAGCTCGTTGGCGAGGATGCGGCGCTGCCGGGAGGTGAGCGTCCCCAGCTGCTTGTTCTCGTTCAGGGCGAGGGGCATGAGGAACTTGCGGGCCCGGGTCCGGCCCCAGCGCCGCTGGCTGGTCAGGAGCTCGGCGATGGTCATGCTCTCGGTCTCCCACGGGCAGTCACGAACCACCTCCGCGGCATCGACGTCACCGCGCGCGATCGAGCGCTTCAGCTCCGCACGGGCCAGCCTCACCATGTTGGCTCGTTCCAGCGCCCTCATGTGCTGGGGCGCCTCTGCTGAGGCTGCGATAGTCGTTGCGGTTGCCGTTGAGGCAGCTTCCACTGGACTCCTCCCTTCAAGGAATCGGATTTAACTGGGGTGTGCGTCCGGTCGGCGACCAGATTGCCGGGCTGATCCTGCGGACCGAATCTCTCTCTTCCCGAGGACCCAACCCTGGGTCGTTTCGGCGAGGACGCCAAGCTACGTCTTCGGGGTACCGCGAGTCAACCCGGTAACACCGGAATAACGTCCGACCCATTCGCTAAGAGCAACAATTTCGGCGAAGCGGCGAGCTTGTTCGATTCTGGACAAGGCTGAAACTACCCCCGTCGAGGGATGTCAAGAAGTTGTGACCAATCGCCTAGGCTCGCGGAAGGTCCGGGAAGTCCGCGATTACCCGGGCGATGGTTCCGAGGGCCCCGTCGAGGTGCTCGCGCTCGTGGGTCGCCATCAGGCTCGTCCGCAGCAGCGCCCCGCCGGGCGGGACCGCGGGGTGGATCGCGACGTTGGTGTAGACACCGGCGTCGAAGAGCGCCTTCCAGAGCAGCACCGCCTGCCAGTCGTCGCCGACCATCACCGGCACCACCGGGGTGGTGGCGACGGTGCCGTCGGGCAGCGTCCCCGGCTCCACCACTTTCAGGCCCAGGTGCCGCAGGCCCTCGCGCAGGTACTCGGCGTTGGCGAGCAGCCGCTCGAACAGCTGCGGGCCGTCGGCGCGGATCACCCGCAGCGCCGCCAGCGCCGCGCCGACGGCGGCGGGGACGGCGGAAGCGCTGAAGACGAACGAGCGGGAGGAGATCCGCAGGTACTCGATCACGTCGGCCGGGCCGGCGATGAAGCCGCCGCAGGAGGCGAGGCTCTTGGAGAAGGTCCCCATCCGCAGGTCGACCTCGTCCTCGAGGCCGAAGAGCTCGCAGGCGCCGGCGCCGCGGGCGCCGAGGACGCCCGCCCCGTGGGCCTCGTCGACCATCAGGCGGGCACCGTAGGCCTTGCAGAGCTCGACGATCCGCGGCAGGTCGCAGACGTCCCCCTCCATCGAGAAGACTCCGTCGACGATGACGAGGACCCCGCCGCCGTCGCCGGCGGCGCGCTCGAGCATCTTCTCCAGCTTGTCCATCCGGTTGTGGCGGAAGGGCCGCAGCTTGGCGCCGGAGAGGCGGCAGCCGTCGAGGATCGAGGCGTGGTCGCCGGAGTCGCAGATGACCGTGTCGGCGGGGCCGAGGATGGTGCCGATGCAGCCGACGTTGGACTGGTAGCCGGTCGTGTAGACGATCGCGTCCTCGGCCCGCATCCACTCCGCCAGCTCGCGCTCGAGGTCGAGGTGCAGCGGCGTCGTCCCGTTCAGCAGGCGGGAGCCGGTGACGCCGGTGCCGTAGGTCTCGAGCGCCTCGCGGGCGCCTTCCTTGACCCGCTCATCCCCGGTCAGGCCGAGGTAGTTGTTGGAGCCGAGCATGATCGTCTCGCGCCCCTCCATCTCGACGACGGGACCGGCCTGCGAGGTCAGGAGACGGAAGTAGGGGAGGAGGTCATGCTCCTTGGCGGCTTCGAGTTGCTCGAGGCGGTCGTGGCTGCGCGCCTTCTCGAAGACGTCGACCGGAGCCTTCGCGGTCTCGCTCATCGACTCAGAGTGTAGGTTGCGGCTCCCATGGCAAGCGTGTCGATACGGCCGGTGCGGACCCGGCGGGAGTTGAAGCGCTTCGTCAAGGTCCCCTTCCGCCTCCACCGCGACAGCGAGCAGTGGGTGCCGCCGCTGATCTTCGAGCGGATGCAGTTCCTCGACCGCAGGAAGAACCCGTGGTTCGAGCACGGCGAGGCCGAGTTCTTCCTTGCCGAGCGCGACGGCGAGCCGGTCGGCCGCATCAGCGCCCACCTCGACCACCGCTGGGACGAGTACCAGGGGGGGAAGGACGCGATGTTCGGCTTCTTCGAGGCGACGGAGGACCCGGAGGTGGTGAAGGCGCTCCTCGACGCCGCCGCCGAGTGGGCGATGGCGAAGGGACGCGAGCGGCTCCTCGGGCCGATGGACTTCACCACCAACGACGAGATCGGGATCCTGATCGAGGGCTTCGAGCGCGAGCCGATGATCCTCGAGCCCTGGCACCCGCCCTACTACCAGCGGTTGATCGAGGCCGAGGGCTTCGCCAAGGCGATGGACGTGCTGATGTGGGAGCTGCGGATGGGGGAGCTGAAAGAGGGGGAGAAGTTCGACCCCTCCATCCACGAGGCGGCCGAGAAAGCGCTGCACGACGAAGGGATCGTGATCCGCAACATGCGCAGGCGCGACATGGCGGCCGAGGTGCGGCGCTTCATGGACGTCTACAACGAGGCCTGGGGGGACAACTGGGGGTTCGTCCCGATCACCGACGCCGAGGTCGAGTTCCAGGCGAAGAACTTGAAGCAGGTGCTCGACGAGGAGTGGACCTTCATGGCCGAGAAGGACGGCGAGGTCATCGGCGCGGCGCTGACCCTGCCGGACATCAACCAGGTGATGAAGGGCCTGAACGGGCGGCTGCTGCCCTTCGGCTGGGCCAAATTCCTCCTCGGCAAGCGCAAGATCGACCGCCTGCGGGTCTTCGCCCTCGGCGTCAAGCACGACTACCGCCACACCGGCGTCGCCGCCGGGCTCTACCTCGAGCACATCAAGATGGCGGCCCTCCCGGACAAGATCCACTGGGGTGAGATGGGGTGGATTCTGGAGACGAACAAGCCGATGAACCGGGCGATGGAGGGGATGGGCGGCAAGATCGTCAAGAAGTACCGTCTTTACGAGCGATCTCTCGCCGGGGCCGACCCCACGCCGCGCTAGAGTCGCCGGGGTGAGCGAGCTGCCCCTAGATGGCGAGGTCGTGGCCGAGGAAGACGCCGGCCCGGCCGACGCCACCGACCCCGTCCGGCCGCTGCCGGCCGCCTACAGCCCCGGCGAGGGTTCAGCGCTGCCGGTTCTGCGCCCCGAGGTGAAAAGCGCCGCGCTCGCCGCCGCCGGCGGGGTCCTGGCCGGAGCCGCCACGGTTGCCGCAGTTCGCGCCGTCACCGGCGCCGCGACGAAGGCGCGGGCGCCGCGCCGCCTCGGCGGTCGCCGCCGGGACCGCCAGAACGTCGTCGCCAGTAGATCGTTCCTGGTTGATGTTCACCTCCTCGGTCGCTGAAGCCGAGGTTCGGCCGCCGTCGCCCTATCGGATGCCGCGAGGCAGCTCCGACCGGACCCTGCGCGTCCGCGGCGGGGTCGCGACCAGGCTCCTCCATGTCGGCGGCAGCCCGGTGCTCGTCCGCGCCTGGCAGCCGGCCCGGGACCGGGTCCGCTTCCGGGCCGAGGCGGTGGAGCCGGAGCGGATCTCGCGGCCGCCGATCTCGCTGCCGCCCTGTCCCGGCCCGGCCGGGCGCGAGCAGCTGGAGGAGGCGATCGCCTGCATGCGCCGCGCCCTCTGGGTCGACGTCGACCTCGCTGACTTCCACCGCCGCTTTCGCCGCGACCGGCTCGTCGGTCCGCTGATCCGCCGCCGGCCCGACTTCCGCCCCAGCGGCCGGCCGTGGCCGTGGGAGGCGCTGGCGGCGGCGGTCGTCGGCCAGCTGATCGAGGCCGACCGGGCGGCGCTGATCGAGCGGCGGATCGCCGGTCGCTGGGGGCCGCGCCTCGGCGACGGGCGCAGCGCGCTGCGGGACGTTCCCGGGCCGACGGCGATCGCCGGCCGCGCCCCGGCCGAGATCGAGCAGCTCGACCTGGTCGGCAAACGGGCGGTGGCCCTGCGGCGGCTGGCCCGCGATGTCGCCGCCGGCCGCTGCCGGATCGAGAGCCCGGAGGGCGACGCCCGCCTGCTGGCGATGCCGCAGATCGGTCCCTGGACTGTTCAGTGCCTCGGCCTCTTCGGGCGCAACGAGCTCGACTCGCTGCCCGCCGGCGACCTCGGCTACATCAAGCTGGTCGGGCGCTTGAACGGCGGCGGCAGGCGGGCGACGGTCCCCGAGGTCGAAGAGTTCTACGCGCCGTACGAGCCCTACCGCGGCCTCGTCGGCGCCCTCACCCTCTCCGGCCTCCACCGGCTGGTCTCGCAGGGCCCGCCGATGCGGCTCGCCGCCTAGGTGGGTTCGCCCGGGTGACACCCGGCGACTCTCAAGGCGGTCGCCCCCGTCGCCGATGAGCGACGTGGATGCGCGAGCCTGCCGACAGGAACTGGTCCGAGCACGAGGTCGAGCGCTTCCTCGACCAGCTTGCCGCTGGCGGGCACGACTTCCGGCGCCTGGTCGAGCGCCTGCCGGTGATCGTCTACACCGCCGAGCTCGGCGAGCGCGGCCGCTGGCGCTACGTCAGTCCCCAGGTCGAGGAGATCCTCGGCTACCGGCAGGAGGAGTTCATCCGCGACCCGGGCCTTTGGGCGAGCATCCTTCACCCGGAGGACCGGCAGCGGGCGCTCGCGGCGGAGACCGAGGAGAACCTCGGCAAGCGTGACACGACCCCGATCGAATACCGCGTCCACCGGCGCGACGGCCGGGTCGTCTGGGTCCACGACGAGGCGGTGCTGGAAGCCGACGAGGACGGGGTGCCGGTCTGGCACGGGGTCATCTACGACGTCAGCCAGCGCAAGGAGACCGAGACCGAGCTGCAGCGCGCCCTCTCCCAGCAGGCGGTGGTCGCCCGCCTCGGCGAGCGGGCGATGCAGAACAGCGACGACCCCCAGGAGCTGATGGAAGTCGCGACCGAGCTGATCGGCAGGGTCGACGGGGTCCACAGCGCCTGCATCTGGGAGGTCGGCCGCGACGGCCGTCGCCTCAGCCTCCGCGCCGGCCTCGAGGAGTCCGCGGTCGGGGCGGGGCGCCGCGTCTCCGCCGCCCGCGACTCGCACGCCGGCGCCGCCCTGGACTCCGGCACCCACGCGATCGTCGGCGACTGGGAGCGGGAGGAGCGGCACACGATGCCGCCGGTCCTGCGGGTCTTCGGCGCCGCCAGCAGTCTCGCGGTCGTGATCGACGGCAAGACCCGGCCCTTCGGCGTCCTCGACGTCCACTCGACCGACCCCCACCGCTTCAGCGCCAAGGACGTCCCCTTCGTGCAGGCGGCCGCCAACGTCCTCGCCGACGCGATCGAGCGCCACGCCGCCGACCAGGCGCTCCGCTACCGCGTCCTCCACGACTCCCTCACCGGGCTCCCGAACCGGCTCAGCTTCGTCGACGCCCTCGGCGATTCCCTCAGCAAGGCGGCGATCTCCGGCTCCCCGGTCGGGATCCTCTTCCTCGACCTCGACCACTTCAAGCTGATCAACGACAGCCTCGGCCACCACGCCGGCGACGCCCTGCTGCGGGCGGTGGCCCCGCGCCTGCGGGCGCACCTGCGCCCCGGCGACGTCGTCGCCCGCTTCGGCGGCGACGAGTTCGGGATCCTGATCGACCGGCTCGCCGACGAAGGCGAGGCGATCGCGATCGCCGACCGGGTCGCCGCCGCCTTCACCCAGCCCTTCTCGATCGACGGCGTCGACCACTTCGTCAGCGCCAGCATCGGCGTCGCCGTTTCCCGCGCCGGCGAAGACCGCAACGTCAACGCCGAGCTGCTGATCCGCGACGCCGACGCCGCCATGTACCGCGCCAAGGAAGGCGGCCGCGCCCGCTGCGTCCTCTTCGACGCCGAGATGCGGGCGGGGGCGATGCGCCGGCTGGAGGTGGAACGGGAGCTACGGCACGCGCTTGAGCGCGACGAGCTGGCCCTGCACTACCAGCCGGTGGTCAACCTCCGCAGCGGCGAGATCAACGGCCTCGAGGCCCTGGTCCGCTGGCGCCACCCCGAGCGGGGGACGCTCGACCCGGCCGAGTTCGTCTCGATCGCTGAGGACAGCGGCCTGATCGAGCCGATCGGGCGCTGGGTGCAGGAACGCGCCTGCCGGCAGGCGCTCGAGTGGCACCATCTGCGCCCCGATTCCAGGCCCCTCGACGTCGCCGTCAACCTCTCGGCCCGCCAGGTCGCCCACCGCGACCTGCCCGCCACTGTCGAGGAAATCATCGCCCGCACCGGGCTCGACCCGGTCCACCTCAGGCTCGAGATCACCGAGAGCGTGCTGGTCGAGGAGTCGGCGACGGCGATCTCCTCGCTGCAGGCGCTGAACGAGCTCGGCGTCCGGCTCGTCCTCGATGACTTCGGCACCGGCTACTCCTCGCTCGCCTACCTCAACCGCTTCCCCTTCCACGCCCTAAAGATCGACCGCTCCTTCGTCGACGCCCTCGGGATCGAGCAGGAGGCGACCGCGATCGTCGAGGCGATCATCGGCATGGCGCGGGCGCTCTCGCTCGAGGTGATCGCCGAGGGGGTCGAGAGCGAGGTCCAGCTCTCCGAGCTGCAGCGCCTCGGCTGCGACTACGCGCAGGGACACCTCTTCCACGCGGCGATGCCCGAGCGCGAGGTCAGCCGCCTGATCGCCGAAGGCGCTCTGGGCTATTCGGGGATCTCGCCCGAAGGCAAGTAGCCGTTGTCGAGCAGCTCGCCCGCCCGCGGCAGCGTCTCGATCAGTTCGTTGTCCCGCATCCAGCCGGCGAAGGTCTCCCACTCCTCGGGATCCATGTAGCCGTAGGGCTGCCCCTCGGTGCGCGCCCCGAGCAGCGGCAGGGTCGCCTTCACCTCGGCCGCCGTCAGCTTCGGTTCGAGGTCGGGGTTGGCCTCGGTGATCGCCGCAGTCGCGGCGCCGGGCTGCGCGACCGCGGCCTCGGTTCCCCGCTCGACCGCGGCGAGGAAGAGCCGGAACTTCTCCGGATCGGCTTCCAGGGTCTGGCGGCGGGCGACGAAGACGAGCTCGTCGTAGGTCGGGACCCCGAGCGCGTCCACCGGCGTGACGACGGGGCCTTTGCCGCGTTCGCGCAGGTCGACACCCTCGATGTTCCTGAAGCCGCCCAGCATCGCCTGAGCGGAGCCGCCGACGAGGGCGGGGAGGAGGCCGAAGCCGACGTTGACGACTTTGACGTCCTCGGGGGTGAGGTCGACCCGGGCGAGGATCGTCCTCAGGAAGGCGTCCTGGTAGGGGATGCCGGCGGTGGCGATCGTCTTGCCTTGGAGGTCGGCGACGCCTTTGACCCCGGACTTCTGCAGCCAGATCATCGAAGTGAGCGGCTGGTTGACGAGGGCGGCGACGGCGACGACGTCGAGCCCCTGCTCGCGCGCCAGCGCCACCTCCGGCTCGTAGGAGATCGCCAGGTCCGAGCGGCCGGCGGCGACCTGCTTCAGCGGCGCCGCCGGGTCGGAGGGGGTGGCGATCGAGACGTCGAGCCCGGCTTCCTCGAAGTACTCGAGCTTCTCCGCCATGTAGATCCCGGCGTGGTCGGGGTTGGGGTAGAAGTCGAGCGTGAGGCTGAAAGGCTCGCGGTCGCCGCCGGTCTCCTCGGACTTCTCGCCGCAGGCGGCGAGGGCGAGGGCGAAGAGGAGGACGGCGAGGGCGATCGCCGGCATTCGGAGGCGCGTCATCGACTGAGTTCTATCGCCAAGCGATGACGCGCCGCTCGACGAGGGCGGTGAGGCCGATCAACGCCAACGCCATCGCCGAGAGGACGGCGACGGTCGCGAACTGCCTGGCGACCTCGTAGTAGGCGGTGTCGGACTGGATCAGGTGGCCGAGCCCGGCGCTGGATCCGGACCACTCGGCGAAGACGGCGCCGATCGGCGCCACCACGACGGCGATCTTGATCCCGGTGAACAGGCTCGGCAGCGCCGCCGGCGCTTCCACCCGCCAGAATCGCTGCCAGCGGGAGGCGTCGAGGCTGCGCATCAGCTTCACCGCCTCGGGGTCGACGGAGCGCAGCCCGTCGAGGGCGTTGACGGTGATCGGGAAGAAGCAGATCAGGGCGACGATCAAGACCTTGGCGGTGATCCCGTAGCCGAACCAGACGACCAGGATCGGCGAGATGACGACGATCGGGATCGTCTGCGAGGCGACGATCAGCGGGTAGGCGGCGTCCCGCAGCACCCGCCAGCGGTGCATCAGGACCGCCATCCCGATCCCGACCACCAGCGCCGCCAGGATCCCGAGCAGCATCTCCCGCAGCGTCACCCAGGCGTTTTCGGCGAGCAGGGAGCGGTTCTCCCACAGCGACTCGGCGATTTCCGCCGGCGAGGGGACGAGGAAGTCCTCGAGGTTGAGCGCGCTCGCGATCGCCCCCGTCGAGCTGGCCAGCTGCCAGAGGCCGAGCAGGAGGGCGATCAGCCCCAGCGGGAGCAGCCAGCGCCTCACCGCGAAGCCTCGCGCAGGGTCCGCATGGCCTCCTCGCGGGCGGCGACGAACCCGGGGTCGGTGACGGCGCCGTCGCGGTCCTCGGCGCGCGGATGCGGGGCGCTGAGCTCGGCGACGATCCGGCCCGGGCGGGAAGAGAGGACCGCGACCCGGTCGCAGAGGTAGAGCGCCTCCTCGACGTCGTGGGTGACGAGGACGACGGTGCGCGGGTCCGTCCGCAGGGCGGCGGCGAGCCACTCCTGCATCTCCGCCCGGGTGATCGCGTCGAGCGAGGCGAAGGGCTCGTCCAGCGCCAGCACCGGCTTGCCGGCGATCAGCGTGCGGAGGAAGGCGACCCGCTGCCGCATGCCGCCGGAGAGCTCCCCCGGCCGGGCGGCCTCGAAGCCGCCGAGGCCGAAGCGCTCGAACAGCTCCCCTGCGGCGGCCCGGGCCCGAGCCCGCTTCATCCCCTGGTTGCGCAGCGCCAGCGCCGCGTTGTCGATCGCCGAGTACCAGGGGAGGAGGAGGTCGCGCTGGGGCATGAAGGCGCAGCGGGAGAGCCGCTCCGGCGCCGTCGTCGCGCCCGCCACCGAGACCGTGCCGGCGGCCGGCCTCTGCAGGCCGCAGATCAGCTCCAGCAGGGTCGACTTGCCGCACCCCGACGGCCCGACCAGGCCGACGACGGCGTGGGGGGCGGCTTCGAGGTCGATCGAGGCGAGCGTCTGCAACTCCCCGTAGGAGTGGGCGACCCCCCCTAATTCGAGCTCCATCCTGGTATCCTGGCGCACTCCGCACTCCTGACCAAGAAGGTCAGGAAAGTCGAAATCAGCACCGGTGCGGAGAACCAACTATGGACCCGGCAATAGTCCTCTTTGGCTTCGGCATCGGAGCGATGGTCGGCATGACCGGCATGGGTGGCGGCACCCTGATGACGCCGCTGCTCATCTTCCTCTTCGGGGTCAAGCCGGTGACGGCGATCGGCACCGACATCTTCTACGCGGCGGTGACGAAGACGGTGGGCGGTTGGCGCCACCTGAAAATGGGCACGGTCAACCTCAAGCTCTCCTACTGGCTCGCGGCCGGCAGCGTCCCCGCCGCCGTGGTCGGGGTCTGGGCGATCTCGGTCGTGCAGAGCAAGGTCGGCGAAGAGGAGCTCGACTCGATCGTCTACGCCCTGCTCGGCGGCACCCTGCTGATGGTCGGCATCATCACCCTGGCGCGGGCGCTGATCCTCAGCCACACGATCGAAGAGCGCGACGGCTTCGAGCTGCAGCGGCGCCACAAGATCGCCGCGGTCTCGATCGGCGCCACCACCGGCTTCGTGATCGGGATCACCTCGGCCGGCTCGGGCACGGTGATCGCGATCCTGCTGATCACGGTCTTCCGCCTCACCCCGGTGAAAGTCGTCGGCACCGACGTCTTCCACGCCGCGATCCTGCTCTGGGCGGCGGGCATCGCCCACTGGGTCGGCGGCAACGTCGACTTCGTCCTCGCCGGCAACATCCTCCTCGGCAGCATCCCCGGGGTGGTCGTCGGCTCGCACTTCGCCGCCCGCGCCCCGACTGGATTCCTGCGCACCGCTCTCGGCGTCGTCCTCGTCGCCTCCGGCATCGTCACCGTGCAGAAGGGCGACCCGGTCGTCTGGCCGATCGCCGCCGGGGTCGCGGGCATCGGCCTCCTGCTGCTGATCTGGTTCCCGCGTTGGTGGAACGAGCGCCGGATGAAGCGGGAAGCGGTCGAAGAGCGGCAAGAGCGCGACCGCTCCGACGATCTCGCGCCTGACGTGATCGGCTGACTGATTAACTAGATACATGCGAGTTTCCGCGAAGGCCGACTACGCGGTGCGGGCCGCTGCCGAGCTTGCCGCGGAGGGCGCCGACGGCCCCGTCAAGGGCGAGCGCCTCGCCGACGCCCAGGACATCCCCCTGCAGTTCCTCGAGCACATCCTCCTGGAGCTGAAGCACCACGGCATCGTCCGCGCCCGCCGCGGCGCCAAGGGCGGCTACTGGCTCGCCCGGCCCGCCGACGAGGTGACGATCGCCGAGATCGTCCGCGCCGTCGAGGGGCCGATCGCGCACGTGCAGTCGACCCCGCCCGAGGACATCGAGTACCGCGGCAACTCCGAGCACCTGCAGGCGGTCTGGATCGCCGTCCGCGCCAGCCTCCGCAACGTGCTCGAGGCGGTCACCCTCGCCGACCTCGTCTCCGGCGAACTGCCGACCGTGGTCAGCGAGCTCACCGCCGACCCGGACGCCTGGGTCGCCCGCTAGCCGATCCCCGACCAGAGTAGGTCGAGCGCGGGGCCGATGCTGATCGCGGGTTCGGCGCCCGTTGCTGCCGCCTGAACCGCGGGGAACATCGCGCCGGCGGTAACGGTGAGGGCGGCGAAGCCCGGGTCGAGCCCCGGGCTGACTTCACCGCGGCGCCCTCCCTCCTCGAGAAGCTCCGCGACCAAGCCGATCAGCGGTGCGGGGTGACCGTTGTCGACCATCACGGCGAAGCGGGCGGGGTTGGAGAAGACCTCGATGAAGGCCTGGTTGTGCAGGGGCTGTGCGATCTCGTCAGCGGTAAGGAGGACGACGAGGAGGCGCTCCATCGTCTTGCGGACCCGTGTCCGACGATCGGCGCGAGCCTTTTCCACGAGCGGCATCGCGTGCCTGCGGAAGTGCCGCGCGATCGCTTCGATCAAGACGTCCTCCTTACGGGGGAAGTAACGGAAGAAGGTCGCCCAGCTGACCTCGGCGTCGGCGATCACGTCCTCGACCCGGGTCTCCGCGACCCCGTCCCGCTCGAACCTGGCGAGCGCCGCGGCATAGAGCCGTTCGCGCTTCTCGACGCCCCGCGCCTGCTTCGGCGGCTCGGGCATACGAGCCTCCTCGCGGCTCACCCCGTATCCGATGGCAGCAGGGCTACCCGCGGACTTATCCCCTCTGGCCATATGGCCGAAAATCGTAGTCATTTCGATACGTCATATCGATTAAGTAGGTTCTCCGAACCAAAATGCAATATGGATTCCGAGGGGAGCTGAATTTCGTGGGAAGCGGATATCTGGGAAGCCGCAGGGCGCTCGCGCTCGTCGGGGTAATGCTCGCGGCGATGCTGACCTTGGCGCCGCCCGCCCTCGCGACGAAGCCCGCCGTGCTCACCTTCACGGTGGCGCGGATCGGCGCTCCGGGCAACCCGTCGGTCGGGATCATCCCCTTCGAAGACAAGCTGTTCAGGAGCTGCTCGGAAGCGCCGCCGCCGAGTGGCCCCCGCGCCCCCAGCTGCATGGAGGTCGGTGGCGTCGACTACCGCTACGGGATCGGCAAGCTCGAGGTGACGGCGGAACAGTACGTCGCCTTCCTCAACACCGTCGACCCCAGAGGGAAGAACCAGCGCCGGCTCTACAGCTACACCGAGAGTGGCCGCGCTTGGCCGCGCTTCGGCCAGATCAACTTCGCCAAGAAGACGAAGCCCGGCCGCCATTACTCCCTCGCCGCGCCGGAATGGGCGAACAAGCCCTACGGCTTCGCCAACTTCCTGCGCTCGGCCCGCTTTGCCAACTCGCTCTACAACGGCAAGGTGCTGGCGAAGCAGGACAGCTCCGCAGGGGCGTTCAAGTACACGACCTACAAGGTCCGCCTTTCGCCCGAAACCGAGACGGGCATGTACGAGATGAGCAACCCGAAGACGACCCGCCAGGCCAAGGCCGGGTTCGTGATCCCGAGCCAGGACGAGTGGATCAAGGCCGCCTACTACGAACCGAACGGCGGCGGCACCTACTCCTACTGGAAGTACCCGACCAACCCCGGCGAAGTCGGCAAAGGCATGACCGACGGCCCGAAGCAGGCGAAGCTCGACGCCAACGGCAACGTCGCCAACGCGGCCGAACAGCCGGTCTCGATCTTCCACATGACCGGGACCGAACCGCCGACGCCCGCGCCCTACTGGTGCCCGTCCAACCAGACGACGGAAGCCTGCAATACGGCTAACCCGTGGGGAATCGAACCGCAGGCCTACGAAAAGGCTTTCGCCGGCAGCCTCGGCACGGTCGGCACCGCGCTCACGCCCTCGCCTTGGGGCACGCTCGACCAGGGCGGCAACGTGGTCGAGTGGACCGACACGATCACGCCGCCGCCGTTCGGCGTCAAAGGCGCTCGTGTCTGGCGCCGCCTGCACGGCGGGATCGCCAACGCGCCCGCCTACCAGCTCTGGATCTCGGCGGTCGGCCTGCAGCCGCAGGACAACGCCTTCTACACCGCGGTCTATCCGTGGCTGGGGATCCGGATCGGCGTCATCGGCAACCTGAAGGATGGCTGACATGGCTGCTCGCTCCCGCCCGCTGCTCTTCCTCGCGACCTTGGTCGCGCTTGCCGCGCTTCTGCCCGCGGGCGCGCTCGCCGCGAAACCGAAGCCCGGCACGCTGACTCAGCTGAAAGGCAAACAGGGCTGCATCGTCGACCGCTCCTCGAAACCAGGCACCTGCGCGGCTGGCAGAGGGCTGAAGGGGGCGGGCCCGTTCATGGGCTCGGAGGCGGTGGCGGTCAGCCCCGACGGCCGCAACGTCTACGTCGCCGCCTTCGACAGCGACGCGATCGCGACCTTCTCCCGCAACCCGAAAAGCGGCGCCCTCACCCAGCCGAAGGGAACCGCCGGCTGCATCGCCGCCAAAGGCAGCGCCGGCTGCGCCAAAGTCGCCGCCTTCGACGGGCCGAACTCGGTCGCGGTCAGCCCCGACGGCCGCAACGTCTATGCAACCGCCCGCGACAGCAGCACCCTGCTGAGCTTCGCCCGCAACCCGAAAACCGGGGCACTGCGGCCGCTTCCGGGCGCCACCTGCCTGACCGGCATTGCCCTGCCGGTCTGCACCCCCGCCACCGCCCTGATTGGGCCCGACGTGGTCGCGGTCAGCCCCGACGGGCGCAACGTCTACGTCGGTGCCTTCTTCGGCAGCGCCGTCCTCGCCTTCTCCCGCGACCCCTCGAGCGGGGCGCTGGCCCAGCTCTCCGGCGCCGCCGGCTGCATCGCCGCGGCAACCGCCGGCTGCGCCACCGGGGTCGCGCTGAGCTCAATCGAGGGCCTGGCGGTCAGCCCCGACGGGACCAGCGTCTACGCGGCAGCCGCCGCCTCCAACGCCCTCACCGAGCTGGCCCGCGATCCCTCGACCGGAGCCCTTACCCAGCTCGCGGCCCCGAACGGCTGCATCGCCGACGCGGCGCTGACCGGCTGCGTCGAAGGGCGTGAGCTGGGCGGTCCGAACGCCGTCGCCGTCGCCCCGGGCGGGGAAAGCGTCTACGTCACCTCGTTCCTCTCCAACAGCGTCACCGCCTTCGACCGCACCGCGGGCACGGGGGTGCTGGCCCAGAAGGAAGTGACCAACGCCTGCCTGGTCTTCCTGCGCTCGGCCGGCTGCTCGTTCGGCCGCGCGCTGCTTGCGCCGGAGGGTCTCGACGTCTCGCCCGACGGGCGCAATGTCTACGTCGCCTCGATCGAGACCGGGGCGATCGACGTGCTCTCACGGAACGGCAAGGGAGCCGTGCGCCAGCTGCCCGGAGCCGCCGGCTGCCTCGCCCGCAAGCAGGTCCAGGGGTGCACCCTCGCCCGGGCGCTCGCCGGAGTCAGCTCGGTCGCGGTCAGTCCCGACGGCCGCAACGTCTACGCGACCGCAAACGAAAGCAACGCGGTCGATGTCTTCAGGAGGAACCGATGAGCGATCAAAGCAGCGAGTCCGAGCGCCAGGGCCTGACCCGCAAACAACTGCTGGGCAGCGGGGCCGGCGCCGCGGCGGCGGCGCTGCTCGCCGGCAGCGGCGTGGACCAAGCCCTCGCCGCCGGCAAGGGCGGGCGCAAGAGCGTCGCCGGGATGAACGTGATCCTGATCCTCACTGACCAGGAGCGGGCGATCCAGCACTTCCCGCCGAACTGGCTACGGAAGAACCTGCCGGGGATGCGGCGGCTGCGCCAGCACGGGCTCAGCTTCGAACGCGCCTTCACCAACGCCTGCATGTGCTCTCCCGCCCGCTCGACCTTGATGAGCGGCTTCTTCCCGGCCCAGCACGGGGTCAAGTACACGCTCGAGGAAGACATGCCGTACCCGGAATACCCACTGCAGGTCGAACTGCCGCGGCCGCCCGAGCTGGCGAACCCGGCGACCGTGATGCGGGCAGCCGGCTACACCCCTGTCTACAAGGGCAAGTGGCACTGCTCGAAGCCGGCGATCAAAGAAGACGCCCAGCCCTCCGACCTCGCGAAGTACGGGTGGGACCGCTGGAACCCGCCGGACGCCGGCGCCAACCAGAGCGTCCCCGAGGCCGGCGGCGGCTACATCGACAACGACGGCCGCTTCATCCAATCGGTCGGGTCGAACGAGGAAGGCAAAGAGGGCGTGATGCAGTACCTCAGCTCGGTTGCGGCCAAACAGCAGCCGTTCTTCCTGGTGATCTCGTTGGTCAACCCGCACGACGTCCTCTTCTTCCCGAGCAAGACCTTCGAAGAAGCCGGCTACGACGACTCCTGGATCCGCGGGGAGATCAAGCCGCCGGCAACGGCGGAAGAAAGCCTGAAGACGAAGCCCTCGGTTCAGGAAGAATTCCGCAACATCTTCAACCTCACCGGGAAGCCGAAAGGGCCGATCCAGCAGGCCCAGTACCTGAACTTCTACGGCAACCTGATGCGGTCCTCGGACAACTACATCGTCGACGTCCTCAACAAATTGGAAGAGGTCGGGCTCTACGACGAGACGCTGATCGTCCGCACCGCCGACCACGGCGAGATGGGCCTAACCCACGGCGGCATGCGGCAGAAGAACTTCAACTTCTACGAGGAGGCGACGCGGGTGCCGCTCGTCTACTCGAACCCGAAGCTCTTCCCCTCCCCAAGGACCACCGACGCGATGGTCTCCCACGTCGACTTCCTGCCGACGTTGGCCAGCCTCGTCGAGGCGCCGAAGCCGGCGCGGTCGAAATGGCAGGGCAAGGACTACTCGAGCCTGATCCTGCAGCCGAAAAAAGGCAAGAAGGTCCAAGACTACGTCGTCTTCACCTACGACGACGTTCAGTCCGGGCAGAAGAAAGGCCCCTACCCGAAAGCCCCCAACCACATCGTCAGCATTCGCGAAAAGCGCTGGAAGCTGGCGAAGTACTACGCGGTCGAACCGAAAAAACCGACGCCCCCGCAGTGGGAGATGTACGACCTCAAAGAAGATCCCGAAGAGACGGAAAACATCGCCCACCGCCACTACAAACGGTCCGAGCTGCAGGAGCGCGAATTCCGCCGTCTGAAAAAGAAGCTCGCCCAGGTCGAGAAGACGCGCTTGGGGCCGCAGAAATCGCCCTGAGAGACGGGATTCGAACCCCGCGGCCTTCGGGCTATGAGCCCGGCTGTGGGGCCTTCTCCTCGACCGGCACCGGGTCGAGGTCGAAGTCGCGCCCCAGCCGCAGCTCGCTGTAGCGCCTGGTCCAGTCGTCGTTGATCCGGTCCGACTGGCGCTTCATCCGCGGCTCGAACTCGAAGTCCTCGGCGCAGGTGAGGTCCAGCCGCTCCAGCAGGTTGAGGGTGCTGGTCTCGTAGTCGGCGGCGAAGTTCTCGTAGAGGACGAGGATCGGCTTCACCCCGATGTGCTCGAAGAAGGCGTCCCATGAGGCCTCTTCGATCATCAGTCCTTCCAGCAGGTGGTCGATCGCCTTGTAGTGGAAGCGCAGCTGCGGCCGGTGCTCCTCGATGAAGCTGCGGTAGGGCGGGGCCCCGTCCTCCTCGACCGAGACGGTGCCGGCGCTGGCCTGGTCCTCGCGCCAGGTCGCCGTCTGCACCGCCTTCCAGAGGCTGACCGCCTGCCGCACTTTGTTGGCGCGGACGACGCGGACGAAGGTGAGGCCGGGGAAGACGGCCGGCATCAGCTCCGCCAGCGGCACATCGCGGTAGGCGGGGATGTTGCGCAGGAGGCTGACGAACTCGCCGAAGTAGCCCCACATCAACTTCGCCCCGAAGACGCCGTTGTCGGTGGTGCCGGTCTCGAAGGCCCACTCCAGGTAGCGGTCGTAGGCGGCCCGGCTCCAGAGGGGGGAGCGGGGCTGGGGGTCGGAGCCGACGCTGCGCTCGCCGAGGTGGTCGCGGATCGAGTGGTCCTCGACGCCGAGGAAGTATTCCTCCGGCCGCCGCGGGCGGCCGCTGTGGCGCAGCGCCTCGAAGTACTCCTCGGGGCGGCCGGCGACGCCGGTTTCCTCGAGGGCGTGGCAGACGAGGGTGCTGCCGCTGCGGGGGGTGGCGCAGACGAGATACGAGCGATCGGGAGACCTGCTGTTCATGACCAATTCCTAACTATCCTTATCAACAAAAGAGTAAACAGGGGACGGTCGATAGTCTGAGAAGCAGTGCAGCCACCCAACATCCTCTACATCCATTCCCACGACACCGGCCGCTACGTCCAGCCCTACGGCTTCCAGGTGCCGACCCCGAACATCCAGATGCTGGCCGACCAAGGGGTGCTGTTCCGCGAGGCCTTTTGCGCCGCGCCGACCTGCTCCGGCAGCCGGGCCAGCCTCCTCACCGGCCTCTACTGCCACAACAACGGCATGCTCGGCCTCGCCCACCGCGGCTGGAAGCTGAACGACTACAAGCAGCACTGGGTCCACGCCCTGCGCCCGGCCGGCTACCGCTCGATCCTGATCGGGGAGCAGCACATCTCCCTCGACCCGGCGGTGATCGGCTACGACGAGGTCGTCCCGGTCGACCAGAACCACGCCCAGTTCGTCGCCCCGCTGACGATCAAGACCCTGCGCGAAGCCCCGGCCGAGCCCTGGTTCATGTCGGTCGGCTTCTTCGAGACCCACCGCGAATTCTCGGCCCCGACCTCGGTCCGCGACACGCTCTACTCGCTGCCGCCGGCCAACCTGCCGGACACGCAGGCGACGCGCCGCGACATGGCCGAGTTCAAGGCCAGCGCGCGCTCGCTCGACCAGGGGATCGGCGCCGTCCTCCACGCCCTCCACGACTTCGGCCTGGTCGAGAACACGATCGTCATCTGCACCACCGACCACGGGATCGCCTTCCCCGGCGCCAAGGCGACCCTCTTCGACCGCGGCACCGGGGTGATGATGATCGTCCGCGGGCCCGGCTTCCCGCCGGGAAAGGTGATCGACGCGCCGGTCAGCCACCTCGACGTCTACCCGACCCTCTGTGACGTCGCCGGCGCCGAGCACCCGGCCTGGCTGCAGGGCAGCTCGCTGCTGCCGTTGGTGCGGGGCGAGGTCGAGAGCCTCCACGACGCGATCTTCACCGAGACGACCTACCACGCGGCTTACCAGCCTCACCGGGCGATCCGGACCGAGCGATGGAAGTACATAAGGCGTTTTGACGAATACCCGCATCCGGTGCTGGCTAACTGCGACGACAGCGACACCAAGGACCTGCTGGTCGCCGCCGGGTGGGGGGAGCAGGAGGTCCCCGAGGAGCAGCTCTACGACCTGGTGCTTGACCCCCAGGAGGGGCGCAACCTCGCCTACGAGCCCGTCAGGGCCGAGGTCGTGGCGGAGCTGCGGGAGCGGCTCGAGGCCTGGATGCGGGAGACCGACGACCCGCTGCTGGAGGGGCCGGTGGCGCCGCCCGAGGGGGCGATCGTCAACGAGCAGTGGCAGGTCTCGCCCGACGATCCGGTGCGGATCGTCAAGGCCGACTCCACGGCCGCTCCATCCAGGTGAGGCAGGTCCAGCCGGCGATCGGCTGACCGAGCGGGTCCAGGCTCTCGCCGTGGGCGAAGACCGAGAGGCCGCAGTTGTGGGAGCCGAGGTTCCAGAGGCCGGCCGCCATCGGCGCCTCGAAGCGCTCCCCGAGGACCGAGTCGAGGAGGAAGAAGCGGGTGAAGATGCCGTGGGTGATGAGCAGCGGCAGCTCGCCGTCGGCGCCGGACTCGAGCTCCGCCTTCAGCCGCCGCACCCGCTTGACCGCCTGCTCGAAGCTTTCGCCGGAGGTGAGCTCGCCGGTGTAGTCGATCTCCACCGGGTCGAGCCCGAGCGCGTCGCCGACCGCCGCCGCGGTTTCCCGGGCCCGCCGCAGCGGGCTGCTCAGCAGCCGCGTCACCCCGAGGTCGCGGAGGCCGGCGCCGGCGGCGTGGGCCTGCTCGACCCCCTTCTCGGTCAGCCGGTCGCTCTCGGAGTGGGCAGCCGGCTCGCCGCTGCGGGCGGCGTTGTGGACCGACTCGCCGTGGCGGAGGAGGAGGGCCCTCATTCGGCTGCGGGAGCGGCGCCGGCGACCACGTCGACGAAGTTCTGCAGGTGGCCGGTCGTCCAGCACTCGAAGGCGCCGTCGCAGTAGCGCTCATACGCGGCCATCACCGAGTCGCCGTAGTTCCAGTAGAGCTTCGGCTCCGGGTTGAGCCAGAACAGGCGCCCGGCCTTCTCGGCGATCTGGCCGAAGACCTCGGCGTGGGGCTCGCGGCCGTTGGTGCGGGCGTCGCCGAGGACGATCACGGTCGAGCGCGGGTCGAGGTCTTCGGAGATCTCGGTCAGGAACTCGAGCCAGACGCGCCCGTAGTCGGTGTAGCCGGAGATGTCGGCGACGCCGCCCTCGGAGGAGATCTTCTGGGCGATGACGGCGAAGTCGCGCTCGTGCTCGAAGACGTCGGTCACCTCGGAGATCCGCTCGATGAAGACGAAGCTGCGCAGCTTGCGGAAGGAGTCGTGGAGGGCGTGGAGGACGGAGAGGAAGAAGACGCTGGCCGAGGTGACCGAGGTGGAGACGTCGCAGAGGACGTAGATCTCGGGCCGACGCGGGCGCTTCGGCCGGTAGCGCAGGCGCAGCGGCACGCCGCCGGTCTCCAGCGAGGCCCGCATCGTCCGCCGCACGTCGACCGTCCGCCCCTTGCGTCGCCCGCGCTGCTCGTGGCCGAGGGTGGCGAGCCGGCGCTTCATCTGCGAGACGGCGCGGTGGACGGCGGCGAGGTCCTGGGTCGGGCTGCTGGGCAGGGCGCGGTCGAGGTCGGCGAGCGGCCTGGCCGTCGGCAGGGTCGCGGTGCGCTCGATCAGGTCGCGCTCGAGCTCGCGGCGCAGGTGGCGCTCGAAGCGGTTGAGTTGGTCGCGGTCGATCGGCGGCAGCTCGTCGCCGCCGTCCTCGGCCTGCTGCTGGGCGCCGGCCGAGAGGCCGAGCGTGCGGCGGATCCGCTGCACGTCGACGCCGATCACCCCGGAGCCCTCGCCCTGGCGGCCGAAGGCGGCGATCGCCAGCCGTGCGAGATCGCGCATCATCGACTGGTTGCCGTCGCGGATGGCGGCCGCGACCTGGCGGCGCAGCTCCTCCAT